>VSPG01000001.1 GCA_009775265.1 Muribaculaceae bacterium
GTCTGTGCTGCTCCCGTGTTATACGCGGGAGAAAAGAAGTTTTGTCTAAAGCAAACCATAAATGGACACCGATTCTCTAAACTGGTATGCGCTGAAGACTTCCTCATTAAACCGGACAGAAGATTTCCTGCGACCTTTGTGCAGTGACATATACGTGCCTCTTGCTGCAGCCAAACATCCTTCCGGAAAAAGTATTTTACGGCCGCTTATCCCTAAAGTGATGTTCGTCGAAACCTCTCAAAAACAGGTGGAGACATTCGAACGTCTTGCAAAAGAAAAACTCTCTCCCGAATGGCTTAAGATACTCCGCATGCCGGCGTTTGATATTATTGAACCGATTCCGGCAAAGCAGATGCATCTTTTCAGATTGCTTACAGCCGACGATGGCACACGCTGTCAGGTGTTTAATAAAACCACTCTTAGCCATGGCTCACGCGTGCGTGTAACCGGTGGAGTTTTTGAAGGATATGAAGGATATGTACAGCGCATCGAGCGAAACCGCCATGTGGTGGTGAAAATAGACGGCATATGCTGCATAGCCTTGCCGTTCATCCATCCGGATCTTCTGATGACAATATAAAAACACGCTATCCCGCATAGGGATGATTTCACTTACTCGTCATTATTGCATTGATACAGCGCCTATCCCTTCACGGGTAGGCATTTGCCGTGTGCTGCCGGATGAACTTTTTTCTGAAGTCCGTAAGGTCTCGCTCAGGGATGGAATGGATTATATCCCATGTCTTCGCTATCTTGTACAGCTGCATGCTTCTTCTGTATCATGCAGACGTCTGGCCAAGCAAGAAATAGAGCGTCTGCTGGTAGAGTTTGAGAATTGTTGCGGATATGTAGAAATCAGGCATTTGCCGGCAATTATGGAAGCATATGCCGAGGCTGCCGGCATCGTGCGAAACGATTCGGAAATCAAGCGTATTGCAGACATTGTGGAATCGAGCATCTTGAAAGCATTTTTCCAAGATGGAATAAAAGAACTATGTAATGACGCATTTTTAATAGTCGGTCGCAGAATGCTGCATAGTACCATGATTGAGACGCGCCATATGCAATGGTATGCCGACAAACTTGCGAAATGGGTGAATGAAATATCCGTTTCCGGCAGTTTCTCCGCGTCCGGGGATGTTGAAGCTATAACGAGAGCCATCCTGCTTGTACAGGAAGACTTATTCATGTTCACTACAGACCAGTCAGCCCTCAAGCACCGCTGCGCCGACAGGTACTTCGTGGACACGCCATCCCTCATTCCCACGCCGTTGCTGGAACTGCACATGCGCTTCGCTGCTGCCTTGTCTCACAGCGGAATCCTCCCTGCTTCTTCACGCCGTTCTTTTGACAAAGCAGCCCTTGGCGAACTCTTTGTCCGCCCCGATGCCAACCGTTTTGACAAAGCCCGTCTGCTCTTATAATTCCATTTTTAACGGTATAAGTCTATTGTACCAATATTAATAATGGCAGAATCTCTGAGACATAAGACATTTCAAGGCACTATATGGAGTTTCATAGACCGTTTTTCCGTACAAGGAATAATGTTTGTGGTCATGATTTTAATGGCCAGAGTTCTGACACCTGCCGATTATGGCCTGGTAGGTATGCTTACAATTTTCATTGCAATATCACAAACCCTGGTTGATAGTGGTTTTTCTCAGGCGCTTATCCGGAAGCAAGAACGAACGGAAACAGACAATTCCACGGTATTTTATTTTAATATCGTAGTTGCCATTGTCCTTTATCTGATATTGGCTATATGTGCTCCTCTAATCTCCCGTTTTTATAATGAGCCTCAGCTTATAGCGCTGACCCGGGTGATTTCACTCAGCATTGTAATAGGTTCGTTGGCCGGAGTTCAGCGTGCTATTTTCACAATACATATTGATTTCCGTACACAGGCCAAAGCCTCATTGACTGCTGCTGTGGTTTCTGGAGCAGTCGGTATAGCCACTGCTTATGGAGGATGCGGCGTTTGGGCAATTGTTTGGTTTCAACTAACAAATCAAACAGTAAATTGTTTGATGTTATGGGTGCTGTCAAAATGGCGTCCACAATGGCTTTATTCTTGGCGCTCATTTAGAGAATTGTTTTCGTTTGGTTCCAAACTTGCCATGAGTGCATTATTGGAAACTGTATATAATAATATATATTTATTGGTAATTGGTAAATTATTCAAAGCTTCTGATCTCGGCTATTATACCAGAGCACAACAATTTTCTTCTTTTCCATCCTCTAATATCACTAATATTTTTCAACGTGTGACATTCCCTGTGCTTTGCACGATTCAAAATGATGACGAACGTTTACGTGGGGCATATCGTCGCTTCTTACGGCTCTCGGCATTTATAGTCTTTCCATTGATGGTCGGTCTTGCGGTTTTAGCTCAACCTTTGGTACTTATTCTTCTAAAGGAACAATGGTTGTTCGCGGCCACTCTGATTAGCATCCTTTGTTTTTGCATGATGTGGTATCCCATACACGCCATAAATCTCAATTTACTTGTAGTCAAAGGCCGTTCTGATCTTTTCTTGCGAGTAGAAGTGATAAAAAAAATTATCGGTATAGGGATATTGTGCATTACTATACCCTTCGGACTGATTCCTATGACAGCAGGAACCGTAGCAATATCAATTATTTGTCTGGCAGTGAACACGCATTACACAGGAAAACTGATTCATGTTGGCTTTCTGAAACAAATGCGCGATTTGTGCCCCTCTCTATTTTACTCTCTGTCCATGGGGGTATTTGTATGGTTTGTTACCTTGTTCATTTCCTTGCCATTACTTAAACTTATCGTTGGGTGTCTGACAGGAATGGTATACTATCTGCTTGTTGCTATCGCAACCCGTTCATCGGATTTTCGTGAACTCAAGTCTTTTATAAGACAAAAATGAATTTAGGAATTTAAGATACAGTTTCTGTCATTTTTATACGGCAAAGGCGTGGGTTTTGAATACTGAATAATAATCAACACACATATATACATGGAAAATAAACACCAGATTACAGTGACATCCCCGTTGCTGCCGGATCTTGACGAGTTTCACGCGCTTCTGAAAGAAATATGGGAAAGCAAATGGATTACAAATAACGGTAGTTTTCATCAGCGGCTGGAGCAGGCTTTGGCAGAATATCTGAAAGTTCCGTATGTCAGCCTGTTCACAAACGGTACGCTTCCTTTGATAACAGCACTGCAGGCACTGCGTATTACAGGAGAGGTGATTACTACGCCCTATAGTTTTGTGGCCACAACTCACTCCCTCTGGTGGAATGGTATAAAACCTGTATTCGTTGACATTGACCCATCCACCGGCAACATAGACCCCGAGAGAATCGAGGCTGCAATAACTCCTAAGACTACTGCAATAATGCCGGTGCATGTATATGGAAAACCATGTGACACCATCCGTATTCAAGAGATAGCCGATAAATACGGGCTTAAAGTTGTTTACGATGCAGCGCATGCTTTCGGAGTGGAAGTTAATGGCGAGTCGATTCTTAATGCAGGAGATATGTCTACTTTGTCGTTTCATGCAACCAAAGTATACAATACTATTGAAGGCGGAGCCATGGTGATGCATGATGCCAAAACAAAGAAACACATTGATTATCTTAAAAACTTCGGTTTTGCAGGCGAAACAGAGGTTGTAGCTCCCGGAATAAACTCGAAAGTAGACGAAATGCGGTCTGCATATGGTTTGCTCAATCTGCGCCAGGTGGACGATGCGATAGAAGCACGTCATAAAGTTGCTGTTGCCTACCGGGAGGCGCTCCGGAGCGTAGAGGGCATAACATTTTTCGATGACATGCCAGGTGTGCGTCACAATTACTCTTATTTCCCCATCTTCGTAGATAAAGAGAAGTATGGTATGACGCGAGATGAATTATACTTCAAGATGCGTGAATCCAATGTGCTCGGACGGAGGTATTTTTATCCGCTAATCAGTGAGTTCTCCACCTATCGCGGCCTTCCTTCTGCCAACCCTGAAAATCTTCCCAATGCCCGCTGCATGGCTTCTTCTGTGATTTGCTTGCCCATGCATCATACCCTTACAAATAGCGATGTCGAACGAATTATAGATACCATACGCAAAGAATGAAAAAGCTTCTGTTATTAGGAGGACTGATATATCTCAAGCCTGTGATTGATGCCGCCCATAAACTCGGCGTTCATGTGATTACCTGCGATTATCTTCCTGACAATATCGCCCATAAATATTCCGATGAATATCACAATGTCAGTATTGTTGATAAGGATGCTGTTCTGGAACTTGCAAAAAGATTGAAGATTGATGGTATTATGTCGTTTGCTGTTGACCCCGGCGTTGTCACTGCGGCATATGTTGCGGAGCAGATGGGACTTCCTTTTGCAGGCACTTACAGTTCCGTCTGCATCTTGCAGAACAAGGATCTTTTCAGGCGCTTTCTTACAGAGAATGGTTTTAATGTTCCGGTAGCCGGAGGGTATAAAGAACTTTCGGATGCTTTGGAAGACTTACCACGTTATACTTTTCCGATAATCGTAAAGCCGACTGATTCTGCGGGAAGCAAAGGTGTTACGAGGGTGGACAACCCCGTTCAACTTGCTGATGCTTTTCAAAAAGCTAAAGTGAATTCAATTTCGGGAAATGTTATAATAGAGGAGTTCATAGAGAAGGAAGGGTGCAGTTCCGATTGCGATAGTTTTTCCGTCGACGGCAAGATGGTTCTTACTACATTCAATGCACAAAGATTCGATGATGAAGCTGCAAATCCATACACGCCGAGTGCCTTTAGTTGGCCTTCTACTTTCAGTGAAGAGGAAGAGCAGTATTTAAAAAAAGAAATACAGCGGCTTGTAAACTTGCTTGGGTTACGCACATCGATTTACAATGTCGAGACACGTATATCCGTCGATGGCAAGCCATACATCATGGAACTTTCTCCAAGAGGTGGTGGCAACAGGTTGGCGGAAATGGAGCGTCTCATCTCCGGCAACGACATGATAGAAGCCGCTGTGCGCGGAGCTCTTGGAATGCCGATTAATAATCTTGAACAAAAAGTGCAGCAAGGCCATTGGGCAGAAATAGTGCTGCATTCTGAATCGGATGGAACATTTAACGGAGTGGACATCCGTAAAGACATGCAGCAATATGTGGTTGAAAAGGCATTGTTGGTATCGCCAGGTGATGCCGTACATGCGTTCCGTGGAGCAAATGATTCTCTGGGCACGCTTGTCATGAAATTCCCAACTGACGTGTTGCTGCAGGCTGCTTTGGTATCCCAGCGAGAATGGATAAAGATAAGTCTGGCATGACAGAACCTGTAATAGGGGGATATTTCGGTCTTGAATTGCCGGGAGGAAATGCGTTCCTCCATTCGACGGCAATACTTGTCAATTCCGGCAGGAATGCGCTGGAATTTATTTTTAAAACAATGCCCCGATTGCCGTCCACTGTATGGATCCCTTATTATACCTGTGAAGTATTGCTGCAGCCGATGAGCAAACTGGGGCTTCATTACGAATTTTACAATATCAATGACCGGTTAGAAGTAGATGTGTGGCCAAAATTAGGCGATGACGACTATATTATCGTCAACAATTATTTTGGTATAAAAGATGACTATATATGGAAGCTGGGATGTGATAAAAGCATTCTGCCACATTTAATTATAGACGCCTCGCAAGCTTGGTACTCGCCTGAAATATTGAGCTCACATCAATTCTATAGTCCGCGTAAATTCTTCGGTGTCCCTGACGGAGGAGTCGCATTTACGCCGGTGAGCCATGATTTGCCGCTTCAGCAAGGGCATTCATTCCAGCGATGTTCACACCTTTTGAAAAGAATAGACTCAGGGGCACGCAGTGGCTATGGCGATTTTCAGAATAATGACAAAGCTTTGGACTACGCACCTCTTACAGCGATGTCGAAACTCACAAAGACAATTTTGGCTGGAATAGATTCTGAAGAAGTTAAGTACCGGCGTCGTAGAAATTTTGAGATACTGCATTGTGAGCTTGCCACCTCCAACCGTCTAAACATACCGGACATGGATACATTTCAATGCCCGATGATTTACCCATATTGGAGTGATGACACGACATTGCGTTCAAAACTTATCGAACAGGATATTTTCGTGGCAAAATATTGGCCTAACGTAATGGAATGGTGTGGCAATGAAACTCTTGAATACGATTTTGCACAGAATCTGTTGCCTCTGCCCTGCGACCAAAGATACGGCGATAAGGACATGGAAAGAATAATCAATTGTATAAAAAATGACAGAAAGAAGTAAAATTATACGTTTCTCTGCATGCGATATAGAGCGGCTATTGTTCAGAATGAGCTCCCAATTCTCCCCCCCCTATCGCAACAAGTTGATATTCAAGGGTATGCAATCAAACTTTCCGAGCGTGCCGAATTCCTTATAATGGACGCCGAACAGGTTGATTCGCTTGTGGCATTCTACACTAATCATAAAGAACATAAGGCCTATATTCCACTTGTATGGGTTGATGGAGCTAAAAGACGCAGAGGCATAGGTGCTTGCATGCTGACGGAACTGCACCGGCACATTAAAAGCGAAGGGATAGAAACAGTCGGTCTGGAAGTTCATAAAAACAATTTGTCAGCATTTTCTATATATTCCCGTTTAGGCTATAGGGTGGTAGAGGATAGAAATGATAAATGGTTGATGTGCTTTGATTTATAGTAACAGATGTTTTAAACCACACTCTGAATGGAAGTGAAAATACGCCCTCTCGAACCCGAGGATGCATATATTTCGGTAAAATGGAGAAACGATCCGGAAGTATTTAAATATACAGCCAATACATATGGGCATACAATAGTCATTGAAGACGAACTTAACTGGATAAAACAAGCCATCGAAAAAACACGACTAAAATCCGACTATCGTTGCGCAATTGTTGCTGATGGGGTTTATGTAGGCAACATTTATTTAACGGATGTTTCCAATGGAAAGGCCGACTATCATATTTTTATCGGGAATAAGGACTATTGGGGAAAAGGTGTAGCGAAGAAGGCTTCGCAGTTGATAATTGAGTATGGATTCTTCCATCTCGGTTTATCTGAAATAAAATTGGAAGTTCACCGTAGGAATATTGCTGCAATTAAGCTTTACCAATCTTTGGGATTTCAATTTGTAGGCTCAGAATGTGTAAAGGCAGATTTCCTTGAGATGAGAATTGTTGTGTCGCCAATTTACACTCACACATCCTAATCTTAATTAATTAAACACATATGGCATTACGTAGAACTTTAAGCAAGTGCAAACATGTAGTTGTTGCCATTAAAAGCGCGATAATCCAACATGCATCTATTATATTCTCGGGCATATCGGAAAAGGATAAAATAGTTTTTGTCGTCCCCAACAAAAATATGATATGCGGGGGCACTATGTCCATATCCAATATGACCGACATTGCAAAAGAGTTGTTTCCGGACAAAGAAATATATATGGCTATAACCGATAGGTTTCAGCGTTTTGAAAGGTATACTCAATTCAAGTCGCCTCACAGAATCATCAATTTAAGGTATTTTCTGAAGCCATGGTTTAGGAAAGCGAAAGTTATAATTCACGTATACGATGCAGGTACTTTAGACTTGCTCCAACTTCTCAATAAAAAAAAGCATAGGCACTATCTGGATAAAGTTCATGTTAATATTCTGAATCAAAATCAGGATTTCATGCCGTCAGTCCGGGATATTATGAACTTGAAAGGACGCATAGAAAATGTGTCCATGACGTTGGCATTCAATGCTAATAAAGATTTGTCATTCCCATATCTTAAATATTCGCCTGTGCATGTAGGCGCTTGGTTTCCCGATTTGGAACAGACACCGGTTCCTTACCGCCGGAAAGAGAACCTGTGCATACTATCGCCGGATCAATCTCCATACAGGGATGAAATTAAAGACAAACTTTTGGCTGCCGGAATTGAGTGTTATGATACATGGCCTGTTCCATTCCCTGAGTTTTGCAAGATTCAGCAAAAAGCAAAATGGACGATTTCATTCGGCGAAGGGTGGGACGGTTATTCATCAGGGCAGTTTCTTAATGGAGGAATCGGTTTTGGAGTGCTGCAGCCGAATTTCACTCAGGATTATTTTGATTTCAACGACTTGCCCCCATTTTTATTTAAGAACTATGAAGATATGAATGACAATATATTGTCTGTCATTGGCAGTCTTGATGAGGAGTCGGCATTTGAAACCCTCAATTACAAGATAGTGGACACCATAAACCGCGACCCGCATAGCAATTCCTTTGATAACGTAAGAAGCAGATGGAAACACTTCTATTCATCCATTGGATGGTTTGAAAGCCCTATTGCATAAAACACACGGACGAATTACAATAATTCATCATGTCAAAACCTAAAGTAATCGCATTCTATTTGCCCCAGTACCATCCTACGCCCGACAATGACCGATGGTGGGGCAAAGGGTTCACAGAGTGGACCAACGTGGCCAAAGCCCGGCCGCTTTTCCGTGGGCACTACCAGCCGCACGTGCCGGCCGACCTCGGATTCTACGACCTGCGTCTGCCTGAAGTGAGGGAGGCGCAGGCCCAACTCGCCCGCGAAGCCGGAATATACGGGTTCTGCTACTACCACTACTGGTTCGGTAACGGCAAGGAGGAACTCGAACTGCCGTTCAACGAGGTGTTGCGCCTCGGCAAGCCCGATTTTCCTTTCATGCTCTGCTGGGCCAACGAATCGTGGCACAGGAAGTTCTGGGACAAGGACGGCAAAGGCACGTCCAAAGAGATGCTCGTGGAGCAGACCTATCCCGGCGACGAAGATCACATTGCCCATTTCTACCGGCTTCTGCCTGCATTTAAAGACCCCCGCTATATTCGCATCGATGGCAAGCCGGCATTCATGATTTATAAACCCGATGCCTTTCCTGATATTACGGGCTTCATCAGTCTGTGGAATGCGCTTGCGGAAAAAGAAGGGCTTGGAGGCATATGCTTCATAGCCCAGTTGCAGGAACGCTTTTTTGAAGAACGCTACGATGATTTGATTGGCAAAGGATTTGATATTATCAATACGGTAGGATTATATGAGGCTCTGATGTCTCAATACAATATTTTGGAAAAGTTTGTATATCCATTGGCGCACCACGTGTTAAATCGTCCGTTGTCACGTGAGTACAAGAAAGTATACCCGCATTTCGTGACATCGCTTGATAATAAAGAGAAGGTGTGTCCTACCATTATCCCGAATTGGGACCATACTCCGAGAAGCGGAAACAATGGATGGGTGCTGACCGACCCGGCTCCTGAACACGTCAAAAAGCATTTTATGCAAATGCTAAGAATAGCAAATGCAAAGAAAGAAACGGAACCTGTCGTGTTCTTGAAGTCTTGGAATGAATGGGGAGAGGGCAATTACATGGAACCCGATTTGAAATATGGCCATGAATTTATAGAAGCCCTTATGGTTTCCTTAAGCTCATTGTAAGATAAATATGATAAGTATTATAATTCCTGTCTATAACGCTGCGAAAACCATAGGACGGTGTGTGGACTCAATTCTGGCACAAACTATAAAGGATTATGAGATAATTCTTGTAAATGACGGAAGTAAGGATGATTCATTACTCATATGCAAGGAATACGCCTGTCGTCACGATAATATAAGAATTATAGACCAGCCAAACTCGGGTGTCAGCGTTGCTCGCAACGTCGGCATAGATGCAGCAAAAGGAGAGTTCATCACATTCATTGATTCTGACGATTTCGTATTACCATCGTATCTTGAGGATTTCAATTTCACGGTAAGGTTAGCAGATATATATATTCAAGGTATCGACTACGTTTTCCCGCATAACAACCATACAAAACATTTTTTCTCTTATACAGAAGACTATTTCAACCTATCTGACAATCCGAGTAAAGTGATTTCAAGTTGTATTTTGGAAAATGGATGTCCTGTTGCAAAACTTTTTAAAAGAGCTATAATTCACCAGAATAATATCAGATTCAATACAGCACTCTCTATCAACGAGGATCATCTATTTGTTGCCCAATATTACACCCATAGTGATAGCATTTATATATCTGATAAAATAAATTATAAATATGTTTATGATATATATACGTCATCGTTGACAAAACGTAAGCGCCCAAGTTGTGAATGGATTTTGGTGGGTGAAGCTATGAACCAAGCATTCAGATGCTTTATTGAAAGATATGATTGCGGATTTTATTTTTGGAATAGTGTGTTGCCCTTTTTTGGATTAAACCAGCTAATCAGGGCGACGATTGCAGCTTATGGCGAATCGGAATCGAAACAGACTCTTGTTAGGATTAATAAACTTTGGAGGCAATATACAGATAACAATACTATTATAATATATCGTGGTTTGTATTTTAGAAAAATGTCTGAGTGGCTATCTGCTGACATTGCATATAACTATTATTCCGGAAAGATACTACTCAATGTTCTTGATGCGGTCTCATTCTTGAAGCATCAGATAAGAGCAATAATCTATCGTTAACCATGTAGTATATGGTATACTTTTGTGTTTTCTTATTTCTTTTTTTCTGCGGATGGGAGTGTTATGTCCGTCCACGTTTTAAACATTACAAATTATTGTATGTAATAGCATTTTTAATTTTCGTATATATTGCCGGAATGAGGTATAATTTAGGAGTAGATTATTTTGCTTATGCAAAGGCATTCTATCGAGGGGATACAATTTACGACATATTCAAATACGACTCCTTTGAATCGTTTGAGAAAAAAAACCAATGGGAATTAGGCTTTTCTATATTTAGTATTATCCTAAGAACATTTACAAATAATTCTCAAATACTTTTTCTTGTAGCTTCAATTATTTGTACCAAATTGCTATTTAAGTCTCTTAAATATTTTGTGTCACGGAAGTTCTTTTTCTTCGCTTTATTGACTTATTTCTGCTCTACGTATATGCTTATGGAAATGCAGGCCCTCCGCCAGGCTTTGGCTGCCGGCATTTTATATTACGCTTTCTTCTTAAATTTTAGAAGTCGTAAAAAAGCCGTGTTATGTGTGTTTATCGCTTATCTATTTCATAATTCGGCTATTCTATTTATTCCTCTTTTATTTATAATCAACAAGCGTATTAGTATACACACACAATTATTATTTCTTATTGTCTCATTAGTAATTTTTGTTATGAGAATTCAATGGGTAGGAAGCATAATCACTACACTTGCTGATTATAATTCTGAATTTGGGTTGATTGAAAAAGCGTATAACTATGTCAAAGAAGATGCATTGAGTGCACAGAGGGGTGTATTTGCCACATTTTTTCTTTATCTATTAGTCTATCTGACATATCTTTATTGTAACCGTAAACATGGCTATTATGATTCATCACCGAAATTGGTCATGGGGCAAAATTTATTATGGCTTTTTCTTCTAATCACAAGTTTTACATGGGAAATAAGTTATTTTAGTACACGTTTAAGTTGGTATTGCCTGTTTGGCTTATCCATTTGCTTGCCTTATATGGTTACATACTTTGAGCGTAAAAGTCGTATAGTGGCGGTTGCTTATATCTTTTCTTTCAATTTATTGCTATTACGTCCATTTCTTTTTCCAGGACTTACACAACTTCCATTTTCTCCATATGAGGATTATATCTCATGCGAATTGTTCGGGGTTAAAAGCACGGGTAAGCAACGATGTGAAAAATATGTGGCAGGATCGGGTATGGATGGAGTCACATTTGATACAAAATAAGATATTATAAACTATTTTGTGGATAAACATAATTAAGCATGATTAAGCGATGGGTTGTAATATACCCTGTAGGAAGAACCTCAGCAGTGACCGGCGGGCACAAGTATGAGGATAATCTGTGGGAGACCATTTCGTCATGCGACGTCGTGGAGTTGCATCGCGATGCGTTGTTTGCACGCAGGACGCTGGCGTCCAAGCTTCTCAGTCCGTTGAAATGCATTAGGAAAGCATGGAGCCTGCGCGGCTTTGACGGCGTGTTCCTGAACAGTTCGACATTTTTCTATTTGCTGCCTCTGTCTTTTTTGCTGAAATTAGTCGGCAAAAGGGTGCTTATCGTGCACCATCATTTTATATATCTTGAGTTTTCCGGTCTAAAAAGGGCATTATACAGGTTCGGGGAGTTGCTTTTCCTGAAATCGGCAAGCCGCATAGTCTCTCCAAGTCCGTATATCGAAATGGAGCTTAAACGGCGTGGATTCGGCAATGTCATGCTGTGGCCGATTCCATTCGAACGCATAAAATCCGAACAGAATCCGGAGCCGACGGAAGGAAATCTTGTCTATGTAGGCACGATTGAGCCGCGCAAAGGGCTGAAATACCTGTTTGAGGCCTTGGCTGTCCTGTGCGGAAAAGGCGTCAGGTTCCGGCTTCAGATTATAGGAAAGACAGTCGACGCTTCATATGAGGATGAATTGAAATCGTATGCGGGGACAAGAAATCTGCCCGTTGAGTTTTTAGGTTTCGTAGCCAAGGAGACAAAACATGAGGTGTTATGCCGCGGCGACATATTTGTTTTTCCATCCCTTCTTGAGGGATTCGGCATGGTGCTGGCCGAGGCTCAATGCTACGGACTGCCGATAGTATGCTTTGACAACTCTGCTATGCCATTCACTGTCAGGCATGGAGAGAACGGCTTGCTTTGCGGCAATGGCGACGTGCAGCAATTGGCGGAAAATATCCGTACCATATTGCAGGACCGCGCCCTTCGTGCCCGAATGAGCCGCCGGGCGCTTAAGGATTCGGAAAGCCTGTGTTCGCAAGCCGATTTTAAGAAAAAGGTAATTGACGATATCTCAAGATTATAAGAAACAGAAATCAAGAAGGCTTCAAGTGCTTTTAAGATGAAGGTACTACACATAATTTCGTCTTTGGAAACAGGCGGAGCACAAAAACTACTGTCGGAACTGCTTCCTGAATTAAAGATACTCGACGTAGATGTTGAGCTGGTAGTGTTCCGCAAGACCGGAAGCCGCTTCGAAAAGCAGATAGAAAACGCCGGCATCCCTCTCCATTCGCTCGGTATTGAATCCAACTACAGTCCTGCAATACTTACGCGCCTGCGGCCCTATATGAAATCAGCCGATATTGTACACGCGCATCTGTTTCCGGTGCTTTATGAAACAGTGCTCGCCAATATCGGCATAGGCAAGCCGATCATATACACAGAGCACTCCACGAGCAATAACAGACGAACAAAACCGTATTTTCGGCCTATTGAGAAATGGATGTACGGACGTCTTGCCAAGGTGATAGCGATAAGTCGGCAGACAAAAGACGCGCTCGACCATTGGCTTGATTATTGTGACGGTGACAGCGAAAAGGTGGTGGTAGTGAACAATGGCATAAGCCTCGTTCCGGTCGAGGCGCCATCACGGGCACTCCCTGAGAAGACCGTGCTTATGGTGTCGCGGTTCACCGAAGCAAAAGACCATGCAACAGTACTGCGTGCAATGAAACACATTGCCACGCCCGGAGTGACTCTTGCATTTGCCGGGACGGGAGCAACAATGGACTCTTGCCGCCGGTTGGCATTGGAACTTGGCATTCAGAATCAGGTGCTTTTCCTCGGCGACCGCGACGATGCGCAGGCACTGATGGCCCAGGCCTCGATAGGGGTACAGTCCTCGCATTGGGAAGGATTCGGACTCACAGCCGTGGAGTTCATGGCCGCGGGTACGCCGGTGGTTGCATCGGATGTGGAAGGGCTGCGTCAGGTAGTTGAAGGTGCGGGAATCGTGTTTCCTCAAGGCGATTATGTGGCGCTTGCCAGAACCATAGATTTATTGTTTACGGATTCCGAACTATACAGCAGTTGCGTATACGGCGGTAAATCACGGGCCGGCGAATACTCCATCAAAAATACCGCCCGTACATACTCAGAATTGTACGAAAGGATACTTAAGTAAAAAAAATCAAGGCCGTCCAAGGCATCATCCCGAAAGGATTTCTCAGACATACCCGCAGACTCAAAATGAGCCGTAGCCCGACAGAAGTCAGCGGCCATACGAGGTACAAAGCCATAAATCACTCATGAAAAAACTTTTGATGGTGGTCAACGAAGACCGCTTTTTTTTGTCGCACCGTAGCCCCTTGGCACTTGCGGCGAAAGAGGCGGGTTACGACGTTGCAGTAGCCGCCAAAGATACCGGCAGAAGACACGAGATAGAGTCCTCAGGCCTGCGTTTCATCGACTTGCCCATAAACCCCACCGGCATGAACCCCGCGGAGGAAATCAGGACTCTGCGTTTCCTCTGCAGGCTGTACCGGAAAGAAAAGCCGGACATAGTGCACCACGTAGGACTCAAAAACATCCTTTGGGGAGGCGTGGCTGCCCGTCTGCTCGGCGTGCCGGGGGTGGTGAACGCCGTAAGCGGCCTCGGAGGGCTTTTCAACGGAGGCGGCCGTCTGTCGGCGGTGACGCGCGGCATACTCGGCGTGATGCGTTTTTCCAACCGCCGCAAAGGCGTCAAAGTCATATTTCAGAACAGCGACGACCTCGACATATTCCTCAGGCAAAAAGTGGTGTCAGAGAAGCAGGTGGAATTCACCAAAGGCTCCGGCATAGACCTTGAGGACTTCCGTCCGGTGGCCGAGCCGCCGTCAGGCCCCGTGAACGTGATATTCACCGCACGCATGGTGCGTGAAAAAGGCGTGTGCGACCTCGTCGAGGCGGCAGAGCTTCTAAAGCCTGCTTACGCTTCGCGCCTGCGTTTCCTGCTGTGCGGACGCATCACCCCTAACAAATCCGGTATAACGGAGGAATACATGCGTGAGCACTGCGACGGCAGATACATATGCTGGCTCGGAGAGCGCGACGATGTAAAAACGCTTTTGGAGAACAGCCACATAATGGCATTCCCTTCATACTACCGCGAAGGAGTGCCGAAATCCCTCATAGAGGCGTCGGCGATAGGCCGCCCGATAGTCACATGCGACTCCACCGGCTGCCGCGACGTCGTGGAGGACGGTGTCAACGGCATCCTCGTGGCTCCACGGAACGCCCGCAGGCTTGCCGAGGCCATCGCCTCGCTGGCAGACGATGCCGCCATGCGCCTGCGCATGGGCCAGGCGTCGAGGGCGCGGGCCGAGAAGGAGTTCGACATAAAGTCGGTGGTGAACACGCATTTAAGGATTTATAAAGAACTGTCATATGACTAAACAAAGACTTATTGAATTCGATGTTCTCAAGTTTTTGGCAATATTTTTGGTGTTGTGGGGACATGTCATACTGCATCTTTCCGACGCGCCGGCTGCCGGAAACGGAATGTACAATTTCATAAGTTCGTTCCATATGCCGCTGTTCATGCTCATTTCGGGTTTCTTCGCCAGTTCGTCGTTGAAGCTGCCGCCCCGGCGCTTCTTAAGCAAGAAATTTTTCCAGCTCTTGTGGCCGTGCCTCTCCTTCGGGTTGTTGTTCCTGCTGTTGCTTGCCGCTATAGGGCTGTTTGACAGCCGCTTTTCCGTAGGAAGTTTCAGCCTGCGCGGCGTGGCTTATTATCTGTGGTCGGGGCTTTGGTTTCTTAAAAGCCTGTTCTTCTGCTATGCCGTGCTGTATGTGGCTCTCGCCGTGTGCAGAGGTAAATCTCTGTGGGGGGGGGTATTATCTCTGGTTGTGAGTCAAATATTCCCTATGTTCAAGGTTAACTCCATGTTCCCGTTTTTTCTGGCGGGGTGGTGCCTGTCGTTCAACATCGATTGGCTTAAGGCCCACATCAAGGCGGTGTTTTGGGTGTCGCTGCCGGTTTTTGCAGTATTCCTGTATTTTCTCGATGCCGGTATATTTTCAATTATGCCGGAGATAAAGACGCGTCTGTTGCAAGGCGATTTCATGGCATTCAAGGATCTGTGTTATGTCAATTTCTACCGCTTCTTCCTCGGCCTGGCCGGTTCGTTGCTCGTAGTATCCCTCGTATTCATGCTCCTCAGACATTGGCACAGCCGCCGCATGCTGAGTGCGATGTCGCGGGGAGGGCGTCAGACACTCGGCATCTACATCATCCAATCGTTCATCCTCGAAACCTTGATGGCGCAGACTATGGATTTTACCTGTATGGACGTTTATGCGTTCACGTATCTGCTTTCGCCTGTGTTATCACTTGTGCTGTTGTTCGTGTGCATGTATATCTCCGAACGCATCCGGCGTTGGCCACGTATCGGAAAGCAGCTTTTCGGACAAGGCTGACGCATGAATGGAATACAATCAGTATGTGGCAAGCTGTCAGAGAGTCGATGCTACATATCAGTGCGGCTCTCCGACCTAAGATAGTCTGAGATTTTGCCGGTAATTTTCGGAAGTTTCGGAAATAATTCTTAAATTTGCGGCAATCAAGTATTAATCTATGAAAGGAATAGTTCTTGCCGGAGGATCCGGCACCCGCCTTTATCCCATAACCAAGGGTGTGTCGAAACAGATGCTTCCTGTCTACGACAAGCCCATGGTGTATTATCCGATTTCCACATTGATGCTCGCTGGCATACGTGATATTCTGATTATTTCCACTCCGCACGACCTTCCCGGTTTCCGCCGCCTGCTTGGTGACGGCTCAGACTATGGTGTGCATTTTGAATATGCCGAGCAGCCTTCTCCCGATGGTCTGGCACAGGCGTTTATCATAGGACGGGATTTTATCGGCGATGATTCCGCATGTCTCGTGCTTGGCGACAATATTTTCCACGGAGCCGGATTTTCCAAAGTGCTTAACGATTCCGTAGTAGCAGCCGAACGCGACGGCAAGGCTACCGTGTTCGGCTATTGGGTGGACGACCCCGAGCGGTATGGCGTGGCCGAATTCGACAACGATGGCAATTGTCTTTCCATAGAAGAAAAGCCCGAGAATCCCAAAAGCAACTATGCTGTGGTAGGGTTGTATTTCTATCCAAACAAGGTTGTGGATGTTGCCGCCTCCATCAAGCCTTCGGCGCGCGGCGAACTTGAAATCACCACCGTCAACCAGGAGTTCCTGAAAGACGGCGAACTGAAAGTGCAGACGCTTCCACGCGGCTTTGCATGGCTTGACACCGGTACGCACGATTCGCTTGCCGAGGCGTCTATCTATGTTGAGGTGCTGGAAAAGCGCCAAGGGCTTAAGATTGCATGCCTCGAAGGCATAGCATATCGTCAGGGATGGATTTCGCGCGAGCGCATGCTGGAAGTGGCTCAGCCGATGCTCAAAAACCAGTATGGACAGTATCTGCTTAAAGTGGTGGACGAAATAGACCGTACCGGATTTAAAAACCTCGACTGATATGGAAGTGAAGGAAACGTCCATCCCAGGGGTAGTAATCATTGAACCTCGTGTTTTTGCAGATTCGCGCGGATATTTTTTCGAGAGTTATTCGCAGCGCGAATTTGAGGAGAAGGTGGGACCGGTGCACTTTGTGCAGGACAATGAAAGTTGTTCCACGCGTGGAGTAATGCGCGGTCTGCATTTCCAGCGTCCGCCCTTTGCTCAGGCCAAACTGGTGCGCTGTGTGCGAGGCGCTGTGCTCGATGTAGCCGTCGACATCCGCCGCGGCTCGCCCACATTCGGGCAGCATGTGGCCGTTGAACTGACGGAGGACAACCACCGCCAGTTCTTCATTCCTCGCGGCTTTGCCCATGGCTTTGCTGTTCTGAGCGATGTTGCCGTGTTTCAGTACAAATGCGACAACTATTATGCTCCGCAGGCCGACGGAGGAATATCCATACTCGACACTTCTCTCGGCATTGACTGGCGCATTGACCCGTTGCAGTCCATCCTGAGCGAGAAAGACACCAACCATCCTCTGCTTAAAGAATTCGAATCTCCTTTTCTATACCAGAACGATTAGAAATGAATGTATTAGTGACCGGCGCTAACGGGCAGCTTGGCTGCTGCATGCGCAATTGCATCACAAGAGGCTCAAAAGACAATTACATATTCACCGATGTGACCGAGCTTGACATAACCGATGCTGATGCAGTTCGGCGCATGGTGTGCGAAAACGATATAAAGGTAATTGTAAACTGCGCGGCATACACCAATGTGGACAAGGCCGAAGACGACGTTGAACTGGCCGAATTGCTCAATGCCGGTGCAGTGCGTATTCTTGCAGAGGCGTTAAAGGAGAACGACGGCACGCTGGTGCACATCTCTACCGACTATGTTTTCGGCAAAGAACCATATAATGTTCCGTGTCGGGAAGATCAGAAGGGGACACCCACCGGCGTTTATGGACTCACCAAACTGCATGGCGAGCAGGCTATAGCGGAAAGTGGAGTGAAATCTCTCATATTCCGCACGGCATGGCTCTATTCGGAATATGGAAAAAATTTCGTAAAGACCATGCTCAACCTCACTGCGACGAAGCCTCAGCTGAAAGTGGTGTTCGATCAGGTCGGTACCCCGACTTATGCACAGGACCTCGCCGACGCTATTTTCCATATAATAGAAAGCCGTCAGATGCAAGGTAATGAGGGAATCTACCATTATTCCAATGAGGGAGTGTGCTCGTGGTACGACTTCACAAAAATGATTGCCGAATATTCCGAGAATGCAGACTGCGACATTCAGCCTTGCCATTCCGACGAGTTTCCCTCAAAGGTTGTGCGCCCGTCCTATTCGGTGCTTGATAAGACAAAATTCAAGAAGACATTCGGACTTGAAGTCCCTTATTGGACCGACTCTCTTGCCCGCTGTCTGACAAATCTCGAACATAACTGGTGATATGGATAATTATAAAAAAAACATACTCATAACCGGCGGTGCCGGGTTTATAGGCAGTCATGTGGTACGGCTGTTTGTCAATAAATACCCTGAATACAACATTGTAAACCTCGATAAGCTTACCTACGCCGGAAATCTTGCCAACTTAAAGGACATTGAGGATAAGCCGAACTATACGTTTGTAAAAGCAGACATCGCCGACCTTGACGAGATGCGCCGTATTGTGCGCGGGCACGCTATCGACGGCATAATACACCTCGCTGCCGAAAGTCATGTCGACCGCTCCATTAAAGATCCGTTCACGTTCGCGCGCACCAACGTCATGGGCACCCTTGCCCTTCTGCAGGCGGCCAAAGAATATTGGGACACATTGCCCGACAAATACGAAGGCAAGCTGTTCTACCACATATCTACGGACGAAGTGTACGGAGCGCTTGAACTTACACATCCTGAAGGCGTGGAGTCTCCGTTCACCACGGTTGCTTCTTCGGCAGAGCATCATCATGCGTTCGGCACAGAGTTTTTCCTTGAAACCACCAAATACCAGCCGCATTCGCCCTATTCAGCCTCAAAAGCTTCAAGCGACCATTTTGTGCGTGCCTATCACGACACATACGGAATGCCGACACTTGTCACCAACTGCTCCAACAACTACGGTCCGTATCAGTTTCCTGAAAAGCTCATACCGCTGTTCATAAACAACATCCGCCACGGCAAGCCGCTGCCCGTGTATGGCAAGGGTGAGAATGTGCGTGACTGGCTTTTCGTCGAAGACCATGCGCGAGCCATCGACTTAATATTCCACAAAGGTAAAGTAGCCGATACCTACAATATAGGGGGCTTCAACGAGTGGAAGAATATCGACCTTATTAAGGTTATAATAAGAACCGTCGACCGCCTGCTCGGCAACCCCGAAGGACATAGCGAAAAACTCATCACCTACGTGACCGACCGCGCCGGCCACGACCTTCGCTACGCTATAGATTCGCGCAAGCTACAGCGCGAGCTCGGATGGGAACCGTCCCTGCAGTTTGAGGAAGGCATTGAGAAAACAGTGCGCTGGTATCTTGAACATCAGGATTGGATGGATCATATCACCTCCGGCGCTTACGAGCGCTATTATGAGGAAATGTATTCAGGAAGATAGCCGAAACGGCGTCCATATGCTGAACCATTCTTTATGCATGGCTGTTGTATAGTGTAAATCAACACAAATACAACAGCCATGTCAGATACTAAGAAAACATCTAAAAAAAGCATCAAGGGCACAAAGACCGAACTTAACCTGGTGAATTCCTATATGTCCGAATCGCAGGCCTACGCCCGCTACACCTATTATGCCTCCCAGGCCGATAAAGAGGAATATTTTCCTATAGGTGAAGTGTTTCGTGAAACGGCAGCTAACGAATTACGTCATGGGAAAGTGTTTTTCAAATTGCTTGAAGGAGGCACTGTAGATGCCACAATGAGCGTTGATGCCGGCATAATAGGCACTACGGCCGAGAATCTCGCCATCTCCATTAATGAGGAAGACAAGGAAGGAGTGGAGTTTTATACCCACGCCGCACAAGTGGCCGACGAGGAGGGCTTTCCTGAAATAGCCGAGCATTTCCGTGCTATCGCAGAAGTGGAAAATACCCATAAAGAGCGCTTCGAAAAATATCTGAAGCAGGTGAAAGACGGTACCGTATGGAAACGCGACAAGGCCATAACATGGAAGTGTCTCGTATGCGGATACGAACATGTAGGCACTGAGCCGCCTAAGGTGTGTCCTGCATGCGACCATCCTTACCAGCACTATATGGCTATGGATATGTAATCCGTACGCTTACAAAACATCAAAAGGCCGGGCTATTAATAGCCCGGCCTTTTGATGTTTTGTTGCATGCCCTCCCTCGTAGATTATTGGCTGTCTGTGCGAAAGTTGTAAAACATGTTGTAAAACATATTTTGTATAAGATATTGATATTTAGATATTTGTTGGTTGTTGCTGCTTTTGTAAATTATTATTCACAAAATTTAAATAGCAAAAGTTTCTGTTTGCTGCCTGAATTTAGTAATTTTGAAAGCGATAAGGGGGGGCATAAGGCTCCCGGTACAAATATGGAGCAGACACTGGTAATCCTTAAGCCATCATCAATACGTCGTTTCATTGTAGGCGACGTCATCGCCCGTTTTCAGCACAAGGGTCTCATCATAAGTGGCATCAAAATGATGCAACTTGACGAGGCCATCCTGCGCGAGCACTATGCACATTTGGTCGACCGTCCGTTTTTTCCGGATATATTGGAATCAATGACGGCAACCCCGGTTATTGTTATGTGTCTTAAAGGCAAGGATGCAGTGGCTGTGGTGAGGACAATGACAGGTACCACCAATTCGCGTAATGCCGCTCCCGGAACCATAAGGGGTGACTATGCCATGAGCGGTCAGGAAAATATCGTGCATGCTTCCGACAGCCCCGAAAATGCTGCTATAGAACTCAAGCGTTTTTTCCGTGACGGCGAAATATTTGACTATCTGCCTTGCGCCCTTCGTCTGCTTTATGCTCCGGACGAACTTTAAACCAACATTAGGAAAAAGTAATAATTGATGATTCTCTCTCAAAAGATACAAAACATCACTGCCGGATTAATGCTTGTTATGCTTGGTTGCGCCACAGCGGCCGCGCAGAACTATCAGCTCCCCGGCCAGCATCGCCTGCAGCACGGCGACCTTCTTGCAAATCAGGAAAATACCGGCGCTCAGGTCGACAATACCACGCGCTATCTTGAAACGTTGTTCAACGAGGAGGAGGAGCCGGAATTTGACATCTACACAGAAGGCTGGGAAAGCCAGCATGTAAACTGCTATACCGGAATCGATGTTCCGGAAACGGCAGAAATAGATGTGTCAAAATTCGCAATGCCAGTTCCAGGATATATTACTTCTCCTTATGGCTATAGGCGTCGTTTCCGCCGCATGCACAAAGGAGTCGACCTTAAAGTAAATATCGGCGACACTGTGTACGCGGCTTTTGACGGGCGTGTGCGAATCACAAACTATGAGCGCCGCGGTTATGGCAAATATGTGGTGCTTCGCCACACCAATGACCTTGAGACTGTCTATGGCCATCTTTCGGCATTCCTTGTCGAACCTGATCAGTATGTGAAAGCAGGCCAGCCTATTGCTCTCGGAGGCAATACCGGGCGCTCCACAGGTCCACATCTGCATTTCGAAACGCGTTATATGGGATATGCCATTAATCCATGTGCCATATTCGATTTTGCGAATCAGACAACACACACCGACTCTTATACATTCGATAAACATACCTACCAGAACGCACGCAACTTTTCTCCGAAAGCCAATGCGGAGTATGCGCAGGCCTATCGTGCCAAGTACCCCAGCAAGCCGGCGCCGGCTTCAGCAAAGAGCGGCAAGGGCGGTAGCAAGTCCTATGTGGTACGTAAAGGCGATACGCTCGGACGTATCGCGGCCCGCAACGGCACAAAAGTGGCAACCATCTGCAAGTTGAATGGCATATCTTCAAAAAGCACACTGCGTCCGGGGCAGAAACTGCGTTTAAGATAAAGACCGGGCACAATATTTGAAACTTTTACTTGCCGGAACTGACAATTCCGGCAATATTTTTATAGTAATGAAAAAAGAACCAAATTAAGCATTTGCGATTGAATATTGCTGCTTACAATGGTGATTCTTTCCTTTGGAATCCATTTGGGGTATTTTGGGTATTGGCTCATATAATTGGCGGTGTGCATGGCAAGATCGGATTCATCTTCGTTGCTTTGATAGTCTGGCATAGTATCAGTTGCGCAGGATTTTCAGACTGGCTATGGCGAAATAATCGAAGACGATGCGCCGCCGGGTTGTATCCATTAAAAACGGACAGGAAAGCAGAACCGCCGTGCCGTATTGTTGTTAATAAGAAAACACTATGCTTTATGGATAAAAAACAACGTCTCGTCATTGTGGGAGCCGGATTCGGAGGGCTTACCCTTGCAAAACGTATCGACCGTCGTAAATATGATGTGGTCATAGTCGACCGCAGGAACTACCATAGCTTTCCCCCGCTGTTCTATCAGGTGGCGTCGAGCGGTCTTGAACCGGCTAATATAGCATTTCCGATTCGTCGTGAGTTGCGTCGCCGCAGTATGCGCGGCACAAGCTATAATTATGGAAAGGTTACTGAAATAGACATGGCGGATAGGGTGGTTGTCACTCAGTACGAGCGCATTTCGTTCGATAAACTCGTTATTGCTGCAGGCACTACCAATAATTTTTTCGGAATCCAGGGGTTGGACGAGCATGTGTACACCATGAAGACTGTCCCTGAAGCCATTCGGGCTCGTAATGCCGTGCTTGGACATCTTGAACGCGGGTGCATTGAAAAGGATGCCCGCAAGCGTCGCGAACTTCTCACATTCGTTGTCATAGGTGGCGGCCCGGCGGGTGTCGAAGTGGCTGGAGCGCTCGGAGAGATGAAGCGTTATATCGTGCCCAGAGAATATCCCGGTATAGACGGGGATGAAGTGCGAGTCATACTTATCGAAGGCACAGACCGTCTGCTCGGAACAATGAGCGAGGCCTCAAGCCATGATGCCGCCAAGGCGTTGTCTGAACTGCTTGTCGATGTGCGTCTGGGTGCACGGGTGAAATCGGTTGCCGACGGACGCGTTTTGTTTGCCGATGGTAGTGTGCTTGATGCGGACACCGTCTTGTGGACGGCAGGAGTCATCGGTGTTCCTTTCAAACTTTCGGGCACAGACGTCACGGCAGGACGTGGCGGACGTTTTGCTGTCGATGAATACAATCGTGTGGAAGGGCTTGACGGTGTATATGCCATAGGAGATATTGCTGCACATACCGATGCACGCTTTCCGGGAGGTTGTCCGCAGGTTGCCCAACCTGCCATACAGCAGGCCAGGACGCTTGCCCGCAATCTGAATGCTCCGGGCTTTTTCGTGCCGTTCCGTTATCGCGACAAAGGCAGCATGGCCACAATAGGACGAAACCGCGCGGTTGTCGATATGGGGCGCATGCATGTCAGCCGGTTGCCGGCATGGCTCCTGTGGATGGCAGTTCATCTTATGAGTCTGATGGGCATGCGCAACCGTCTGATGGTCTTTATAAACTGGTGTGTGAATTATTTCAACTTCGGCTCGCCTCTGCGTGTGCTCATGCGCCCTTCGAGACTTCCGCTTCCGTCGTTCCGCGACGAGTAGGTTATTCTCTGAAATATATTCGTCGTACGCGCGGACTTATGGACGTAAGTATCTCGTAAGGTATAGTGCCGAGTGTGTCGGAAATCCGTTCTATCGGCAGGGTGGGGCCGAATATCTCTACGCTGTCGCCTATTTCCACTCCCGGTACATCGGTTACATCTATCATGCACATATCCATGCAGATGTTGCCTATGGTAGGACATTCCGTTCCGCGCACAATGAAATTTGCAGCTCCTCGGCCGAGGCGTCGGTCTATACCGTCGGCATATCCTATGGGCAGAGTCGCGACAGTTGATTCTCTATTTAATAAGCCGCGCCGTCCGTAGCCCACAGTTGTGCCCGCAGGATAGCTCCGAAGGGCCATTATCGTTGTGGAAAGCGAGGCCACCGGCTTTAACTCCACAGATGTGGCCCCGGGTGGCAAAGGCGATATTCCGTATAGCCCAATCCCGAGACGTCCCATGTCATAGCTGCTCGAACCATGGCCGAAACGCATCATCCCTGCCGTGTTCAGAATGTGCCTGCGCACAGGTATGCCTAAATGCGACGACAATTGTGTGCTCATTCTTTCAAAACTGTCGAGTTGCAGATGTGTGTAGTTGTCCTGGTCGAGGCAGTCGGCGGTTGCGAGATGCGAGAATACAGAGGCCACACGCAGGCGTGGCAGTTCTTTGAGTGTATCGGCCAAAGCATGTAGCTCGTCGTCGCTGAATCCTATGCGGTGCATGCCCGTGTCGAGTTTTATATGTATCGGCACATTGTTGCTGTTGGCTTTTTCAGCTTCCGAGGCAATGCGCCTGAGCTCTTTAAGGGAGAATACCGACGGCTCCAGATGGTAGTTGAATATTGCTCTGAAATTAGTGGTGATGGGATTCATAACCATTATGGGCATGGTTATGCCGGCGTCGCGCAGGCTCACGGCTTCATCTACGACTGCCACGGCGAGATAAGCTGCGCCATGGCTTTGCAGTGTCTTCGACGCTTCTATGGCTCCGATGCCGTAAGCCGAAGCCTTCACCATGGCGACTATTCCGCTGTTTTTGGGCATCAGCGAGCGGAATATGTTGAAGTTGTGCACCATTGCGTCGAGATTTATTTCAAGCACGGTATCGTGGGCGGCATTGGCAAGGATATTCTTTACCGTACGCATCTGTTTTGCATCGCCGCGTAGTAATATTAACTCGCGGTCGAAGTCTACACCCGAAAATCGCTGTGCAAAGTCTTCGGCGTCTGTAGCGAATTCCGAAGCTGTAAGCGGGTCGAAAACGTCTCGGAACGACGATATTTCGTTTCCCACGCCTATGAAGCGACTGATTCCACGGTGCCGCAGCGTGTCGGCGAGGCTTTGGTACATGGCTTTTATTTCATCCTGTGTGGCTTCAGGGGCGTGCATAAGATTGCCGGACACAATAGTGGATGTGCGCCCGGCAGTGGCGCGGCGTTCCATAAAGTCGAGAGCAGCGTCAAGCGATTGCAGGTCGGGCGTGAAGTTGTCGGAAAGCACGAGGCATCCGCCGGTACCTTCGTTTACATCTATGCGTGTCGACACGTCCTTGACGCAGTCCATGGCTTTGAATTTGGCCTCGTCGGCCTCATACCCGAGTTCGCTCAGTACGGCTGCCGATATTTCAGTTTTACCGCGTGCTTCCACTATTTTTGCCTCCGGGTATTTTCGGCGTAAGGTGGCAATTGCTGTTGGGTCGCTGTTGTCGCACACTATGGTACTGCAACCTCCGAAAAGATGGCATTTTTCGTCAATTTTTTGCTCGCGCGAGTCGAATCCGGCATCATGTTCGCCCGTTATGGCCGTCAATACTCCTATCTGCGGGGCAATAATGTCCGCAAGTGTCTGCATTTGCATCGGCCTGTCGATGCCGGCTTCTATGATGGCTACATTACTGTCCGGATCAATGGCATAAAGGCTTAGCGGGACTCCTATTTGCGAGTTCCACGAACGAGGCGAACGCCATGACTCTGACGGAAGGGCGGCATGCAACATTTCCTTTATTTGTGTTTTGCCTCGGCTTCCGGCTATGGCTATTATTGTGCCTCTGTATGCCTTTCTTGCGGCGGCTCCGAGTTGCCGCAGAGCGGCCATTGTGTCGGGCACAACGAGGAACGTGGCGTCGGGCACGCTACGCATTACCGATGGGACTTCCGATACGACGAATGCGCGTACGCCGCGGCGGTACAAGTCTTTGATGTAACGATGACCGTCTCCGCTGTCGGTGCGTAGAGCAATAAAAAGTTGGCCGCGCGAAGGGTCTACGGCTTTTCGGCTGTCCGTTATCAAAGTATCGATGGTCGGGGCCGACGGGGCTCCTTCTATTCGTGCGCCGATGATTCCGGCGATGTCTTCAAGTGAGAATTTCATAGAATTGGAATGGTTGGAAGGTGTGCCGAACGCAAAAAATCGGCGTGACGCAGACGGGCGGTTTCTTTGGTTGCCGGGCTGAAATATGTCTCGGCGAATTTCTCATATATATAATCTATGGCGGAGTCCGAAGGGTGTTTCATGTCGGACGCATAGTAGCGGTAGTCGCGCAAGTCGTCGCACAGGATTTCATAAGCGGGAAAATATTCGGCTTCGAGGGACTCCACGGCCATGAGCAATGTTGCTTTGCTGATATTGTTGGCGTGAAGTCCGTCGGCAACATGGCGGACCGGACTTACTGTGAATATTGTGCGGATGCCTCTTTCGTCAAGGCGTTTCAGTAGCGGACGCCATAGTGTGGTTATGGCCTCTATGCTCATGCGCTCTCTGGAAAATTCAGAAGCATGAAGCTTATGGCAGTTGGCCACGATATCGCCGGTTTCGAGCAGGCGGTACGTATATGCCGTACCGAAGGTCACGAACAGCGTGCATGCTCCATTCATAGCATCGCACAAAGGGGTGAAAACGCTGTTTATGGCTTCGGTGAGCAGTGCGGAGTCATCCCCATGATAACGCGCTGCGGCAAAAAGAGCGTGGTATGTCCCTCCGCGACGTGTAAGGTCGTCTGTTCTGAAAAGGCGGCCATCGAGTGCGCGTTCCGCTATTGCGGCCGTAGAGAAGGGGTTGAACAGCGGCCCGAGCGGATTGCTCACTACATCGAATCCGTACTCGGCAAGGCGCCGACCCATGTTGTCGGCAAAACAAGAGCCGAGCAGCACTATCCGCTCGTCTGCCCCGATAGGAGTGCAGCGCATAGGTTCGATTTCAGTTCGGAATTTCATACGTTTAATACATCTGATAGTCTATGGATAAAACCTGGAATTCCGTGCGACGGTTTATTTGGTCGGCGATTTCCTGCTGGTCCTCCGGCAACGAAAGTATATATTCTTCGTCCAGTACGTCACCCTCTTTGAACTGTGGGTATTCGCGGGCCAATTTTTTTGTTATGGTCTTCGGGCGCGATTCCCCATAGCCCTGCGATTGCAGCCGGTCGGGTGAAATGCCGGACTCTATGAGGTAGTCGATGACCGAACGGGCTCGTCGGCCGCTCAGGTTTATGTTGTATTCGTCGGTGCCGTGGCGGTCGGTGTGCGACGCCATCTCTATGGTGACATTGGGATTGTCGCGAAGCACCTGCACCATTTCATCAAGTGCGCTCTTGCTCTCGGGACGCAGGGTCGCACGGTCGAAATCGTAGAAGATATTGTCGATTACTACGGGTTTTGTTATCGAAGCGAGAATGAAATCAACGTCGTAGGTGGCGTCTTCCTCTCCTGCGTCACTTGTGAACTCCTGTTTCGCGTTTAGATACCCTTTGGCTCCGGCCAGCATCACGTAGCTTACGCCGCGTTGCAGAGGAAAAGAGAACGAACCGTCGGCGCGTGCCATCTGTTTCTGGTTGCTGCCGTCGTTGCCCACGATGCGTATCACGGCATTCGGAACAGGCTCCTCGTCGCGGTCGAGAACCCATCCCTGTATGTTGATTTTAAGGTCGGGGAGCTCAAAAGAATAGATGTGGTCGTAGCCTCGTCCGTCGCCTCGGTTGCTGCTGAAAAATCCGTTCTCGCCCTGTGTGAAAGTGATGCCGAAGTCGTCGGCCGCGGAGTTTATGGGCTTGCCCAAGTTTGTGACCTGCCATCCGCCGGAGGGCATAAGACGTGCACAAAACAAGTCGAGACCTCCATAACCGGGATGGCCGTCGCTTGCAAAATAAAGCAGTGAGTCGGAACGCACATACGGAAACGATTCGTTGCCGGGTGTGTTTATCCACTCTCCGAGGTTTTCGAGCGAGCCTTGCCTCTCTGTAAGGCTTACGCGCCATATGTCAAGACCACCGCTTCCGCCGGGCATGTCGCTGGCAAAGTACAGCCATCGGCCATCGGGCGACACTGCGGGGTGCCCGTAGCTGCTGAGCGTGTCGGCTGTGATTTCGAATTTCACCGGTGCGCTCCATTTTGCCTCGGAGCGCTGTGAGGTGTATATTTCCACTCCTGTTGGTGCATTGGGCTCGCGGCGTGCTTTCGACAGGTACATGGTCTGTCCGTCCGGAGTGAAGCTTACGATTCCTTCGTCAAGTTCTGTGTTTAGTTCGCCTTCCACGGGTTGCGGCCGCTGCCATTCTCCCCGTTCGTTTTTTATCGACACCCATACATCGCCATTTTTCATCCCTGTGATTTCGCTTTTACGTGTACCCGCCGATTTTTCGCTTGTGGATGTGAAGAACATCTGCTCTTGTGGTTCGCTGAGATACATGGGGGCGTAGTCGGCACGGCGCGTGTTGAAAAGTTTGGGTTGCCGCACCACATAGCGTGTGCCGCCTTTTTTTTCGGCGGCCATGCGTGCCCCGGCGAGGCGGTTGCGTGCGTCGTTGTCGTCAGGGTGGTAGCGGAGGTGCTCTTCGTAGGCCTTTATGGCAGCAGCGTATTTTCCTTCTGCATGCTGCATGCGTGCAATGCTAAGCCTGAGGGTGGAATCGGCATAGCCGTAGCGTGCGGCATTCTGATATGCGGCTGCGGCACGCGCATACTGGTTGAGTTTTTCGCTGCATTGTCCCAGCCGGAATGCCACTTCTCCGCGTTGCGGACGTTCCTCGCGCTTGGTGAGTTTATTGTATATTTTCCTGTATGTTTTGGATGCGTCGAAATATTCTCCGCGCGCCATTTGTTCATTGGCTGTGCTGAGTTTGGCTCCACCGCATCCGGCAAGCGTAATGCCAAGGGCGGCTATGCATAGCATCAATTGTTTTCTCATATATCTATTAACGGAATGTGAGGCGATTTATTTTCGCAGTTTTGGAAACATCTTGCGCATGCGCAGCAGCACTTTGTCTACGGGGTCGGCGGCAACAACCAATGTGGTGGCTGCGACTATGAGCAGGCCGCCTGCAAGTTCGCGTACCGTAATAGCCTGATTGAGTACGGCGACGCTGAGCGCTACGGCAGTGACAGGCTCCAATGCTCCGAAAAGAGCGGTAGGAGTGGAACCTATGCTGTGGATGGCGGCAGTAGTGCAGCCCAATGAGATTATAGTTGGAAGCAGAGCCAGTGCGGCAAGATTTAGCCATCCTGAACTTTGCGATGGGAGCGTAAGCGGTGAGCCTGTAGCGATTACGAAAATAAACACGCTGCTACCGAACACAAGTTGCCAGAAAAGCAGTTTCAGGGTAGGTATGCCTCTTACGGTTTTAGAGACGTTTGTCATTACAAGATATATGGCGTAGGTAAGCGATGAAATCATCACCAATGCTATTCCGGCCACACTTATCTCTGAACCCTCAGGTGTGCGTAGCAGCATTATAAGGCCGGCGCCGGTCAAGGCGAGGCATATGCCGGTAGTGGCACGGAAATGTTCGTGAAAAAAGAAAGTCATGAGCAGGGCCACCATCACAGGATATACGAATAGCAGAGTGGACGCCACGCCTGAGTTCATGTAGTTGTAGGCTTCGAACAGAGTCAGCGACGATGTGCCCATCAACAGGCCTAGTACGGCGAGAGGCATAATTTCGCGCTGTTGCAAGGCTATTGGATGTCCGCGCCATATCAGCATCGCAGCAAGGACGGGAAGCCCCATCATATAGCGGAACAGCAGTACGGAATTGGGGTTCATTCCTTGCTCGTAAAGCGGAACGGCAAATGCAGGATTCGTGCCGTATGTGGCGGCGGCAATGGCCGCTAACAGATAGCCTTTCAGTTTCATGACTGCAAAATTAGCGAAAAACCTGCGTTTTTTGATGGATATGTGTTTGTATTAAGACGCAAAAAACGCCGATTCTTCGCGAGTCGGCGTTTTCCGTCAAACTAAAAAGTTATATTTTTACTCGAGTCGTCGAGATGTTTTTGAAGCTATTTATTATAAGACGATTTGCAAGGTTGTAAGTTTAATTGTGCTTCAATTTTTAACAATTGTTTATCATTCTATTTGTAATAGTTAATCAATGATAAATTATAGTACCATGTATTGCATGGTATTATATGGCATTGTATTTTTGCATCGTAAATGAATACGAGATGAATATAGAGAATTTAAAATCGCAGATGCGTAAAGGAATGCTTGAATATTGCGTTCTTTTGCTATTGAAGCGCGGCGACGCATATGCGTCCGAAATGATAGGGCTTATGAAAGAAGCCCATCTTATAGTGATGGAGGGCACGCTCTATCCATTGCTCACCCGTCTCAAAAACGACGGCTTGCTTGCTTATAGGTGGCAGGAGTCCAAGGCAGGGCCTCCACGGAAGTATTATTCGCTGACACCGGCAGGAATCGGTTTTCTTGAGCAGCTGGATACGGCATGGCTGGAGATAAGCCATTCGGTGGAACATCTTAAAAACGTAAATTCGTAATCAACTATAAAAATGAAAAAGACATTTCCGGCAAATATCAGTGGCAAAATCTATTACATAGACGAAGATGCCTACAACCTTTTGCAAAAGTATTTCACGCAGTTGCGGGCGTCATTTCCGGGCGAAGAAGGGCAGGAAATCGTATGCGACATAGAGGGTCGCGTGGCTGAAATATTTGAGGATAAAATTGCGGCTGGAGCCTCTGTGGTGAATCTTTCCGATGTCAATGAGGTCATAGACAGGATGGGGCGTCCGGAACAGATAAGCGAGGATGGCGACGCCGCCGCCGGCGGCGCTAACAAGGACTGGTCGTTTATCAGTGTGAATCTTCCCAAAAACAGGCGTCTGTATCGCGACACGCGTAATAAAGTGTTCGGTGGCGTTATAAGCGGTCTCGCAAGTTATCTTAAGTGGGACAGCAACATAATGCGTCTGCTTGTTGTGGTGCTTGCACTGTGCTCTTATGTGATACCTTTCGTGGTGGTTTACCTTGTGATGTGGATGGTGGTGCCTCCGGCCAGCACGTCGCGTCAGATTCTTGAGATGCAGGGTCGCCCCGTCACGGTGGACGGAGTAGGGCAGACTGTTCTTGACACAGCAACGCCTCCTCCATATGGCGGGGATAGTTGTGCTCGCGGTGCTGCCGACAGTTTCGGGTCTTTCCTCTCCGGCTCTTTTCGTCTGCTTGGAAAGTGTGTGATGGTTCTGCTGCTCGTCTTGGGCTCAATTGTAGGGGTTACGGCTGTTGTGTTCATTATTCTTGGCGGCACGACATTGCTTCTTGGCCTATGCTACGGCAATTTCGAACTGGCGTCGAATATCGGTGTTTCGTTGTCGCTTCCGAGGTTCAGCTATGAGCTGTGGACTATGATATTGGCTGGTCTTGTGGCGGTCGTTCCCTGTGTGGTTATAGTATGGGCGGCGTGTGCGTCGCTTTTAGGCTCGCGCAGTGTCCCTGTCGCCTTTATAGTTTCATCCATCATCATAGAGGTGCTACTCATAGCCGCTCTTTTTGTAATGGCCAACATGATTAACGGCTGTTTCATGATGTGCGCACTTTCGGTGGCTGCGCCGTCCATGGCGTTTCTGGCATAGAAATCATAAATTTGTTGAATATTGAGATTCCGGGATGCCGCCGTAGTGATTACGGCGGCTCTCTGCATTTGTATATGTGGCTGTAAATCGTTAATTTTGCAACAATAATAGTAGCTTCAACCTACAATGAAAGATTTTTGGAACCTGCTCAGGCGCTTTGTGCCTCCTTATAAGAAATATTTGGCTCTCAATATATTGTTCAATATACTTGCGGCCATATTGACATTGTTCTCTTTTGCGCTTATCGTACCCATTCTTGAGATGCTTTTCGGCATAAGCGAAGGGCATTACGAATATATGGCCATGGGGGCTGCCGGCATAAAGGAGGTAGCCGTGAACAATTTCTATTACTATACGCAGGAGTCGATATTGCGTCTCGGGCAGAGCCGCACGCTTGCGTTGCTTGCTGCCGCACTGGTGGTGATGACGGCTCTGAAGACGGGGGCGACCTACATGAGCGCATATTTTATAATACCTTTGCGCTCAGGCATCGTGCGTGACATCCGGAACTATCTATATGACAAAATCACCCGTCTCCCAATATCCTTTTTCACCACTGAGCGCAAGGGCGACATTATGGCACGCATGAGTGGCGATGTGGCTGAAATTGAAAATTCCATCATGGCGTCGCTCGACATGATGTTCAAGAACCCGGTAATGATAATCGTGTGCATAACGGCCATGATTGTGATTTCATGGCAGCTCACGGTTTTTGTGTTCCTTTTGTTGCCCATTGCCGGTACGGTTATGGGCAATGTTGGCAAAAAACTTAAACGCAAGTCACTGGAGGGACAGACCCAATGGGGCGTGTTGATGTCGAATATAGAGGAGACCCTCGGCGGTCTGCGGATAATAAAGGCTTTCAATGCCGAGGCGAAAGTGCGACGTCGCTTTTATGATGAAAACCAGGAATTTTACCATCTCAGCAACAAGGTGGCCAGGCGTCAGTCGTTGGCGCATCCCATGAGCGAGTTTCTCGGCACGGCGGCCATAGCGGTTGTGTTGTGGTTCGGCGGCACGATAATCCTTTCTGGCTATTCGGGAATGAATGCCGCCGCGTTCATTTACTATATGGTGATATTCTATTCCATAATAAATCCGGCAAAAGACCTTTCAAAGGCGGCCTACAGCATACAGAAGGGTCTTGCTTCCATGCAGCGTGTGGATGTGATTTTGAATGCAAGCAACCCTATCGCCGATCCGGCCGACCCGATGCCGTTGCCAGAGGCACTTGTGTCGATAGATTATAAAGATGTGGATTTCAGTTATGGCGAACATCATGTGATAAAAGGTGTGAATCTTCACATTCCGGCCGGCTCCACCATCGCGCTCGTGGGACAAAGCGGTTCAGGCAAAAGTACTTTGGCCGATTTGTTGCCCCGTTTCTACGACGTGCAGAACGGCAGCATCAGCATAAACGGCGTGGACGTGCGGCAACTGCGTGTGCACGATCTTCGCTCTCTCATGGGCAATGTGAATCAGGAGGCGATATTGTTCAACGACACTTTCTACAACAATATAACTTTCGGAGTCGAGCATGCCACTATGGAGCAGGTGGAGGCTGCTGCGCGAATAGCCAACGCGCACGATTTCATCGTCGACTCTGAGATGGGCTACGACACGGTCATAGGCGACCGGGGATGCCGTCTTTCCGGCGGACAGCGACAGCGCATCAGCATAGCCCGTGCCATTCTCAAAAATCCTCCTGTATTGATTCTCGACGAGGCCACCTCGGCTCTCGACACAGAAAGCGAAGTGCTTGTGCAGCAGGCGCTCGAAAGGTTGATGCAGAACCGCACAACAATAGTCATAGCCCATCGTCTCAGCACTATAAGGAATGCATCTATGATATGCGTTATGCACGAAGGTGAGATAGTCGAACGTGGCACACACAACGAACTTATGGCCATTGACGGCTATTACCGCCGTTTGGTGGAAATGCAGAGTGTGGCGGCGGAGTGAACTCGTGCGACGTTTCCTGTGTTATGAATAGATATAAATATTCTGTTGCATGGACAAGAAAGACCCGTTTTCACCCATTACAATTGGTGGCATAGAAGCCGGAAACCGTATAATGCGCAGTGCCGTGAACGAACATCTCGGCAATCCTGACGGCACAGTGAGCGATGCGCAGATAGATATGTATGATGTATTGGCGCGTAACGAAATAGGCACTATAATAACAGGACATATCAGTGTGCTGCCCGAACTTGACTGCCGCGCCGATCCGGTGCAGCTCAGCGCAGGCGACGATGGCAAAATCGACGGGCTGCGGCGCATAGCCGACAAGGTGCATGAATATGGCGGAGTAGCCGTGGCGCAGATTTCGCATGCCGGCTCGAGGGGAATGAAACGGGTCGATTTCAACGAACTCTCGTCCGATAGTTTGAAGTCGATAGGCGGGCTGTTTGTGGATGCTGCCGCACGCGTGCAGGCTGCCGGTTTTGATGCTGTTGAGGTACATGCCGCCCATTGGTACATGCTTGCTTCCATGCTCAATGCCGATATAAACCGCCGCACCGACGAGTATGGCGGCGATGCGTCAGGCCGTCTCCGTCTCACACGCCATATTGTGGAGGGAATACGCAGTAGATGTGGTTCCGAATTCGGGATTTTTGTTAAATTGAATGCACACAACACACTCGCGGGCATTGATGATGAATACATGCTTGTGGATTATGCCCGTGAACTGCAAGCCGCGGGAGTCGACCTTGTGGATGTAAGCGGAATGAGTTTTGCCAAGCAGGCGCGTTCGGCGGAATGCTATTTTATAGATGCTGCCAGGCGTGTAAAGGAGGCTTGTCCGGAACTTGTTGTGGCACTTGTGGGTGGCATATTTTCACGTTCCACTATAGAACGTGCGCTTGATGCCGTGGATATGGCTTCGCTGGGGCGCACATTGCTGACGCAGCCCGATTTTATAGCGCGCATGCGTGCAGGTGAGGCTGAGCAGTCGCGTTGCATTCGTTGCAATAAATGTTTTGAAGTGTTCAAGACCAAATTCGAGCGCTGCATATTCGGGCCTGTCAACCCCAAACTCAAAGAGACTTTCGGCGGCGAAGATTCAAAGTAAATCGCTTTAGAAACCGCAGTAGCGAACGTCCGCCGGGCAATCCGAGGACGATACACGTCAAACGCAGTTTCGTAGAACTTGCCGGAATCCGTTTCGCCATGTACATCGCTTCGTTTACGAGCGCCTTGTCGTCCGATAATATGGCCATCGACAATGCAAAACGGCAAGATGCCTCGAGATGCGTTTTTGCCTGCACTGTGTGGAGCATATTGTGGCGTTTCATGAGTTTTATGCGCAGTCTGATGCCGGCAAGAGAAAAACGCGCCGCTTTTGCAGGATTTTCTTCCGAGGATACTGACGAGTGTCCTGTCCGGTATACAAGCGAATCTGTCGCGAGATAAATGCTTGCTCCCGCGCGACTCAGGGCCACGAGGACAGGCAGGTCCTCGCATGCGAAATCGCGGCATCGGTATATGTCGTCGCGATACTTGGTGTATTCCGCGGCTATTGCGCTTTTTCGATATAGGGTTGCGCTCAAGTGCACGGCAGGTGCGCCGGTGGATGTGAGTATGGTGAGGGTAAGCTCGCCACGGCCGGTGTTGTGCCGGGTGCGTGGATAGGCCCGTAGGATTTGGCCTGTGTTTTCGTCAAGACAGCTCCAGTCAGTATACACCATTGCGGCGTCGGGGCGTGACTCAAGAGCGTCTGCCATTTTTTGCAGCCGGTGGCAGTCGTTCCAATAGTCGTCGGCGGCGCAATCTGCTATAATATCTGCACGGCAGTGTTCCATGCAGTCGAAATAGTTGTCTTGCAGTCCCCGGTTTTTCTCGGCGAGCATCAGGCGTACTTTGTCGGGATGCTTCAGTAGGTAGCGTTTCAGTATCTCCTGCGTGCCGTCGGTGGAGGCATCGTCGCCAACTACCACTTCATACTCGAACGTGCACACTTGTCCGAGTACGGAATCAAGGGCCTGTTCCACTGTCGCTGCGCTGTTATAGCTGAGTACTATTACAGATACTTTGGGCTCATTCATAGCAGGGGGCGTATGAGGCGTGCTACGCCGCGTCCGCCGAAACGGCGGAAATGATATACGGATTTAAGTAATATGCGTCTGGCGCCATTGTGTCGGAGCAGAATGGCATCCAGTATCTTTCGCCCTTCCGGCGAACCCTCGCGGGTGCAGTCCGCGGCAAGGATGGCGTGTTTGGTGTCGATCCACAGCTCTTTTTCCTTGCCAAGGGTGTGTTCTATGGATTTCAATGCGGTCTCGGCGTCTTTTGTCCGCATGCTGTAGGACGTGCCGGTTATGGATTCTTTCTGAAAGAATACATCGACGCTTATCTGTTTCCCCGCATGGCGAATGCGTGGTTTCAATGCAAGAAGGCGTGCTCCAAGTTCGATGTCGTCCCAGTACTTTATTTTTTCATTCCATAGGCCGGCCCGGCGGAACAAGGATGTACGTGCCATGTATCGCTGGGTAGCGGTGGAGCCGTGGAAAAGAGAATGGAACTGGGCGTCACCGCAGTAAAAACGCTTTATGCTTGTTCGTCCGTAAGGCATGTGCATGCAGACATTCCATCCCACCATATCGGCATCATCGGAGCATGACAACGCGCGCTCGCAATGGTTCGGGCGCATTGTGTCGTCGGAGTCGAAAAACATAGTCCACTCCGTCTTCACCTCCTCCAGCCCGCGGTTTCGTGCAGCCGTGGCGCCGTGGCGGCTTTCTTCCACGACGGTTACATCAAGTCCGTGAGGCGCTTTTGCCCAACTGCGCAGAATCTCCAGCGAGTTGTCGGTGGACGCGTTGTCGACAAGCACGACACGCAGAGGGCGTAGAGTCTGCGCCTCCACCGAAGCGAGGGTGCGGCAAACTATGTGCGCACGATTGTGCACCGGAATTACAATTGTCAGACCTTGGGCGTATTCCATTTGCTGCAAAGTTACACATTTTTTATGCCGCTATGGCCCGGAAGCAAAAAAAAAATTGTAAATTCGCGGCAATAAACATATTCAACCTAAAAGCCCCCAATGCTAATCATCGGTATAGCCGGTGGCACCGGAAGCGGTAAGACCACCGTAGTCAACAAGATAATAAACTCCCTCTCGCAGGGCGAAGTTGCAGTTCTGCGCCAGGACTCCTATTATAAAGACTCGAGCCATATACCGCCTGAGTTGAGGAGCAAGATTAATTTTGACGAACCTGATGCCATTGAGTGGCCGTTGCTTGTCAAGCATCTTTGTGAACTTAAGGAGGGTAAAACCATACAGATGCCCACATATAGCTATCTGTCCTGCACGCGTCAGGCGGAGACTGTGGCTGTGGAGCCGCGCGATGTCGTAATCGTCGAAGGCATTCTTGTTCTCACAGACGCCGGACTGCGCGATATGCTCGATGTGAAAGTGTTTGTGGATGCTGATGCGGACGAGCGTCTGATACGTGTGATAGCACGCGATTGCATTGAGCGCGGACGTACTCCGCAGATGGTGATAGACCGTTACCAGGATGTGCTCAAGCCGATGCACCTGCAGCATATAGAACCCTGCAAGCGATTCTCCGACCTTATTGTGCCGCAGGGTGGTAGCAATACAGTAGCCATAGGCCTGCTCACCGACTACATAAAGAGCCGTCTGCACAAAAATATCTGATTTCGGAATGGGAATATCTTTTCACTTCGACCGTACGCGTGCCGATGAGAAAACCGAGGCCGTGGCACCGGTTTTCTCGGATGTCGGTGTGGACGCAGAGTCGTCCCCGATGCCCGAAGAACGGACATATGGTGGCGGAATGGTGCTGCGCACCGATAATCTCGTGAAAAAATATGGAAAACGCACGGTTGTGAACCATGTAAACATAGAGGTGCGCCAAGGTGAGATAGTGGGACTGCTCGGGCCGAACGGAGCCGGTAAAACCACCACGTTTTATATGACGGTCGGGCTGATTCAGCCCAACGAAGGACAGATATTTCTCGACAATGAGAATATTACGAAATATCCTGTGTATAAGCGTGCGCAGACCGGCATAGGCTATCTTGCGCAGGAGCCTTCGGTATTCCGGAAACTCAGTGTGGAGGATAATATCCGAGCCGTGTTGCAGATGACGCAGCATACACGCGAGGAGCAACGCGATATTCTTGAAAGCCTGTTGTCGGAGTTCCGTCTTCAGAAAGTGCGACGCAACTTGGGCGACCAGCTAAGCGGCGGCGAACGCCGACGTACCGAAATAGCGCGCTGTCTTGCCATTGACCCTAAGTTTATAATGCTCGACGAGCCTTTTGCCGGTGTCGACCCTATTGCTGTAGAGGATATTCAAGGCATAGTCTATAAACTCAAAGAGAAGAATATAGGCATCCTGATTACAGACCACAATGCGCCGGAGACGTTAAGTATCACAGACCGTGCGTATCTGCTTTTCGACGGTCGCATACTGTTTCAGGGCACGTCGGAAGAATTGGCGGAGAACCCTGTCGTGCGAGAGAAATATCTCGGCCGCAACTTTATTTTCCGCCGCAAGAAACTCGATTAAGGCAATGTCCTAACGGCGACGCATACGGTATGCCGTGGCAATGAACAAGGCTGTGGCAATCGCACTGGCTATTGCCGCGGGCCATGTGTCGCCGAGGCCTACGTTGTCGACCGTCACATCCGGTGTTCCGGTGCGGGTATAGTACCATTGGGCGATGACGTAGATGGTGTTGTTCAGTGCGTGTGCGGCTGCCGGAAGCCATATCGAGCGCCCCCATACCAATAAATACCCGAAATATGCGCCGAGTAGCGTGCGGGGTATGAACCCGAAGAACTGCATGTGCACAGCACTGAATACAATGGCGCTTATCCATATGGCGGCATGGACGTTTACGCCGCCGGTGGAGAGCAGGCGTTGCAGCGCTCCGCGGAAAAAAAGTTCTTCCGACACTCCGGCCGCTATGCCTATGATGAGGATATTCATCAGCAAGTCGGGCCAAGTGCCGTTGCCTTGCATGCATTCTATCATTGCCGAGGCGTTTTCTTCCATGGCGCGCATTTTCTCTACGATGGCGCTTAGTGCGCCGGTCGCCTCTATGTTTTGGTTGAATTCGATTACGCAGTTCATGGCAGGCGCTGCGATAATCATTACAGGCAGTGCGGCCATCCATAATCTGCCGGGCACTCCGCCGCGCAGTTCAAGCAGTTGAGCCGGGAGCCTTGTCACCATCATTGCTGTGACAAGTGCGGGTGCAATAAGAGCCAGTATGTCCTGGGCTATGGCTGCAATGCGGAGCACGCGTGCGTTGGCGGTCCCGAATTTATAGATTAGCAGAGTCGTGAGCAGCCCTGTAAGCAGATAGCCGAGCACGGCTGTGCAGCAGAATAGGGTGATACGGCTGCGGCGGGTGAGCAGCAACGAGTCGGGGCGTATGTCGGGCAGAGGTGCGGCCATTATAGGAAAATGTGAAATTCTTTTGTTAGTGAAATGTATTCGTCGGAGAATGTGCCGTCAGTATTACGTATCGTAAGGTGGCTTTGTTCGCAGTGTTCTTCGGTTAATGAAAACTCCCAGAGAGTGCGTATGGGTTTTGTGGCCGGTCTGTCGGACACGACGCAGTGTCTGACGGGGCATAGACGATTCATTGCGGCAGTCATAATGGTTTCTTCGTCCTGCGAATATGGAAGTATTACAGCAAGCCGTCCTGTCGGAGATAGAAATTTGTTGCATCGCTTGGCGAGGTTGTCGAAACTGAGCGAGCCTGCATGACGTGCCGTCGCCCGGCTGGGGGCATTTGCGTGCAGGGTTTCGGTGAAAAATGGCGGGTTGCTTACCAGCAGGTCGAAATGCTCGTCGGCTTTCAGCTCTGAAAAACAGCATTCCTTAAGGGCTATTCGGGCAGCGAAAGGCGATGCTTCGAAATTGCATCGTGCGTCGGCGCATGCGCCGGAATCGATTTCTACGGCCGTCATGTTTGCGTGCGGCGCGCGTTGTGCGAGCATCAGAGCTATTATGCCGCATCCGGTGCCGATGTCGGCTATCGTTTTCGTGCTCTGTGAAATATGTGTCCATGCACCGAGCAGCACACCGTCTGTGCCGATGCGCATGCCGCAGTGCTCGTCGGTCATAGCGAATTGTTTGAAACGGAAAAGAGGACGCATAGTAGAAATTTGCCTGCGAAGTTACGAAAAAATCAGTGTATTCGTGCTTTGTGTCGGGAAAAATACTTAACTTTGCATTTCGAAATTCCGAAAGAAAAATCATCAACACATATTTTGTATTATGAATATCAGCAAGGAGCCCCTGAGCGAAACCTCAGCGAAAATCGTGGTGAAGCTCGACGAGGCGGATTATAAAGACAAAGTGAACGCCGAACTTAAGCGTATCGGCCAGACCCATGTTATACCCGGCTTCCGCAAAGGCCACATCAGCATCGAACAGCTTCGCCGTCGTTTCGGCCGCGAGGTTAAAAGCGATATTATCAACCGCGAATCGGCTCATGCCGTGTATGATTTCATTGAGAAAGAGGGCATCCATGCTCTCGGCAATCCTCTTGCTCTCAATGTTACTGAAATCAACCTTACTGACAAAGACTATACGTTTGAGTACGAGATAGCTTTGGCTCCTGTTATAGATGTCAAGCTCGACAAGAGCGTAAATCTTCCGTTCTATACCATTGCTGTAGACGAAAAGATGGTAGAGGAACAGGACAAGGCTTTGCGCGAGCAGTTCGGTGCTCAGGTACCTGGAGAGGAAGTCGACGAAAAGGCTCTTGTCAAAGGCACTATCATGCAGCTTGATGCAGATGGCAACGTAGTCACATCCGATGATGCCATTCAGGTCATCGACGGAATCGTGGCTCCCTTCACTTTTGCCGACAAAGCCCAGGCCGAACTGTTCATTGGCAAGAAGGTTGGCGACAAGGTGTGCTTCAACCCTGCCGCCGCATCCGGCGACAATACCGTCGAACTTGCTTCGATGCTGCATATAGACAAGGAAGTCGCAGCCGGCGTTAAATGCGATTTCGAACTTGCCATTTCGGAAATCATCGTAGCCCGTCCTGCCGAACTCGGCGACGAATACTATACCAATGTGTTCGGTCCGGACAAAGTGCACAACGAAGACGAGTACAGACAGGCTCTTTCCAATATGATTGCCGGCCAGCTGCGTCCCAATTCGGAAGCTCTTTTCAGCGACGACGCTCACAAGTATCTTGTGGAAACTTACGGAAATATCGCTCTCCCGCTCGATACACTCAAACGCATTCTCAAGGCTAACAGCCCTGAGGAGTTCAACGACGAGAACGTGGACGAGCGTATGGAGCAGATGGTGCCCGGACTTAAATGGCAGCTCATCAGCGATGCTGTGTGCAAGGCTCTTGAAGTGCGCGTGGATGAGAACGATTTGATGTCTCGCGCCACGGCGGTTGCCCGCCAGCAGTTCGCCCAGTATGGCATGTATAACCTTGACGATGAAACGGTAGCCGACACAGCAAAGCGTTTCCTTTCCAACGATAATTTCCGTGAGCGCATCTACGACGAAGTGCGTTATGGAAAGATGTACTATGCCGTTCGTCAGGCCATCACTGCCGATGAAAAAACCGTGAGCCTCGACGAATTCAAGGCTCTTGTAGAGGAACGTAATAAAGCAGGCGAGGCTGAATAAGTCTTGTAAGTGCATAAAATAATCTGCCGCGGGTACAATGCCCGTGGCAGATTATTTTTTATTATATGGCACAAAAAAAGTATGGGCCGTTTTGCAAATTGGCAAAAAAATGATTAACTTTGAATTATAATATGCTATGACAACAAATTCACCAATAGGATATGACAAATAAAAACGACTTCCGCAATTTTGCCGTGAAGCATCTCGGCATGAACGGACTGGCGCTTGACCAGTATACCTCGGCCACGTCGCAGTCCATACGCTCAAGTTATATATCACCGACCATTATAGAAGAACGTCAGCTGAATGTGGCTCAGATGGATGTTTTCTCGCGTCTGATGATGGATCGCATAATCTTTCTCGGAACGGACGTTAACGACTACAGCGCCAATGTCATTCAGGCCCAGTTGCTGTTTCTCGACAACAATGACCCCGGCAAGGATGTGAACATATATATAAACTCTCCCGGAGGAAGCGTATACGCCGGTCTTGGCATATATGACACCATGCAGTATATACAGAGCGATGTCGCCACCATCTGCACCGGTATGGCTGCATCCATGGCTGCAGTTCTGCTTGTGGCCGGAGCCAAAGGCAAGCGTTTTGCTTTGCCGCATTCGCGAGTGATGATACACCAGCCCATGGGCGGTGCTCAGGGTCAGGCCAGCGATATTGAAATCACTGCGCGTGAGATTCTGAAACTCAAGCATGAGCTCTATAGTATAATTGCCGATCATAGCGGCCAGGACATAGAGAAAGTGGAGCGTGACTCTGACCGCGACTATTGGATGACGGCTGAAGAAGCCAAGGAATATGGTATGATAGACCACCTGCTAATCAAAGCCAAGCACTGATGCCGCGCAAGAAAAACATAAACTGTATGTTCTGCGGCCGCAGTGTGGCCGACGGGGCGCAGCTCGTGCCCGCTCCCGGAGGAGATACTGCCGTATGCATTGATTGTGTGGAAGCCATACACAATATGCTGGACGGCAATGAAGCTGACGCGCGTGCTGTGGGCAAGCCTATGGAAGGTTCGCTCGCGGAAGTGCCCAAGCCTTCCGAAATAAAGGATTTCCTTGATCGGTACGTTATAGGCCAGGATGAAGCCAAGCGTTATTTGGCGGTGTCGGTGTACAACCACTATAAACGTCTGCTGCAGCCCGATACGGACGACGACGTGGATATAGAAAAAAGCAATATCATACTCGTCGGTCCTACGGGGACTGGTAAGACTCTGCTTGCCAAAACTATTGCCCGTCTGCTCGACGTGCCGTTCACTATTGTGGACGCTACGGTTCTGACGCAGGCCGGATATGTGGGCGAGGATATAGAAAGCCTGCTTACACGCCTTTTGCAGGCCGCCGACTATGATGTGGACCGTGCTCAGCGCGGCATAGTGTTCATCGACGAAATCGACAAGATAGGTCGCAAGGGCGACAATCCCTCCATCACACGGGACGTAAGTGGCGAGGGTGTTCAGCAAGGACTGCTGAAGCTTCTTGAAGGCTCGGTGGTGCTTGTTCCGCCACAAGGAGGACGCAAGCATCCGGAGCAGAAAATGATAGCCGTGGACACTAAAAACATATTGTTCATATGTGGTGGTGCTTTCGAGGGTATCGAGCAGAAAGTGGCGCATCGTCTGAACTCGCGCGTGGTCGGATTCAACACCGATAACAAGGTGAGACGTATAAAGCCCGAGGATTTTATAAAATACGTTGCTCCTCAGGATTTGAAAAGCTACGGGCTGATTCCGGAAATAATAGGCCGTCTGCCGGTGATTACTCATCTCGAATCGCTTGACCGCGATGCTCTGTTGCGCGTGCTCACCGAGCCTCGCAACGCTATTACGCGTCAGTATGAAAAACTTTTTGCCATGGACGGCGTAAAATTACAGTTCGCTCCCGACTGCCTCGACTACATCGTGGACAAGGCTGTGGAGTTCAGACTCGGAGCCCGCGGCCTGCGCAGCATAGTGGAAACCATAATGGTGGATGCCATGTTTGAAGTGCCTTCGCTCGGAGTCAAGGAATATACCGTGACACGCGAATATGCGCGCAAACGCGTTGAAGCCGCCCATCTTGAAGCGGCATCATTGTAATCCGAACAATCATTATCATTCATAAGGTATAACACAATTATCCCCGAACAATTACCGTAGCAACGTGAATTTCTAACACACACAGCCTTCTCCAACCATGACAACGCCCCTCTCGCTCTCCGAAGCCTTGAAGCGATACTTCGGCTTCGACACATTCAAAGGCAACCAGCAGGCCATAATAACAAACCTGCTTGAAGGCCACGACACATTTGTCCTCATGCCTACAGGAGGGGGCAAATCGTTGTGCTACCAGTTGCCTGCCATGATGATGGAGGGCACTGCCGTTGTAGTATCTCCGCTCATAGCTCTGATGAAGAACCAGGTGGATGCAATGCGCGGATTCAGTGAGAATGACTGTGTGGCCCATTTCCTCAATTCGTCGCTGAACCGTGCGGCTGTCGACCAGGTGAAGGCCGATGTCACGGCCGGGCGTACGAAGTTGCTTTATGTAGCGCCGGAATCCCTTACGAAAGAAGACAATATAGAGTTTCTCAAAAGTGTAAAGATTTCGTTCTACGCTATTGACGAAGCCCACTGCATTTCGGAGTGGGGGCATGATTTCCGTCCGGAGTACAGGCGCATACGTCCTATTATTAATGAAATAGGTGCACGTCCTCTCATTGCTCTTACTGCGGCTGCAACCCCCAAGGTGCGCCACGATATTCAGAAAAACCTTGGCATGAGCGAAGCCTCGCTGTTCAAGTCGTCTTTCAACCGCACGAACCTCTACTATGAGGTGCGTCCCAAGACTAAGAACATAGACCGCGACATCATACGCTTCATAAGCCAGCGGCGTGGCAAAAGCGGCATCATATATTGCCTCAGCCGCAAGAAGGTGGAAGAGCTGGCGGAGTTCCTGAAGGTGAACAATATCCCTGCGCTGCCTTACCATGCGGGGATGGACAGCGCCACACGCTCAGACAACCAGGACGCATTCCTGCTGGAAAAAGTCGATGTCATAGTGGCCACTATCGCATTCGGTATGGGCATCGACAAGCCGGATGTTCGTTATGTCATACATTACGACATGCCCAAGAGCCTTGAAGGATATTATCAGGAAACCGGCAGAGCTGGCCGCGACGGCGGCGAGGGCTACTGCCTGACATTCTATGCCTACAAGGATTTGCAGAAGATGGAGAAGTTCATGCAGGGCAAGCCCGTAAATGAGCAGGAGATAGGCAAACAGCTGCTGATGGAGACTGCGGCTTATGCCGAATCTTCCGTTTGCCGCCGGCGCAGCATCCTTCATTATTTCGGCGAGGAATTCACGGACGAAAATTGCGGAAACTGCGATAATTGCCGGAGCACTCAGAAAAAAGTGGAAGCAAAAGACGATTTGTTGGCGGTGCTTGATGCGATTTCCGCCTTAAAGGAAAAGTTCAAGGCCGAATACATCCTGGATGTGTTGCGTGGCCATGCTAATGCTAAAATACGGGATTATGGCCATGACGAATTGGAAGTGTTCGGTTCGTGTCAGGGGGAAGACCCGCGCCATATCAACGCCGTTCTGCGTCAGGCTATTCTTGCCGGCTATATAGAGCGCGACATCGAAAACTACGGGTTGTTGCGCATAAGCGACAAAGGACGTGCTTTTATGAAAAAGCCCGTATCGTTCAAAATCGTGGAAGACAACGATTTTGACGATGAAGAGGAAGAAGAGGCAAAGGCAGGCTCCGGATGTGCGGCCGACCCTGAACTTTACGCTATTCTGTTGGCTTTGCGTAAAAAGACAGCGTCTAAACTCGACTTGCCGCCTTTCGTTATATTCCAGGAGCCATCGCTTGAAGCCATGGCGACAACTTACCCTGTGACGGTCGAGGAGTTGCAGAATATCCCCGGCGTGGGCGCAGGAAAAGCCAAACGTTATGGAGAGGAGTTTGTAAAAGTCATCAAGACTTATGTGGACGAGAACGAAATCGAGCGTCCGGAGGACTTGCGGGTGCGCAAAGTGCCTATGCCCGGAAATCTTAAGATTTCTATCATTAAAAGCATCGACCGCAAGATAGACTTGCGTGAGGTTGCGTCGTTCAACGGTCTTGAGTTCGACCAGCTGCTCGACAATATAGAGGCTATCGTGAATGCCGGCAATAAAGTGAACATCAAATATTTCATCGACGAGATTCTCGACCCGGAAGAAGAAGAAGAAATCTGCGACTACTTCCGTGAGAGCCAAAGCGATGACATAAAAGAGGCTTTCGCCGAGCTTTGCCCCGACTACAGTGAGGAGGAAGTAAGGCTTGTTCGCATAAAATTCCTTTCCGAATACGGACACTGAAACAGAAATGGATACCAACTCACTTATAACATTGTACCGGGATGTGACCGGCTCGGAACCTACAGATATTGAAGGTCTTGCCGCCTCAGGCTCCAACCGCCGCTATTATCGCTTGCGCGGTGTGCGCAGCCTTGTGGGGGTGCTTGGCACGAGCTGCGAGGAGAATATCGCGTTTATTGAGCTTGCTCGTCATTTTGGCGAACGCGGATTGCCGGTGCCCGAAGTCGTTGCTGTAAGCGACGACAGCATGGCCTATCTTCAGAGCGACCTCGGCGATTCAATATTGTTCGGAGCCATAGAAAAAGGGCGTCTTACGCGCTCGTTTTCGGCCGAGGAACGCGAATTGCTGTCTCGCACCATTCGCCTGCTCCCTGATTTGCAGTTCAATGGCGCGGTGGGGCTTGACTTCAGCAAGTGCTATCCTTTGCCGCAGTTCGACACGCGTACGGTGCTGTGGGATTTGAACTATTTCAAATACTGCTTTCTTAAAGCAACCGGACTGGAGTTTCAGGAAGACCGCCTGGAAGACGATTTCCAGGCCATGGCCGAGGTGCTTATGCGCTCGATGAGCAGCACTTTCATGTATCGCGACTTTCAGTCGAGAAATGTGATGCTGTGCGATGGCAATCCGTACTTCATCGATTTCCAGGGCGGACGTAAAGGACCGTATTTCTACGATGTAGCGTCATTCCTGTGGCAGGCAAAGGCAAATTTTCCGGATTCGTTGCGTTCCGAACTTATACATGAGTACATAGATTCGCTTCGGCGCTATGTGCCTGTTGATGAATCATATTTTATGGAGCAGTTGCGCCATTTTGTCCTGTTCCGTACGTTGCAGGTGTTGGGTGCATACGGTTTCCGCGGATATTTCGAGAAAAAGCCCCATTTTATGCAGAGTGTGCCGTTTGCAGTGGCAAATCTGCGTGAATTGTTGAAAGAGCCTTTCGCTGAATATCCGTATCTTACTTCGGTGCTGCGCGAATTGTGCGGACTGAAACAATTTTCATCGGAAGCCGACAAGCGTTCTCTCACGGTGAAAGTGATGTCATTCGCATACAAGACAGGCATACCGAACGACGCTTCAGGCAATGGCGGCGGCTTTGTGTTTGACTGCCGTGCCGTGAACAACCCCGGTAAATATGAGCGGTATAAACCATTCACGGGGCTTGATGCCAATGTCATAAAGTTTCTTGAAGACGATGGGGAAATAACCGATTTCCTCAGCCATTGCTACAACCTCGTGGATGCTTCTGTGGCACGGTACATAGAACGCGGTTTCACCAACCTCATGGTATGCTTCGGGTGTACAGGCGGCCGTCACCGCTCTGTGTACAGCGCTCAGCATATGGCCGAGCACCTGAATGACAAATTCGGAGTTAAGGTGGAGCTGGTGCATCGTGAGCAGCAGATAGAGCAGACCTTTCCTGCACGCAACTGATGAAAGCCGTTGTTTTTGCCGCGGGCCTCGGCACGCGTATGGGAGAGTTTACCAAAAGTCACCCTAAAGCCCTTGTGGAGGTGGGAGGACGCACGATGCTTGAGCGTGTGCTTGTCAGACTCCGTGAATCCGGCGTGCGTGAAGTAGTGGTGAATGTACATCATTTTGCAGAGCAGATTATCGAATATCTGCGGGCAAACGATTCCTTTGGTCTCGACCTTCATGTGAGCCATGAGCGCGAATTGTTGCTTGAAACCGGAGGCGGAATTCTTGCTGCCGAAAAATGGCTTGGAGGAAACGAACCCGTGATAGTGCACAATGCCGACATCCTTACGGATTTTCCTTTGGATGAAATGGTGGCGGCTCATCGCAGTACCGGCGCAGATGCCACGTTGCTTGTGGCCGGGCGCGAGACGTCGCGCTATCTGCTGTTTGACAGAGACGGACGAATGCACGGCTGGACGAATGTCGCCACCGGAGCAGTGCGCCCTGACGGGTTCCGGCCGGCTCCTGATATGGCGTTTCGGGCGTTCGGTGGCGTACACGTTATTGAGCCGTCTCTGCTCGATGCGATGAAAGCATATAACGACAATCTTGTGGCGCGTGGCGCCGAGGCCGACAGCCGCGGCATATGCCGCTTTTCCATTATGGATTTTTATATTGATAATTGCAGTGGATGCGGGTTCACGGCATATGAACCCTCACACCCGTATCTGTGGTGCGATATTGGCAAGCCCGATAGCCTTGCCCGAGCGCAGGCTATGCTTTCTCAAGTTTCCTGAAATACGCGAGACGGGTATCGGTGAGTTTGCGGAAAAAGAAACTGCGGCAACGCGTCGTACCCGTGAATTTCTCGCTTAAGCGCATTAGGGCTTTCTTTCTGTCGTACACAGCGATGCATGCTATGGTCTGTTCGCAAGCATCGGGTTTTTCGCGTGTGGCTTTAAGGAGAAATTCGTCGCCGGCGCGCACTATCGCGCAATAGCCGGCAGCGCGTTCCAGATCGTATTCGTATTTATATTTTTTGAAAATGCTGTGGAAATGTGTCACTACATCAGCAAAAGACAGGTATTTACGTCCGTTGCCATATATGGATATGAACCGGTCGAAAAGCAGTTTGAAGCATTCGAGTGTCACAGCTGCATCATATGCTGCAGAATGGGCTTTGCCGTCGTCATGTTCCATTCCGAGCTGTTCGCAGCATAGTTTCAGGCTTATGCCCTGAAGGTAGTCGAGGCCATGGTGTCGTCCGTGGCACACCCAAAACCAGTCGCGCAGTTCAAGCACTTGTTTCGAATCCAGCCCTTGCACATATTGTCGCTTCATTTTGCTGATGTCGTTCTCACGCACGGCAAAGCCTACGATGTAGCTGCAATTGTCGATTATTGCCTGGATTCGCCGCCTGCAGGCGGCGAATGACGGCGCCGTGGCCACCATGGCGGGGGTGATATGGTGTATGTCTGAATCCCAGGTTCGGTATCGACGGGGCTTGAACCGCTGCTGGTACATTGTGTGTCCGCGCATGTCCACAATTGAGAGTTCGAGCATCTCCATGCCGCGTGCGAATTCTGCATCGAAGCAGATGCAATTGGCCGGTTTTACGGCGTTAAGAATTGATTCCGTCAGTTGTTGCATTGCTTTTTGGAGTCCATGCTGTCGGGGATGATTTCCTTGGCGGCCTTGATGTATGCGTCAGCAGCCTTTTCGTAACCCATGGCACGCATATGCGCCTCTTTGTGCCGGATGGCAAGTATTGCGGCTTCTCTTTGCATGGGGGTGGCTGTGCTGTCTGCCACCTGTGCGGCGTCGCGCTGTCCGTAAGCGGCAGCGGAGTCGATGGCGGCCGACGAGTGGGGGCGGTCCATCGGGTTGCCCCCGCATGAGCACAGCGCAGTTGATGCAAATAGGAATATGAGATTACGTGTCATAACAATATTATTGCCAGTTTTGCGCAAGCTTCGGCGTCGTGGAGTGCATTATGGTGTCTTATAAGATTTATACCGAAGAAATCACACAAAGAGTCAAGCGATTTCGACGGGCATATGCCACGTGGCAGTTTTGCCCGCGCGGCTTTGAGGGTACAATGGAAATATTCCGGAGCATCCAGCCTGTAGACGCGGCATGCAGCCCGGATGCACCGCAGGTCGAACGCGGCGTTGTGTGCAACGTAGCCAAGGCCTCCTGCCCATTCTTGAAGATTACGCCACACGGTGTCGAAACAAGGTGCATTGTCAGTGTCGGCCTGTGTGAGGCCGTGCACTTCTGTGCAACGCCGGCAATAATATTCCGGTTCGGGTTTTACGAGGCTGTAGAACGAATCTGCAATACGTCCGTCTACTACTTTTACTGCGCCTATGGCGCATATGCTTGATGCTTCGAAATTGGCGGTCTCTACGTCTATGGCTATGAAATCATTCATCTTCGGAAGTGTATGCGGCCGCCGCGTCGCGCACCTGCTCCATGAGCCAGAGTGGGGTGCTGGTGGCCCCGCATATGCCTATGCTCTCGGCTCCTTTAAGCCATGAGGGGTCGAGATGCGATGCGTTGGCTATAAGATGAGTGTCGGGATTCACGGCATGGCATTCGTCATAAAGGATGCGCCCATTACTGCTTTTTGTGCCGGCCACGAACAGCACCACGGCATGTGACGCCGCGAAGTTGCGCAGGCGGTCGACGCGTCCGCTCACAGAGCGGCATATAGTGTCGTAGTGCTCAAACACCACATCGTCGTCTTTGCGGCGTTGTATCTCTGCTATAATCCGGCTATAGCCTTCAAGGCTTTTGGTCGTCTGTGAGAAAAGGGCTATGTCTCGCGAATAATCGAGTTTGTCAAGGTCGGCTGTGTTTTCAACCACTATGGCGCGTCCGTCGGTCTGTCCCACGAGGCCGTTGACCTCGGCATGGCCGAGTTTGCCGTAAATGACTATCTGCGGCCTTTCGCCCTCGCGGTCGTAGGCAGCTTTAACCCTTTGCTGGAGTTTTAGCACAACAGGGCACGTTGCGTCCACTATTTCGATGTTGCGTTCGCGTGCCATGGCGTATGTGGACGGAGGCTCGCCGTGGGCTCGCAACAGAACGCGTGCATTGCTCAGGGCTGCCATCTCGCTGTGCGTGATGGTGCGTAGCCCTTTGGCCCGCAACCTTTCCACCTCGTCGCTGTTGTGCACGATGTCGCCAAGACAGTAGAGCGGAGTTCCGGCGGCGAGTTGTTCTTCAGCTTTGCGGATGGCTGTGACTACCCCGAAGCAGAATCCCGACTCCTTGTCAATTTCGATGCGTGCCATATGTCAGATCTTTTGTTCTGCCTCGCGGAATTTTTCCATAAGCCATGCATCCTGCTGCTCGGGAGTCATGTGCGAATTGTCGAGGTCGATGGCATCGGAAGCTCTGCGTAAAGGGCTTTCCGTGCGTGTTTCGTCGATATGGTCGCGCTGCATCACGTTTGCCAGCACTTCCTCGAAATCAACTTGTGAGCCTTCCGCCTGCATTTCGGCAAAGCGGCGTTCTGCCCGCGTGCGGGCAGACGCATTGACAAATATTTTAAGGTCGGCATGTGGAAATACGGTTGTGCCTATGTCACGGCCGTCCATCACGATGCCGCCTTCCTGTCCGAGCGCCTGCTGCATGGCCACTAACGCGTGGCGCACTTCCGGCACGGCAGCCACAGGCGATACATGCTCCGACACGCGTAATGTGCGGATGTCATGTTCTACGTCGCATCCGTTGAGCAGTGTGTGCTGGCGTCCGTCGTCACCCGCAGGAGAGAAGTCTATTTTCAGGTGCGGCAATGCGGCTGCGAGAGCCTCTACATCGGGCTGTCCGTCTGCGTCGAACAGTCCGTGCTCGAGCGCATATAGGGTGACCGCACGGTACATAGCGCCTGAGTCGATATAGCGGTAGCCTGTAGCCGCGGCAAGGCGTCGGGCCATTGTACTTTTGCCCGACGATGAGTAGCCGTCGACAGCGATGGTAAGTTTTTTTGCGGTAGCCATTGTTATATTTTATAACCGGAGCACGGCGATGCCGCACTCCGGTCAGTGTGCTTGAGTAGCAGTTGCTTGTATGTGGGATTACATGTTCATGCCGCCGTCGACCTGTATTACCTGGCCGGACACATAGCTTGACATATCGGATGCGAGGAATGTGGCCACATCGGCGATGTCTTCGGGTTTTCCTCCGCGACGAAGGGGTATTTTCTTGCACCATTCGGCGCGCACATCGTCGGGAAGAGCGGCAGTCATGGCAGTCTCGATGAATCCGGGAGCGATGGCGTTGGCGCGGATGCCGCGGGAACCCACTTCCTGGGCGATGCTCTTGGCAAGCGCGATGAGGCCGGCTTTAGATGCTGCATAGTTGGCCTGGCCGGCGTTGCCGTGTACGCCGACAACGGATGCCATGTTGATGATTGAGCCCGCACGCTGGCGCATCATTGTGGGCAGGGCTGCATTGATGAAGTTGAAGGCGCTTTTGAGGTTGACATTTATGACTGCGTCCCACTGTTGTTCGGTCATGCGCATCATCAGGCCGTCTTTTGTTATGCCGGCGTTGTTGACGAGTATGTCGATGCGGCCGAAGTCCTTGACTACTTCTTCCACTACTTCCTTTGTCTGGTTGAAATCGGCTGCATTGGAGGCATAGCCTTTGCATTTCACGCCGAGTGCTTCGATTTCGGCTTCGGTGGCTTTGCCGTTTTCGTCAATTACAAGGTCGGTAAAAGCGATATTTGCACCCTCTTGTGCGAATCGCATGGCGATGGCACGGCCGATGCCGCGTGCGGCACCGGTGATAAGGGCTGTTTTTCCTTCGAGAAGTTTCATTTCTTGCGGATTGGTTTGTAGATGGTTTGTTTTTACGTCTGCAAAATTACGCAAATTTTGTGTGGCGAACAAATTTGAGGTTCATTTAGCACGTTTAGCTTACAAATTTTATAATAATTGTTTGGACGAACGAAAAATAATCGTTAATTTTGTAGCTGCAGATCGCAACGCAGAAGCCCCGGTCCGGGGTCATGTGCGGCGGGATGTAATTAACATAAAAGAAAGCGTTTATCCGCGCTGATTCTTGACTGCTTGAAATTCTCGCAAAATTTCTTATTCATGTCAAGGATTGAGCAACGGTAGATGCCCGTGGATATGTAATATTCTGCTTTCGGCACAATATTTCGGGAGAAATATGGGCCGGATGCTTTGATTGCATATACAGGCGTGGGCTTCTGCGTTGCCGTCCGACATGAATAGGGCAATGCGAGAAGCCTCAAGCAGTAGGACGGTGACAGATACAGATTCCTACGCTTTTTTCGTATAACATCAAACGCCAACGAGAGGATGACCGAGGCTTAATGGAGAATCAATGGGGAAAATATTCTTCAAGCCCTGGGTAGGAGGAAACTACCAAAACGGCGGCATTTTTAAAAAGAGAATTCTTATTCTGGGCGAAGCGCACATTTGCGGCGGATGCGGGGATTGTGGTAAGTTCGAGAATGCCGATGAATGCGGTGATTTCACAACAAACAATTGCATGGACGTGCTTCTTTCAGGCGAAAAGGCATCGTGGACTGCTGCATTCCGTAAATTCGAAAAATCGCTTGTCGGCCATGACACTTCTTTGGATGAGAGCCGTGAGATATGGAATTCGGTAGCGTTCTACAACTATGTGCAGAAATCGCTCGATGGTTCGCGCAAATCTCCCGAGTGGGTTGATTTCTGCAACTCAAAGGACGCATTTTTTGAAGTCCTGGAAAATCTGCGACCCGACCTTATCATAGTGTGGGGAGTGACTCGCATGTGGAATAATATGCCTTCTGCCGGATGGGACGAAGGTGAGGCGATGGTCATAGACGGCTACGAGGTCAAGAACGGATGGTATACGCTTGGCAACAGGCATCGTGTTCGCGCCATATGGGTATATCATCCCTCGGCAGGCTATTCATGGGATTGGTGGAATAAAGTAATCAAGGAGGTGTTATGAAACGGATATTAAAAAAAATAAGTACGCTAATTATTGGTACGGCGACACTTGTGTTATGCGCATGTTCCGGTAATTCGGATGAGATTGTTATCGGAGAGGACGGCAGCAATAACCGCAATGCTATCGTGTCGTTTATTGACGATTACTCTTTCTATATAGATTACATTGAGTATCAGATGGTAGGTTCGCATATTGAAGTGGTCGGTTATGACGAAATCGAACATGTCACATATGTTAAGCCATATGCCAAAATAACCATAGATGGCACTACTTATGAAACAAAGGCGATAAGAGGCAAGTGTAAGGAGAGAAGATTTTCAGACGGTACATTGGTTAATTATTTCTCTGCGTTACCACGGTCTCTTGAGAAGATTGACATACCGTCTACCGTCACCGAGATAGGCGAAGGCGCTTTTGCAAATCTTAATATCGGTAGCATTGTCATTCCTGAAGGAGTTGTTTCCATTGGAGATGGAGCCTTTTCGGGCTGTCAAAATCTTGACAGCATTTCATTGCCGTCAACTTTGAGATTTATTGGACATCATGCATTCTTTAATTGCAAATCCCTTGAGAACATAAGTCTGCCGGAGTCATTGACAGAAATCAGCTGGGACCCATTTCGCTTATGTGGAGGCACAGGGGACATATTAGACTATTTTGCATCAGGCGCATGTTGGGCGTTTAGCGGTTGTAGTTCTTTGAAAAGAGTGGATTGCTATGCGGTAAAGCCTCCCGTTAGATTTTGGGCGGGGCCGTCAGACATAGATATTCACGTCCCGGCATCATCGTTGCAGGCTTATCAGGAAGAATGGCGGCGTGTTAATAATGTTATCGGCGATTTGTAAGATTGTCCTCAAAGTCATGACAGAAAAATTTAAATATCACTTAATAAACTAAAGAATGGAAAACGGAAAAAATATCCCGATGTTACATTTTACATGGTCGGGAGAAGTAAAACAGGAAAACATCTATGTGGAGTTTAACGGAGAGAGAGTAGGCCCGATTGAGTCTGCCAACGCTGTTGAAATTGATTGTCCGATAAACTCAGATGAAATCGAAATCAATATCAATACCGGGAAAAAAACATTGTTCAAATCCAAATTTAAGGTAGAAGCCAATAAGGATTATTGGTGTGAGGTGTCGGGCCGCACCAAAGATTGGTTGGGTCTGATGGCTCGGATGAGTGACAACCAATTGAAAATAGATTCTGCACCGGTCTGTTATGGCGATACCCGTGTCGGCATAATGGCATTTCTCTTTCCGATATTTGGCTTCGTAAAAGCATGCAGCAAATATAATAAGAAGGCCGGATTAATAGGGGCAATATCAGGTGTTCTGTTGTCTATTATTCTTACCGCCGTGTCGGATGCCGACAAGATAAGCTTAGGCGTAAATAGATGGGAGTTTCTTGAATATGACCCGTTCTCTTTCACAGATATTGCCATCGACATCCTTTTGGGCGGATTATTGTCTCTCAAACAAATCTTTGTGACGGTGCTTGAGGCGATATTCGGGGTGATATTTAGTTGACGGCGTTATTTGTGTTGGATTTGCAAGAATATTTAATTCGATAGTTGCAATATGTTGCTGGCCATCATATTGAAGATATGTTTCTTATGATATTCTTCGTTGAGACTTGAGATTAAGGGTGCCAATCCAATTTGTACAATTCAAAAATCCACCGAAAGGAACAACTTCTTCCGGTGGATTTTTTTGCACATACGTGACTTTATTTGATATTTGATGTCATAGATAGCAAATTTCCCAAAAGGAGTATCATTGCCACCCAGTTCATTTCAGCCCAGTCTGGGTCTCGTTGGTGAGTCGACGGGCGGCCGGATTTGTTCAAATAATAGATATTCGCTAAATTTGCACTCATGATGAATACATCGGCATGGATAGCATCGCGGTTGCGTATCGGTGCGGGAGGTTCGCGCAGCGCCCGTACAGGCGCTGTGATAGCCGTGGCCGGAGTTGCCATTGCAATTGCAGTCATGGAATTCACCATGGCTGTGGTTGGCGGATTCCGCGATGAGATTCGCGAAAAAGTGCTTGGGTTTGATGCTGAGGTAAGTATTACGCCAGCATACAATCCTGATTCAGGCGCCGTGGACGAATACATGTTTCAGGACAGCGTATTGGAAGCCTTGGCTCGTGGCGTATGTCCGGACGCGCGTCTTTCCTTGTCGCTCCGGCGTCCTGCAGTGGTTAAGACCGACAGCGACTTTGCGGCCGTATACTTTGCCGCATACGACCCCGCCGCGCATGATTATGCTTTCGAGCGTTCATGCGTGACAGACGGTGTCTGGCCGGATTATGGGTCGGACTCTACAGCCTCTCATGTGGTATTGAGCGCTGCTACTGCCCGTATGTTGAATCTTGGGGTGGGTGACAGGCCGATGCTGTATTTTGTAAATGATGGCGGCGACATACGTGCCCGCCGTGCGCGTGTCGTCGCTCTGTTCGAAAGCCGTATTGAAGAACGGGATAAAAATACGGCATACGCATCCATGGAGATGTTGCGTGCCGTCAGCGGCCTTGGCGAAGGGTGGGGCACACAGCTTGAAATCCGCGGAGTCGGTGTGGATTCGGCAGCGGTGGCAGCCGGTCGTCTTCAGGATGCCATTGTGGCGGAATGGCAGTATGGCGGGATAGACAAATTGTATCCGGTGGATAATGTGGCGCGTAGTGGAGCAGTATACCTCAACTGGCTTGATTTGCTGGATACCAATGTCGTAGTCATTTTCATTCTTATGCTGCTTGTAGCGGCATCCACTCTCGTGGCCGGTCTGTTCATAATTGTGCTCGAACACATTTCCACTATTGGCGTGCTGCGTTCTCTTGGTGCGTCGAAGGCCATGGTTCGCAGGGTGTTTGTGGCGGTCTCCATGCGTCTTGTCGGGTATGGCATGATAGCCGGCAATGCGGTTGGCCTCGGATTGCTTGTAGTTCAGAAATACACACGCATAATGCCTCTCGACCCTGAAATGTACTATATCGACCATGTACCCGTGGCCATGAATCCATGGATGTTGCTGTTACTCAACATTGGAGTGGCTTTGGCCGCATGGCTTATCCTCGTGCTCCCTTCGCGTATCGCAGCGAAGGTGGATCCGGCACAAACCATGCGTTATGAATAGTTTGGCAGGATTTTTGCATATATAACCATCAAAAGCAGGGTTTCGGTTGTTTTAATGAAAATTAAAACATGCGCCGGACGCCCAATGCGAACTTTTAATTACTTTTGCATACCAAATAACTCTTAATGACACAACACTCTATCGAAGAACTCATCATAGAAGGCATACGCGACCGCAAGGGACGCGACATCACAGTAGTAGACATGAGCGCTATAGAAGCCGCTCCTGTGGCAAAATTCATCATAGCCCAAGGCACAAGCACCATGCAGGTAGGTGCGATAGCCGATAGTGTGCGCGATTACGTGCTGCGCAACGGAGGTGTGAAACCGTATAATTACGACGGATACGGAAACTCCGAATGGATAGTGGTGGACTATGGCGATGTCATGGTGCACATTTTTGTCCCTGAGGCACGCTCGCGTTACTGTCTTGAAGAATTGTGGAGCGACGCAGTGATTGACGATTTACCAAACGAAGATTAACTGACGATGGCTACACCATTAAACAATAAACCGAAAGGCAAAGGCGGCGGGATTAAATTCAGTTTTTACTGGATGTATGCCATTGTGCTGCTTTTCATAGCCGGCATATGGTTCATTGACCAGAACGACATAACGCAGGAGATTAGCTATAGCAAGTTTGAGCAATATGTCGTCAAGGATCATGGCATAAGCAAAATTGTAGTTTACACGGACAAGCGTCAGGCCGAGGGATTCCTTACCGACTCGCTTGCTTCTCAGATATTCCCGTCGGAACAGTACAGCGCAGGGCATGCCGTGGCCAAGGTAGTTACCGACATTCCATCGCCCGACAAGTTCGATACCAAAATCGACGAATGGCGTGCTATGGGCGCATTCAGCGGCGAGGTGAAATATGAGCGTGGCGGCTCGTGGTCACGCATATTCATCTCGTTCGGCCCGGTGCTTTTGCTCGTATTCTTCTGGTTTTGGTTTATGAAGCGCATGAGCGGCGGCGGTGCCAATGGCGGCGGTGGAGGCATTTTCAGCGTGGGCAAAAGCAAGGCCATGCTGTTCGACAAAGACAATGCCGTGAAAGTGACATTCAAGGATGTTGCCGGCCTGAGCGAGGCGAAGACGGAAATCGAGGAAATAGTGGAATTTCTCAAGAATCCTCAGCGTTATACCGACCTGGGCGGCAAGATTCCTAAAGGCGCTCTGCTTGTAGGCCCTCCCGGAACGGGTAAAACGCTGCTTGCAAAGGCTGTGGCCGGTGAAGCCAACGTGCCTTTCTTCAGTATGAGCGGATCTGATTTCGTGGAAATGTTTGTGGGCGTGGGAGCTTCCCGTGTGCGCGACCTTTTCCGTCAGGCCAAGGAAAAAGCACCGTGCATAGTCTTTATCGACGAAATAGATGCAGTGGGGCGCGCCCGTGGACGCAACGCCAATATGGGCGGAAATGACGAACGCGAAAACACGCTCAACCAGCTTCTTACGGAAATGGATGGTTTCGGCGGCAACAGCGGAGTCATAATACTCGCGGCTACAAACCGCGTCGACATCCTCGACAAAGCTCTGTTGCGTGCAGGACGTTTCGACCGTCAGATCTATGTTGATTTGCCTGATTTGAACGACCGTGTGTCGATATTCAAGGTTCACCTCCGCGACATAAAGGTAGAGGGTGAATTGGACATTGAACTGCTTGCCAGGCAGACTCCGGGATTCTCCGGTGCCGATATTGCAAATGTGTGCAACGAGGCGGCTCTTATTGCAGCACGTCATAACAAGACGGCCGTGGGCAAGGAAGACTTCATTGCAGCTGTGGACCGCATTATCGGCGGTCTTGAAAAGCGAAACAAGATAACAACCGATGAAGAAAAGCGTGCGATAGCTGTGCACGAGGCTGGTCATGCCACCGTGTCGTGGCATCTTCGCTATGCTAATCCGTTGGTTAAGGTTACGATAGTTCCGCGCGGCAAGGCTCTCGGTGCGGCATGGTATCTGCCGGAAGAAAGGCAGATTACTCCTACGCAGGCTTTGCTTGACGAGATGTGTGCGACGCTTGGCGGCCGCGCTGCCGAAGAATTATTCCTCGGGCGTATATCCACCGGTGCCGCCAACGACCTTGAGCGCGTGACAAAGCAGGCTTACGCCATGGTTGTGTATTATGGTATGAGCGAGCGTCTGCCGAACTTGAGTTATTACGACTCCACTGGGCAGGATTACGGGTTCTCAAAGCCTTATAGCGATGAGCGTGCACGCATTATAGACGAAGAAGTGAGCCGTATCATAGCCGAGCAGTACGAGCGTGCGAAATCCCTGTTGCGCGATCATGAGCAGGGCCATGCCGACCTTGCCGACGTGCTTGTGAAACGTGAGGTCATATTCACCGACGATGTGGAGCGTATTTTCGGCAAGCGTCAGTGGGTGTCGCGTACAGACGAAATACTTGCAGCCCGGCAGGATGCGGAGGATGTTGAAGCGGAAGATGTGACGCCGCCGCCGTTTACGGGAGAGTCAGGCGATGCGCCCGCTGATGCCGATGCCGATAAAGATAAGAAGACTACTTGACAAATTCAGCCACAACGAAGAAACTGCCGCCGAGGAAAACCTCGGCGGTTTTTTTTGCCCTTGCCGCCTCGACGCCTTCCTGTACGGAGTCAAAACTGTATGCGTCAAGTCCGTGGCTGCGCATCATGCCTGCAAGTGTCGCTGCATCTATCGCGCGCGGGGTGGGGGCAGCCACACAATGATAGGTGACTCCCACCGGCAGAATGGCCAGAATCGCGTCCACATCCTTGTCGGAGCAGAAGCCGATTACGGCGACGATGCCGCCTGCATGTGCAGCGAGATAGCGGGCTGTGTGCCGCCATGCGGCTATGTTGTGCCCGCTGTCGCATATTACTCCGTTGTGCCTTTCCCATCGTCCGTGCAGCGTGTCGGCAACTTTTAGAAAAGCTTTCTTGGCATCGTCGTTGCCTATGTGGTAGTGTCCGGATAAACGCATATGTTGCAGTGTGCACAATATGGTCCCGGCGTTTGAACGCTGGTACGTGCCGTGCAGTGCTGTGTCAAATGCGCCGAAAGGCGATGCCTTTACTGCTATGGCAGTGCCGTTTTCTCCTCCGCATGTGATGATGTCTTCGCAGTCCTGTGCGAAAAACAGGGGCGCATTCATCTCGCTTGCGCGATGTTCGAACACATTGCGCACTTCGCCTTCCGCCTCTCCCACAACCACGGGTGTTCCGGATTTGATGATTCCGGCTTTCTCACGGGCTATGTCTGCCGGTGTGTTTCCGAGCAGCTGGGTGTGGTCAAGAGATATGTTTGTGATTACACACATGTCGGGCGAAAGAATGTTGGTGCTGTCGAGCCGTCCTCCAAGGCCGGTCTCCACGACCGATACGTCCACATTATGCCGCGCGAAGCAGTCGAAAGCCATTATCGTTGTCAGTTCGAAAAACGATGGCCACAGCCTTCTGTCTGCATTCAGGCTATGATAACGCTCCATAAAGTCGGCTACGTCGTCTTCCTCTATCATTTCGCCGTCAATGCGTATGCGTTCGCGGAAATCGACAAGATGTGGCGACGTGTACAGCCCCGTGCGGTAGCCGGCTGCCTTGAGCGCTGCGGCTATGGTGTGGGCTGTTGTGCCTTTGCCGTTTGTGCCAGCTATGTGTATGCTGCGGAAGCGTTTGTGAGGGTTGCTGAACATTTCGGCCAGCATGAGGGTGTCTTCCAGTCCCGGACGGTAGGCTCGGGCGCCTATGGTGTGGAATGCAGGAAAGTTGCTGTTTATGTCATGCAGGGCGGCTGCGTAGCGTTCGTTCATGGATGTATTCGTAAAGATGCTTGATTATGTTTATGTCGGATACGGCGGACAGTGTACGGAAGCCTGCGTTGCCGTTGACTTCGCATACCGTGTAGCCGTTTCCGTCAAAAAGGATGTCGACTCCCGCGAAGTCGAGTCCGAGCGCTCGTGCGGCTTTGACAGCTGTGGACGCGACGTCGGCATTCATTGGAAAAAGACTGGCTTTGCCGCCTTGGGAGTAATTTGACACAAATTTGGTGTCGGATTGCCTAAGCACTGCGGCTACTGCTTTTTCTCCGATAGTCCACACGCGTATGTCGCGTCCGTGACTTGTGGCCACGTAGCGTTGCAGCAGTGCTGTTCCGCCGCATTTCGCCAATGCTTCTCGGAAAGTGTCCTCGCTGTCGACAAGAAAAACGTTGACTCCTTGCGAACCGTCAGTCTGTTTTACCACGAATTTTGGGCCGAAAAGGCTTGTAGCATCATTGAACGTTGTGCATTGTGTGCTGCTGATGCTTTCCGGAGTAGGTATGCCGGCACGTATTAGGCATTCGTAGGCAAGCAGTTTGTCTCGGCTGCTGGCCATTGCTGTCCATGTATTGATCACGGGTGTCCCCGTCGATTCGAAAGTCAGTGATATGTCGCGGTTGTAACCGCGCATAACCACGAAATCAGGCTTGTCGAATGACTCCGGATTGAAATCCTCGAAAAAATCTATTTTCACAAACATTCCCGCGGCGTATGCTTCCGAAAGCCACCATCCGAAAGCGTTGCTTTTTGCGCTTTGCGTCGATTTCGGAAATAGGATTATTCCTTTTGTCATATTTTCTCCCGTTCTTTGCTTAATATAGAATAAAGAACCAGTGGGCTGAGGAGTAAAAAAGAAATCATTCCTGTCAATAACTTCATGCCAGGTATGGATACTATGGCAATGAACAGACCGATAAGGGCCAATATTTGTTCTGTTAGATTTTTACGAACGAGGTACATCAGGTCTCGTTCTATAAGAATACACTCGTTGAGGTCTTTTATGCCAAGCATGAATCGATACTGGATTGGCATACATACTACCATTTCAATATCGTCTTCGCTGTCAAGGTTATTTATGCGGACAATGGAAGAATAACTCTCGGGTTCTATTGCGTATACTCTTACAAAGGTAGAGCATCCGCGGTGACATAGATATACCTTATCTCCACTTGATAGGCCAAGACGATGCAAGTTTGTAGATGTCAACTTTATGCCATTAAGAATTTCGTCGTTTTCTGTGCATCTTACGACCCGGAGCATTATTGAAGTATTGCCTATATATTTTTTTAGTATGCCAGATTGCCCTTTGGGAGAGGATGTGGAATTTTCAGATTTTCTTAGTGAAACTCCGTTTACGACTAGTTTGAAAATATCTTTCATCCTGTTGTGTTCTATTTCGTTTAATTTGCCGAGTTGCATCATTCCGGCTCCGTTGTCGTAATAGTGGTTTTTAAAAAACTTCATATCGTCATCGGATAGGATGCATTCAAGTTGCTTCGACATTGACTCAGTAAGAATTATAGGGAGTTCGAGATTTAATAGCCGCCGTTGCAGGTAGCTCAGCCAAATGCCATTTCTACGAGAATTGATGTTATGTGTGTAAACTTTGGCTTTATAGTATGCGCGTATGCCACAAAATGTATTCAGCACCTCTACGTACTCGGTGTTACCGATGCTTTTGTACAAGTCTTCGGAAATGTATATATATTTATTGTCGATAGCCTCAACCCGTGGACGGTATATTTTTGCATTTAGATACGAAGACCGATGTATGAGCGCTACAGGACATTCTGTGAAAACTTGGTCAAAAACACGTTTGCCGACCTTTACGCATTCGTGTGCGGTGAAAGATTTGATGATTACTTCTGCCGAACCATGTAGCCCGGTAATAGAAGCGATTTCATTTAAAGATAAAATTTCACGGAACTCGGCTGGCAAATCTATGCGATTGTGCGGTTGAATGCTCGATGAGGTCTCTACACGTACTGCATAATAATCTTCAAATTTAAAATTTATGCATGATAGATAGGAGAAAAAGCGAACGAGAACACTGATTGTTCTGTCGAACTTATCAGGCTGTTCTTTGTCGCGGTTCTGCATGTTGATTTCTATCTGAATTGCAGGGATTCCGGTATTTTCAAAAGTGAATGATGAGATTGTGTTTGGATTACAAGCTTTGAATTGGCGGTCTATATCTATCTTTGTGAAGTCGCAAGATGAAATGCAATTAAACAATTCTGCAGCTAACATGCATCCTCCAAGATTACGTCCATCGCAGGTTCCTAGTTCGAAGTCAAAATCACGAGAAAGTGCAGCACCATGCAAATCTGCTACAAATTTGATATTGTGATTTTTAATTGTTGATAATAAGAATTCTTTGTACGCTCCGCCTTTGTCGAAATTAGGGTCTGAACTATGGTCGTTATTGTATAACACATGGCATCCTGTGGCTTTATTGAGCATTATGCCTATTGCGAGTGTGTTGATTTCCGCTTTCTTGACATTATTGTCGCGCATGTGGTCTATGCAGTGTGGCACGGAAACTAAAATCGGGATATTGCCTTGTATGTAGCCAGTATTGCTGGTGGTTTCATTTAGCAATGACTTTTCGGCAAAAACTATGTCGTTGGAAAAATAATTATACATAAATCAGAATATTATCCATCCTATGAATCCCGAGGCGGCTATAATCCATATAGGATGGATTTTTGTGAAAAGGTTTGCGGCAAGAGCTGCGCAAGCCAGTATTATGCTTTTGGCGATTTCGGGAGATTCGCTGCCGAAGTTGGCACGGTTCATGAGCAGAAGAGCGGCCGATGCGATTAACCCTACCACAACAGGGCGAAGTCCGGCAAACATGCCGGCTATGAACTCACTGTCGCGGTGGCGGCGTATGTAATGGCTCGCATAGCGGACGAGCAGGAACGAAGGCAGCACTACTACGACCGTGCATAGTATGGACCCGAGCACACCCCATAGGGGAGAGTCGAACCCGTTGTTCATCGGAGCCACGTAGCCTATGTATGTGGCGGAATTTATGCCTATTGGACCTGGGGTCATTTGTGACACGGCCACAATGTCGGTAAATGCTTTTTCGCTTATCCAGCCGGGTGTCACTATTTCGTTCTCGATAAGCGCGAGCATGGCATATCCGCCTCCGAATCCGAAAAATCCTATTTTCAGATAGCTCCATATAAGTCGCAGATAAATCATTGTCCAGCCTCCTTTCTCCGCTGCAATGTGCGGCGGCTGTGGCGTGTGACGAGCCATCCTGCTACGGCTCCCGAGACTATGAAAAGAATGGGGTTTGAAATCACCGGCAATTTAGACCATATGGCCACGGCCACCAATACCGGAATCCACAATGTGCGCCACGTGATGCCGGAGGCCTTTGCCGAACTTATGACAGGGGCGACTATAAGCGCTACCACTACAGGACGTATGCCTTTGAATATTGCAGAAAGGGTGGGGCTTGACGTTATTGTTTCCGGGGTCAGGAATATCGCTATTGCAAGGATTATCAGAAACGACGGAAGTATGGTTCCGGCTGCAGCTGCGATGCTTCCGCGCATGCCGCGGAGCTTGTCGCCAACAACTACGGCCACGTTCACGGCGAGGATGCCTGGCAGTGATTGGGCCACGGCCAGCAGGTCGAGAAACTCGGTTCGTTCTATCCATTGGCGCTTTGTCACGATTTCGCGTTCGATAAGGCTTATCATAGCCCATCCGCCCCCGAAAGTGAATGCGCCTATTTTGAAAAACGAGCTGAAAAGCTTTAATGAAATTCTGTTGTCCATTATAGTTATTTGGGGTGCAAAATTACTATTTTTCTATTAAAAACATTAATACTCACTTGCTGTTAGTCATAAAATTGCTAAATTTGCAAAAAATTATATCATACTTCTTAATCTTACTTTTATACCTGATGAAAACCCAAAAAGATTTAGGTTTTTGGAAACTGTGGAATCTGAGTTTCGGCTTTTTCGGCGTGCAGATAGCGTATGCTCTGCAGAGTTCGCAGGTGAGCCGCATATTCAGCACCATAGGAGCAGACCCGCATGACCTTAGTTATTTCTGGATTCTCCCCCCATTGATGGGGCTTATAGTGCAACCGCTCGTAGGCGCCGCCAGCGACCGCACATGGAACCGTCTCGGCCGCCGTCTTCCTTACCTCCTTGCAGGCGCATTGGTTGCAATAATCGTGATGTGCTTCCTTCCCAATGCCGGTTCTTTGGGGCTTGGTGTTTCGCAGGCTATTATTTTCGGTCTTGTCATGCTGATGTTCCTGGACACCAGCATCAACATGGCTATGCAGCCATTCAAGATGCTTGTTGGCGACATGGTGAACGAGCGTCAGAAAGGTTTGGCCTATAGCATACAGAGTTTCTTGTGCAACGCCGGATCGGTCGTGGGCTACATAGCGCCCATCGTGCTCGCCGTTTTTCTTAGCAACACTGCCCCGGCAGGAGAAGTGCCGGCCACTGTCACAGGCGCATTCTATATCGGAGCGGCAATTTTGTTGCTTTGTGTGGTTTATACTTTCGCAAAAGTAAAAGAAATGCCTCCTGCGGAGTATGCCGAATTTCATGGCATAGAAGTCAGCACGGAAAAGGGAAGGAAAAAGAGCGAAAGCATGCTTGGGTTGCTTGTGCATGCTCCGAAGGTGTTCTGGACTGTAGGTCTTGTGCAATTTTTCTGTTGGGCTGCGTTTCTTTACATGTGGACCTATTCCACCGATGCCATAGCGAGCCATGCTTATGGGGCACCCGCATGCCAGCGTGTCACCGGGCTTACGGTCGACGGTGTGCGATACGACGATAAATATGTGTTTGACGGCGAACAGCCTGTGATAAAAGACGGTGCTCTTGTCATGGCCGGAATCGATGTCGACGGCAAGTTTGTCTCTCCTTCGGTTGTGGTTGTCAACGGCGACACTATAATAGCCGGAGGAGTTCCCGTAGTGACCGACGGCATAGAAAAAGTGTCGGCCCACAAAGGCTTCTTTGCTGCCTGTGGCGACGTCATTTGCGTGGATGGTGCGATGGTGGCTGTGGACAGTTGCGCTTCCACGGTGTCGGCTCTCTCTCTTGTGGAGCCGGGCGCAGTGCTGACTCTCGCGCATATCGCGACCAAGGACAATGCGTCAGGCCGATATGTGCTTGACCAGACATCGGATATTCCGGCGATTACATCGCCCGGGGATGTGGACGTAAATTATGTCACGGTGCTTAATGCCGCCAGCAAGCAGTATCAGGATGCAGGCGATTGGAATGGTGTTCTGCTTGCCATACAGGCTATTGCCGCAGTGGTGTGGGCAGCGGTCCTTGCGACTTTCCGCAGGCGTAAGCTCGGCTATTCTCTTAGCCTGCTCATTGGAGCTCTCGGTTTTATTTCCGTGTACTTCATTCATTCGCCGGCTCTGCTCGGTGTCAGCTACGCACTCATGGGTTGCGCATGGGCTGCAATGCTGGCCATGCCGTTCACCATTCTGACAAATGCACTTAGCGGCAACCATATAGGAACCTACCTTGGGCTGTTCAACTGCACAATTTGTATCCCGCAGATAATAGCTGCACTTTGCGGCGGCATTGTCCTCGGCTTGTTCCCGGCGGGTGGCAACGGGGCTCCGCAGACGGTGTGGATGCTTGTCGTCAGCGGAATATTGCTTTTGGCTGGAGCGTTGGCCGTGTGGAACATCCGCGAGACCTTCGGTTCTCAAAAATCATAGCGTCGTATCGGACGATTTTGCGGCGGCAGGGGGCAGATGCTTTCTGCCGCTGCTGCTTTTGTCGCTATTTTTGGAATTTTATTCTTATATGCATGCAATTTGGCATGGCAATAACTTGAAAATTTTGAAAAAAATTGCGTACTTTGCACCCAAATTGCGAATCATTAATTATCACAACTATAAATACAACCGACTCATGAAAAAGAGTGCACTCCAAAAGGCGCGTGCTTCCTATCAGCCCAAATTGCCCATTGTGCTGACGGGTGCCGTGAAGGCCGTAGAAGGCAAACCCACCGAATCTGTTGCCGACCAGGAAGAAATCAAAGCCCTGTTTCCGCACACATACGGCCTGCCTGAACTGAAATTTGAAAAAAATCCTAATCCCGGACCCTCCAAGCCCGTCAATGTAGGTGTGATTTTATCCGGCGGACAGGCTCCCGGCGGACATAACGTCATTTCAGGCCTTTTTGACGGCATCAAGAAAATACATCGCGACAGTCACCTCTATGGTTTCCTCATGGGCCCCGGCGGTTTCGTAGACCATAAATACATAGAACTTACCGCTCCCATCATCAACGAGTACCGCAACACGGGCGGCTTCGACATCATCGGCTCCGGACGCACAAAGCTCGAAACCGTGGAGCAGTTCAACTCGGGTCTTGAAATTCTCAAAGAACTCGGCATCACTGCCCTCGTAATCATCGGCGGCGATGACTCCAACACCAATGCTGCCGTTCTCGCCGAGTACTACAAGAGCATCAATGCGGGTGTGCAGGTAATCGGCTGCCCCAAGACCATCGACGGCGACCTTAAGAATGAATGGATTGAAACCTCTTTCGGCTTCGATACTGCCACGAAGGTATACTCCGAAGTTATCGGCAACATCCAGCGTGACTGCAACTCCGCCAAAAAATACTACCACTTTATTAAACTCATGGGTCGTTCCGCAAGCCATATCGCACTCGAGTGCGCGCTTCAGACCCAGCCCAACATATGCATAATCTCCGAGGAGGTGGAAGCAAAGAACATGACGCTTCAGGATGTGGTGAACGGTATCGCCGATGTGGTAGTGGCACGTGCAGCCGACGGTAAGAACTTCGGAACCGTGCTTATTCCTGAAGGCCTTATCGAGTTCATACCTGCCATCAAGAAGCTTATCGCCGAACTCAACGACATGCTTGCCGACGATACCGCCGTGGCAACCATGGAGCGCAAGGACGTGCGCGCATATGTAATCGGCAAACTCAGCGCCGACAATGCCGCTGTGTATGCTTCGCTACCCGAGGATGTGGCTCTGCAGCTCTCGCTCGACCGCGACCCCCACGGCAATGTCCAGGTTTCGCTCATCGAAACCGAGAAACTGCTCAGCGACATGGTGGCTGTGCGTCTTGACGAACTTCACAAGGAAGGTCGCTACAACGGCAAATTTGCGTCGCAGCACCATTTCTTCGGCTACGAAGGACGCTGCGCCGATCCCTCCAACTTCGACGCTGACTACTGCTATGCGCTCGGTTTCAATGCGGCATGCCTTGTCAAGGCCGGAGTTACAGGCTACATGTCGAGCGTAAGCAACCTCACCAAGCCCAGCGTGCAGTGGAATGCCGGCGGCATTCCTGTCACCATGATGCTCAATATGGAACGTCGTCATGGAGAAATGAAGCCTGTGATACAGAAAGCCCTTGTGCGTCTCGATGGTGCGCCCTTCCTCAAATTCGCTTCTCAGCGCGAACAGTGGGCCGCCAACACATGCTACATCTATCCCGGCCCCATCCAGTATTTCGGCCCGGCAGAGGTGTGCGACCAGCCGTCTATGACACTACTTGCCGAACATCAGGGCAAGTAACTGCAATAAAAAAAAGCCTCCGGCGGGATGTCTATGTTGCCGCCGGAGGTTATTAAGACCCGAACCGCAGCTTGCAAGCCTGCCCGGGGGAGCGATAATGCTCTTGGCAGGCTTTTTTTGTGCACATATGTGATGTGTTCCGAAAAATCTCTATCTTTGCAACGTATGAACGTTATGGGAAACAGACTGCTTCTTATCATAAATCCTGTTTCTGGCACCACGTCCAAAAAAGGAGTGGCAGAGCATATTGAACGGCGTCTTTGCGCCGCTGGTTTCGATGTTTGCACCGAATACACCACATGCGCGGGAGACGCCACGCGCCTTGCCCGCAAGGGAGTGGAAAACGGAGTTTTCGGAGTGCTCGCATGCGGAGGCGACGGCACTGTGAATGAAACGGCCCGTGCGCTCTGCAACACCCCTGTGGCTCTCGGCATAGTGCCTACGGGCTCCGGCAACGGTCTTGCGCGCCATATATCCATTCCTGTGGATGTAGACGGTTCTCTGGATGTTATTGAGGCAAACCATGTGCAGTCGTGCGACTACGGCACCGTGTGCGAACGTCCGTTTTTCTGCACCTTCGGAGTGGGTTTCGATGCGGCGGTGAGCGACCATTTTGCCCGTCAGCACCGACGTGGGCTGCTCACATATCTGCAAAGCGCCGCCCACGAATTCATGCATTATGAATCGGAACGCTATCATCTTGAAATTGACGGAAGGGAGTTTACCCGTGATGCGTTCCTTGTGGTGTGCTGCAACGCTTCGCAGTATGGCAACAATGCGTTTATAGCCCCGGATGCGTCCATTCGCGACGGCCTGCTTGACATCACGGTGGTGCGCGCCGGCAACAGGCTTCAGAAAGCCGTGCTCGGTTTCGACATGATGGCCGGCTTTATAGGAAAGAACACTCTTGTGGAGACAGTGCGCGCGAGGCGGGCGGTGATTACCCGGGAAAACGAAGGGCCGGCGCATATCGACGGCGAACCCATCGTTTTGGGACGCCGGCTCCCAGTGGAATGCCATGCAGGCTCACTGCGCATTTTCACAAATCCTAACAAAGGCAGTTTCACTCCGCTTATCACCCCCATGCGTATGATGCTTAACGACCAGGCGCTGGCATTCCGCCGCCTGTTCTATGGTAAAATTTGATTTGGCACAATAAAAGGCGATATATGGCGTTTTAAAGAAAGTTTTTACGAACTTTTGATGAAGCCGATACGTCTGATAATAATCTTGCTTATGATGGCAAGCGGTGTTGCAGTTTCCGCACGCGATTTCAACGACAAGTTGATGAATCGTCCGTATGCCGATTCTCGCCGCTTTCACCTCGGCTTTTCCATAGGCATGCACACTGAGGACCTGATGCTTACACATAATGGCTATGTGACTGAAAACGGCGAGCAGTGGCGTGTAGAGCAGCCGGGCTATCAGCCTGGATTCTGTGTTAACGGCCTGGTGGCCATGAGGCTCAACGATTATTTCTCGCTGCGTTTCTCGCCCGGAATGTATTTCGGCACTCGTGATTTGCGTTTCAAAGAAGTGAATAGTGGCGAAACTGAGCGCCAAAGTGTGAAAAGCACGTTTGTGGTGCTGCCGGTGGACGTGAAAGCGGCAGCTTTGCGCTACCGTAACACACGCCCTTATGCCGTGGCAGGCGTGATGCCGGCTTTTGACGTATCGAAAAGACGGCGCGACTATATTTCGCTCAACAATACTGATTTCTACCTGAGTGTAGGCTTCGGCTGTGATTTTTATCTTCCTTATTTCAAATTTATTCCGGAAGTCAAATTCTGCTTCGGGATGTCTGATGTTCTCCGTCACGACCGTCCCGACCTTGAGGATGACCCTGCATCGCTGCGTTTCACCCAGTCTTTGAAAAAGGCGACTTCCAAAATGATAGTCCTTACATTCTATTTTGAATAAGCCAATGCGTCTGCGTCTGTTCCTGATTCCATTATTCGTTGTGCTTGGTGCCGTTGCCGTGTGGGCGCAAACCGATCCGCTGTTGTCGCAGAACTATGCGGTGCCCACGCTTTACAATCCGGCTCAGGCTGGCAGCACGGAATTGCTGCGCATCCGTGCGGGAGGCCGTTTGCAGTGGGTAGGCGTAGACAATGCTCCGGCCACATTTATAGGAACGGCCGATATGCCGCTTTCGCTTTTCAGCAAACGTTTCGGCGTGGGCGCCGTAGTGATGCAGGAGAGTATGGGGCTTTACAGCACGCTTGCCATCGGAGCGCAGGCCGCATTCAAGTTCCGCAAGTTCGGTGGCGAATTTTCCGTCGGTCTTGCTTTCGGAATGTATGACCAGGGCTTCAAGGGCTCGGAGGTGGTGCTGCCCGACGATGACGATTTCCATGAAGGCTCCGACGACGGTCTGCCTACGACCGATGTCCACGGCACGGCGTTCGACGCCTCGGCCGGTGTGTCTTACACGCATAAGTATTTCAACGCCGGGATTTCATGCTCCCATCTCACATCGCCGAAGGTGACCATGAGCACTGATGCCGGAGGCGCGGGTGGGCGTGCCGGCGAAGGAGAGTCCGGCGAACGGGTGTTTGAGTTTGAAGCCAAACGCACGTTTTATTTTCAAGCCGAAGGCAATATTCCGGTAAAGAACACGTTATTTGATATAATGCCGGCAGTGCTTGTAGCTTCTGATTTAACCAATACGTCGGCTGTCATCAATGCGCGTGCGCGTTACCGCAAGTTTCTCAGCTTCGGCGTGGGATACCGGTGGAACGATGCTGTTATAGCGACTGTGTCAGCCGAATTCAAAAATTTCTTCATCGGCTACAGTTTTGATTATTCCACAAGTGCCATAGCCAAGGCCTCGTCAGGCAGCCATGAGCTGTTTTTGGGATATAGTCTGCGCATCGACACCGGCAACAAAAACAAGAATAAGCACAAAAGCATCCGCATAATGTAATGAACATGAATAGCTTTCACAACATACTCATAGGTCTGTCGGCCGGCTTGGCCGTAGTAGGCGCCGTGTCCTGCGCCACAGGCTCTCGTAGCTCTGCCGGCGGCGAAGTCACCGGAGTGGGAGGTACGGCATGGGCAGAGCCTACGCCTTACGGAATGGTGCTCGTGGACCGCGGCTCGGTGGAAATGGGCCCCCAGAAAGCCGATAGCGCGTGGGGCATAGCCGCAAATCCCCGAGGCATAAGTGTAGACGCATTCTGGATGGATGAAACGGAAGTGACAAACGCCAAATACAAGCAATTTGTGTTCTGGGTGCGCGACAGCATCATCCGTGAGCGACTTGCCGATCCTGCCTACGGAGGCAATGAGGATTTCAAAATAGAAGAAGACCGCGAGGGCAACCCCGTCACTCCGCATTTGAATTGGAACAAGGCAATTCCGTGGCGGAACCCCAACGAGGACGAACAGCGCGCCATAGAAAGTGTATATAGAACCAATCCTATTACCGGTGTGCGCGAACTTGACGGCACGCAGCTCAATTATCGCTACGAGGTGTACAATCATACGGAAGCAGCCAAACGCCGCAACCGTCTCGACCCGCGTCGTCGCGAATACAACACGGATATGCCGGTTCCTACCGATGTGCCGCTGATAAGCAAAGACACCGCCTGGGTGACCGACGAGGGCGAGATAATGCGTGAGACAATCACTCGCGGACTTACCGGAGACTACGATTTCCTGAACACTTATATAGTGAACGTCTATCCCGACACCACAGCGTGGGTGAACGATTTCGAGAACGCGTATAATGAACCTTACGTCCGCATGTACTTCTCGCATGGCGGTTATAGCGATTATCCTGTGGTGGGAGTGAGCTGGGAACAGGCCAATGCCTTCGCCAACTGGCGCACCGACTACCTGAAGCGTTCGCTCGGCCGTCAGGGCGTGTACGTCGAGCCTTACCGCCTGCCCACGGAAGCCGAGTGGGAGTATGCCGCGCGTGCAGGTGTGAGCGAGAACATGTATCCATGGGAAGGCGACCTCACAATGAGCGAGGACAAGGGCTGTTTCTATGCCAACTTCAAGCCTCAGGAAGGAAACTATGTTAAAGACGGACAGCTTATAACATCCCGTGTGGGCACATATGCGCCTAATGATTTCGGCCTGTATGACATGGCCGGCAACGTGAGCGAATGGACCTCGACTGCATTCACCGAAAGTGTGGGCCGCCTCACGTCCGACCTTAATCCGGAGTATCGTTATGATGCCGCTCTTGAAGATCCTTACCGCATGAAGCGTAAAATCGTGCGTGGCGGCTCGTGGAAAGACGTGGCGCACAATATCCGTTCCGATCTCCGCATGTGGGAATATCAGAATGAACAGCGCTCTTATATCGGTTTCCGGTGCGTGCGCACACAGATAGGTTTCGCCAAAGGAAATAAACAGAACAACAAAAAGTAGCACAATGGGAAAAGTAAAGCAATACCGCAACGTTATATCTGCTTTCATTAGCAGCGAGAACGGACAGCGTTTCTTCAACTTTGCTTACAGCATAGGCGCGGCTATCGTGATATGGGGCGCTCTGTTCAAGATTCTTCATCTGCCCGGCGGCAATGCCCTGCTGTCAATAGGCATGGGCACGGAGGTGCTCATGTTCGTCCTTACCGCGTTCGACCGTCCGCCCCGGGAATATAAGTGGGAACAGGTGTTTCCTGCGCTTGAAGGCAATGGCGACAGCGCCGACGACACAGCGCGTTCGGTAGCCATGGCAGGTGCTGCTCAGGCGGTTTGCCATGCACCCGTTGCCGCCTCTGGGAGTGTAGCCGCTCCGCAGTCTGCGTCTGCCGGCACAGCCGACGGGAACGCCGGCAGTGCTCTTTCTGCAACCATGGCAGGCATGGCCGAGGAAATGGCGCGTCTGCGCTCCACCACCCAGGCTTTGAACGAGGTGAGCGAAACCTTGCTTGCGAGTTACAAAGCCATCACGGATAATTCGGCCAACATCACAGCCGCAAGCACCGGCTATGTTGAGCAGATGCAGGCTCTCGACCGCAACATAGCAGGCCTGAACACAATTTATGAGATACAGTTGCGCAGTGTGTCGGGACAGCTCGACGCAATAGAGCGTGTGAACCGTGGCATAAAGAACATAAGTGATATGTACGCAAAGGCTTCGGACGCCGGAGCCGATTATTGCGGCGAGTCGGAGAAAATGGCGCGCTATATGCAGCAGCTCAACGCAGTGTACGAACGCATGATTACGGCCATGACGGTGAACATGTACCGTCCGCCCATGCCAGGCGCTCCCGTGCCTTCAGACACTGCTGAAACTTCCGAACAATAATCATAGTCCATTACACGACCCATGGGAGCAAACAATACAAAGCTCACGCCCCGTCAGAAGATGATAAACTTGATGTATATCGTCCTGACGGCTATGCTTGCGCTGAATGTATCAAGCGATGTGCTTGACGGCTTTACGCAGGTGCATGACGGCCTGAACCGCTCAAACAGCAATGTGGACAGCCGCAATGCCGCCATTTATGGCCGTTTGGACGCTTTGGCCGAGCAGAATCCCGAAAAGGTCGGGCTGTGGCTTGAAAAGGCCGACGATGTCCGCCGCCGCACAGCCGGTATGGTGGCATATGTCGACAGCCTTAAACTTGCGATAGTGCATAAGGCCGACGGCTCGGACGGAGACCCTGACAACATTCTGAACCGCGACGACCTTGAGGCGGCGGCGGTCGTGATGCTTGCCCCCGGGAAAAACCGCGGAATGGAACTTCGCCGCAATGTGGAAAATTATCGCGAATATATGGCGGAGATGATGGACGATTCGCTTAAAGGAGCCAATATCCGCGAAGCTCTGAACACCGACCCCATACAGCGTGCAGGCACTCTTGTGCCACAGCAGTGGGAGGAAGCCAAGTTCGACCAGCAGCCTGTGGTTGCGGCCGTTACTCTGCTTACAAAGCTGCAGAACGACATCCTGTATGCCGAAGGTGAGGTGCTCGGGCAGCTGCTCAACCAGGTGGATGCCGGCGATGTACGCGTCAACGAACTGAACGCCTACGTCATGCCGCAGTCGCGTCTCGTGATGCGCGGCGGAAAATACAGCGCCAACATAGTGCTTGCGGCAGTAGACACCACACAGCGTCCTGTCGTAGTCATTGACGGCACAAAGCTGTCAAACGAGCACGGCCTTTATGAAGTAAACACAGGCTCTACCGGCAAGTTCAGCTATTCCGGCTATCTTGAAGTGCCTCATGGCGATGGTTCTACCACGCGACATCCGTTTTCCTCGGACTACACCGTTATTGAGCCTATGGCCACGGTGTCCGCCTCGATGATGAATGTCCTTTATGCAGGCATCGACAACCCTGTGGGCATATCCGTGCCCGGGGTTGCCATGAACGATATTTCCGCTACAATGACCAACGGCTCGCTTACGCGTAGCGGCGACCATTGGATTGCGCGTCCTTCAGCGGTCGGCAAAGAGGCGGTGGTGACAGTGACGGCCAACATGGACGGCCGCCCGATAACGGTTGCCACCACTACGTTCCGTGTGCGCAAATTGCCCGATCCCACCCCCTATATAGCGTTCAGGGACGCCCAAGGCAACATTGATGCCTATAAAGGCGGCCGTGGATTTGCCAAGACACTTCTGCTTCAGGCCCCTGGACTTGAAGCGGCCATAGACGACGGCCTTATTGACACGAAATTCCGTGTGTTGAGTTTTGAGACGGTGTTTTTTGATTCAATGGGCAATGCAATTCCGGAGGTGAGCGACGGAGCGTCATTCTCAGCGCGCCAGCGTCAGTCATTCCAGCGTCTGCAACGCGGAAAGCGTTTCTACATCTCACGTATCAAGGCAGTAGGACCGGACGGAATCACCCGCGACCTTTCGCCAATGGAAGTAATAGTAAATTAGCCAAACACAGCATATGAAAGCATTTAGCCGCAAAATATTGTTGACGGGCCTTGTGCTCGCATCCATAGCCACCGGAGCTTTTGCCCAGGACGACGGCAACGGCGGCGTCGTGCGCCGACGCACCGGCACCGAACGAACTCGCCACGGACAGCAGGACAATGGCCCGGTATTGTCGGAGCGCGTTAAAAACTTCTACGACACAGACGCCAACACATCCGTTTCCGATGCCGATTTGCAATGGATGCGCGTGATATACAGGCAGCTCGACCTCAACAAGGATAAGAATGCAGCATTGTATTTTCCGGAAGAACCTTTGGAAGGGCAGGAGAATCTGTTCCGCATAATAATGCGGCTGATGGCCAACAACCAGCTCGCGGCCTACGAATATCTTGACGGACGCGAGGTGTTTACCGAGCAGTATCGTGTCAAGGTCCGCGACGTGCTCGACCGCTTCCACATCCTTTTCACTGATGCCAAAGGCAGCACGGAAAAGAATCCGCGTTTTGTCATAGAAGAAAGCGATGTGCCATCCAATGAGGTGTTGTCGTATTATGTGATAGAGCGTTGGCAGTACGATACGCGTCATAATCGTCTGCGCCCACGTGTAGAGGCTATCTGTCCCGTGCTTCACCGCGCTGGCGATTTCGGTGGCGACGCCGTGCGCTATCCGATGTTTTGGGTGCGCTTCAACGACATACGTCCGTGGCTTTCGCAGCAGACGATATTTGTTGACGACAACAACAACCTGCCGACATGCACCTACGATGATTTCTTTACGCTCGGCATGTATGAAGGAGAAATATACAAGACCCGCAATCTGAAAAACCGCTCGCTCATGCAGCTTTATCCCAACGCCGACGAGCGCAAACGGGTTCAGGACAGCATTCAGGCCAGTCTTGACAGTTTCGAGCACAAGCTTTGGGTGCCTTCGCGCGAGGAAGTGATAGCAGCGCGTGAGGCGCGCGAGGCAGCCGAACGCGGCGACAGCGCCTCGGTGAACGACAAGGAAGACAAACCGGTACGCGCTACACGTTCCACGCGGCGCTCAGGCAAGAAGCCTGCGGCTCGCCAAAGCAAGGTGAAGCAGAGCAAGCCGAAAAGTGTGAAAAGTTCTTCGTCAAGCGCAGCACGCAGTGTGCGCCGGCGCAAATAAAATCTTTCGCTTGCAGAATTCGATTCAAATGCGTAATTTTGCAGGCGAAATCATTATCGTGCGACAGTAACTCAGTTGGTAGAGCGTTAGCTTCCCAAGCTAAAAGTCGCGGGTTCGAGTCCCGTCTGTCGCTCAAGCCCCAAGCCCCAAGCCCCATTGCCAATGACGCAGTGGGGCTTGAGTTTAAAGAGATGATGCTATCTGTTGTCGCCGTTGCCGTGGATGGAGCTGCGGTTTTGGCGTGATTTGATTTTTTCGACGTTGATGGCCGCTATTTCATCCAATGAGATGCCGAGGTCGGCTGCGAGGTTTGCCGCGTACCACATCACGTCGCCCAGTTCTTTTGCAATTTCTGTTTTGCGGGTGTCGTCGAAGACACCTTTGTTGTCCCGGATGGTTTTCTTGATTTTTTCCGCCACTTCTCCTGTCTCTCCGGCGAGGCCGAGTGCAGGATATATGATAGCCATTGATTCGGGATAAATGGCTGTGGATAGCGCAATCTTTTGATATTCGTCAAGTGTCATGTTTAGAGGTTGTTTAATAATCATTGTTAACGTCATGCAGAAGTAATTTTAAATTTTTTGTTAAGGTTGTAAATAATGGAATTAGCGACGCATCCGAAATTTTGAGCGCCTTTATCCCTTTGCTTCAGTCGCATAGCCCGCTATGCTCCTTCGCCACAGGAATAAATCCGTCTGAAAAATTTCGGCCCTGTCATTAACAAGCATTATTAAACAACCTCTTATGTTTTTGTTGCAAAGTAAAGCATTTTATCCTTAGCAATTGGGTATTTACAAGCCCAAATCCCACAAACTCCAAGAAAAACTTTGTGTAATGGTTGAAACACATCAAACAAATTATTAACTTTGCTGTCTGAAACGGCAGATTACTTGTCGTACGAACGTCATAAATGCAAGATAGCAATGGGAAATGAAACATCTGAAAGGATTCAGACGTCAATATTGAACGCGCTTGAGAAAAAAGCGCTTATATGGCTTGCTGAAAGGCAGCCTGCGTGGGTAACATCCGATTTTCTTACATATGTGGGAGTGGCCGGAGCGGTATTGTTTGCCGTGTTCTGCTATTTGGCCAACACCGACCTTTTCTACATGTGGCTTGCGCCGCTCGGTCTGGTGATAAACTGGTATGGCGACAGTCTTGACGGCACATTGGCGCGTGTCCGGAAACTTCAGCGTCCTGTGTACGGTTTTTTCATAGACCATTCTCTTGACGCACTCACTACCTGTGTGATTTGTGCTGGCATAGGCCTTTCTCCGATGATGCACATGGACGTCGCTCTCGTATTCCTTGCAGGGTATCTGTGCATGTCTATTTACACTTATCTTTCTACAATAGTGATGAGCGAGTTCCGCCTTACCTATGGTAAGCTTGGCCCTACTGAAGTGCGTCTGATTATAATAGCGGTGTGCATCCTTTACATCTATAATCCGTGGAAGGGCGTGTACTTTGATGCGTTCGACAGAGAGTGGAGCGTTTTCGACATAATAGGTGCTGTCGTGGGTGCGGTCTTATTTTTAATTTACATATGCTCGATGGTGTCGGACTTGCGCAAACTCGCGTTGAAAGACCCTGCAAAGCCATATCGTAAGCCTTAGGCAAACTTTTATGCAATTTCTTCAAAACCATATATCAGCATGACTGAATTAGCCCCTAAATATAATCCATCGGAAGTGGAGGACAAATGGTATGCCTATTGGCTTGACCATGAGCTTTTCAAATCCGTGCCCGATGCGCGTGAGCCGTATACCGTAGTGATTCCTCCGCCTAATGTGACAGGTGTGCTTCATATGGGCCACATGCTCAACAACACCATCCAGGACATACTTGTCCGCCGCGCGCGCATGATGGGCAAAAATGCCCTTTGGGTGCCCGGAACGGATCACGCTTCCATCTCCACAGAGACAAAAGTGATTCAGAAACTCGCAAAGGAGGGTATAAAAAAGACAGACCTGACGCGTGAGGAGTTTTTGAAGCACGCATGGGACTGGACTCATACCCATGGCGGAATAATTTTGCGGCAGTTGCGCAAACTCGGCGCTTCGTGCGATTGGGAGCGGACAGCTTTCACTATGGATGAAAAACGCAGCGAGAGCGTCGTGAAAGTGTTCTGCGATTTATATGAGAAAGGGTTGATTTATCGTGGTTTGCGGATGGTTAACTGGGATCCGCAGAACCGCACCGCTATAAGCGACGACGAAGTGTTCTTCGAGCAGGAACAATCGAAGTTGTATTATCTGCGCTATTATGTGGCGGATGATGATATGAGCGGATCCACAGGAGCCGAGGAGGAGGTGATACACACCGATGCGGCCGGACGCCGATATGCCGTCGTGGCTACTACCCGCCCCGAAACTATAATGGGCGACACTGCCATGTGCATAAACCCCAAAGACCCTAAGAATACATGGCTCAAGGGTAAAAAAGTGGTGGTGCCTCTTGTCGGCCGCGTGGTGCCGGTAATCGAAGATCGCTATGTCGACATAGAGTTCGGCACCGGCTGCCTGAAGGTGACCCCGGCACACGACAAGAACGACAATATGTTGGGAAAGAGCCATAATCTCGATACGATAGACATATTCAACGAGGACGGCACTGTTGCCGAAATCGCGGGAATGTATGTCGGCATGGACCGTTTCGACTGCCGTAAGGCCATTGCCGAAGATTTGGAAAAAGCCGGTCTTATGGAGAAAGTGGAAGACTATGTGAATAATGTAGGACTTTCCGAACGCACCAAAGTGCCCATTGAGCCCCGTCTGTCGTTGCAGTGGTTTATAGATATGAAGCATTTTGCGGAAATATCGCTTAAGCCCGTTATGGACGATGTGATACGCTTTGTCCCCGAGAAATACAAGACGACCTACCGCATGTGGCTCGAGAACATACAGGACTGGTGCATCAGCCGCCAGCTATGGTGGGGACATCGCATTCCGGCGTATTATTACACCGACCCGGCCGACGGTGAAGAAAAATTCGTTGTGGCCGAGAATAAGGACAAGGCTTTGGGCAAAGTCCACACCATAGACAGCTGTATAGGTCTTTGTATTGAAGATTTACGTCAGGACGAAGGCGCTCTCGACACCTGGTTCTCGTCGTGGCTGTGGCCTATAACCCTTTTCGACGGCATAAACAACCCCGGAAATGAGGAGATAAAATACTATTATCCGACTGCCACGCTTGTCACCGGTCCCGATATTATATTCTTCTGGGTGGCCCGAATGATTATGGCGGGCTATGAATACGTGGGCAAGCAGCCGTTCGACAACGTGTATTTTACTGGCATCGTGCGCGACGCAATAGGGCGCAAGATGTCCAAGAGTCTCGGCAATTCGCCCGATCCGCTCGATTTGATAGAAACATATGGTGCCGATGGTGTCCGTATGGGCATGATGCTTGCCGCCCCTGCCGGCAACGACATTATGTACGACGACAAATTGTGCGAGACCGGACGTAATTTCTGCAATAAAATATGGAATGCTTTCCGCCTCGTGGCCGGATGGGGCACGGATGATTCATTGCCGCAGCCGTCAGTTAATGCCTTGGCCGAACGTTGGATGCGTTCGCGCATAAGCGCCACCATGGCAGAGGTGAACGACTGCTTTGATAAATTCCGTCTGAACGACGCCCTTATGGCGGTGTATAGATTGTTCCGCGACGACTTCTCCGGCTACTATCTTGAGATGGTCAAGCCGGCGTATCAGAAGCCTGTCGACGGGGCTACGCTCCGCGCCACCAATGGTTTCTTTGACGAATTGCTGCGTATGTTGCATCCTTTCATGCCTTTCATTACGGAAGAACTTTGGCAGCATCTTGCCGACCGCCGTCCGGGAGAAAGCATAATGTATGCTCCTATGCCGGCTGCAGGCGAACCCGACGACTCGCTTCTCCGGGCCATGGAGTCGGCTCAGGAAGTAGTAGGGGGAGTACGCGCGGTGCGAGCCAAAAAGAATATACCCGCCAAGGAAGAACTTCGCCTGCTTGTTCTCGGCGATTTCGATGTCGCCGTGCACGATGTGGTGCGCAAACTTGCCAATGTGAGTGAAATTACTCTGCATGCCGAGAAAGATGCGGCTGCGATGTCGTTCCTTGTCGGCACTACGGAATTTGAGGTGCCGATGGCATCCAATATCGATGTCGAGGCCGAACTCGCGCGTCTGCATAAGGAATATGAATATTACAAAGGCTTCAAGGCTTCGGTGGAGAAAAAATTGTCCAACGAGCGTTTTGTAGGCAATGCGCCTGCCGCTGTGGTGGAAAACGAACGGAACAAACTGGCCGACGCCGAGCAGAAACTTGCTTCTATAGCGGCTTCCATAGCAGTACTCGAAGCATAGATGTGACATATATCCGGGCGGGCATCTGCGTTGAAATCGCGGATGCCCGCCCGCTGTATGCGGATTCTATGTTAATTTTGAAATATCCGAAGAATTTCGTAAATTTGCTCAATAATATACCCTGAATAATCAAACGAAACATAGATATGAAATTCAACGTCTCCAGCAAAACGCTCCATAATGCCGCTTCGGCTGTGAGTAAGGTAATCAACAGCAAAAATACCATAACCGTGCTCGACAATTTCCTGTTGTCGCTCACTGCCGATGAGCTGTTGATAACAGGCATGGATTCTGAAAATTCCCTTTCTGCCCGTGTGGCGGTGAGCGAGGCCGACGGAGAGGGCCGTTTCTGCATCAACGCCCGCTCGCTCGTCGACTTTCTGAAGGAGATACCCGACCAGGGCATCACATTCGACATCAATCCGACCACACTGGAAATCAAAATAGATTATAGCAACGGCACATCCAATTTTGTGGCTGTGAACGGCGACGAATATCCTACCTACAAAAGCCGCGAAGACAATGAGGCGCCGATAGAGTTCGGCTGCACCACCGAAGAATTCATAAAAGGGTTGGATGTGACAATGTTTGCAGCCAGCACCGACGAGTACCGTCCGGTCATGCAGGGTGTGTTCCTTGACATAAAGCCTGATTCGCTCACATTTGCGGCAACCGATACCCGAAAACTCGTCCGCTACATCACCCGCACAGTGAAAAGCGGTAGCGAAGGCGGATGCATTCTGCCTATGAAAGCCTGCTCGGTGTTGAAAAATGTGTTCGGCAAGGACGACACCGTCAACATCGTCATGACGTCCAAAAATGCCACTTTCAGCAGCGATACATATACATTCAAGTGCTGCCTCCTCAATGGCCGCTATCCCGATTATAATCGTGTGATTCCTGCCTCCAACCCTTATACGCTGACCGTGGACCGCCGTTCGCTTCTTACAGCCGTTCGCCGCGTAGGTGTATTCGTCGATCCCGGCTATAGCCTTGAAAAATTCCGTATAGGCTCCGACAGCATGACAATAAAGGGCGATAATAAGACAAATCAGAGCACGGCACGGGAAATTACGCCATGCTCCTTTGACGGCCCCGAGCTTACTATCGGTTTCAGCTCCATTTATCTTCAGGAGATTCTCAATGTGTTGCCTTCCGACGACATCACCATATCGCTGGCCGACCCCGGCCGCCCCGGCGTGTTCCGTCCCATTGAGGATGAGAAAGACACGGAGTTGTTGATGCTCCTCATGCCTATGACAGTAACAGACTTCTAAGCGGCTGATATATGTCTCTTAAATTGAAAAAGCCGCTGGTGTTTTTCGACCTCGAAACCACCGGTACGAATATTACCCACGACAGAATCGTGGAAATAAGTTTTATAAAACTTATGCCCGACGGCAGCACTGTCGAGAGATCGCGCCGCATCAACCCGTGTATGCCCATTCCGGCGGAAGCTACGGCCGTGCACCATATCACTGACGACGATGTGGCCGATGCGCCCACGTTTGCCATGGTGGCCAAATCGCTTGCCGAGCATTTCGCAGGATGTGATTTTGCCGGTTTTAACAGCAACCGCTTCGACCTGCCTTTGCTTGACCAGGAGTTTAACCGCGCCGGTGTGGACTTTGACTTCGGCCGCTGCAACTTCGTGGATGTGCAGACAATATATCATAAGCGCGAACCGCGAACACTGACCGCAGCCTATCGCTATTATTGCGGTAAAGAACTCGAGGACGCCCATAGCGCATTGGCCGACACACGGGCTACATATGAGGTGCTGATGGCGCAGCTCGACCATTACGGAGACCTTCCGGAAGAAGTGGACAAGCTTTCTGAGTATGCGTCGCAGAATCGTAATGTGGACTTTATGGGGCGTCTTATATATGACGACTCAGGTTGCGAAGTGATAAATTTCGGAAAATATAAAGGTAGAAAAGCGGAAGATGTATTGCGTTCCGACCCCGGGTATTACAGCTGGATAATGGGCGGAGATTTCACAAACAACACAAAGACCGCCTTCACACGCATAAAACTGCGCTGTAAAAAATGAGCATTGATTCTCCCCTCTACGGCAAACACGTGGTGCTTGGCATCAGTGGCGGAATAGCTGCTTACAAATCGGCTGTGCTGGCACGGTTGCTTGTGAAAGCCGGTGCGGAAGTGCAGGTGATAATGACGCCGTCGGCGCGTGAGTTCATCACGCCGCTCACGATGTCCACTCTCACCGGAAAGCCCGTTATAAGCGAGTTTTTCACCGCAAACACCGGCGAGTGGCACAGCCACGTCGACCTTGGCCTGTGGGCCGATATTTTCCTTGTGGCTCCGGCCACAGCGTGCACCCTTGCCAAGATGGCTACAGGCGTTGCCGACAATATGTTGGTTACGTCATACCTTTCTACGCGGGCAAAAGTGTTCGTAGCCCCGGCCATGGACTTTGACATGATGGCCCACCGCTCGACAGCGCGGAACCTTCGCACTCTTGAAAGTGACGGAGTGAGCATCATCGAGGCCGCGGAAGGCGAGCTTGCGAGCCATCTTTGCGGCAAGGGGCGTATGGCCGAGCCGGCCGATATAGTGTCGGCGCTTGAAAAATATCTGGCGTCGGAAAAGACTCTTGCCGGAAAACATGTGCTTGTGACAGCAGGCCCTACTTATGAGCGCATAGACCCTGTGCGCTTTATCGGCAATTTCTCCACAGGCAAGATGGGATATGCCGTGGCAGAAGAGGCCGCCGCTCGCGGTGCGAGAGTGACGCTTGTCAGCGGCCCTGTGTCGCTTTCTGCGGTACATCCGTCAATTCATGTTGTACTGGTGGAATCGGCTTACGAGATGCTTGTGGCGGCCAGGGCGGCATTCGATAGCGCCGATATTGCCATAATGTCGGCTGCTGTTGCCGATTATGCCCCGCTCCATGCATCTGAACATAAAATCAAACGCGAGCATCAGAGCGAATGTGTGTTGAGTCTCAAAGCCAACCCCGACATCGCGGCTACGCTCGGCGCCGCCAAGCATGCCGGACAGTTTTTGGCCGGCTTCGCGCTGGAAACCGATAACGAGCATGCAAACGCAGTTGAAAAAATGGAGCGCAAGCACCTCGACATGATTGTGATGAACTCGCTGCGCGACGAAGGCGCCGGATTCGGAACAGACACGAATAAAGTGACAATATACTGTGCCGGAGGAGAAAAACGCGAGTTTTCGCTAAAAAGCAAGGCGGAAGTGGCGGCCGACATCCTTAATACTATCGAAGAATGTGTCGCAAGGCAGGCATAGCTGCGGCCGTTGCTGCATTTGTGTGCTGTGCTGAAGCCCCCGCGCAGGAACTCAACTGCAGTGTTGAGGTAAACTCCGAGCAGGTGGAGGGCACCTACAAGCAGGTGTTCCAGACGCTTCAGCAGGCAGTATCGGAATACATGAATACTACGGTGTTCAGCAATGCCCAGTTCTCAGGCAATGAAAAGATAGAATGCCGCATGTATTTCACTATAAAGGAGTACAGCGAGGACGGCAATGCCAGCGGCGACCTTCAGGTGCAGTGTATCCGGCCTGTTTACAACAGCTCGTATACAACCACGCTCATAAATTTTAAAGATGCTAAAGTGGATTTCACCTATAGGGAGAACGAACCGTTGGTGTTTTCGCTGTCGCATCAGGAAAGCCAGCTTACGGCGATTCTTAATTTCTATGCCTATCTTTTCCTTGCAATGGATTTTGACTCGTTCTCTCCGCGTGGGGGCGAGGCTTATTGGGAGCGCCTCAAGACTATCGTGCAGATGGCACAGAGTTCCGGCGAGACAGGATGGAAAGCTTTTGAGGATAATAAAAACCGCAGCGCTGTGCTTTCTGCATATACCGATGCGGCCACAGAGTCGATTCGGGATCTTACATACACCTATCATAGGCGTGGTCTTGACGAAATGTCGGTGAGTCCGGACAAAGGCCGTAATACCATAACAACGTCACTTTCCACAGTGGCTGAAATCGCCAAGGTAGCCCCTATGTCGGTAGCGCTTTCCATGTTCAAGGACGCAAAACTGGATGAATTGGTCAATTTGTATTCCAAAGCCCCTTCTGATGAACGGACAAAGGTGTACAACCTTCTTGAACCCATATATCCTACGGAACAGTCGCGTCTTGAAGAAATAAAAAAAGGAAAGGAAACGAGATGATAAAATCGCTGCACATAAGCAACTATGCCCTGATTTCACAGATAGATATAGACTTGTGCACGGGGCTGAATATCGTGACCGGCGAGACCGGGGCGGGTAAATCTGTCATGCTTGGCGCTCTCGGACTGCTGCTCGGCGGACGTGCCGATATGCGCGTGGTGCGCGACAGCGAACGAAAATCGGTAATCGAAGCCGTGGCCACTATAGGCGATGTGCCCGGAATTGATGCCGTTTTTGAGGAGAACAATCTCGACAGGGTTACAGACGGCGTATGCATCCTAAGGCGTGAACTGCTTCCCGGAGGCCGCTCGCGGGCGTTCATAAATGACACTCCCGTAACCCTTCAGGTGCTTAAAGCTGTGGCGCTTAGGTTGATAGATATACACTCGCAGCATCAGAACCTTCTGTTGGCCGATACGGACTATCAGCTTTCCATCATAGACAGCCTTGCTGACAATGCCGACGAGCGGGCGCTGTATTCTGTGGCCTATGCCGCATATCGCCGCGCGCTCAAAGCCTATACCGACATGCGCGAACTACTTCGGCGGAGCGCAGCGGATGCACAATATCTGCAATTCCAGCTCAGTCAGCTTGATGAAATGAAATTGCAGCATGGCGAACAGGAGCAGCTTGAACGCGACCGCGAACTGCTGGCCAATGCTACCGCTATCAAGCAGCATTTGCGTTCGGCTCTCGGCCCTATGGCGGAAGACAATATAAATGCCATAGGCGTGCTGGCCGAGGCAGCCATGCACTGCCGTGCGCTTGGCGATATGATAGAGGATGGAGAATCGCTTGCGGCCCGCATTGATTCGGCCCGTATCGAGATTCAGGATATAGCCGAAAGTCTTTCTGACCTTGATTCAAACGTGCAGGTAAACCCCGCCATGCTCGACGATGTGGAAGAACGTCTCGGTGCGTTGTATTCTTTGGAATTAAAACACCACGTGGACACGGTCGATGAGCTTATAAACTTGCGTGAGAGCCTGCGTTCGAAACTTGCGGCTATCGAGGGCGGTGAAGACAGCCTGTCGGAACTGGAGATGAAAGCGAGAATGGCTAAGAAGGAAGCCATGACGCATGCACGTGCCTTGAGTGATACGCGTCGGGTCGCAGCCCAGGATTTTGCCGATGAACTGACGCGACGCGCCATGCCATTGGGCATGAAGAACCTGCGTTGTGAAATCGCATTCAACGCAGGAAAACTGATGCCATCCGGACTCGATGTCATTGAGTTCCGATTCGCTTTTAACAAGAACCAGACACCGCTGCCTATCGGAGGCACGGCTTCGGGAGGCGAGATTTCACGTCTGATGCTTACTATAAAAAGCATTGTAGCCGAGCGAATGCAGTTGCCCACCATAATTTTCGACGAAGTGGACACGGGAGTGAGCGGGGATGTGGCCTCACGGATGGCCGATATGATGCTCGGGCTTGCCGGACGCCTGCAGGTGGTGGCCATAACGCATCTGCCGGCAGTTGCTGCCCGTGGCCAAGCCCACTTCCGGGTATATAAACAAGACACATCCGACAGCACCGAGACACATATCACCCGTTTGACCGAGGAACAACGCGAGCGCGAACTGGCCTTGATGTTAAGCGGATGCGACGATGATGCCGCAGCTCTTGCAGCTGCGCGTTCGTTGCTTAAGAAACAATAATATAGATTTCACATGGAGAAGAATGATTTTATATTCGGCATACGTGCCGTTATAGAGGCCGTGGAAGCGGGCCGGCAGATAGATAAACTGCTTGTCAAAAAAGATTTGCACGGCCCGTTGGCCGAGGAGTTGATGGCTCTTGTCCGCGAGCACCGCATAGTAACCCAACGTGTGCCTGTGGAACGCCTTAACCGCATTACGCGCAAGAATCACCAAGGTGTGATAGCTATGGTGGCCTCAGTCAATTATTATACTCTTGAGCAGCTTGTGCCCCAGTTTTACGAAGACGGCATAGAGCCTTTCGTCGTTGTGCTAGACGGAATCACCGATGTGCGCAATTTCGGTGCCATAGCCCGTACGGCTGACTGCTGCGGGGTAGGGGCTATAGTCATAGCTGAGCGTGGAGCCGCGTCTGTCAATGCCGATGCCGTGAAAACATCGGCAGGAGCGTTGATGAGTCTGCCCGTCTGTCGTGAGCGCAGCATTGCCGGCGCAGTGCGGTTCCTTAAAGACAACGGCTACCAGATAGTGGCCGCTACCGAAAAGAGCGATGTTTTGTACACTGCCGGCAGATATGACGGTCCTGTGGCTGTCGTGATGGGTGCCGAGGATGTGGGAATTTCGCCAGAAGTGCTCGCTTTGTGCGACACGCCGGTGGCAATACCGATGTTCGGGCGCATAGGCAGCCTTAACGTAAGCGTGGCGGCGGGTGTGATGATGTATGAAATCGTGCGTCAGCGTCTGCTTGCCGACATGGGTGTGGAATAGATTGTTCCACGTGTGACAAAAATGTTCCACGTGTGACATAATAAACAGAGCCGGAACGCATATTCCCATGCGTTCCGGCTCTGTTTTCAGTCTCTTGTTACTATCTGAGGCGGAAATTATAGCCTATGGTGGCTTCTATGCTCATTGAGCGCGACGCGCTGAATATATCGGCTTTTTTCGAAGGAAAGATATTGCCGAGCCCGTAGTAGAGACGAGTCTCGAAAGAGATGCTGTGGCGGGGCTGGACATAAAATTCGCATCCGAGTCCGGCTGCTATGCCGTAGTCAAATTTATTGCTGATGTCCATGCTCATCTGTGATACCATTCTGTTTTCAGGAAAGCCCTCTATATCTCCCGGGGCCGCATAATTGAAGTTGGATGATATTTTATCGCCTATCATGTAGCTCACTTCCGGGCCGAGGTTGACAAAGCCTTTGAAACGCGGGCCTCCGAAATATATATGCGTCATTACGGGCAGCCGTAGGTAAGTGAGGCTGCGGGTGTAGCTGAATAATGAACTTGCTTCTTCGAAATTTTCTTTCCATCCTCGCTGTTCCCAACCGAATTCGGCTATGACACCGAATATTTTTTCTTCGCTGTACCGGAACGACACGACTCCGGCCGTGCCCATCAGCCATCCTTGTTTGACGCCGGGAGAAAACGACATTTTCGACATGCTTATGCCTGCGCGTCCTCCTACCGATACATGCGGTTTGTAATGTGTTTCGGCAAAGAGCGGCGTGCATGTCAGAGGCAGCAGGCACAGCACGCAAAGAAATTTTTTCATCAGATTACGGTGCATTGCGTGGTGCGGTCTTTGTGGAATGTGACTATGAATAGGGCGTTGTTCACAAAGCCGCTGTCTTCCGATGGTCTTTCCAGGCGGAATACGGATTGTTTTCCCAGCCATGTCTTTCCGCCATCGGGAGTGAACAGGCCGCCGTTTTCCCGCAGGTTGTCGATGAGCATGGATGCTGTGTCGTAGCCAAGGACCGCCTGGTTGGGTACTACTTCCATGGGTGCCTCTCCATAGTTGGATTTAAACTCTGAGGACAAATTTTTATATTCCTCTCCTTCCGGATCGATGAATACTCGTGTGTATATCGTGGCGCCGAGTTCGCGCAACATGTCGAGTGCGTCATTGCGGAATGCTATCCAGTCGGGATAACCGAAAATTTCCACAGAGGCTGTTGAAGGGTCGTTGCGGAATGCTTTCAGTGCATGGCTCATCTTGTTGAACTCTGCGAGTGTTCCGCTTGAGGGCACGACGACGTATCTGCTGCCTTCTGCGGCATCGAGGATGTCGAGGTCGGAGGAGCGGAGTGTCCCGTTGTATTTTACTTCTATCGGTGCGATTCCGTCGGCGATGTATTTTTCGCGGATGAAATCTATGAAAGCCGATTTTTCGTTTCGTCCGTTATTGTTGTGCAGCAGTACCGGACGCAGGTTGCCGAAGCGTTCGCGCATTCCCTCATAGGCTTTGGCGTACATTGCCGCGTGCGGTATGTTGGCTTGTACGAGGGAGGGGCTGGTGAGATAGCTTTCGTCTTTGAGATTGAATATGTTGAGCACGTACCCTTCATTGTCGTCGACGGCGGCTGTCAGGGCGTTTATCTGGCCGGCATCTTCCGGGGCTATTATGACTGATGCCCCTGCTATTATAGTGTCGATGGCGAAGTTGTTGCTGTCGTAAGCGCGGATGCTCACAGGCTGTCCTTCCTTACTTTTTTCCTCGGCGGCAAGGAGCATGCCTTTGTAAAAATCGGTGTAAAGCTGTGCATGCTTGGATGGAGTGTCCTGTTCCAGGGCAAATGGCAGCAGTACGGCGATAGACGCATCGCGCACCTGTATGTCTTCTTCGGCATCCATGTCGTCGGCAGTCTCTGCCGTATTGTCATTGACATATGCCTCTGTGGTTTCTGCTGCCGGATATTCGATCGGATCCTCTGTCGGTTCGGGTTTGGGTGCCTGAGGCTTGGTGTCCTCTTCCTGTGCGGGAGTCTCGACAGGAGCCGGAACGTAGACTGGGGTCTCGTTGGGCGCAGCGGCATGCTGGGTGGCGCTGTCGATAGCTTCGGGGCTGACCGGAATAAGGATTGTATCTCCGCTTTTGAGGCCGTTTTTCGTGTGCGGGTTCATCGCCACTATGTCGTCGGGAGTGACGCCATAGCGGTGCGACAGGCCGAAAAGGGTTTCTCCGCGTTTCACCTCATGACGTATTGCTTTTGAACCGGCTTCCGCAAAGTCCTCATAAGGAAAATACAATGTGCTTCCGGCACGAAGCCCGTCGGCGGCGCCGGGGTTGTGGCGGATTATGTCGTCGCGGCTTATGCCGAATTTATTTGCAAGCGAGTATACGGTGTCGCCGTATTTCACTTCATAGTAGTAGTATCGGTGTCCGTTTATGCTCTTTACCGGCAGTTCTATTGCGTCGGCGATGGCGGAAGCCATCGCTATTGCCCCTGAAAGGGCTATTATGCGCAGGTTCTTGTGCATGATTGTGGATTTCTGTTTACTTACCTTGCAGGAGTTTGTTGTATCTTACGGGGTCTGATATGAGTTTCAGGGCTTCTATATACACGGGATTGTACGGATTTGTAGCACGCACATAAGAGCCGTTCTCATAAAGGTCGCGTGCCATAAGTCCTTTGAGCATGGCGCGTATCATTAATGCGCTGCGTTGCCACTGCTCGTCGTTGTAGGGGAGACCTTCTTTGTCGGCAGATTCTATAAGGGCTTTTTCGAGTTCTTCTCCGGGAGAGAATGCTGCAAAGAATTTGTCTTCGTCAGGATATTTGTTTAACAGTCCGTTCCTGTTTTTCTCAACGTAATCGACGATGAAAGTGTTGACGATTCCTTTGGCAATGAGGTCTCGGTAATAGGGCGTGAAAAATGTGGTGTCTACAGGCACGAACACATCGGGCATTATGCCTCCTCCTCCGTATACCGTGCGGCCTGCGCCAAGTGTCGTGCATTTGAGTTTCTCATCGAAATGTATGCTGTCAGCGCTCCAGAGCTCTCCGCTTTTGTAGCGATTGAGCATGTCAAGATGGTAATCTTCACCTTTTCCTTTCTCGTACGGCTTCTGTATGCATCTGCCGGCAGGTGTATAGTAGCGGGCCGTGGTTAGCCTTATCATAGAGCCGTCCGGGAACGGGAACGGGCGCTGAACGAGTCCTTTGCCGAATGTGCGGCGTCCCACCACAAGGCCGCGGTCGTTGTCTTGCAGCGCTCCGGCCAGAATTTCCGATGCTGACGCGGAATATTGGTTGACCATAACAACCACACGGCTACGGCTGTCGCCGCCTCCTGTTTCCACGCTGAATGTCATAGGTTCGCTGCGCATACCGCGGGTGCTGACTACGGGAGTACCCTGCGGCAGGAACTGGGCTGCAAGTTGTACGGCTGCGCCAAGGTAGCCGCCGCCGTTGTCTTCCAGGTCGAGTATGACATGGCGCATCCCTTTAGAACGCAATTTTTTTATGGATTTCGCCACTTCTTCCGCCGTGCTCTCTGCAAATCGGCTTATGCGTATGTAACCAATGGAGTCGTTGGCCATATATACGTCGTCGACGCTGTATATGGGTATATCGTCGCGACGGAGAACGAAGTCTATTGGCTCGGCCACTCCTCCGCGTTTAACTTTTAGCGTTACCTGCGAGCCTTTGGGGCCTCGCAGAGTTTTTATCACTTGTGAGTTTTTTAATCCCTTGCCGGCGATTATGGTGTCGTTGGCGCTTATGATGCGGTCGCCGGGGCGCAGTCCTGCCTTTTCGGAAGGGCCGCCCACGGTTGTCTGAATCACGTACACCGTGTCTTTGACCATATTGAACATTATGCCGATGCCGCTGAATTTTCCTTCGAGCGGCTGGTTCAGTTCGCGTGTCTCGTCGGGCGTGGAATATTGGGAGTGAGGGTCGAGGGTGGAGAGCATAGCTTTTATAGCTTCGTCAACAAGGCTGTCTTCCGCAATTTCCTCGACATAGAAATTGGATATAATGCCTTCTGCGTAGCGCAATTTCTGCGAAGGATTGAATTCGCGGTTCTGCGCTTCTGCAAAAAGGGACAATGCTACTGCAAGGGCTATGAGTATTTTTTTCATTTTTTCTGCTGTGGTTTTGGAAGGAATGCGTTGACGTCTCGACCGTACGATGCCAGTTCGCGTACAATTGATGACGATACGGCGGCCAGCTCCGGCAGGCTGTATAATAAAACGGTTTCTATGCCGGATAGTTGACGGTTAACGTCGGCAAGGTCACGCTCATAGTCGAAATCCCGTGTGGAGCGGACACCTCGCAGCAGGGCTGTAGCCCCTGCTTTTGCCGCCGCATCCACGGTCAGGCAGTCGTATACCACAACCTCAATGCGGTCGTTGCCAACGAATATGTCGCGTATGGCTTTTGCCGCATCTTCCGCATGCTCGCGGTCGTCGGGTTTGGAGGCGTTTACGCCCACACCCACGACTATGCGGTCGAAAATGTCGAGACCGCGTGTCACGATGGAGGCATGTCCGGTGGTAAACGGCCTGAATGAGCCTGCGAAGAATGCCGTGCGTGGCGAATGTTCAGATTGCGATTTCTGTGTCATCTTCTACTACGAGGTTGTCGATGATGAAGCTTTGGCGTTCCATGGTGTTTTTGCCCATGTAGAATTCCAATAACTCGGCCACGGCGTCTTCTTTGCGCAGTGTCACCCGGTCGACACGCATGTCGGGGCCGATGAATGCGCGGAACTCCTCAGGGGATATTTCGCCGAGACCTTTGAATCGGGTAATCTCGGCGTTCGCGCCGAGGCGGTTGATGGCAGCTACACGCTCTTCGTCGGAATAGCAGTAAACGGTGTCGTCGGCAGGGGATTTGCTGCGGCTTCCGCTGCGTTTCGAGGTTTTTTTGTTGCGAACGCGGAACAGCGGGGTCTGCAATACGTATACGTGTCCTTTCTTTATCAAGTCAGGGAAGAACTGTAGAAAGAATGTAATCATTAGCAAGCGTATGTGCATGCCGTCCACGTCGGCATCCGTGGCGATAATCACGTTGTTGTAGCGCAGTCCGTCGATTCCTTCCTCAATGTTCAGCGCTGCCTGCAGCAGATTGAACTCGTCGTTCTCATAAAGCACCTTTTGGGTGACGCCGAATGTGTTGAGCGGTTTGCCACGTAGCGAGAACACTGCCTGTGTGGCCACATCGCGTATTTTGGTTATGGAACCGGCCGCGGAGTCGCCCTCGGTTATGAATATCGACGAGGCCAGTTTGAGGGCATCGTCGCCTTTGACGTCGTTGAGGTGTACGCGGCAGTCGAGCAGCTTTTTGTTGTGCAGGTTCACCTGCTTTGCCTTTTCGCGGGCTTTTTTGGTGATGCCGGCCATGGCTTTGCGGTCCCGTTCGCTTTCCTGCACCTTCTTCAGGATTATGTCGGCCACCTCAAGGTTGCGGTGAAGATAGTTGTCAAGCTCCTTTTTGATGAAGTCGCCTATGAACTTTGCTATGGTTGGGCCGTCGGGTCCCATGTCGCGCGATCCGAGTTTGGTTTTTGTCTGCGATTCGAACACGGGTTCCTCCACTTTTACGGCCACTGCGGCGATTATGCCGTTGCGGATGTCGGAGTATTCAAAGTTACGTCCGAAAAAATCTTTCAAAGTGCGCGACACCGCTTCCTTGAAAGCGCTTAGGTGGGTGCCGCCTTGGGTAGTGTGCTGGCCGTTGACGAAGGAGTAATATTCTTCTCCGTACTGGTTGGCGTGTGTGATGGCCACTTCGATGTCGGCTCCCTGCAGGTGTATTATAGGGTAGAGCGGTTCTTTGGTCATGTTTTCGCGCAGCAGATCGAGCAGTCCGTTGCGCGAATGGAAGCGCCGGCCGTTGTACACTATGTTCAGGCCGGTATTAAGGAAAGTGTAATTTTTGAGAAGCGGCTCTATGAACTCGTCTCTGTACAGGTAGTCGCGGAAAATGGACGGGTCGGGCGTGAAACGGACGAGAGTGCCGTTCGGCATATCCGTGGATTCGACAGGAGTTTCCTCCGTGAGCTCACCTTTGCTGAATATGGCGTGTTTCAGTTCGCCGTCGCGCACGCTCTGTATTTCAAAAAAAGTGCTGAGCGCATTGACGGCTTTTATGCCTACGCCATTAAGTCCTACGCTTTTTTTGAATGCTTTGGAATCGTATTTGCCTCCGGTGTTCATTTTGGAGGCCACGTCCACGACTTTTCCAAGAGGTACGCCTCGGCCGAAGTCTCGGACGGAAACAGTGCCGTCCTCGATGGTCACGTCAATTTGCTTGCCGAAACCCATCATGAATTCGTCTATGGCGTTGTCGAGCACTTCTTTCAGCAGCACGTATATGCCGTCGTCGCTGTTGGTGCCGTCGCCGAGTTTGCCTATGTACATGCCCGGGCGGCGGCGGATGTGCTCTTTCCAGTCGAGAGTGCGTATGTCGTCTTCGTAGTAGTTTGCCGCAACGGCAGCCTTTGCAGCATCAAGTTCAACTTCTTCGATCATAGCTGCAAAAATAGCGAAAATATTCTAAATAACCGCCCGGTCATGCGATTTTTAAACAAGCTTTTAAATTCGGGCCTGCTTCAGAGAACCTCGATTCCTGAAACTTCCGTGGAACATTCTCCGAGAGGGCCGTTGCATTGCAGCACTCCTGTGGTTATGCGCACGAAATGTATGCGCTCAAGGTGAACGAAGCGCCCGTCTGTGTCAACTGCCGAGGATATGTCGAGGGCGCTTTTTTCGTCAAGGTCAGGGTATGAGTCGGCATATCCTTGCCAATTGTAAAGGTCGTATCGTCCGGTGAGTTCGTTGAACCTGCCATTGTCGGGCAGACGCACTCCTGTGAATGTGATGCTTTGCACAGGGGCGAGCCATTGGGGGAAAAACGGCTGTTTGTGGTATGAATCCACGCGGTTTATCCATCCTGCTGCGCCGTCTGATGCCGTCCATTGTATGTATTGCTCGTTGGTTGCGTCGGGCAATGGTTCATGAAATGTCACGGTAAGCCCTCTTACGGCTTCGTCATAGCGGGAACCGCGGAGCTCGTACCATGTGTCATCTGGGAGTCCGTTGTCGTTGTCGTCGCACATCACTTCCACAATGCCCGGCTCGCATGAGCCATAGCTCAAGCCGTCCTTGTCTACGCCGGAGGTGTAAGCGTTGCCGCGCACACGGAAGTCGTATCCGTCAATATTCTCAATGGCTTTCGATATCTTAATGGTGATGGAGCCGCCCCATGCCCCTAAGCTTACATCTTTGCCTGAATTAAGTGATTTTTGGGCTTTCAAACACATTGAGCGGCTGTCGTCGCCCTTCTCATATGCAGGCAGGACGTTGACAAACTGTCCGGGTGCAGGAGAATAGTCGAGAACCTCAACCTCGACAAGTCCTCCGGTTTCCACCGGAGGCTCGGACGCCGGTATGTCTATCTGTTCCACGCTGTTGCACGCTGAAAAGAGGGCAATGGCCGCAGCCGACGTTATAACCTGTGTTTTCATATCCTTATCAGGGTGTCGTAGTTGAAATCGTCAATGGCCGGAGTGCCTATTACGCTGTCCCACAGCATCGGGGAAAGGCCGTTTCCGGGCCGTTTCACGGTCAGGTTTTCTTCGCATAGAATCTCGCCTCGGCGTATGTCGCGGGCGGCTACTATGCTTTTGCGTGCCACTTCGATATTCGGGCGTTCGGCTTCGGCCACGTCTTTTGTGCCGCTGCCCATGGCAAGTTCTATGTTGCGTATGGCTGCCACCATGGCTTTGAGCTCTTGCGGCTCGAGCGAAGCCCTGTGGTCTGGGCCGGGGAGCGTGCGGTCGAGCGTGAAATGCTTCTCGATTATTTTAGCTCCCATGGCGACGGCTGCGACGGGCACTTCTATGCCTTGTGTATGGTCACTGTACCCTATGCCTGCGCAGCCCAAGGCGTCAAGCGCATGCATGGCACGCAGGTTGACATCGCTCATCGGTGTGGGATATTGGGTGGTGCAGTGCAGCAGGTAGATGTTTGAGCGCGGTGTCCCTGCATTTTCAAGCACTTGCACTGCGTCTTCAACTTCTTGTATGGTAGACATGCCGGTCGACATTATGACGCGTTCTCCACGTCTGCCTATTTTACGTAGATAGGGCAGATTTGTGATTTCTCCGGAAGGTATTTTCCAATAATCCATGCCGAGCGGAGCGAGTGTGTCGATGCTTACGAGGTCGAAAGGGGTGCTCATGAATCCTATGCCTTCTTGGCGGCACAACTCGTTCAGACCGGCGTAATCGCATAACGGAAGGTGTATGGCCCGGCACATTTCGAGTTGGCTTTGGGCGTTCCCTGTAGTCTCTTTCTGATATTCCGCTTTGGGCGCTATGCTCGAAATCACAAGTTCCGGCACCGCAGTCTGGAATTTCACATAATCGGCGCCGGCGTTTCTGGCTTCCGCCACCATGCGCCTTGCGAGGTTTATGTCGCCGTTGTGGTTCACTCCGGCTTCGGCTATTATTATAACGTGATTGTCGGCCATAATAAATTAATTGAAGAATACTACTTCCTGAAGATAGCGTGCTATTTCCGTCCCCGGACGATATGGTGCCCGGTGGCACGTAACACCCATGGCTTCGTCGAGAATCATGCCGGGAATGTCGGCTCCGGCATGGACGGAACACACCGCTCCTCCTCCGAGTCGCGGATTGATTTCCATGATATACAGACGTCCGGTGTCGTCATCGCGTATCAGTTGCACAGTCACGGCACCGCGCAGGCCAATTGCCGAAAGCGCACGCTCGACAAATGCCACAACTTCGGCGTCGTCTATGGTTATGCTCCTCACTACTTCGCCTCCCGCCACTTCAAGCCTTGTGCGCGGCACTATGGCCATCGGCTCGGGATTCTTTCCGGCGGTGCTTACATAGCAGTCCACGCTTATTTCCTCACGTCGGTCGAAGCGTTGCTGGATGAGGTAGTCGCCTATAGTGTCGGCGGAAGGAAGGTCGTCGATATTGTCTATTTTAATGAGTCCTTGCGAAGCTGAGCCGTGGCGCGGTTTTGCTATCAGAGGAGTCTCTACCCGGCCGCCGCGGTAGGTGCGTGGTGCATCGATAGACAGTTTCTCGAAAATATCGGCGGCGGCTACTTTATCGAACATTGATTCGCACAGTTCTGCGGACGAGGCGGGGACGAAGACCGAAGGCATGCGTTCGTGCAGCCGTGCGGCCACAGCTACGCCCCCGTCAACGAAAGGTATTACGATGTCAATGTCGTGACGTCGGCACAGGCATTCCAGAAACCCGTATATGCCGGGGTCGTTCCATCGGCGTCCTTCCACTACGGTGCCGATGCACGAAATGGGCACATTGCGGGAAATTTCGCTGCTGAATATGTTGCATTCCAGTCCGCGTTTTTTGGCGGCAGCCATGAAAAGGCGTCCCATGGCCACGCGTTTGGCACCTCCGAGAAAAAGGATGTTGACTACGGAGCGCGGTTTCATCGGTTGTAAATATCAGTTTTGTATTTTGCAAGGTTTTCCGGCCGGACGAACCATTCTATGGTCTTGCGCAGTCCTTGCTCGAGTGTGTGCTGTGGGCGCCAGTCGGAGAGAGACGTTATCAATGAATTGTCGCCGCAAAGCCTGCGTACTTCACTTTTTGAAGGACGCAGACGTTCGGGGTCGGTGACCCATTCCACATCGGCGTCCATTATGCGGGCGATGGTGTGCAGGGTTTCCTCCATTGTCACTTCTGTGCCTGTGGCTATGTTTATATCGCGGCCTTCAATGCCTGGTGCCGATGCCAGAGCGATGAATCCGGCGCATGTGTCGGCTACGTAATTAAAATCGCGGGTAGGGGTGAGGTCGCCGACTTTTATGCGGCGCCGGCCTGCGGCAATTTGTCCGATGATGGTGGGTATGATGGCGCGGGCGCTTTGCCGGGGGCCGTAGGTGTTGAACGGACGGGCTATCACCACCGGCAGGTCGAATGCATTGTGAAACGAGGCGGCTATGGCGTCGGCTCCTATTTTTGTGGCGGAGTAGGGACTTTGCGGCTGCCGCGGGTGGTTTTCGCTTATAGGCACCTGAAGGGCGGTTCCGTATACTTCGCTTGTGGAGGTGACGATGATACGTTCCACGCCTGCGTCGCGCGCGGCCTGGCACATGTTGAGTGTTCCACGGATGTTTGTGTCCACGTAGCTGTCGGGAGCTACATAGCTGTACGGTATGGCGATTAGCGCCGCGAGGTGGAACACTGTTCCACAGCCACGTGTGATCTCGCGGCAGAAATCGCCGTCGCGGACATCTCCGCTTACTATCTCCAGCTCAGGGTGCTTTACTTCCTCGAGCCATCCCCAGTGGTTGAACGAGTTGTATTGTGCAAGTGCACGCACCTTGCAGCCCTGCGCGAGCAGAGCTTCCGTGAGGTGCGAGCCTATGAATCCGTCGGCGCCGGTTACGAGTACCGGCTTGTTTTTGTTAATCATCCTTAGGCAAACTCTTAGAAAGTCTTTCTGAAGTTATACGTGGCTATAGCGCCTTCTGCTGTCGTGTGCTGCAGGGTCATGTGTCTGTTGTTGAGAGACAGTATCTGAAGGCTGTTTATTGCATCGGTTTCAAGCAGCAGCCATGTAGGCGCTCTGTAGATGCCTGTGCCCGGTTCGTTGTTGTCGTCATAGTGTGTGTAATCCAGTTCCATCACGTCGCCGTCGCGCTCCCAGGTGCCGACACTGTAGACCAGCATGGTGTGGCGCTCGTCGATAAGCTTTGTCATCACTATTTTGCCTTGAAACTGCATGAACGTATCGTCAGGGCCAATGTCCTGTTTGTCTCCGTCTACGGTCATCCCGTCAAGCACCCATGTGCCGAACAGCGGCCCGATGTCGCCGTTGTTGTGCGTGCAGCCGAAGCATAACAGGGATATGATGATTAGGTATGCAAATCGTGTCATTGAGTTCTGTTCCTTATTTTGTTGTTATGCTGCCTGAATACCGCACGCTCAGGCTCATGCCGAATGTGTCGCCGCGCAGGCTGCCTGTGTCGAATGCCGCCTGTGCTTTGAGAGACAGCCCTTTCAGCAGTCTGTCGGCGCGCCACGTGGCTTCAGCCATCGCAGAGTTGTTTATGAAGCAGTGTGCGCTCGGGCTGCGTCCCATGCCCCATGCCTGCTGGTAGCTGTACATCAGACGCCAGTCTACATCGTTTCCGATGGCGCCCGCTATGGCGGCATGTACTCCGCGAGTCATGTTGTGGGCAAACATAGGAGTGCCGTCCAGGTTGTAGACCGGAGAAACAAGGAACGGCGTCGCTATTGCCATGCCGTAGTTGGCGTATGCTCCGTACATGTCGTTGTTGTAATAATTGTCGCCCCCTGACGTCCATTGGGTCAGCGATGTGCCGGGATAATCTCCGGGCTCCCAGGGTATCGGGCCGCTTTCGTTGGTGAAGTCGAGCCATTCTATTGCGGCGTCGGTTATGATTCCGCGTTCGGGGGAGTGGTAGGCTATGCCCCACAGTCCGTCCCATCCGTTGAGTTTTCCGAGGCCGGAGCCATCGTCCCACGGATTTTGCACGTAGGCTGAAATTTCAGCACCTGAATGCAGGCGGTAGCGGAATTTAAGGTCGATGGAGCCGAGTGACGAGCCTTTGTAATAGGCATCGCCGTTGCCTTCCATTGGTAAAAACATATCGAAGAAGTCGCGCAGCCCTGCGCCATGCTTTTCTTCGCGCTTCAGTTTTCCTCGTTCATACCATTTCGTATAGCCTCCGAACAGGCCTCCGGACTGAATGCCTATTGTCGCACTGAACGGCTTTTCCGGATTGGTACGGAAATGGCATCTCTTATAAGTGTATAAAAGATCGGTGGCGAGCAGGTCGTTGTAGTAGTTGTACTGTTTTAATCGGTATCCGTCGTCGGTGAAGCGACCGTAGCTTATGGCGCCGTCTATCTGCACCCATCCATTTGTGAACGGAATGTTTTGAAAACCGAGAAATCCTGCTTCCACTCCCGGAATGCCGCGGGCGTTGTTGCTGCGAGCCAAGTCGCCGGAACTCACGAGCCCGTTGACGAAATACGATTCCGGGTTCTTTTGTCCGACCGTAAGGTAGACCTGTCGGTATTTCACCTCGCCGTACAGTTGCTGGATGAAAGCCGCTGCGGGGCGTTGACGGCTGTATCCCCATGTGTTGGAGCCGGCATCGTAGCGTTCATAGTCGGTTGCGGAAGAATAATCCGCGGCGAGCTCGACTCCTGCCGCCCATGAGAAGCGGCTGCCGGTATCAAGTTTTTTTATGGCGCAGATGTCAACCATTGCGGTGTTTTTGCGTGATAATATGCCGTTGCGCCACGACGCTATCATGCTCGGAGCGAAGTCGCCTGTGGATGCCGCGCCCAATGCTGTCGCCGAATATTCTATTTCTATCGGCTTTGCGGCTGAGGCTGCAACAGGCGACATGGCGACGAGCAATGCGCTGATAAGTTTTTTTGACATAACATATGGTTTTCAGCCGTCAAAGTTACGAAAAAGCCGTAAATCGGGCGCAAGTCGTTTGCTTAAAAATAGGTAATGGCCTGAAAATTCCTTCCAAATCTTGTCTTGTTGCCAAAAATTAGAGTGTTAATATTTTGTAGGGATGAAAAAATATCGTACCTTTGCGCCGCAAAACAATACAAAACCAACCAACAAACTCATTATTAACTTTTATGGCAACAAAGATTAGATTGCAACGTCATGGTCGCAAGAACTATGCGTTCTATCCTATTGTTATCGCCGATAGCAGGGCACCACGAGATGGTAGATTTATTGAAAGGATAGGTTCCTATAATCCGAACACTAATCCTGCTACAATTACTCTCAACTTCGAACGGGCTTTGTATTGGGTTAACGTCGGTGCTCAACCCACCGATACAGTGCGCACCATCCTCTCCGACGAGGGAGTTCTGCTGATGAAGCATCTGCAGGGCGGTGTGAAAAAAGGCGCTTTCGACGAAGCTGAAGCTCAGCGCCGCTTTGACGAATGGAAGTCCAAGAAAGTAGCCAAAGTGGCCGCTTTGAAATCGTCCATGGCCGACAACAGCCAGAAAGCTGCTGCTGCCCGTCTTGAGGAAGAACAGGCTAAGAACAAGGCTAAAGCCGAACTCGTAGCCAAAAAGAAAGCCGAACTTGCCGCAGCCAAGGCTGAAGCAGAAGCAGCAGCCGCTGCCGAAGAAGCTCCTGCCGCTGAAGAAGCTGCCGCAGAATAATCCGCTCCCGCGGCAGCCGTGCCGCATGGATGACGGATGTCCGGGCACGCGCCACGGATGTTCCCCTTAGAGCACAGGAGGGTGTGTTAGCCTACGTAGCTGACGCACCCTCTATTGCTTTCAATATAGAATTTTCCACGCTTCAAATATCCTCTTAATGAAGAGATTCAAAGAATACAGCGGCATAAACTTTGCCGAAGTGAACCGCGAAATGCTCGCCGACTGGAATGCGGGCGACTTGTTCGGGCGTACTCTTGCTGCGCGTGAGGGTGCTCCTTCATTTGTGTTTTACGAAGGCCCGCCTTCGGCCAACGGCAAGCCAGGCATTCATCATGTCATTGCCCGAACCATAAAGGATATGGTGTGCCGCTATAAAACAATGAGAGGCTATCAGGTCAAGCGTAAAGCCGGATGGGACACCCATGGCCTGCCTGTGGAACTTGGCGTGGAAAAGAATCTCGGAATCAAGAAAGAAGACATAGGCACCAAAATAAGCGTAGACGATTATAATGCCGCCTGTCGTGCCGAGGTGATGAAATACACCCGTGAGTGGACGGAACTTACCAACAAGATGGGCTATTGGGTGGATCTCGAGAATCCCTATATCACTTACGATAACCGCTATATAGAGAGCGTGTGGTGGCTTCTCGCACAGTTGTACAAAAAGAATTATCTTTATAAAGGCTATACTATCCAGCCGTATTCTCCGATGGCGGGTACGGGCTTGAGTTCGCATGAACTGAACCAGCCCGGATGCTATCGCGATGTTAAAGACACCACCTGCATAGCTCAGTTCCGTATTACAGATCCGAAAGAAGACATGCTGGGGTGGGGCGCGCCTTATTTCCTGGCCTGGACGACTACGCCGTGGACTCTGCCGTCGAACTGCGCTCTCTGCGTGGGGCCGTCGATTGATTATTGCGCGGTGCGTACGTTTAATCCCTATAATGGCGAGAAGATTACAGTAGTGGTGGCGGAAGCCCTCCTTGACAGTATTTTCAAGCCGGGAGCCAATGAGCTTAAACTTGAGGATTACAAGACCGGAGACAAACTCGTGCCTTACGAAGTGGTGGCGCGCTATAAGGGCGGCGACCTCACCGGCATGCATTACGAGCAGCTTATCCCGTGGGTCAACCCCGGAGAAGGGGCTTTCCGTGTAATTCCCGGCGATTATGTGACGGTGGAAGACGGCACGGGCATCGTGCATATTGCAGGCACTTTCGGCGCTGATGACAAACGTGTGTCGCAGCAGAACGGCGTGCCGGCGCTTACGCTTGTGGACAAGGACGGAAACGTCCGTCCTATGGTGGATATGCGTGGCCGCTTTTATCTTCTTAGCGACCTTGACCCGAAATTCGTTGCCGATTTTGTGGACGAACAGGCCTATGGCCTTTGGCAGGGTAAATTTGTCAAAAATGCGTACAATCCTGATGCGGATGCCGATACTCCGACACTCGATGTCGAGATATGCCTTGACCTTAAATCGTCAGGCAAACTGTTCCGCATGGAGAAGCATACCCACAACTATCCCCACTGCTGGCGCACGGATGCTCCTGTAATCTATTATCCTCTCGACAGCTGGTTTATCCGCACTACCGCTGCCCGCGAGCGCATGATGGAACTCAACGACACCATAAAGTGGAAGCCTGCTTCGACCGGTACCGGACGTTTTGGAAAATGGCTTGAGAATCTTCAGGACTGGAATCTTTCGCGTAGCCGCTACTGGGGCACTCCGTTGCCCATATGGCGTACGGAAGATGGCCGTGAGGAACTCTGCATAGAATCTGTAGCCATGCTTTACGACGAACTTGAAAAAGCTGTCGTAGCAGGTGTGATGTCAAGCAATCCATTGAAAGATAAAGGCTTTGTGCCGGGCGATTACAGCAAGGAAAATTATGAACTCATAGATTTGCATCGTCCGTATGTGGATGACTTCGTCCTCGTTTCTCCTTCTGGCAAACCTATGCGACGCGAACTCGACCTCGTGGATGTGTGGTTCGATTCAGGCTCGATGCCGTATGCCCAGTTGCATTATCCGTTTGAAAACAAGGAGGCTATAGATAGCGGCAGCTATTATCCTGCCGATTTTATCGCGGAGGGTGTCGATCAGACTCGCGGATGGTTCTTTACGCTTCACGCCATAGCCACGATGGTATTTGATTCGGTGGCTTACCGTGCAGTGATTTCCAACGGGCTTGTGCTGGACAAGTTCGGAGAGAAGATGTCGAAGCACAAGGGCAATACCGTGGATCCTTTCATGGAAATTGACCGCTTCGGAAGTGACCCGCTGCGCTGGTACATGATTTCAAATTCATCGCCGTGGGACAACCTCAAGTACGATTCCGACGGTATCACCGAAGTCAGCCACAAGTTGTTCTCCACGCTGTACAATACCTATAGTTTCTTTTCGCTTTATGCCAATGTGGACGGGTTCACGGCAACGGAAGACGTGGTGCCCGTGGAGGAACGTCCTGAAATAGACCGCTGGATTCTGTCGCTGCTCAATACTCTAGTGGCTGACTGCACCGAAGCGCTTGACGACTACGAGCCGACCCGTGCGGCACGTGCCATAGGAGAATTTGTAAACGACAACCTGTCCAACTGGTATGTGCGTCTCAACCGCAAACGTTTCTGGGGAGGCGAGATGACGCGCGACAAACTGGCCGCGTATCAGACTCTTTATACCTGCCTTTGCACAATAGCGCGTCTGATGGCTCCTGTATCGCCGTTCTTCTCCGACCGCCTTTACCGTGACCTCACCGGTGAGGAGTCGGTGCACCTCGCTTTTTGGCCTGATGTGGACAACGGGTTGATAGACAAAGAACTCGAACGCCACATGGCCACTGCTCAGACTGTCACATCCATGGTGCTTGCTCTCCGACGGAAGGTAAACATCAAGGTGCGTCAGCCGCTGAGCACTCTGCTCATTCCGGAAGCCGCAGGCGTGGATACGTCGCTTCCTGCAAGTATCCGCGAACTCGTGCTGACCGAAGTGAACATAAAGGATATTAAGACTATAGGCGCCGACGAAGGTTTCCTCGTGAAGCGAGTGAAACCCGATTTCAAAAAACTCGGTCCGAAATTCGGCAAGCTTATGAAATCCGTTGCGGCTGCTATTGCTGCTCTTGACCAGCAGGGAATATCCCGTCTGGAACGCGAGGGGCAGATAGAACTCGATGCGGTGGAAGGCGGTGCGGTCGTAGCATTGTCCGATGTGGAAATTATTTCGGAGGACATGCCGGGCTGGATTGTTGCCAACGAAGGAAACATTACGGTGGCTTTGGATGTTACTCTTACACCCGAACTTCTCAACGAAGGTCGTGCGCGAGAAATAATCAACCGAATCCAGAACATACGAAAGAACCGCAATTACGACATTACCGACCGCATAAAGCTCGTATTTGAACCAAGCGGAATAGTGGATGGAGTGCTTGCAGGATACGCCGATTATATCGGCCGTCAGGTTTTGGCCGAGGCAGTGGTTGCCGGAGCGGTGGATGCTTCTTCGGAAACAGTGGAGGTTCTCGCCATTGACGACGCGGAAGTGAAGGTCGACATCACGTTAAATTAATTGAATTCACATTATGGCCGATAAGACAAGGTACTCCGACGAGGAGCTGCAGGAATTCAAAGAACTGATTCTTGCCAAGATAGAAAAAGCACAGCATGAGTATGACACTCTGCGCGCCTCGCTTAGAAACAGCGATGGCAATGATGTTGCCGACACTTCACCTACTTTCAAGGTGCTTGAAGAAGGCGCTTATACGCTTGGAAAGGAAGAAGCCGCGCGCCTTGCCGAACGGCAGCGCCAGTTCATACAGAAATTGCAGGCGGCTCTCGTCCGCATTGAAAACAAGACGTATGGCGTATGCCGTGCCACAGGCCAGCTTATTCCAAAAGAACGTCTGCGCGCGGTGCCTCACGCCACGTTGAGCATCGACGGCAAGCAGGACAAAAACAAGCGTTGATGAGACTTAGAGGGTGTTTCATAACAAAAGTTAAATCCTGAGTGGTGTGTCTTTTGATTAACCGACTGATTGTGAGGAGGGAACATGGCGGTGCTATGTGACAGACGAGCAGCAGCGGGTTAACAAAAGAGACACCAAATGGGTGGTAACTTCAAAAAACCTTGACAAAATGAAACGTATAAATGACATAAAGATAGTATTTTGTCTGCGGCTTTTGAGCGGATTCGGACCTGTGCCTCAGTCAGATAGCCCGCTATGCTCCTTCAGCCCAGACCCAAACCCATCTCAAAATCCACAGTTCAGGATTTAACTTTTTAATGAAACACCCTCTTAGCAAAGGCGCACTTGCCGCTATTATAATAATTCTGGTGGTAGTGCTCGACCAATGGCTGAAATTTTGGGTCAAAACCACGTTTTATCTTGGTGAAGACCTTGAAATTCTGCCATTCTTCCATCTGCGATTTGTGCAGAACCCCGGCATGGCATTCGGAATGGAGCTTGGGAGCAAGTTGTTCCTGACGTTGTTCCGCATAGTTGTCACCGCCATAGGTTTTTGGTATATCGCGCGCCAGTGTGCCCGCGACAATGTGCCTCATGGCTATGTGGCGTGCGTGGCACTTGTCGTTGCGGGTGCGTTGGGCAATATCATAGACTGCATGTTCTATGGCGAGATATTCACTAATCCGTACCCGCCGCAAGTGGCCGAAATTGTGCCGTTCGGCAATGGCTACGGCACTCTTTTCTACGGGCTTGTAGTAGACATGCTTTATTTTCCGCTGTTTGCTTTTACTTGGCCTGATTGGCTTCCATGGCTCGGCGGTCGTGAATTTTCGTTTTTCGACCCTGTGTTCAATATTGCCGACGCTGCGATTTCCGTGGGAATGATTGCAATAATATTGTTCTACTCAAAATTCCTGTTGGCTTCCGACAAGGCTGACGGGACCGGCGAAGGATGAGGACTTCTACAGGCTTAGCTGCTGCGCTGCTGTTCGTGGTTTCTACGTCGTGCAAGGGTGTGCCCGAGCATGTGATTCAGCCCGACGAGATGTCGGAACTGCTTGCCGACCGCTATGTGGCCGAAGCAGTGGTGGATTACAATAATACCCATTGGCGTACGGATTCGCAGCGTATTGCGCTGCGTGACGCCGTGTACGGGCGTCACGGCGTCACACAGGCCGATGTTGATACGTCGCTTGACTGGTATGGCCACAACATAGCCCGCTATATGGATGTGTACGACCATACGATTGAAATACTTGAGGCGCGTGTGGCGCGCAGCGACACGCGCCTTCGTGCGGAGCATAATCTGACCATTGCCGGCGACAGTGTGGATGTTTGGCCGGATTCACGTTTTTATGCCATAACCCGTCGCAGTCCCGGCAGAAATATCTGCTTTGCTCTGAACAGTGACCAGAACCGCGAGCGTGGCGATTATTACACATGGCGAGCCAAGTTTGTCAACAATTCCGGTGATGCCTCATGGACTATAGTAGCTGAATATGCTGACAGTACGCTGGAATATATAGCTGAGCGCATCAGCGGCAACGGATGGCACGAAATCACTTTACAGACCGATTCCACCCGCATGGCCAGCCGTATATACGGGTCTCTTATGCTTTCGGGAGATAAATCGGCGCCGATGTGGCTTGACAGTCTTTCGCTTGTGCGCAGCCATCTCCGCGAAGACACTTATGCCCGCCGATATAAGCAGCGGATTATAAAACCATGAGCGGGATGCGGCGTGTTCTCGCTCATAGGGTAGTGCATGCCGGAAGGGTTTATAGGCTTGCCATAGCCGATATTTCAGGACCGGAAATTGTTGTGGAGCCGTTCAGTGTGGAAACTGCCGGAACGCCGTTTGTGGACGGGACGGTTTTCATCCTGTCTGCGTCAAGCATGACGTATGCGCCGGAGTGGGCTGGTAATGCGTCAGAAGCAGTGCTTGCAGCAGTGCCGGAAATACTTGATTGTATTCCGGATTCGATTCTCGGCATTAAACTGCTCTGATTCTTAGAGGTTGTTTAATAATGCTTGTTAATGACAGGGCCGAAATTTTTCAGACGGATTTATTCCTGAGGCGAAGGAGCATGGCGGGCTATGCGACTGAAGCAAAGGGATAAAGACACTCAAAAATTTCGGAGGGGTTGACAATTCCATTGTTGACAACCTTAACAAAAATTTAAAATTACTTCTGCATGGCGTCTTTTATGTTAACGCACATTTACTCGTCGGTCACAATGGCACCCCATTGCTTCCTCCTCATAAACTGCACCTTAACATAAAATACACCACCCTGTCGTTAACAATGATTATTAAACAACCTCTTACTGCTCGATACGCAAAAGGAATTCTTTGGCCGGGATGCCGTAGGCGTAACCGCCGATGCTTCCGTCGGATGCTATCACGCGGTGGCAGGGTATTATGATGGCTATAGGATTGGCGCCTACGGCTCCTCCTATAGCCCGAGCCGATGTGCGAAGGCGCTTGGCGAGGGTGCCGTAACTTATTGTTGCCCCGTAGGGTATGGTTAAGAGTTCGCGCCATACTGCGCGCCTGAATTCGCTACCTGACGGATTCAGACCCGGTAGTGGCGGCAGCGGTTTATTTGCAAAATACGCGTCAAGCCATGCAGCGGTGGCTTCTTCTATGCAGTCGGAAGGCTTTGTCGGTATTGCCTGGGAGGTGAGTTTAAGCGATATGAGAGCGGTGCCGTCGCTTTTTATGTGTAGCGGACCTATAGGGCTGATATAAACCATTGTCAGAATGTGCGGAGTATGTCGATTATGGCGTTATGTCTGTGTGATGAGTCTCTTTCGTGGCGAACAAAGGAAGATATGGGTCTATATGAGCCTACGTGCACGCAGTCGTGTGTGTTTCTGCTCTGGTTGATATTGTCTATTGTCTGCATTATGCGTTGGCGGCGCATGCGTTCGTCATTGGATATAAACAGAGAATTCTGCGCGGCATTCTCATCCACTATTTCATGGATGTACACCCCCGCCCGTTTATAGCCGTAGCCCCGGCGGAATATGCGGTGCATGCATGTCTGTGCGGCTTCCGTCAGGCGCATTGTATCGGACGTCGGCTCGTCAAGGTGCATGTGGAATGAGTTGCTGTATTGCGGCAGGTCTTCGCGGAAGCCGTTTGTCTGTATGAAAACTCCGATTGTGACTGCCCGGGAGTGCTGTTTGCGAAGTTTTCTTCCGAGATTTGTAGCAAATGCGGCCATGGCCTGATCAAGGTCGGAGACTGACGACAAGGACTTACCGAAACTACGCGATGACACCATTTGCTTGCGGCTTGTTTCGTTCTCGCTTTCCGGTTCTATGCATGCTTCTCCGTTTAGCTCCATCCATGTGCGTTGCGTGGCAATTCCGAATGTGCGCTCGATGTCGGCGCGCGGAATGTCGGCGAATTTAAGCGCCGTATCATAGCCGATAGGGGCGAGTTTTCGCGACAAGCGCCTTCCTATTCCCCATACGTCTGATATTGGGGTCAACGCCAATGCTTTACGGCGTTTTTCGTCGTTGTCTATAATGCATACGCAACGGTAGCCGGGATATTTCTTGGCAAATCTCGCGGCTATTTTTGCCAATGTCATGTTCGGGGCTATGCCAAGGGATGTGGGTATGCCCGTGTTTCGGCGGATACGGTGCACTATTTTGCGACCATGCTCGATGATGTCCTCTGAAGTGCTCCACAGACTCATGTCGAAGAAGCATTCGTCGACGGAGTAGATGCTGATGTCCGGCACGAGTTCGCCTATGGTGGCCATTACGCGTGCCGATATGTCGCCATACATGCGGTGGTTGCCCGACACTACGGCCACATTGTGGCGCATGCATATCCCTTCTATTTTGAAAAACGGATCGCCACGTTTTATGCCGAGTGCTTTTGCTTCATTGCTCATCGCAATGGCGCAGCCGTCGTTGTTGCTGAGCACTACGACAGGCTGTGGAGCACGAAGCCACGGAGACAGCACACGCTCGCACGATACGAAGAAGTTGTTGCAGTCAACAAGGCCTATCATCAGAAGTCATTACGGATGCGCTTACGTACTGACATAATATTGATTACGCTGACAATTGTCATTATAACCAGGCCGGTAGCAATAGTGGGTGTCGCAGATACCGGCTCCGCATCAAGGCTGCGCAGGGCTTCGGCCCACATAGACGATGCTGCAACAGCGGTTACGGATGCGAGTATGAGTACGGAAGAGTTGACAATTAAAATCAAAGCTACGTAAGGTGCCGCAGTCTGCTCCGGGGAGTAGCCTAAGAGCATGAGCTGGTGTAGTTTCTCTCGGTTTTTCTGCAGGAGCAGATATATGCTCAGCATAAGAATGAAAAAGGCAAGTGCGGATATTATTGCGCCTAAGGCTATGACTACCGCTGTCATTACTCGCAGGAAATAGGCGGCTGTGCCGTTGTCAAGCTTGTCGCCCGCGATGTCGAGGGAGTTGCGTTCCATATAGCTTGCGATGGCAGGGTCGCCGGGAGTGTTTATTTCAAGTACGAGCCTTGACGGCTGTACGTCGTTGCTGCGTGAGGCTGGAGCGAATTTTCCGTTGGCCCATTGCATGAATGCTTCCGGCACGGCGATGGTGTTGATTCTTGATGAGAATCCGGCTATATGGCCACGCATGCGTGTCACATGTCCGTCTGCACCATATAGGCTTACAACAAGCGGAATCATGCCTATTTCTCCTTCGCGCAGAGTTGGCAGGCCGCGTGTGGATGCAAAGCCGAAGTTGTATAGCACGAGATAGTCGCGGGATAATATGATGGGCACGTCGGCTCGTTCTCCAAGTTCAGAATCGAAGTGCCAGTCGTCGGGCAGCCTGTCGAAAAATTTGTCGGGGATGCTTTCAAAAAAACTTTCGGTTGTCATGCCTCGTCCGGCAAAGTCTACACCAATGGTGGCTTTGAACCTTGATGCCGTGAAGGCTCCTATGGAATTTACCCATGGCTGTGCCTTTATGTCGTTTATCTCGTCGGGAGAGAATGAAACGTTTCGCTCGGTGAGTCCCACTTGTTTCGATACCACGATGAAATCCTGTTGCATGGCATTGGTCTCTCCATCCTTGAATATGCCGGAAGCGTCGCGGTAGAATTGTATGGCTGTCAATACGATAGAAAGGCCTATCAGGGAGGAGAACGCATAGCCGCATATCTGCGCCATGCTCATGTTGCGACTGAGGAGGCGTCGCACAAGGCTTCCGTTGTCGATCAAGCTCATAGCCTTATCAGAGTATAATCGGTCAGTTTGAGATGGTTGCCCACTGATGTTGCCACTATGGCCGCTCCCTGCCTGTCGGCTTCGCGCTGCACCATTGTTGCTGCCGCAGCATTGTTCCGTGCGTCGAGATGGCTTACCGGCTCGTCAAGGATAAGGAAGTCGAAAGGCTGGCAGAGAGCCCGGACTATGGCTACGCGCTGCTGTTGTCCTATAGACAGGAATGCGGCTTTGGAATCGGCTTTGCCGGCGATTTCAAGTTCGTCAAGCAAGTCGAATATTTCGCGGTCGCTGCGGAAACCTGTAAGGTCGTTTTTGAGCCGTATGTTTTCCATTACGCTAAGTTCAGGAAACAGTCTCATTTCTTGCGGTAGCAGTGACAGTGAGCGACGTCTGAAGTCGCAGCGTTCGTCAATGCCAAGACTGCGGGTGTCGCGGCCGTCGAAAAAGATTTTACCATTGTAGTCGGTGCGGTTGCCGTAGATGAAACTGCATAGCGAGGATTTGCCGGTGCCGCTTTCCGCGCTTATAAGATAGCGTCTGCCGCGCAGCAGCTCTACGTCTTTAAGCCATACCTCCGAAGTGCATACGGGTGGCTCTTGTTCGCATCCTTCAAACACTTTCGGCAGCAGCCCTACAAGGGAGATGGTCTCAATCATCGCTGTTTATTGTGCCGACAGCCGCATGAAAGCATCCGCCGCGTCGCGGTGGAATTTTTTGTCGGTTGCGGCTACGATTATGCTTTCGATGAAAGGATACGGACTACCGGTGAATTCGCATTCGGAGATGAATTTATCATCGTCGCCGCTCATATGGCATTCAAGGCCGAAAGGAGCGCCGAAGCCTTTTACTATATCGCCGTCGGCAGGGATGTCGAATACGCCAGCCGATGAGTGCCCATTGAAGTTTGCGGCTAATGAGTTCTTGTGGTCGGTGGAAATGGGTTGGGTGGATGCGACGAGCATGCCGTCGATGTAGCCGAGATAGAAGTTGGCAGGATTCATCAAACCTATACCTCCGGGCACATTGAAGCGGGTCTGGTCGGCAAGTCGGGTTACGTTAATGTCATGAGTCTCCATATCTTCGGCCATTCCTATGATTTCTTCGGCTTTTGCTTTGTCATAGCCGGCAGAAATGGTTAAAGTCCATTTCGACAGGTCAAGTATGTCATTGAAGGCGGAGGGAGGGGCCACAGCAAAAGCCATGCTTCCGTTCAAAGCCTCGATATAGGGGCGCACGTCTTGTATTCCTAAGCCGCTTAACGACTCTATGATGATGTTGGATACTTCGTCGGACGGTTTTCCGGACGCTACGGCGAGTATAGTATTGGCGGGAAGCAGACGTGTGAATGACGTTTCTATAGGAGCTAATTTGCCGGCTATAGACACGGCTTTGCCATCGCGGTCGTACATGCTGCCGTCGACGAGCATTTTGTTGGAGTCAAATACGATGGAGTATGTGACGAAATGCCCTTCGTACATATTGTAAATATCTTTACCTCCTGCCATCTGGATGTAGGGATTGTGTGCAAGGAGTGCGCTATAGTTTGCAATTACTGTCGCCGCTTTATCTTTATTGCCAATGTTTTTGCTGATTATGTCCACATTGCTTGCGGGCGATTTTGCGGCGTCTTCAAGCGAATCCATGAGTTTGTCTATGTTTTCGGCTATCCAGACTCTGTTGCCTTTGAGTATTATCACGTGATTGTATACGGAATACCCGTCGATTTTATGAGGTTTGCCTAACTCTTTTTCCAAACCATCGGCAAGAGCGCCGGGATGTTTTGTGATGCAGGTGGCTATCGGTGAGGATTTATATTCATATACATATATGTTTTCATAATCCAAAACCGGGAGCGCATCCATGAGCTTCATGAACTCGCTGCGTGTGCCGCTCGTCATTGTAGCAAGGATGTTTTCAATACCTTGGCCGAACGTCCATGTATTGCCGTCTTTTTGTGCTCCTGCGCTTGTAAGGAACTTGTCGGCATTCAGTCTCACTATCATGCCGGTGTCTGCCGGAATGGAGGTTAGCACGTTTTCTTCGCTTTCAGAGCACGATATGAGCGTGATGGCGAAAAACGCAAAAAATGCGACAATAAGATGGTTGGTTTTCATAGTGTTATAGTATTAATTTTTCGCAAAGATAATGTTTTTTTCGTAGTGAGCCTTATGATTTTGTTCTATGTCGTAAAAAAATCGTAAATTCGCATAGTTATTGGATAATTTATAAACAAATGTAAATGAGCAGGCTTTATAAGTTTCTTGATTTAGAGGAGGTGAACAGGCCGTTTATGGCCGATATACGCTCTGCACTCGACCGGGTGGCTTTGTCGGGCCGCTATGTCGGCGGCCCCGAAGTGGAAACTTTCGAGCGAATGCTTGCCGACATGACCGGTACACGCCATGCAGTAGGTGTGAGCAACGGCTTGGATGCGTTGCGCATGATATTCCGTGCATTGATATTGCTCGGGAGACTGCAGCCCGGCGATGAGGTGCTCGTGCCTGCCAATACATACATAGCTTCGGTGCTCGCCGTGACAGATGCCGGTCTGAGGCCTGTGCCTGTCGACATTGACGCCTATACTTCCAACATGACGGCCGGGGCCGTCATGCGCGCGATAGGCCCCAGGACACGCGCTGTCCTTCCTGTACACCTCTATGGGCGTGCCTGCTGGGACGATGAACTGAAGGAGATAATATCGGAGAACAATCTTATAGTAGTGGAAGACAATGCGCAGGCGATAGGCGCCGTAGCCACTTCGGCGGGTCTCATAAGCAGTTCATGCCATACGGGTGCTCTCGGACATGCTGCCGCATTCAGTTTCTATCCAACGAAAAATGTTGGGGCTCTCGGAGATGCGGGTGCCGTGACGACGTGCGACGACGAACTTGCCGCTGCCGTACGCGCGCTCTCCAATTATGGCAGCGACCGCCGTTACCACAATATATATGCAGGGTTCAACTGCCGTCTTGACCCTTTGCAGGCGGCAGTGCTTTGTGTGAAGCTGCCTCATACGGACGATGTAAATGCGTCCCGTCAAGCGGTGGCCGATACATATCTTCGGCATATCTCGAACCCGCTTGTCGAATTGCCTGCGCCATCCAAAGACGGCAATTGTGTGTGGCACCAGTTTGTGGTGCGTACTGCGATGCGCGACAGTTTCCGCGAATATCTTGCTGCCAATGGTGTGCAGACCGACATAAATTATCCAGTCCCTCCGCATTTGCAGCCGTGCTATGCGGAGTCGATGGCTGCAGTGTCGGCTCCGGTTGCCGAGCTGATGTCGCAGAGGTTGTTGTGCCTGCCGGTGTCGGCCTGCACATCCGTAGACGATGCCGTTGAAATATCGGCGATAATTAACAGATATTCCGAAAAATGATAGACCATAGTACATTCGGCACGCGTACGGCGCTTTTCCACACATTCGGCTGTAAACTGAATTTTGCGGAAACATCCACTGTGGCCGCAATGCTTTCCGAACACGGCGTGCGGCGTGCGACAGCCGGAGAGGAGCCGGACTTCGTGGTGGTGAACACGTGCAGTGTGACCGATCTCGCTGATAAAAAATGCCGTCAGGCCATACGCTCTTTCCACCGTCGCCATCCGTCAGCCGCCATTATCGTGACCGGATGCTACGCACAGCTTAAGAGCGATGAAGTAGCCGCACTTCCCGGAGTGCAGATAGTGGCCGGTATAGACAGAAAACTTGATATTGCCGAATTTATAGATGAATGGTGCCGCACGCGCAAGCCACGTACGCTCGTGAGGCCTTCGCGTGACATCAGGGAGTTTTCTCCATCATGCTCGCGTGGCGACCGCACCCGCTACTTCCTCAAGGTGCAAGACGGGTGCGACTATTGGTGCAGTTATTGCACGATTCCGGCCGCACGCGGACGTTCGCGTTCCGGAAGTGTCAAAGACATAGTGGCCCAAGCTGAAGCTGCTGCAGCCGAAGGTGGCAGGGAAATAGTGATAACGGGTGTGAACATAGGCGATTTCGGCAAAGGCAGGGATGATAGTTTCCTTGATTTGTGCCGGGAGCTGGATCAGGTGGATGGCATAGAGCGTTACCGAATCTCCAGCATAGAGCCGAACCTTCTGACCGATGACATTATAGATTTCGTGGCAAACTCACGCCGTTTTATGCCGCACTTCCATGTGCCGTTGCAAAGCGGCGACGATGAGGTGTTGGCTCTTATGCGCCGCCATTACGACACTGAGCTGTTCCGGCATAAGATGGAACTTATCAAGGCTGCCATGCCGCATGCATTTATCGGTGTCGACCTTATAGTGGGCGCACGCGGCGAAACCGAGGAGCGTTTTATGCGTTCGTGCGAATTTGTGGCGTCGCTCCCTGTGTCGCGTCTGCATGTGTTCACATATAGCGAACGCCCCGGCACCCGAGCTTTGGAAATCGGTCCTGTGGTGGCGCCTGAAGAAAAGCATCGCCGCACCCGTCGCATGCTCGCTGTGAGCGAAACGCTTTACCGGAACTTTGCATCGCCTTTTGAGGGTTGCGTGCGGCCTGTGCTGCTTGAGCATTCGAAGCCCGGACGGAAGATGTCGGGTTTTACCGACAATTATCTGAGGGTAGAACTTGATGCTCCGGCGGAGTTGGATAACACTATTGTGCCGGTATGTCTCGGCGGCCTTGATTCTGTAGAAGAAATTTTCAAGGACAGCAGCCTGTAATGAATTTAGGTCTCAAACTGATGGAATGGAGCATCCGTGCGGCGTCAAGGCTTCCGCTCGGAGTGCTTTATGTGTTCAGCGATGTAGCCTGTGTGTTTTTGCACCATGTGGTGCGCTACCGTCTCGGTACTGTGCGGGAGAATCTCCGTAAGTCGTTTCCTGAAAAGGGCAGCAGTGAACTTCGGGGCATAGAGAGGGCTTTTTACAGACATTTTTCCGATAATGCCGTGGAAAGCATGAAGCTTCTGCACATGAGCGACGAGGAAATGCGCCGTCGCATGCGTTTCAAGAATGTTGAGCTGATAGATAGTCTTTTTGCGGAAGGGCGTGATATTGTGGCTTATTTCTCTCATTGCATCAATTGGGAGTGGGCCACGTCTGTGGGTCTGCACACAAAATCGAAAATGGCGGAGGAGGCCGATTTCGGGTTTGTCTACAGACCTCTGAACAACAAAATTTTCGATGCATTGATGCTCGATATAAGACGCCGTTTCGGGGCTTCGGCATATCCAAAGACCACGGTGTTTCGCGAACTTATACGTATGCGTAAAAGTTCGCGACGTTTTATCGCCGGATTTATGAGCGACCAAAAGCCAAGCCATGGCGATCCGACGCAAGTGCTGATGTTTCTGAACCATCCGACGGCGATGATTACCGGCACTGAAACCGTTGCGCGTAAACTTAACACAGCGGTGATATACTGGGATATGCACCGCGAAGGCCGTGGACGTTATTGTATAGAATGCCGATTGATGTGCAGGCAAGCGGCCGATGAGGCCGAGGGCAGCATAACCGCATGCTATGCCGGAATGCTTGAAGACACCATAAAACGGAATCCGTCGCTATGGCTTTGGACTCATAAACGTTGGAAATATCCGGTGAAACTTGCAGAAGAATGAAAAAAGCAGCTGTAATAATATTAAACTGGAACGGATCGGAATTGATTCGGCGATTTTTGCCCTCGGTTGTGGCGAACACGAATTCCGCACTTGCCGACATAATAGTGGTTGATAACGGGAGCACAGATGACTCTCTTAAAGTGCTTGCCACGGATTTTCCCATGGTTCGCACAATAGCTTTCGCTGAGAATTATGGCTTTGCCGAAGGGTATAACCGGGCGTTGGACATTACACGCTATCCGTATACGGTGCTTCTTAACAGCGATGTGGCGGTGCGGCACGGATGGCTTGATGCCATGCTCGGATATATGGAGGCGCATCCCGAAACCGGGGCTTGCCAGCCTAAGATTTTAAGTGTTGCGGACCCGTCGAAGTTCGAATATGCCGGTGCGTGCGGAGGATATGTCGACCGTAACGGCTATCCGTATTGCCGTGGACGCATATTCGGTGTCTGCGAGCATGACGATGGACAGTATGATGAACCGGCCTATATATTCTGGGCAAGCGGCGCCGCTCTTATGGTGCGCACCGAATTGTACTTGCGCCTTGGCGGTCTCGACCCTGTTTTTTTTGCTCATATGGAAGAAATAGACCTTTGCTGGCGCATACTTCTTGACGGGCATCGCATAGTGGCCGTGCCGTCGGCGGTAGTGGAGCATTTGGGCGGAGGTTCGTTGCCGGCAGGCAATCCGCGAAAGACTTATCTGAATTTCCGCAATAACCTGTTGATGCTGCATAAGAATCTGCCGGACTCGACACGCTGCCGGACGCTGTTGCGACGCCGTCTGCTTGACACACTTGCCTGGGTGCGGTTTATGGCAGCTTTGGATTTCAGGAATGCCGCTGCTGTGTGGCGGGCCCATCGCGATTTCAGCAGCATGCGCAAGCAGTATGCGTCTCATCCGACGCGTGATTTGCTGAAAGAGCGCAATGACACGCGACGAAATTTGCTTGTGGAATATTATCTGCATGGAATCAGACGTTTCAGCCAACTCAAATGATGCAACTAATTATTTCAAATTTCTCGATATGAAACACATTTTTCTTACAGTTTCAATGTTCTGTCTTTCTCTCGTAGCCTTCGGTTGGGGACAGAAAGGGCATGACACTGTGGCTTTTATAGCCGAAAACCATCTGACAGATGCCACAAAGGCTGCTCTTGATTCGCTGCTTGACGGCAAATCTCCGGTATATTGGGCCAACTGGCTTGACAATGCGAGCCACACGCCGGAGTACGCCTATACAAAAACATGGCATTACAAAAATGTGGATGCCGACCGCACTTATGACGACATGCCTCCGAATCCTGCCGGCGATGCTATTCTGGCAATAAAGTCGCAGATAGAGACATTGAAGAATCCGGCGACAAACAAGGCCGAAGCCGCTTTGGCCTTGAAAATACTTATCCATGTGGTGGGCGACATGCATCAGCCCATGCATATGGGGCATGCCACGGACCTGGGCGGCAACCGGACAAAACTTAAATATTTCAACCGGGATAAGAATCTGCACAGCATATGGGATACCGACCTTCTTGAAAGTTCGCATCGCTGGAGCTACACGGAGTGGCAGCAGCAGCTTGACCGGCTTGATGATGCGGAAGAAGCTATAGTGGTGCAGGGCGATGTTGACGACTGGGGACGCGAAACCATAGCAATAACCCGCGATGTATATAATTTCTTTCAGCCAGGCTTGAATGTGAGCTACAATCAGATAGCTTATTGGGCGCCCACCATCGAGCAGCAGCTGCTGCGCGGAGGTCTGCGTCTGGCACATCTGCTTAATGGCATCTATGATCCGTCTTACGGCAAGTAAGAGGTTGTCAACAATGGAATTGTCAATCCCTCCGAAATTTTTGAGTGTCTTTATCCCTTTTCTTCAGTCGCATAGCCCGCTATGCTCCTTCGCCACAGGAATAAATCCGTCTGAAAAATTTCGGCCCTGTCATTAACAAGCATTATTAAACAACCTCTAAAGATAGGCATACAGCAATAAAACAAAAAAATCCGCCTGATGAAAGGCGGATTTTTTTGTTTTATTGAAAGAGATGGTTAGTCCTCACGTTCAAGGTGCATGAAGCCGTGCCATATTGAACTCAGTGTCATGCCGAGACAATTCTCACGGATGTATTCGCGGCTTACTTCTTCGTCGAGCAGGTAGCTGTATTCCATGCGCACATTTCCGTCGCGTACAACAGCTGTGGGCAGGTTTTTGCGGCAGTTGTGGCGGTTAGCCAGTTCCAACAGGTTGCCTTGCGGTTCGTAGCCCTGGGCTGCGGAGAAGAATGATAGGCGGTTGTCATTGACAAGGATATATATGGCCACGTCATAGACGAAATTTTCATCGGCCTGCTGCACTATCATGAGGTCGCCATCCTCGTCGAAACTGGAGGCTATATGCATCTCGTCGAGAATGTCGCGGATGATGTGTTTGTCGATAGTTTTCATTGTTGTGCGGTAGTTTTGCACAAAGTTAACGATTCACGTTGATATATGCAAACGTATTTCAGCGAATGACTGTCCATCCGAGCGCCCCCTGCCTCAGTTCCACAGGGTAGTGGAGTCCTTGGCGCAGGGTTATGTAGTCGGATGCGTTGGTTTTCCGTTCTATTGTGTGGCCGTCGGGAAGACGCAAGGTGTATTCATAATGGTATATTTTCTTAGAACTGTCGCGCACATAGCGTCCGCGACCCACACGTCGGGTGCCGTATTCCGTGCGTACGTGCTTTTCGATGAGTTCTGCGTCGACGGTTTTGGCGGATTTTAGATCTGCGCCGGTATAGTTGGCCGTGAGCACTGTGAAAAATGCAGTGATGCTGAATACTACGAATAAAATAATGGCACCGAATGGCTTTCTTTGAATGCCGGTAAGTTTCGGAGCAGTCCGGGCAAACATCCATGCAAAGAGCAGCCCGGCGGTAAAGGCTGCTGCAAGTGGAATCCATGTGTCGACGTAGGTGCGTCCAAGCAGGAACCATCCTGCACAGGCCATTAAAAATGATAAAATCAGGGTTATGACCCTTAGAATACGGATAAACATGGGATATGATGATTTTCAGATGCAAAAATACGTAAAATGCCGATGAAAAATATTGTGAAAGGCAAAAAAAATATATAAATTTGCAGTGACTTAAAAGTCGGCATGAGCTGTAGCGGTAAGTGTCGGCATGTAGTTGTATAGCAATTCATAACCAACAAAGGATTAATTCTTTATAATATGTCAAAAGTAACTGTCGTAGGCGCCGGCAACGTAGGCGCAACATGTGCTAATGTTCTCGTAACCAATCAGGTGGCAGACGAAGTTGTTCTCCTCGACATCAAGGAGGGCGTTTCCGAAGGCAAGGCCATGGACATCATGCAGACTGCCAGCATTCTCGGCATCAACACCCGTCTGACCGGTGTGACAAACGATTATGCCATGACTGAGGGCAGCGACGTCGTTGTCATCACTTCCGGTATTCCCCGCAAGCCCGGTATGACCCGTGAGGAACTCATCGGAGTGAACGCCGGCATTGTAAAAAGCGTTATGGATAATGTGCTCAAACACTCTCCCAACGCAATTGTAATCTGCGTGTCGAACCCCATGGATACTATGACATATCTTATCCACAAGACAAGCGGTCTGCCCAAACATCGTATTATCGGTATGGGCGGAGCTCTTGACAGCGCCCGCTTCCGCTATTTCCTCAGCATTGCCCTCGGTGCGAACATCACAGAGGTTGAAGGCATCGTGATAGGCGGCCACGGCGACACCACTATGATTCCTCTCGTGCGTTATGCCGCGCACCGCGGTCTGCCCGCGACCGAACTCCTTGATAAGGAAACCCTTGAGAAGGTGGCTGCCGACACCATGGTTGGCGGTGCTACCCTCACCAAGCTCCTCGGCACCAGTGCATGGTATGCTCCCGGTGCGGCCGCAGCACAGCTCGTGCAGGCTATTCTCCACGACGAGAAGAAACTCATCTCCTGCTCGGCTCTGCTGGAGGGCGAATATGGCCAAAGCGACATCTGCATAGGCGTTCCCTGTCTCCTCGGCCGTAACGGCATAGAGGAAGTGGTTGAGTTCAAACTTAACGATCAGGAAAAAGAGCTCTTTGCAAAGAGTGCGGAAGCAGTGCGTAAAACCAATGCAGCACTTGCAGGCGCTCTCTGATTATCGGTAACTGAAATCTAAGACACAATGGAGCACAGCACACGCCGACGCCATGCGCCGCGTATCTGTGCTCCATGTCTGTTTTTACAAAATATAAATAGTCAGTACTCTCTAAAATTATTATATTATGAAAAAAATTGCATTGTACGCTCTTGTAGCGCTGGCCGGTATGGCTTCAGCATCCTGTGGCAAGACTCAGGATGCCGCAGACAAAGCGGAAGAGGCTGTGAGCGAAACTCTCAAGGAAAATGCCGAAGCAGCCGCTGACGCGGCAAAAATGGCTGTGGACAAAGTGGATGAAGCGGTTAAAGGCTCTAACGGAGAAGTTGTGGAGCTTACCGACGACAATGTGCTCCGTCCGGATACCAAGGTGGATAAACTGACGATAGTAGATTTCAACGCTACATGGTGCGGCCCCTGCAAGATGCTTGCTCCAGTGTTTGAATCGGCGGCCGAAAGTTATGGTGATAAAGTCGATTTCCTGTCGGTGGATATTGATAAATGCGCGGCAACGAGAGATGCATTCGGTGTTGAAGCTGTGCCTACTGTCGTTATCATGCGCCCCGACGGCAAGACTGAGCGTTATGTCGGAACCCAACAGCTTCTGCCTGCCGACAACTTTATGAAAATTATCAAAGACAACCTTTAACGAAGCCGTAGACATGGCGTAGCTTCCTGCAGCTGCAGGAAGCTACGCCATGTCTACGCATATGAAAATGAATCGTAAAGAGATTTCCGATAACATACGCATGCGCCTTGGCATTGACAAACTTAATGCCATGCAGCGTGCCATGCAGAATCAGTCTTCAAAGCATATTGTGCTGTTGGCGCCTACGGGTTCGGGCAAGACAATAGGGTTCGCACTGCAGTTGCTGAGGTCGCTCGGTGCGCCGTGCGGAAAAGTGCAGGGCGTGGTTATCGCCCCGTCACGCGAACTGGTGATTCAGACGGCAGAGGTGTTGAGGCGCATAGCGGTGGGGCTGAAGGTGTCGGCGCTTTATGGAGGGCATTCTGTTGCGGAAGAGAAATCCACTCTTTCCGTAGCCCCCGATATAGTGGTTGCAACTCCCGGACGTCTGCTTGACCACATGCAGCGCGGACGCATAGACGTCGGCACTGCTCGGGCTCTTGTCCTTGACGAGTATGACAAGTCTCTTGAACTCGGATTCCGCGATGAGATGAGCCGTATCGTGCGCAGGATGCGGGCTTTGAGTCTGGTGGTGCTGACATCGGCCACGGAGCCGGATGAACTGCCGGACTTTGTAGACCTCGGAGGGGCTGCCGTACTTGATTTTCGTGGCGACGCTGCTCCTTCCGAAGCCAAGGGCGACGTGCAATTCTTAAAAGTTCGTTCTGAAAGCCCGGATAAACTCGGTGCATTGGAGCAGTTGCTGTCGTCTCTTGCCGGAGAGCGTGTTATAGTGTTTGTGAACTATCGCGATGCGGCGGAGCGAGTGTACGGAGCCATGAAAAAGGCAGGACTTCCCGTGGGTCTTTATCATGGGGGGCTTGACCAAATAGACCGCGACAAGGCGGTGGTGCGGTTCAATAATGGTACGACTCCGGTGCTTGTGGCTACGGATTTAGGTTCGCGAGGTCTCGACATAGAGGGCGTAAACGATGTGGTTCATTACCACATGCCTTCCACTTCCGAAGCATGGACACATCGCAACGGCCGTACGGGGCGCATGGGTGCCGACGGGCGGGTGCTTGTGATAGTGAGCGATGGCGAACAGATTCCGGAATATGTGCGTACCGATGGCGAATTTGCAGAAAACGTAAAAGGGGCAGTGTGTTCGTCCTCCATGGCTACGCTTTTCTTCGATGCCGGAAAGAAAGACAAAATTTCGAAAGCGGATATTCTCGGTTTCATATGTCAGCAAGGTGCTCTTGATGCCGGACTTGTAGGAAAGATAGATTTGCGAGACAGGTTTGCATATGTGGCAGTACCTAAAGAGGCGATGAGAAAGCTGCTTGAAAATCTTGAAGGAAAAAAAATCAAAGGAAAAAAGATAAGAATCAGTGAAGCTAAATGAATGATGCTCGATTCATGCACAACGGGGGCCGGCTTGCAAGCCGGCCCCCGTTGTGTCGTTCGGTCTAAAGGACTATGAGGAATCCTCCCCGCGGTTTCATGTCGATATTCTGCGGAATGGATTTCACTTTGTGTATCAGCCAGGGATTGGCTGTGTCTCCGCTGTCGGTGAACAGCGTTGCGTCTGTGGTGCCGTCTTTCTGTATGAGCGCGGTGTCGAGGTTTACATTCAGAGGCGAGTCGGTGCCGTTGATTCCGGCAATGAACCATCTGTTGCCGCTGCGTCGTGCAATTACTGCATGATGTCCGGGGTAGCCTGATATAAGGCGCGTCTCGTCCCATGCGGTGGGAAGTGTTCCGAACAGATTCTGTACTTCGGCGGGCTGTGCGTGATAGCTTTCGGGTTTGTCGGCAAGATGCTGCACCGAGGATTCGAATAAAGCAGTAAGGGCAAGTTCGTGCCCGTGGGTGGTGATGTGCGGGTGCTGCGAGTCTGAGAATGTGCAGGGCGTGTAGTCCATCGGGCCTATAACGTTGCGGGTGAACGGAAGTGTGGCGTTATGGCATGCGGCCTTGTCGGTAAGCACGGGGGCGTTATTGTACCACTCAGCGCCGTATACACCCTCTACAGAGACTAAATTGGGGTAGGTGCGCTGCCATCCCCGGGGCACGGTGGCTCCGTGGAAATTTACAAGCAGATTGTGGCGGGCGGCTGATTCGAGCAGCTCGATGCAGTAGTCCATTGTTTCACGTGTGTCGCCGGAGAAGAAGTCGATTTTCACACCAGCCACGCCTTTGTCATGAAGCATTGCGAATTCGCGCTCTCGGTCTTCGGCTTTGTTGAGTTTGAACAACGGGCCTCCGGCTCCGTTTGTAGTCCAGGCCGTTGACGAATTGTACCACAAAAGCACTTTGATGCCTTTGTCTGCCGCATACGCGATGGCGTCGTCGATGTTTCCTCCGTTTTCCATAACATCCCATTCCCAGTCGATGAGCACATAGGGGAGTTTTAGGACGGCGGCCATGTCAATGTATTGTTTTACAAGCTGGTAATCTTTCGAGCCTCGGTTGTATGCCCAATATATCCATGAAGCGACTCCTGGTTTTATCCATGAGGTGTCGCTTATTCGCGAATCCGGGCTGATGTCGGTGACGAGCGTGGACTCCACGATTTGGCCAAGGCTGCCTATCACTGCCAGGCGCCATGGCGTAGCCTGACAAGCGGCGTCTCCGCCCCAGCTGACAGCATATTCCGATGGCAGGTCAATGGCAGAGAGCGACGATGCGCTGTGTCCTTTTTCTATTCCTGCCTCGGTAAAGAGGCCGTAGGTATCGTTGCCGAATTCAAACAGGGCAGGGTATCCCCAATGCTTGTCGGGCTGTGCGAGTCCTGTCTCCTCCGGGAAAAAACGCTCGTATGACGGGTCGTATTGCTGCATCCATCTTTTGCATTCGGGAGCTATCCGGTAGCGTGTAAGCTCGCCTGTAATAGTATCTGATTTCGGGCTTTCGTAACGGAATGCCACGCCATCGTTGTACAGACGCATGGTGAGGACTACATTCTGTCCGTGGGCGGCGAGGGTATATTCGTTGTAAATGTTCGAGCATTCACGCCGTTTGCCGGAGAGCATTGTGTAGCTGATTTGTTTGTCCTTGCAGGTGAGGGTGGCATTCATGCCGGCATGAGCCTGAACCCCGTCTGCGGTCGTTGCTCCGATTGACGATATGCTGAACAGATGGCTGCTATTTTCTGCGTTGCGGTAGCATACATCTATGCTGGACGTTGAATCATTTTTGAGTTTTGCAATGATTCGTCCGTCGGGTGAATGCAATTCCATCGCTGCAGCAGAAAGCCATGGAAGACACGCCGCAATTAAAAATATGTTTTTCATGTCATTACTGGTTTATGAATACAAAATTACAGAAAACAATTTATATGAAGAAGCGTGACGCCATAGCGCCATTAAATTAAGGGGAACTCCGCTGTGTCATTCATCCTGAGGTCGGTGGTGGAGACGCAACCGCTGTTGGGATAAATTCCGTAGCTTTGTGCCCCATCCACGTATGCGTGCGTCGGCTTTCTTCTGGAGCATCATGTTGTAGCCGGATATATGCGGGATTGAAATTATGGAATTCTACATTTGATTTTAAGAACGAAGGATATATCGTTGGGTTTCTTGTCTTTTGGCAGAGTAACTCTGAGTCCGTCGGCTGTCTGACGGAACTTCACATTGCCGGCACCGAGCATTGACACTTTTTTTACCCGTGGTGCTCCTTCTGTGGCGGCAAAGGATTTTACGATGATCTCACCGTCGGCAGGCCAGTCGAGAACGTGGGCGTAAACATTGCCGTCTTTTTGAGTGAAGCGTATGTCGGCCGAAGTGTATGCGGCGTTTTTGCCTTCGTTGAAGCCGGGGCCGTCGAGCGGAATCTCGTTCTCGGTAGAGGGACCTTCGCCGTATACGTTCCACGGACGTGTGCCGAAGATGGCTTCTTTATTGATGTCCATCCAGGCGGCTATATCTTCGAGAATCTTTTCTTCTTTGTCGTCGATTGTGCCGTCGCCGCGCATCGGCACACTGAGCAGCATATTGCCGTTTTTGCTTACTATGTCGATGAGCATGTGCACTACGGTCTTGGCAGATTTGTACCAATTGCCGGTGTAGCAGGAGCGGTCGTAGTGCCAGTTGCCGAGGCATGTGCATGTCTGCCATGCCTTATCCTGTCCGGCAGACGGCACTCCTTTTTCCACATCCCACACCAATGCCTCTTTGTGCATGTCCTGCAATTTTTTACCGAATACGACGGCTGAAAAATCTTTTCCTTTCATTCGCAGATTATGGTTGTAGAAATGCGCCACTACGTCGAGCCCGGTGTCGTCAATGGGCCAGAACGGCAGCACACTGTCGTCGAAATATACGAGGTCGGGATTATAACGGTTTATCATGTCGACCGTGCGGTTGAAAAAATTGTCATAGTATGCTTGCGTGGGGCGGCTTGTTCCTTCTGGCCAGTCCCATATGTGCCATATGTGTTCGCTTAGCGAATGGTTCTGTACATAGAGTTCCTGCGGGTCGTATCCTTCCCACCATTTTCCTTTGCCGTCTTCTTTTGTTATGATGCGGGCGTCGTATGGTATTCCGGCATACGGCCCTTTCTTGTCGGCGCCTTGGCCGGTCTCATACCATGTCCATGCATGAGACGAATGGATGCTCACGCCGAAAGGCAGGCCGTTTTTGCGTGCGGCTTTTTCCCATTCGGCGAGAATATCTCTTTTAGGTCCCATGTTGACGGAGTTCCAGCGCTGGTATTTGCTGTCCCAAAGGTCCATGTTGTCGTGGTGGTTGCCCATTGCGAAAAAATATTGGGCGCCAACACGCTTATATAGCTTTACGAGTTTTTCTGGATCCCATTTTTCAGCTTTCCATTCGTTTATCACGTCTTTGAATCCGAATTCCGAGGGATGGCCGTATTTCTCTATGTGTTTCTTATAGACGTCTCCTCCTTCTTCATACATGGCGCGTCCGTACCAGTCGCCGGCTTCCGGTTGGCATTGTGGTCCCCAATGGGCCCATATCCCGAATTTTGCATCGCGGAACCACTCGGGGGTCTCGTATTGCGAAAGAGATTCCCATGTGGCTTCGAATTTTCCTTGTTCGGCAGCTTCGCGCTGGGCGAATGCGCTTGCCCCGCATAGCAGAATTGATGCGCAAAACAGATTTGTCTTGATGGATGTTCGGTTTATCATATGTATTAAATGATAGGTTGTTCTCTTATATGTTTTAATTGTTAATTTATTATAAGCCATAGGCTTCCTGAAATCGGAGTCCAGTTGAGCTGCATGTTCTTCTGCCCTGACGGCCCGAGTTGTTCGGGCTTTTGGAATTTGGTGCCGACAGGAGGAATGGCATGCATTAATCCGAACGAGGTGGCAGGAAATGGAGCGGATGTGAAGCCGTTGCCGTCGTATTGCGGTTTTTGCGGAGCAAGCATCTGGAAAAACAGTCCCGAACGCTCGGGGATGAATGTGATGCGTCCTTCCGAAGTTTCGATTGTTACGGCCCGGCAGTCGGCATGATAGCCTTTAAATTCGGGATATGTCCATGATTCGCCGGTGATGGTATTGTTGTAACCCTTTTTATGGACTCCGAACGATGTGCCTTCCCTGCGGTTTTTCCACACTCTGTAAGGCCCTTCGCCAACCCATTCCATGCTTTTGACTTTTTCTTCCGGATAATGGAATCCGAGACCTATGTAGTCAGTTTCTCCGGCAATGGAAAATGAGTAGTCGATCTTTGGCGGCATGTCGGGCGAGAATGTCCATCGCAGCCATTGTCCGCCTTCAAAATCGGGTTCTACAATGCAGCTTGCTCCGTCGCGGTAGCATCTCAGACCCCGGCATGCGTTTTTTGACGGGACTACAGAGGGTCCTTCGTGCAGCGACAGACGGCCTTCGGGTGTTTCTATTCTTTCAAGCATGCCTGAACTTTTATCGAACATGTAATAATTGCCGCCATGTTGTATTGTCAGACGGGTATCGGTTTCGCTCATGTCGGGTGCAAGGTGGGCTGCTTTTCCGAGCAGTCGGTTCTGTAGCCGGTTGCCGGTTCCGATGGGGCGCCGGAAATTATACACTTCATGTCCGTGAGGGTCGGAGACAGATACCATAAGGATGTCATGGCGGGTCCAATCGTCAGGAAGTCCGAGGTCCAGCAGGCGTCGTTCGCCCGGCGCACATAGTAGAGATGTCACAGAGCCTTGTTGCGCGATAGTTTCGGTATAGCTGCCATCTGAATTCCTTTCAATATCGATAAGCAAATATCTGAAACTGCACTCCGACAGGTCGGTGAACATGAAATTGTTCTCTACTGCCACTATGCCGCCGGACTGCTCCCGCACCGAGCGGTCGGCTATACGGACCGGCGACCATATTTCTTTTATTGCATAATAGCTGCCCTCTTTTTCGCGGTAGGGTCCTACGATTCCGTCAGGGGCGAGGTCCCTTCGGCAGTCTATGCTGTCGTTCATGTCGTTTCTTACGAGTCCCTCGTCAAGCAATGCCCAAAGGAAGCCGCCGGCCGGGGCACGGTGTTTCATCATTGTGTCCCAGAAATCGGATAGGGAGGCTGCGGCTCCTCCGTCGAAAATGCCATGCATGAATTCCGTCGGGAAATATACGTCGCGGTCGTAAATGGCAGAATTCACCACATAGTTGTAGTCGGGGTAGTGTTTTGTATCGGTGCCCCGGAAGCGCTCCCATGGATGTATGACGAAACGCTTCTGAAGGTCGTAGATGTCGTAATCGTCATCTACCTCGGTATTCCATCCGCCTTCGTTGCCGTTGGCCCACAGAATCACAGACGGGTGGTTGCGGTCGCGTTCCACGACAGATTTGACAAGGCGGCGCGCAACATCAGCATCGTATTTCTTTTGCCAACTGCATAATTCATCGATTACAAGCAGGCCTATGGAATCGCAGATTTCAAGGAAATCCTTGTCGGGAGGGTAGTGCGACATACGCACTGCATTCATGTTCATGTCCTTTATGAGCATGGCATCGTCGAGAGAGATGCGCCGCGATAGCGTACGTCCGCTTTCTGGCCAGAAACAATGGCGGTTCACACCTTTGAATATTATGCGGTGTCCGTTCAGATAGAAGCCGTCATTTTCGCGGAATTCTACAGTGCGGAAACCAATTTTTTCCGTTACGCGGTGCAAAACTTTTTCGTTGCGCCGGAGTTCTGCCACCAATATGTATAATTGGGGAAATTCGTGGCTCCATGGAGTGACGCCTTTGATTTTGGTGTCTATGATTTCTCCGCATTCAGCGCTTAAGGGTTCCGATAGCCGTCGGCCGTCAATGGTCTCTACGTGTATGCTCACGCGGGTGCCGCGTGGGCACTGCGATGTGTATGGTTTCACACGTAAAGTTCCATCGGCTTTTGCGTCGACAGCTATGCCTGAAATGTGAGCTGACGGCTTTATTTCCAGATATACAGGACGGTATATGCCTCCGAACAGCCAAAAATCCGTCTGTCTTTCCGCACGGTATATGGAACTGTCGGCCGGGCATTTTCGCACCTTCACTTCCAGACAGTTTTCGGCTCCGAAACGCAGTTTGTCGGAAATGTCGTAGCTGAAGCGATAGAAGCCGCCTTCGTGGGTAATGCCGGCTGTTTTTCCGTTGATTTTCACTTCCGTATCGGTCATAGCGCCTTCGAAAACGATGTCGATGGAACTTCCTTTCCACGCTTCGTCGGCTATGAAACGATGACGGTACAGGCCTGTTTCGTCAGAGGCGAACGGTTCTTCCCAACCGTAATAATAAGTACCGAAACCTTGTGTCTCCCAGCATGACGGTACTTTTATTTTGCTCCATTGTCCGCTGTTTCGTCCCGATGTGCACATGAAGTCCCATTGCACGTCGGAGTCCTTATCCGTGCCGGAAAGATAATGGCGTGTTGTTTCGGACGGAGTCGCACTGGCATTTGCAGTCAAAGAAGCAAATGCCAGTGCGATGGCGATTTTAAACACTTTCGGTTTCATGCGTGTGCTATTTCTGCCTCATTATGGCAACATCCCATGCTCCGATGGTAATGTTGTCGCCTGCTTTTACTGCCTGGCCGGTGAGTAGATTAGTAGCGGATGGCATGCGGTTGTATTCTATAGTGACAGGTTGTCCGCTGTAGTTGAACACATAGTCGATGCGTTTTCCGGTGCCGTTGGTGCCCGTGCGCATGATTACAGGAAATTTGTATTCATTGTCGCTTATCAGGTTTTTCTCAACTGCTGCCATGCGTACTATTTTGTCCATAAGCTCCTGCGATGGATAGGCGCCGATATAATAAAGTTTTCCTTTTCCGTAGCTGTTCTCAGTAATTACAGGCCATTGTCCGAAGAAAGGATGGTCGGCATAGGCAAGAGGTTTTGCCGTCTCCGGAATAAGAAATTCGTACCATGTGCCGATGCTGTTGCGGTCGCCGAGCCCGAACGCGTTGTCTTTCAGCTTCATGTCGCAAATGGTGGAGTACTCCTGATAATAGAATCCGCAGGCGTCGCGGAGCGGGCCGGGAGCACAGACAGGGCGTACGGCCGAGTGTTCGTTGCAGTAAGCGCTTTTGTGCATCATCACTACGCTTCCGCCGTCTTTAACAAATTTGTCAATGGCAGCGAGGAGTTTGTCATCGGCTACGTATAGAGGCGGAATCACGAGCAGCGAGTATTGGCTGAAATCATGGATTTTGTCGCATGGCACAATGTCTGTTTCGATGTTCTGGAAATAAAGGGCTTTGTGGGCGAGGTGCACAGGATAGTTGACGTCGGTGGGATAGCCGCCTCCTTTTGCGTGGGGCATGAAAGTGAGGGCGTGGTGCGAATCATGGCTGTAGAGAATGGCTGCCTTGTTGTTCTTTTTTAGATTCACGATGTCCTTGCCTATTTTGTCGAGTTCGCCGGCTGTCCGCTGAAATTCGCGGTAGATGCGGTTCGGCTCGAGATCGTGTCCGAGCACACCTCGCCAGTATGTTTCCTGTCCGTAATGAAGTGTGGCCCAATGCCAGTATTCCACCATGTTGGCTCCAGATGCATAATGGGAGAATACATTCTGACGCAGCTGGTTGTCGTAGGGCGGGTATTGGCCGGCCGAGTCCCAGCCTGTGCCTTGGGCGTTGGTCTCGGTTATAAGATAATTGTTCCCGGCGACAGAACGCATGAAATCGCCGGCATAGGCTATCAACTGGCCGTCTTGTGCGTCCTGGACACCGTGATAGACGTTTATCGCCGGATATTGCATCTGACGGAAAGATTCCACTTGGTCGACGTTGTGGAAAGCAGGCATAAAGCAATGAGTCACAAACTGGTCGTCGCGTTTGTATTCGTTCACGATGTCGCATTGCCAGTTCAGGAAATCGGCAATCTGCTTGCGGTTGTAACGTTCCCATTCGTTTTTGTACGATGGATTCGTTACGCCGTCGCGTTCGTAGAATTCTTCCCATGTGTTTATGTTCATGCCCCAGTAGTTCATGCCCCATTCTTTTGTGAGCAGGTCGAGGTCGCCGCCGAATTTGTTTTTTATGTAGTTGCGGAAACCGATGAAATAGTCGCGGTTGTTGATGCCTCGGGTTTCAAGTTCGTTATCCACCTGATAGCCTATGACAGCCGGATGTTTGGCGTATCGTTCCATCATTTTCCTTATGATGCGTTCGCTATAGAAACGGAAGGTAGGGTTGGTGAAGTCCATGTTTTGGCGTATGCCATAATGCGACTTTTCACCGTTCATCTTTTCGGATAGAACCTCCGGATGTTTGTGCGCGAGCCATGCCGGCATTGAGTATGTGGGTGTGCCGATTATCACTTTGATACCTGCATCGTGGAACTTGTCGATTATGGTGTCCATCCATTCGAATTCGAACACGCCTTCCTGCGGTTCGAACAGGCCCCAGGATGATTCGCCCACGCGCACCACTGTCAGGCCGGCATCTTTCATCATGGCTATGTCTTTGTCAAGACGACTGTAAGGCATGTATTCATGATAATAGGCCGCGCCATAAAGCGGGCTTTCAAAATTGTATTGGGCTGCCAGGCCGAAAGCCATCGACAGACCGATGCAAAGCAGCGAAGATTTCTTCATGGTGTTTATTGTTTTTTTAAGGTTTCCGGTGTTATTATGAAGTTGAAATTGTAAGTCTTGCAGGCGTCAATGGTGTATTCCTTTGCTGTATGCGCTCCCCAGCCGTCGTTGCCGCCGACGCCGTGGATCATCATGTCTATGTTTATTGTCGTATAGTCTCGAATCGGTAACTCGTAGCGATGGACGACGCTTTCTATGTCGTCTTCGTTATAGGGCCATGCTCTGAAGTTGAACGGCTGTCGCGACGCAAAGCGGATTCCTTGTCCGTTGTTTCTGGTTATGGAAAACCATCTTACATCGGAGCGGTTCGAGTTGTCCTGTGCCATCACATAGTCGGGACTGAAATCCTTTAGCAATTTTGAATATAGACCTATAAACGCGCTTGTCTTGCGGTCAGGATAGTTTTCCCATTCGCCTCGGCCGTACCATGTGATTACGTCATAGCCTGCAGGCAATCCGCAGCGGAATCCGAATTTTGGCATCGGCGGGATATTGTCGGCATAGGGTTCATATGAAGCCGATACGGATACGGCAGCCGACGGGCCGATGACATATTTCAAGTGCAGGTTTGCGCTTACCGAAGGTAAATCCATGTCGAATGACACGGAGGCCGATGAATCCGATTCGCAGATGGCGTAATCCTTTACCTTGCGTAATGCTGCGGCATCTTTCCATATTCCGAGGCGTTCTTTGTAGCCGTTGTATTGCTGTACATCGTTAAGCGGTTTCCAAAAATAGGGTTCAAGAGGCTTTTGGATAAGGTTTTTACCGTTCATGTTCCACGAAACCAATTCACCATTGTGTCTGTTGAAGGAAATTGATGTATTTTCAAAGGAAACGGTTATGAAATCGTTGTTTTCTGAAACAGATATTTGTGTATTGTTGCTTGCCTGCTGCTTGAATCCGAGAGGTTCTCCGAATACGAATTGTTCGCGGGCTACTGCAAAACCTTTGTCGGCCCATGATGTGGGTTGGCGCAAAACGGCTTTTATGTTCAGCGTTTTCTCGCCCGCTTCATCAGGCAGTGGCGGTGCGGTAATGGAGTTGTCATCCAATTTCACAAAATCGGATGAAATTTGCTTGCCTTCAACATGCCATTCGCAGATATAATCAAAGATGTCAAGCGGCAGGAAATCGTACAGGTTCTCAATAGCGATTTTCATAGCAGCTGAATCGGCGATGGAAAAGCGCATGTTCTGATACACTTTTTGCACTTCGTAATAGCCGGGGTGAGGCACTCTGTCGGAGCCTACTATACCATCTATGCCGAAGTTGGTGTTGTTGGGATAATCTCCGAAATCTCCGCCGATGGCCCAGAATTCGTCTTGTCCGGGGGCTGACGAAATATTGTCGCGGAAATCCACCTTGTTGTTGTGAATGCTTTTAATGAGGCTTTTGTCTGACCATTCCCAAAGTGCAGCCCCGGCTATTCCGGGGTCGGAATATATTACGTCCCAGTATTCCTTAAGGTTGCCGGATGCATTGCCCATTGCATATGCGTATTCGCGCATGAACACAGGGCGGTCGGTGATGCGTTCGCTCAATTTTTTCAAATCTTCGGGCGAAAGGTAGCCTTCGTCATATATGTCGGAAACGCTACGGTCAGTGTCGCTGTATATTATCCGGGTGCTGTCTATTTCCAATGCGGCTTTGCGCATTGCATGCATGTTGATGCCGCTGCCTCCTTCGTTGCCCATCGACCACATGATTACGCACGGATGGTTTTTATCTCTCTCTACGAGAGCCACGGCTCTGTCCACATGGGCAGTCTGCCACGAAGGGTTGTCACCGAGGGTTTTGTTGCCAAGTCCCATACCGTGGCTCTCGTGGTTTGCCTCGTCCATGACGTAGAAGCCGTATTTGTCACACAGTTCGTAGAATATCGGGAGGTTGGGGTAGTGGCTTGTGCGTATCATATTGATGTTGGCCTGCTTCATCATACGCAAATCAGTGTGAATGGATGCTTCATCAATTGTTCGGCCGCTGCGTGGGTGAAATTCGTGGCGGTTGATGCCTTTTAATTTGACGGCTTTGCCGTTTATCCTGAATATTTCTCCATCGATTTCCACCTGGCGGAATCCTGTATGGTAATTGAGCGTCTCGATTTCCTTTCCGTTCTTTTTCAGTCGCAGGACAACGTCGTACAACGCCGGAGTCTCGGCGCTCCATAATGCAGGTTGGGGCAGGTTGCATGTAATCACATTTTCAGCGTGTTTCCCTGCTTTTATAGTTCCGATTGTTTTTATGGCAGATGCCGTAATAGGCTTGCCGTGGCGGTCGTTTCCGATGATATTCAATTCTGCCGATAATCCTTCAGAAGTTTTGCCTGAGGCGTTCAGTATGTCTATGTACAGGCTGACTTCGCCGTTCTCCATGGACGGAGCTATGGTGGATTTTATGAAATAATCACGGATATGTACATCCGGACGCATCCATATGCCTACGCTGCGGAAAATGCCGCTTAACCGCCACATGTCCTGATCTTCAAGGTAGCTTCCGTCGCACCATCGGTAAACTTCGGCCGCAATGGTGTTTTTGCCGTTTACAAGATAGTCGGTGATGTCAAACTCCGCAGGCGAATTGGAATTCTGGCTGTATCCCACCTTATGACCGTTAATCCATACATACATTGCGGATTCTACTCCATCGAAATGCAGAATGTATCTTTGTCCGGTTTTGAGTACGGGCAATTCGAAATCGCGCAGATATGATCCTACGGGGTTGCGGTGCTCGAAAGTGAAATAATGTGCCGGCGGTTCATCTGTGACTTTTGGCGAATTTACGACGAAAGGATACGGCTGGTTGCTGTATATTGGTTTGCCATATCCCTGAAGCTGCCAGTGCCCCGGCACTGCTATCAAATCCCATCTGGAGGCATCGAAACCGGGTATGTGGAAATCAGTGGGGCGTACATCGGGATTCGGTGACCATTTAAAACGCCAGTCGCCGTCGAGCGAAGTCCATTGTGGTGCATCCGCTCTTGACGAGGGCAGAATTAATGTGGAGTGGTAAGGCAGTTTGTTAATACCCACCACTTTTTCATTTTCCCAATCGTTCTGTTCGGCACGCATGAAGACCGGTGATATTATAAATGCCGCAGACAATAATACGGCTGTGGTTTTCGCTGTTGACATATGCTATCGGCTAATTTCTTTAAAATCAAACCAGTCAAAGTCGGCAGGGTTGGTGTTGGGTTTGCCGTTACCTGAGGCGTACATGCCGATGAAAACGCCGGTGAATCCGCCTATCGTTTCATTGGCAAGGTTTTTTGTCTCGGCCGAACCCATGTGTATCGGGGCTATGCCGGCAGCTTCTACGTAAAAGTCATATTTTTCAGGCGTCGCAGATATTTTCAGGACGATTTCGCCATCTGGTATGGCTATAGTTTTTACTGATGCCTCCTTGTCCTGAAGGTATTGGCGCATTATCGCGGTGCGTTTCCCGTCGCGCATGGTTATGAGCAGGTCGTAATGATTCTTGTCATTGCCTCGTATCACAAGCCCTGCTTCTTCGTTTTCCGCTACGGGAGTGAAGTCTATTTTTGCCGATGCGTTCATGCCAAGAGCCGTCTGTCTGCGGCAGACGAAAGCGGGAGAATCGTTCTGCTTGAAAGACAGAGCCGAACCATTTAACCTTAAATAGCCGGGACGGGCGGTGAGCGAACGGTCTTTTTCGTAAGGGTTGCGCAGGAAGTACCAGAACAGGTTAAGTGTTTCCTTGTCGAAGTCGTCGCGCACTGGATCTTGTTCCCATTCATGTACGGGCAAAGGAAGTGGGTAGCTTTCCTTTACTATGCCGTCGGTTCCGACTTTAGGCCAGCCGTCGGCTGTCCATGTGACAGGCGCGAGAAATGTTTCGCGGCCGATGTGTTGGTAGCGGCCGTTTTGCGGCCTTATGCCGAGGCACACTGCCCACCAGCTGCCATCCTGCAATTGTACAAGGTCGGCGTGGCCTATGGCCTGGAATGGGTGTTCCGGCGCGTTCATGTTGGAAAGAACCGGGTTATGCGGGCTCGGTTCGTACGGACCGTACGGGTCTTTGCTGCGTTGAATCACCTCGCGGTGTTCATAGCCTGTGCCTCCTTCTGCTGACATTATATAATAATAGTCGCCTATTTTGTAGAAATGAGGCCCTTCTGGAGAAGAACCGCCGAGGCCTGATGCCACTTTGCGCCGTGGGGCTGTTTCTTTTCCTGTTGTGACATCAATGGTGCCGAGAAGAAAACTTCCTGCATTGTCGGGGCTCAGATAATACGTTTTGCCATCGTAAAAATCAAGCGATGGGTCTACCCACCATTGATCCATCCATATGGGGTCGGACCATGGACCTGCCGGGTCTTCTGCTGTGACTATTGATATACCATGTGAGCCTTCTCCTCCATAGTTAGTGCCTATGGCATAAAAGACCCCGTCATGGTAGCGCAGGGTGGGGGCATATTGCCCACCCGATGTTCCTGCACCTTTTAACGGGTTGCTTTGCGGTGTTGAGAGGGCGTGTCCTATGAGCTTCCAATTTACGAGGTCTTTGCTGTGGTAAACCGGTAATCCGGGATAGTACTCGAATGTCGATGTCATGAGATAGAAATCGTCGCCGACACGGCAAATAGTGGGGTCCGGATTCATTCCTGTCAATATGGGGTTGTTGAATGTATCAGCAGCTAACAGCGATGACAATGATGAAGCGGCAACTGCGACTATGCACAGCAATGTTTTTTTCATGATTCAGAAACTGGTATAAGATTATCTATTTTGTAATGCTACAAAATTACAGAATAAGCTTGTAATGTAAAAGTTAATGTGGTATTATTGTGTTCCATATTTGGACAATAGGTAGTATGCAAATACTGCAAATAATATGTGATTTTGTTAATTGTGGGATGTAAGTTGCCGATAGATAGGGGGTTGTGGCTGATGATGCCAATTGGGCGTTGTAGTATCTTTTGACTGCGGGTAAAAACCTTATGGATAAAATTTGGTATGTTTCCGAATAAATCAACTATATGATAAAAAGTATAATCCTGTTTCTTGCGCTTTTCATTGCTTTTGCTTTTTTTTGCGGCTTTGAATTTGCGGATTATATGTGTTTTCGTCAGGTATGGTAAAAAATATAGCGAACCCATTTGAGTGGATTCGCTATATTTTTATGATCAATAATGTCAGCGGTCTCGTTATATTTCCTCACGAAGCCACTTTTCAAGCTCGCCGGTCCATTGGCGCTTGTAGAGGAATCCGTCGCCGTAGCCCCATCCATGGCCTCCTTCGGGATAGGCATGCAGTGCGGCGCGCACGTTGTTCTTGAGCAGCGCCATGTAGTAGTTGAGCCCGTTGGCCACCGGCACGGCATTGTCGTCCGAAGACAGCATGATGAATGCCTTGGGTGTGTCGGGTGTCACGCGCATCTCGTTGGAAAATTCGTTTTGAAGCTGTTCGGAAGGATTTTTGCCTAACAGATTCTCTCGCGACCCGCCGTGTGTGTAGGCCGGATCCATCGTGATGACGGGATAAAACAGGATTTGGAAGTCGGGACGTGTGGCAGGGCTGCTGTAGTGGGTGGCAAGAGTCGAGGCAAGATGTCCTCCGGCAGAAGCTCCCATTATACCTACCTTGGCAGGGTCAATATTCCATTTTTCCGCATTGTCGCGCACGATGCGGATGGCTTGCTCCGCATCGGTAAGCGGAATTTCGTGATGTCCTTGCGGCAGGCGGTATTTGAGCACTGCATACGCGATGCCCTGATTGTTGAACCATTGCGCCATGTCGTGTCCCTCATGTCCCATGGCAAGCCATCCGTAAGCGCCTCCGGGGCACATTATCACAGCCTTTCCGTTTGGTTTTTGCGGAAGGTACATGGTGATGGCAGGGTCGCGGGTATAATCGTTGGCACGGATAGCTTCTGTCTTTATTGCTGATGTGTCTGCGGGATTTCCGTCCCAAAGGAGTAATTCCACTTTGCTTTGTGCCGAGGCAAACAGGCTTGCGCACAACAGCAAAGAGCAAATCGTTTTTCGCATAATGATAAATTTAATGGCGTTACTCGACAACAAGCACGAAACCTCCGTCGGTGAGAATCTCAACCGGTACTGACGATTTGTTTTTAATCTTTATCTGCTTTTGTTTGACGGGTGTTTTCTTTTCGTCTGCTATAATGTAGCCGGTGTCGGATTTGAGAGAGAGAGCCGAAAGGTCCAGTTTCAGTTTCAGCGGCTCTTTCATTGCGTTTACTCCGGCGATGTACCATTTGTTGCCGTGGCGTCGGGCAAGCACTACATATTTGCCCGGGTAGCCGTCGATAAGTTTTGTGTCGTCCCATGTGGATGGCACATCCTTCATGAATTCAATTGCAGCAGCGGGGGCGTCTGTAAGGTTGTTAGGTGTAAGCGCGAAGTTCTGAACCGGGTTTTGGTACAATACGGCAGTGGCAATCTGGAATGCGTCGCCGGTGCGTCGTGTAGTGCCGCTGTTGTTGTCTTTGCTCAGGCGGTGGTTCAGGAATGTGCCTCCGTATTCCATAAAGGCTACGGAATTGCGGATAAAGGGATGCAATGTGGCATGGAAAGCCTCCATGTCGCAGAATATCTGACCGAAAATAAGGTTTTCAGAGGCATATACCGCTTCGCTGCCTACATGGTTGGGGTACATGCGCTCCCAGCCGCGCGGCAGTGTGCAGCCATGGAATATCACATCGATTCCATAGTCGGCGGCATCGCTCAGAATGTCCTCGTAAAGGCGCATTGTTTCCTGTTTGTCTCCTCCGAAGAAATCCACTTTTATGCATTCCACACCATTGTCGTGCAGCCATTTCATTTCTTTTTTGCGTGCTATCGGGCGGTCCATTTTGTTGGTGGGGCTTTGCATGATGTCGTTCCAATGGCCGCTTGACGAGTACCACAGGGCAGGACGTATGCCTTTCGACTTGGCATAGCCGAGAAGTTCGGGCATGCGGCCATATCCGATGTTTACATCCCATCCTGCATCGATTAGTATGTGGTCGTAGCCCATGTCTGCCGCAAGGTCGATGAAAGTTTTCTGGTCTTTCATGTTCATGCTGTTGTCCTGCCATACAATCCAGCTCCATGTGCCGCGGCTCGGGCGTGCCGGACGTTTAGTCTCGTAGCGCGGCTCCACAACATTCCAAGGTATGGTAGTTTCTGCGATAGGGGCGAGGTTGTCGGCTACTGTGATGGTGCGCCATGGGGTAGCGCCCGGAAGCGCTATGCCGGGAGCGCTTGTACCATTGCCGTTGTTTTCTTCGGGCATCGGGTAGGCGATAGAGTACACTCCGTTGTTGCAGTCGCTCAGGCGCGACGCGCAGTAATATCCGTCTACGCCGGTTTCCGTCAGCAGCGCCCATCCCTTTTCTCCTATTCTGAAAAGTGCGGGGAATGTGAATCCGTGGCCAAACTGCGAGGGGGTGCCGAGAGGAGCGTCGGCTATATAGAATTCCTCGTAGCTTGGTTTTGTGCGTTTCCATCCTACCATGGCATTGCTTTGCGGAGTGAGGAAAACGGTGGTTTCCTGGGGGAAACGGAAGCCGGTGGCCTCCTCATTGACTACCATAGCACCGGTGTCGCCCTGACGGGGCAGGGTATAACGGAACGCTATGTCGTTGTCGGACACAAGCCATTCCACTCCGATAGTCTTTCCGTCTTTGTTCTTGAGTGTTGTGACGAGCCTGTTGGCATTATAATCAATGTGGCTTTTCTTGATTTTGTCTTGATCGAATGATTTGGATACAACTCCGGTTTCCGAACCTTCAAGAGTCATGTCCGATGAAAAATCACCGATGTCGGATTTAAGGCCGAGGGGAGAATTCTCAATGAATGAATTGCCGTCGTAGCTTACAGAGTAGATCGGCTGGCCGTTCAGGATGTCGGTGTCAACTCGGAGCCTGCCGTCGGGGCTGTGCAGTGAAACAGGCGCAGCCAATGCGTTGGCCGAAAGCAGGATACATAGATTTAAGATGTAATTTTTCATATAATAGCATTATTGTGATGACTCGGACTATAGTCCGCTTTTATTCTTTCGCAAAGTTAATCATATTTTTGCTGTATTCTGTGCGAGTATTGTAGCCGATTTTATGCCCCTGGTATCATATTTATTAAAAATGAACGTGACAAATGTTGTCTGACTCATTCTATTTTGGCATGCTTTATGGTGTTCAGCCCCGCTTTTTGTGCTTGCGAATGCTGATGGCAGCGAGGGATATGGAACACTTTGCCGTCTTTTCGGAGATAAGAACCTGTCTGATGGAATATGAAAGGAATATCGGCGTCTCGGCATTGGCTGTGCATGTCGAGCACCCAGTCGAAATCAAGTGTACGGGCGTATTTGCCCGATTCTCCGCCGACAGACACTTCCTCTATAATGTCCGGAGCAAGATATTGCCGTAGATTGATTTTTTCCAGCATAGGCGCTACGACAACAAGGCGGTGTTTTATTGGCAGAGATAGAAACACAGGCAAACGGCAGTCGGCTCTGTCCTGATTCTCGACGGTGCAACCGATGGCTACATTGTCGTAGCCATTGCCCCAGTCGGCCGGCAGGCAATGCTTAAGACGTTCGATGCGCTTGGTGAAGAAAAAGAATCTGCAGTCCTGTCGCGTTCGCATAATTCTCCATATGTCGTCCCTCCATCCGTCAGCCTCCTCCAGCAGAAAGTCGGATGTGAAGCATAATGCAAATTCAGTTCCTGCCGCAAACTTCCAGTTTCTGTTGCGGTCGCGATTTATCGGAAGATTAAACGACGATGTCTTGCGGATTTCAGTCGTAGGGATAGATGTGCCGAAAGCGGCATCCTCACGATACACGTAACAATGTCGGCATCCGGCGCTTATCTTGTGGCAGCCGTGCCAAGGATTCCACATCGGCATAATTCGGGGTGTTGCTCTGAAATTAGTAAGGTGTTGATACTGCAAAGTTACGCAATTAGATTTGAATTTCCACCTTGCTGTATTTCGGTTTGTTATAAAATTAAAGTGCGCCATGAAACCATTGGTTTCATGGCGCACTTTAATGACCTGCCTCAAAATTCAGAGATTTATGCGCTTTGCTTTATCCCAGTCTATAGTGTTAGCTGCGGTAGAAATGTCGGTAAATTGGAAATCGCGCAGAAAACGCCGAAGTTTGGCTTCGGCATTTTTGAGTCCCACATAGCTTTTGAAACGCCTTGCTGCGGATAGTCCTGAAAGAACAGGTTGCCCGGGGTCTAAGTCACGAGGGTGGACATAGCTTAGCAAGTAGTCTTGCGATTGGCGTGCCCAATGCCGTATCAGACGATAAGGAAAGAGACGGAAATAACCTCCGCCGCTGTATATGACATGGCGACCCAGCATTTCCTTGGTCGAAACAGGAAATTCCTTGATTGTTCGTCCGTTATATTCGATTACAGCCGGTTCTCCTTTGCCGTATGACGGGAAGCCTCCATGGGTGTGAGGTGCAGGAAATACGGAGCAGTCAAGTTCGATGCCCAAGTCGGCGAGTTCTTCGAATGCCCAAGGTTCTGATTCACGTATTGAAAATCCGGGTGCACGGAAATATTTGACTTTGCGGCCGGTGATTTGCTCGAGAGTGTCAATAGATTCGCGGACATCAGTTCGGAATGCATTCCGGCCTTGCTGCCATACCAATTGGTGGCTCATAGTATGTGAGCCTATTTCATAGCGATCGGCAATTTGCCTTACGATGTCCGGATATGTTTTGGCCACCCATCCTATGATGAAAAATGTGGCTCGTGTACCGGTTTCATCAAGTATTCGGAATACACGGTCCATATTCTCGTGAATACGTACTTCGTAGCCGCGCCATTGTTCCTGAAAGCGCGTACTGTCATTGTCGAGGAGGTGAAACCACTCCTCGACATCAAAGGTGAGAATGTTCATTTCCTGTATTTACCTGAGCCCGGCTTTGGCTTTTCTGAACGAAGGGCTAAGTTGTTTTATAAATCCGGCAAAATTACCCACCATGAATGCGCGTATTCCGCCATAATCTTGATAGTGAACCTTCCTCCCGAAAAAATTAAACCATCCGGGCTTCGTTTTAAAACGTTGTCTCGAATATAGGAACCACAAGGCATCCAACGCTGAATATCTAAGGACCTGGCCTGTGGAATAGTTGTATTTTTCAGGCTTTTTGCCGATAGTCGTATCGGCTATGTTTGCGGCAAAGTTTACACCTGAAACAAGCGACAGCTTCACACACGCGGGCACGCGTGGGTTGATTTCCATTATTTTTACTATGCCGTCCCGTGGATCTTCAATCATGTCGAAGTCTGCAAACCCGTACCATCCTATTTTTTCGAGTACGGCTGTGCAGACTCTTTGCAAGTCCGGGCGCACCACAGACACGCTGCAGCAGCTGCTTCCTCCATTTTCGGGATAGAACCTTACTTTGTGGAATACGGTAGTGTTCACCACCCTATGCTCTTTGTCCATGAATAGCGACACCTTGAACTGTCTTCCGCCGGCGGGGATAAATTCTTGCAGATGACAATCTCCGTATGCTTTCTGTATCGACGGCAGTTTGGCTTTCAACTCAGTCGCGTCTTGTACCAGGGCAAACCCTCGACCGCCGGTCGTAATATTTGGCTTTATAAGTGCAGGAAAGCGCATGTGGACACATGCCTCATCGGCTTTCATTTTCGACAAATCTATGGTGGCGGGGTGAGGGAAACCACCATCATGACATACTTCCATAAGCCTGTTCTTGTCGTAGGCTGTTATAAAAGTGTTCCAGTCGGGTATTACGAAGCGCACTTTCTCCGATAGCACGTCTTTGTGCTTCGAGAGGTATGACGCAGAATAATCGTTCATAGGAATCACTCCGTCAATATGATTTTTATTGATGAAACCCAAAAAGAACTCATGAAAATCGTCTTCGGCTTCATGTACCGGCGGAGCTATTATTTTTCTTTCTGCATACGGTGAATTATAGCCATATGACACTTTGTCGTCGCACACTGCCCACACGCGGTAGCCCGCTTTTTTCAGCCATTTGCCCATGGCAAGTGCCTGAACAGTTTCGCCATTCAGCAGCACTATGATTCTTCCGTCCATTTATTTTCTGCTTTTAATGAGTTTGGCGGGGACCCCTCCGGCAATGGCATATTCAGGTACGTCGTGGTTTACAACGCTTCCTGCTGCGATTACGGCGCCGCGTCCTATCGACACACCTGCCAATATTATACTTCCGGCGCCAATCCACACATCGTCGCCGATGATTACATCTGCGTCATAATAATCCTGACACACTGACGGAATATCCGTATCGTCTATCGAATGGTTGAACGCAAATATCATCACGTTGGCACCCGTATGCACATAGTCCCCTACAATAATACGCCCCGTACTTTTTCCTGCTTGAAGCACATTGTTGTGGTTTATAAGGCAATTGTTACCGATCGCGATTCTCTCTCCTTGGCGCAGAATTGCGGTTGGGTGCAGTTTTGTGCCTTTTCCTATGTGCGCCTTGCGTCGCCCGGCAGCGAAATTCACCACCACGTATGCAAATAGACCGAAAAAAAACTTTATGCCTGAAACCGAGAAAATTGTGCATAAAATTTCTTTCAGGTATGCACTTTTCGAGGGCCGTTCAAATCTGACTTTATTGCCTTTCATTCTCGATATAGTTTTTCGTATTTTGAGACAATAATCTCCCAAGTGTAACGTCGTTTGGCAATTTTATGCATAGTCGATGAAATATCATGTAAACGCGTAATGTCTTGTTGCAGGGATGTTACTTTACAGCGCAATTCATTTGCTGAAGAAAAATATTCACATGAATTTTCTGTAGTTGCGCGATTGAATATTACGTCATATGCAATTATAGGCAATCCGAGATTCATTGCTTCTACCAGAGATGGATTAGTTCCGCCAACGCTATGTCCGTGTATGTACAACTTACAATTGGAGCGTAAAAGGTTTAATTCATTAGGGTCATATATAGGGTCTAACAAGAGTATATTGGGATAAACGCTATACGATTCACGCATTTTGCATCCAAATTCGCTACGATTCCAATTCCCCACAATTACAAGTGTTTCATTCGGCATTTTAGAGAATGCCTCAAGAATCATTTCTATATTGTTTTCTGCCTCAATGCGTGCGACTTTGAATGAATAACTTTTTTCGTCAAGGCCGTATTTATATTTCAAATAAGTTGGATTTGTTATTTTAAATGCATTATCTCCTCCATATTCGATTAATTTGGAACTACATCCGTATTCTTTATTTACATGTTCCACAATGCCTTGATTGTCAGCTACGCATACGTCGGCATGTTTCGCGGCAAGACGACGTATCCAGTCAAGTAGTCGACGTGTTAAGCCTTTTACCTTTGCCCGGTCAGTATCAATACCATCTATATTTATTATGACGCGTTGTCTTATCCATGGTTTTAAAATAGATAGTAGAGGAGAGCATGATGCGCCCAAGCTAAGAATGACATCACAATCTTTTAAAGCAAGACATAAAGAATACATATCATATAAAGGAGCTGTTTTACCATTGGCTTCTAAAGGTACATACGTCAGTATGGCTCCTTTGTATGTGCTTAGTTTTTTATTATAGTGTTTTGAACTACAAAATATGCGATATTCTATGGATTTGTCTTTCTTGTATGTGAGAAGGTTTTCAGCAAGGGTCTCGAAGCCGCCGTAGTTGGCGGGTACGCCTACCGTTCCTATTACTGCTACTTTCATTTGTCAACTATGCTGTTTATTATTACTGATACACGCTCGCCCCACGTGTTCCAATTAAGGCGTTCTTTGTAAAGCGCCCGTGCATTGTCGGAGTATCTGTCTATAGCACCTGAACGCACCGCATCGGCTATTGCCTCAGCAAAGTCTGCGCCCGTTGAACCTAACGGGAGGAGGCGACCGGTGCATCCGTCATGCACATAATTGCTTACACCCCCCGTATCGTGCGAAAAAACCGGCAGACCGAACGCTTCGGCTTCTGCGAATGCGATACCTGCACATTCAGCTTTTGTAGGAAGCAATAAGGCCGTTGAACGCCCTATGACATCGACAAGTCTGCGGTAGTGCTCAGGAATGTTTTTATTCAGGAAGCCCATGAAATTCACATGAGGATTATTCTCAATGCCGGCAGGTGGATTTTTAATGCCCGCTATGTGCAGAGTAGCTTTTATCCCAAGGTTATTAAGATGGTTTATCGCATCTATTGCGATGGCGCCACCTTTTCGCTCCCAATCCACACCTAAAAAGAGCAATTCGAGGGCGCCGGAAGATGTATGAGGAATCTCTATGCATAGGTCGCTGTCATCAATATTGGCTCCGAATTCCACGACATGGACTTTTCGTTTGTCTTGATTCAAGTCTTGGACCGCGGAGTTGCGTGCCCAGTCGGACGACACTATTATAGCCGATGCCTTGTCCATTGCGGCCTTCTCCACTTGCGTACCGCTGTTGCGGTTCCATAGCGGAAGGTTCGTCCATTGCCTATAATAATCGAGCATACACGGGAATGTGGCGTCGGTGAAATATATTATGGTGGTATCCGTGTTAAGGCGTGCAAGCGTGTTGGAACAGAAAAATGCTACAATAATGTCATATCTGTCAAGTTCTTTTTTATCAAGCGGTTTTTCGCAAAAACGCCCCCACAACAAAGTCCCGTCAAGTTTGATTTTTTTGGGACTTAGCTTGTTAAACGCCTTTTCGAAAAGTTCCACAAACCGATTCCATGGCTGTCGGCGTATTTTTATCCAATGCAAATGTCCTATTTTGGAAAGATGCTCTGCCATTTTGTAGTTCGTGCCTGACGAATCACGTCGGTTGTTTGGCGAAAACTGGCTTAGAAAGCCGATTTTAAGCGGTCTAATGGGCATAGTATCGGATATGGTTTAGAGTTGCTTGCGGAAGTCATCAAGGAATGTGTCCATAGCTTTGCGATGGGTATACCGGTCATAATCTTCTGTTTTGAAAAAATCGGCCGTATTGAAGTTTTCGATAAACTCGCATAAGGCCGAACTATAGCCATCCGGCGTTCCGCATGCAAGTTTTCCGAAAGAAGGAAATTCTTTGAGTACTTCCCTAAAGTAAGGTATGTCGGAAGCCAAGATGGGCTTTTGGAAGTAAAATGCCATTTCAAGTATGCCGCTTTGTGAAGTTTTACGATAGGGCAGGCACACAATGTCGGCATGTGTATAGGCATACACAAGCTCGTCGTCATTTATATGTCGCAATATCATGTTCACATTGCGGCCGGTGGCAGGAATCACTTCATGGCATTTTCCATCGAAATCTTTTCCGGCGATAATGATATTGGATTTTTCGGCTACGCTTGCAGGCAGTATGTTAAAGGCTTTCAACAGAATGTCTATTCCTTTGCTTTCATTCACATTGCCAAAGAACAACAGGTTGATCCTGTCTTTAGAAAAACTGCTCTTTATGTCATTGGCGATGTGCTCTTTATTGTAGTTCTTGGGGAAAACATAGCGAAAATGAGGCACCTTAAGAGTTAAACCTTGGTAATGGAATTCACGAAGAAAATCGTCAGTTCTGCCCGAATGAGAGATTACTTTGCGTATTTTCTTGGAATACAGCCTACTATAGATGTTTTTCAGAATCTTGTTTTTGTCTAAATTTTGAGCTATGGCTTCGTGAATATCTATAATATGGTCGACATTTATCAATAGCATTATAAATAAAGGGTCGAAACGGTTGCCATATGTAAGATATATGTATAGTCCGTCGGGATTGTTGCGCACGAATTTTCTTAAATTTATAATATTTCTCAGGAGGCTTGACAATTTTGCAGGAAGGCGCCCATTGTATTGATTAAAGAAAAATGGCGGATTTCCATCGTCTGAAAAGTTTGATAGGAGTTGGACATGCACTCCTGCGATTTTTTTAATCTGCGCTTTAAATGCTTCCAGATAGTAATGCATACCGCAATGCACTCCGAGGTAGTCGATTATGTATATGTGTTTCATATTTATAGCAATGGTATTAGCTTCAGATAATTAGGGTTTCTCTTGATTAAGCCGATTATTAAAAGTGCGGGTGTTTTGAGCATGTATGATGTTATACGCAGTATGATGCGCTCGTATGTCGAAAAATGTTTAAGCGCATATATTCTTTTTGAGCGGTATATGTTTTGCAAACGCGAAGCAGACCATATCCTGTCCGATGATTTATCGCTGCCACCCTCAAGATGTACGATTTTCGGTCCCGGCACGACAATTCTGCACAGCCCGGTATCGGCCATGCGCTTTTGCCAATCTACTTCTTCGCAATACATGAAAAAATCGGAGTCAAATCCGCCTGTGATCTCAAACACCGTCTTGGGAACCAATAAGTCGGCACCGGTCACATAGTCTACCATCGTAGGGACAGTTATATAGGGCGGATTTGTATTTTCCTTAGTTTTTATAAAACGCAGGTAAATAGAAAGCATTGAACAAAACTCTGTTTTTAAAGAGATAAATTTGCCATAGGAATGGCAAGTGCAGCCTTTCGGATTCTCGAGTATGCATCCCATAGCGCCCAATGATTCACCTGCATTATCGGCTGCCGTCACCAATAATTTGAGTGCATTGTTTTTTAGCACCGTATCGGAGTTAAGAAAAAACAGATATTTTCCACAGGCATGTTTGGCTCCCATGTTATTAGCCCTGCCGAATCCCAAATTCTCGTGGCTTTGTACCCACTTTATGTATTTGAATTTTGAGGTGATTGCTTCACGGCTATTGTCGTGAGATGCATTGTCTACAATTATTATTTCATAATCTACTCCTGTGGTATTTCCGATAATGGATTCGATGCAGTCTGCAAGCAAATCGCGTGTATTATAGTTGACGATTATTACAGATATGTCCATTTTGTGTCAAGAAATGTATTCTCTGAAAAAAACTGTTAAACTAAGATGTGCTATTATTAAGACAAAAACTGTTATTTTGCCAAGTACTTTCCCGTATTTCCCATCAAAACAATAATATACTAATGGCATTAAAAATATAAATACCGTAGAAAACATCTCGGCCAGGCGTACGGATATAATGTATATGCCTGTACCATATATCGTGATTGAGATAAATCCTATCTTTAGCCATATTTTGGCCATAGGGTATATTTCTGAAATTTTTTTTATACGAAATAGTATTAGAAAGCATGTGACAGTCTCTATCAGAGATATTGCATTAAGCATATTTGGTAAATCCTTTTCTCCTATGATTTCTCGTGCTTCGCCGTCTATTAGAGAAATTTCCTCACCAATTAAAGCATTGATACCTAATGCCTCTAAAGGTTGAAGTCCTTGGATGTATAAAAATAAAATCAACAGATAACATCCTGTCCAAAACCACCAATAATCTTTTTTTGTGTTTATAAAAAACAACAGAATAAATATTAATGCTGATCGATGAAACAGAAAACTGATTAGTATTACAATAAAAGCTGCTATATATCTTTTATTAAAAATAAGAGGAATCAAAAAGAGCATTAAAGCGCTGGCCACTGCGGCTCTGATTTGTATCATCTCGTGCAGAATCAAAATGAAACTGAACCATGCTGCCATAGAAAACATTTGGAGAGGTGAATATTTTATAATGGCATAGTAACGTATAGACACGCTTATTGCAGCATATATTACAAATAGAAATATTTTCGGTGCTCCGATTGATTTTATACTATTGAGAATTAAAAAGAATGATTCTTCAACGCCTCGCTGTCCAGGGTGTTGGAACCATTCGAGATAATTGCTGTAATCCGGCATGTTCTCACCATCTCTGAATCCCACGAAAAGAATCAGTATAAGACAAAATAAGATGTTGAATAGTCGCGATTTAGGGTTTCTAAGTGATAGCGTTGGATTTCCCCAACCTACAAGCAGAGACCCTAACGTCAGCACATATATGAAAACAATCATCCACATGGATGCTATATGGCATTATCAAGTTGTTTTATTATATCCACCATGCGTGCCACCGATTTGTCCCATGTCATAGGCGCTACAGCTTTTATACCCTTGTGCGCCATGGATATTCTTAAATCCGGGTTTTCGATAAGTGTTATCATTGCGTTCGCTAAAGCCCTCGGGTTCTTTGCCGGCACAATAAAACCCTCCTGCCCGTCAGCCACCATTTCCTGAAACCCTTGTGTGTCGGTACATACTATAGCGTTGCCACATATCATCGCTTCCCCCACCGGCAAGCCCCAGCCTTCTTGAAGACTTGGTGCCATGTATATGGAACTGTTGTTGTAAATCGCGTTGTGTGTAGGACGGTCAGGGCAGTGGTAATATTCAATCCACTCTGGCAATCCGTCCGGTCTTGGTGGTACTCCAAATAATATAGCTCGTAGTCCTGGAAAACGGTTTTTGACTAAGTATAGAGCTTCAAGGCCGTATATGCATCCTTTTTGCTCTGAACTATGATATAACATGGAAATTCTCAGTGGGTCTCGACTTTCAATGGGCTTGGAAAGATGGAAATAGTCGAAATCAAATCCGTTTTTGACGATTTCGCATTCTGCGCCTGCTTTGCGCACCTCTTTCGCGAGCCAGTCGGAAATCACTATGTTTTTGAATCCATAGCGGTAGCTTTCGTATACTAAATCGCTACTGGTGCCGTGCCAGTTTTCGAAGCCTTGTATAAAATAAATTTTGCTTGAATCGGGTATTTTATAGTTCCTCAGATACCCAGCGGTGCCAAATGCAGTTGCAACATAAACGTCAGACTTTGGTACATGGTGCTCGCGCAAGCCGAATACATGGAATATCTTTATACGGGAGTCGAGTTTGAACCATTTCGGCGGTTTCGGCTTATTGAATCTGCTGATGATATACCGGAGTGTCCTGCCTGCTGTACTGCGTACAGAACTGTGTTTGACACAATATAATCCAGGATATATTATATTTATATTGTACCCCATGGCTACCAGACGGTTGGCATATTCGAATACTACTTTCACGCCTCCTGTCGGATGGCTGGGGGCGCCCGGAAGCAGAAAGGATATTGTTTTGACCATATTACCTATGATTTATTCTTGAAAAATTCTGCAATAAAACAAGTATTCGGAAAAGCGTTAGTGGAAATTATAGATTCCAAATGCCGGTTGCAGTGCGATTTATAAGTTTGTTTACTTGAATTATTCCGTACCAGGAAGTGAAGACAATAAAGCAGGCTATGGAAGCAGCCAGCAATCCCTGTATGCCATAATTACGGCATCCCCATATGGCTGCTGGAAGATAACATACACAACTTATAGTGGGCATTATAATCAAAAGCCTTATCTTGCCGAAACCGCATAGAATCTGTGTCCATAGTGTGGACCATATTTGCGCAAGGTTGTAAAGACATACAAGCATGGTGATGGAAACAGGCACAATCACCATGTCATTTATCCATATCTTGTAAAAAAAAGGCGAAATGGCCACCATTATCAGTCCTATAGGGCATAATGCAATCACAAATGAAACGAGTTTATTTCTCGTATTCTTCATCCATGCGATTTCATTGTTTACATTGGCCTCGGCAAATGCGCTCCAAAATGGTGTTATTATAATAGTGAACACCATGTTTAGCAGATTCATGTATTTATATGCGATGTTATAAACCGTCACCTCGTCTGGGCCGGCAAACTGTGTGATGATTATATTGTTTGTCTGGTAAAGTGCTATTCCAAGTATTTGGCTGTAAAAAAACGAAATCCCGAGTCCCATTATGCCTTTTGCCATGCGGAATCTTATGTTCCGGATACTTGGCCGGTATGCCTTGAGCAGGCCGTTGAATGTCCATATGTTGGAGCACACGAGCACGAGGACGGATGTGCCGCCCATGGCGAGTGCGAGATGCACGAGCGAGCCGTCGGTGAACTTTACGAGAATCCATACCACGGCACACAGCAACACCTGCGTGAGCGTGTCGAACGCCGAGGCTATCGCCGGTTTTTGGATGGCGTTCAGCAAGGTACGGTTAAGTCCGAGAATGAAAAGCGTGGAGAAATTGGTAAGTACGATTATCACGGTCCACAGCAGTTCGCCCGAAAGAGACGCATCTGCGTTCAGCACGCGGCTCCAGTCCACAAAGAAAGAAGCCGCCACGGCTATTGCCCATACGGCGCTCACCGTAAGGCCGATTATGCCATAGGACGTGCTGACGTATATTTTGGCAAGCCTGTGCTTGCCCTGTGCTATGGCCGTGATGACCTTGTTGCGCATGCCGTTGCCGATTCCGAGGTCGAAGAAGCTCAGCCATGCCACAAGCGACGAAATCGTCAGCCATATGCCATACTCATATTTCGACACATAGTCGATGGTAAGCGGCACTATGATAAGGGAACAGACTGCACTGACGCCTTTGAGGAAGAACATAGCGGCTATGTTCTTTTTGGCGCGTGCCGAACGTCGGTTTCCTTTGTTGAAGAAATCTTTTACGCGGTTAAGCATTCTGTGGCTGGAGGTTCTCGTTGCTCAGAACCTCAAATTCGCAGTCGTCGAAGGTCTCGGTCCATGTCGCGAAGCGTAGGCCGAGGATGTTGAGCGTGAAGCGGGCGGTGTGTTTTTTGTCTTTTTTTATTATTTCGCCAATGTAGCCTTCGAGGCGTCCGGAAATTATACGTACGAGTTGCCCCGGCCTGTAGTCCCGAGGGGAGTCGTAGTCGGGTTGCATGTCGGGAGTGAATTGCCGGATGGCGCGTTGGAACAGGAACATCTGAGTGTCGGGGATGATGGAGTAGGGGCCGAGGCCTCCACGTCCGTCCTTAAGGCAATAGGCCATGGTGCCTATTTCGCGCATTAGCGGGACAATTTCAGATGCACGCGTTCTGAAAAAAAGTACAGACGGAATGAACGGATGCTTTTCGTGTGTGATTTTCCGATTCACCCGTTTGCTAATTTCCTCGCAGGGATAGTAGGTGTCGGTGATGTGGCGCGCGGCAACATGCCCCGGCGAAATAGTTTCGAGCAGTTGAGACATGCGACGTCCCGGGCGCATGCGTAAGGCGTACCAGTGCATGGGGTTGTCAAGCAGCGAAGCCGATACTTGCTGTCTGATTCCGAACGGGTTATGGTTATGCGTAGGCACTGCGAAACGCAAATACGGATTGTCGGGGGGTATTGTCCCGGCCTCGGTGGCTACGGCGCTGACGTCGGCCCCTGTTTCGAGGGCGAGGCGTATCCATATGTTTTTCGCTGTGTCTTCGATGTGCATCGAAGGGCGTAGGCCGATGTCGGCGAGCAATAGCTCCATGCGTTTTTCAAGATACACATACATCTGCCTCGGTGTGCGTTCGCTTTGCCGTAAGGCGAATACGTAACGGCGCTCCGCAGCACAGTTGCGTGTGGCAATATCACGCCCTTCGGGGGTAAGTGCTTCCAGATTGTCTTTCTTCAGGGCGGCTATCCGGACAAAGTCCATGCCGCCTTCCAAGATCTGTAGGATGAGGATGTCCAATAGCCGTCCCCGCTCGCCAGCGTAGTTGCGTGCCATGGCTCTCCTTATTTTCTCCGCTGCGTCCGAATAGTCGGTAACGGGGATGTTGTCTTTTATGGCTTTGTCGATTTCTGCCCTGATATTTTTTATCCCACCTATGGGATGGGCGATGCCTCGTGCTGTAGCTTTTGCGTGCAAGGCAGCGAATTTGCCCAGATAGTATGCGGCTGTTTTAAGGCTGTAGCCTTCGAAAAGCATAGTGCATACCCATGCTCTTATTGTGCTTTCGTCGACATCCTCCAATAGCATTCGGGAGTCTTCAAGAAACCGCATCAACGATTGTAGGGCCTGACGGGATGCACTGGCAAGAGCCGGCGACGAAGATTCTATTTCCGACCGGAAAAAGGTTGTCAGTTCCGAATGACTATTGCATTGGCTGTCAGAGCAAACTGACAAGTTGTGATTTGTAATAAAATGCTGTGTGGATGCAATATTCATCTTCCTGCCAAAACTGCTGCGGGCAGTTCGAGAAGTGGACAGACAAACAATAAGTTGCGACAAAGCAGGCTGGGCATAAAGCAGAAAGCATGCATTTTTGTTCGCCGCAAAGTTACGATTTTTTCCGATAATACAAATACGGATTTTGCAGATTTTTTTTGCCGAATCAACCATATCGCAGTTTGGTTTGTTCTTATTTTATCTTTAGTAGATTCACCACATTTTGTTTGTAGATGAACGACTTGATAATTATTATAGCTCTTATTTTATTGAACGGAGTGTTTTCGATGTCGGAAGTAGCGCTGATTTCCGCACGAAAGCCGCGACTTGCGGCAGAGGCTCGGAAAGGGAGTAAAAACGCCCGTATTGCGCTGCAATTGTCAGAGGACCCTGACCGCTTTCTTTCTACTGTCCAGATTGGAATAACTCTTATAGGTATTCTTACCGGCCTTTTCTCAGGCGCGGCTTTTGCCGATGACCTGGCTGTACATATTAGGGGATTCGGTATCCGTATGACAACTGCCAAGATGCTGTCGCAGGCCATAATAGTGGTTGCCGTCACTTATCTTTCCATCGTGGTGGGCGAATTGCTGCCAAAGCGCATCGGGCTTAACGCATCCTATCAGGTGGCTCTTGTTGTCGCACGTCCCATGCGTATTTTGTCGGTTATGACGATGCCTGCCGTATGGCTGCTTTCCAAATCGACAAGTCTGCTGTCCGGGCTGCTTCACATCGGAAAGGATGGCGGTAAAGTAACAGAGGAGGAGATAAAATCGGTAATCCGCGAGGGAACACACGCCGGCGAGGTGAAGACGATGGAGCAGGACATCATGTTCCGTGCGCTTGTCATGGGCGACGAGAAGGTTAATTCCATAATGACCCCGCGAATCGATATTGTGGCACTTGACCTCGGCATGGATGTGGCGCAAATCAAGGAAGTGGTGCGCGACAACATGCACAGCGCGTATCCTGTGTATGACGCCGCGCATGAGGGTGTAGTCGGAATAGTTTATCTGAAAGACCTCGTGTTTGAATTGTGCGACAGCGGATTTTCGCTTTCAGGCGTGGTGCGTCCCGGGGTATTCATGCCGGAAAGCATGCTGGTGTATGATGCGCTTGCTCTGATTAAGCGCGAAGGTGCGCATTGCGGTCTGGTGTGCGACGAATTCGGGGCAATGCAGGGTCTGCTCACGCTATGCGACATCCTTGGGGGGCTCGTCGGTTCTGTAGAAGTGGGCACTGACGAGCCGTTCATCATAGAGCGCACACAAGGCGACGGCTGGCTTGTCGACGGCCAGTGTCCGGTATATGATTTCTTGACATTTTTCGAACTCGAAGAAGACTATGGACCGGCGGCTTATACCACAGTGGCCGGACTTGTGCTCGACATGCTTAAACGCATCCCTGCGACAGGCGATGCCGTGGCTTACAAGAATCTTAATATAGAAGTCGTTGATATGGATGGTGTGAGAATCGACAAACTGCTTGTCTCACGCATGCCTTCAATGTCGGTTATTTAGCTTTTTTGAAGGACATGAAGTCCTTGTATTTGCGTATGTACTCGCTTTCGTCATATCTGTCGGACGCGAGCACAAGCACAACGGCTCCGGAGGAAAAGTCATATAATTCGTTCCATATCCCCGGCCGTACGTGAATCGCCATGTATGGTCGGTTGAGAACGATGGTCCGTTTTACAATGCCGTCGTCGAGCAGCAGGCTGAAACTTCCGGCCACTGCCACTATTACCTGATGTGTGCTTCTGTGGGCGTGGCCGCCCCGTGCGGAGCCGGCCGGCACATCGTATAGATAAAACACCCTTCGGACATCAAAAGGCAAAGAACCGCCGTTTTCCACCACCGAAAGGTTGCCTTTGCGGAGGCTGTGGTGGCGGTCAAGTTCCAGAATGTCGCAATCATGGACACGTGTCTGCCTGCTGTCTGACATATGATTTGAATTGCTTGTAGGTGTAAATGTAATCGTCGGTGTCGTATGGTTCGGATGCAAGAATCAGCGCCACCGAGTTTGTGCTGAAATCACTTATCTCACGCCATGTGCCGGCCGGGACGTAGAGGCCGTAATAGGAGCGGCTGAGTCTGAACGAACGTCGTTCATAGCCATCGTCCACCGCGACATCAAAACTTCCGGAAAGTGCTATTATCATTTCGCGGTTGCGTCGGTAGGCATGTCCTCCACGCATTTCGCCTCCGGGCACATCGTAAATCCAGTAGCAACGGGATATTTCAAACGGCACGTTTACCATTTCTTCTATGACCGACAGGTTGCCACGTCTGTCGAAAAACTTAGGTAGCTGAATGATTCGTGGTGCTTCCATAATATCGCAAAAATACAAAAAATATTTAACATGTACCTGCTTTCAGCCAAAATTCAGTAATTTTGCAAAAACAAATGATAAACCGCGAATGAAAAAGTTTCTCATCCCTCTAACTTTGCTAATGTCAACAAGCTACATGAGCCAAGCACAAAACCCGCTTTTTGAGGAGTTCAAAGGCGTCCATCAGACAGCCCCCTTCTCAGCCATCGACAATACACACTGGATGCCAGCCATAGACCGTGGCATAGCCAACGCGCAGGCTGAAGTGGATGCAATTACCAGACAGCGTTCCACCCCTGATTTCGACAACACTATAGTTGCGCTGGAGCGTGTAGGAAAAGACCTCACCCGTGTACTTAACGTCTTTTTCCCGCTTCTCTCGGCCGATGCTGACGATGAGATGATGAACATCAGCATCGAGGCCTCACGCAAATTGTCGGAATACAGCACAAACATGATTCTGAATGAAGAATTGTGGAAACGCGTGAAGTATGTTTATGACAACCGCGAGCTTTACAATTTGACTCCCGAACAGAACATGCTCCTGCAGAACACCTACGATTCGTTCGCTCTTTCGGGTGCCGCATTGGAGGGAGAGGACCGCGAGACGTTCAAAAAACTGAATGCCGAACTTTCGGAACTTACGACGAAATTCGGACAGAACGTGCAGAAAGAACTCCCCACTTATGAAGTGTGGCTCACGGCAGCCGACATTGACGGACTACCGGAAAGCAGTGTCAAAGCAGCTGCGGAAGCCGCAGCCGAAAAGGGTCGTGCCGGAGAATACCTGTTTACGCTTGACCAGCCTGTCTACATGGCGTTCATGAAATACTCCTCGCGTCCTGACTTGCGCGAGCGCATGTATCGCTTGTATACGGGGCGCAACACATCCGGCGAGTACGATAACACTGCCGTGTTGCGCAGAATTGCAGAATTGCGCCTGCAGATAGCACGTCTGCTTGGTTCTAAAGACTACGCCTCTCATTCTCTGCAACGCACCATGGCACAGTCCGTAGAAGGTGTGTATGGCCTGCTCGACCGTCTCCGCGACGCATACAAGCCTGCGCTCCGTAAAGAAATGAATGAGCTTGCAGTTTATGCGTCCAAACTTGAAGGGCGCGATGTAACCATAATGCCTTGGGATTACAGTTATTACGCCAATAAACTGAAAAGTGAGAAATATTCGTTTGATGAAGAGGCGCTGCGTCCGTATTTTGAACTTGGAAACGTCGTGGACGGAGTGTTCGGTCTTGCGACGAAGCTTTATGGACTTAAATTTACAGAAAATAAGGGCATAGAAGTATACCATCCCGATGTCAAGGCTTATGATGTGGCCGATGCCGATGGTAAATTTATCGGGGTTCTGTACACCGATTTCTTCCCGCGTGCAAGCAAGCGCCCCGGTGCATGGATGACAGGATTCCGCGACCAATGCGTCACGGAATCCGGCGTGGATCAGCGTCCGCACGTGTCCATTGTGATGAATTTCACCAAGCCTACCGGCGATACGCCTTCGCTGCTTACTCCATACGAGGTGGAAACATTCCTGCACGAATTCGGCCATGCGCTGCACGGCTTGCTCACGGATGTGAACTATGCGTCTCTCAGCGGCACAAGCGTTTATCGTGACTTTGTGGAGCTCCCTTCGCAGTTCAACGAAAATTATCTGACGGAACGTGAATTCCTCGACGGCTTTGCCCGCCATTATAAAACCGGTGAATCGATTCCGCAGGAACTTGTCGACGGCCTTGTCTCAAGCGCCCAGTTCGGAGCCGCATATGCATGTATGCGTCAGCTTATGTTCGGCTATCTTGACATGGCATGGCACACTATCGATGCTCCTGTCGGTGATGTGGCCGATTTCGAGCGGCGCGCAGTAAAACAGGTCGAGATTTTCGCGCCGGTTGAAGGCACGTCTATTTCGCCCCAGTTCAGTCATATTTTTGCCGGAGGATATGCTGCCGGTTACTACAGCTACAAATGGGCGGAGGTGCTTGATGCTGATGCATTCTCGCTTTTTAAGAAAAACGGCATTTTTGACAAAGCGACGGCGGATTCTTTCCGCACGAATATCCTGATGAAGGGCGGCACAGAAAATCCCGCAGAGCTATACCGCCGTTTCCGCGGACAGGAGCCGGGTATCGAGGCATTGCTCGAGCGCGACGGCATAAAGCCTCAGATTGCTCTGCCCGAAAAACGCTGATGCGTTGATACGGACAAGTATATTCAGCATCGCCCCCTCGGCCACGGCTGCGCTTCTTGCGCGCCGATGGCTTGGGAGGCGATGGCTGTTTTTGGTGTTGCCGGTTGCTGCGGCTTTGATGGCCGGAGTTTTTGATATACGCATGTTCGTGGTGGCTTTTGTTCTGATGCTTGTGATATGGCAGGTGGCCTTGACATTCGTTTGGCTCGGCAATGCGCTGGAACCGGATTCCGTGAGAGCTTCGTGCCCGCATGCGGTGGAATTCGATGAAGACGGATTCCGAATCGTGTATGCCGAGCGGGAAGGCTATCCTACGCCGGCAAGCGAACGCATAGAATGGCGACAGGTGAAGCTTGTAGAACATGAAAAAGACAGGGTGTTGTATCAGACGGAATCAGGACGTTTGGTAGTCGTCCCGACAAGCGTTATGGATGTTGCCCAGTGGCGGTGTATCAATGATTGGAGCGGCCATCGTTGACATGTGAACTTTGGCACATTCTTTGCATTATCATATATATGACCCGCAAAGAAATAAACGACTTCAAGACCTCTGCAGTGGGTGCCATTGACGGCGGCCGCCTGTGCGAGGCGATAAGAATGGTACGCGAATTGCCGTCGGACATTGTGTCTTACGGTGTCCGACGCAAGCTTGACGATGCAACTGAGCATTATCGCTACATGTTGCGGTATTTTACTGATGGTGCAGCAGACCCGTCGCGTCACCAGAATTACGACGACCTGCGTGCGGATTTACGCATGATTGTGGATTGCTGTGTGCGTGCCATGCTTTCGGAGGCAACGCCTACGTTGTATTATAATAATGTGCGTACATATGCCGTGAATTCCGGGCGTGGCATCACCGATACTATAGATGAATATCTTGCTGCAATCGGTGAATTGTCGGCGACATTCGGAATAGACGACCGTGCAGAAACTTTGCGTAGGCATGCAGACGGCCTTGCCCATGAACTTTTCAATAGGGTGTGGACTACATTTCCTATGGAAAAATCTGCCTCAGAATGCATAGGACGGATATTTGGGCCGGACTCCACGGTGGCGCATGGCATGAGGATGCGGATGGTTGCCGCATTGGGTCTGGGGCTTATGGAATTTTACGATGTCCGTCGAATATGCCTTCTTGCCGATATACTCGATTGCGTGTCCGACGAACGTGAGGCTGAAGCCGCCGTGGCGTGGCTGTTGCTGGCGATGTTTCGTTACCGCAAACGCAGCCATCCTCGCAGTGTAGGCGAGCGTTTGGCCGCCGCGGCGGAGCATCCTTTGTGGCGAAAACGCATTCGGACCATATACCTTGAGCTGCTGCGTGCGCGCGATACCGAGCGCGTATCGCGGCAGATACGTGAGGAGATGATGCCTGACATAATGAAACTCGGCCGCGATATTATCGACATTCGTTCCATCGGTTCGGATGAGAATATGGAGCTTGACATCAATCCCGAATGGGAGGAACGTCTGCGTGAAAACGGAATGTACGACCGCATGCGCGAATTTTCAGAAATGACGGCAGAAGGCGCAGATGTTTTTATGGGGGCTTTCTCTCACCTGAAAAATTATCCATTTTTCAGCAATATCGATGCATGGTTCACACCTTTCGACGAGTCTCAGCAAGAAGTTTCCGACGCTCTTTCAGGCGATATGCATTCGTTCGTGGATATGCTCACACGTATGCCGATGCCTTGCGACAACGATAAGTTTTCGATACTGTTTTCGCTGTCGGCAGCCCCGGCCGACAAACGTGAAATGATAGGCCGCCAGCTTGAAAGCCAGCGTGTGGCCATGGAGCATGCCGGAGCTTTTATGAATGCAGGATCGGATAATGGCGGCAATGCACGCTCCTACGTTCAGAATTTATATCGTTTTTTCAAGTTGTATTCGCGCAGGAACGAGTTTTTCGACCCGTTTGCACATAAATTTTTCATTTACGGCATAGAGGAGCTTGATGGTGCGTTAAAAACGCCTGATATATTGAAGCCTATAGCCGAACTGCTGTTCAAAATACAGGCCTGGGAAGACTTGCGCAAGTGTCTTGACACGATAGCGTCGGTCGAGGAACCGACGCCGGAAATATATCAAAAGCGCGGTTATTGCTGCGAACAGCTGGGGATGGATGCCGAGGCTGCGGATAATTATGGTTATGCCGATCTTATGGACGGCACATCTGCATGGACTTTAAAGCGTCTTGCAGCCACTTTGCGACGTTGCGGCCGTTCTGTTCAGGCTGTCGATGTGCTTCGGCGGCTTTGCCGCATGCAGCCTGATTCATCGTCTACTGCCATAAATCTGGCATATGCTCTTATTGAATCCGGCGATTACGTGGCTGCGTCCGTACAACTGCGCGAGGTGGAAGAACGTGGTGGAGCTGGACGCAAGCTTGACAGGGCTTTGGCATGGTGCGCTTTCATGTCCGGCGATATGGACACGGCCCGCGAACGCTACAGGAGCGTGCTTCACGATGCTCCCACCGCACAGGATTTTCTGAATGCCGGACATTTTGCCTGGGCTGAAGGCCGTATCGGTGATGCTGTAGTGCTATACCGCCGCACCATGAATGCCGATGGATTGGATATATCCGGGGTAGAACAGGCGATTAGGGCCGACTTTTCGGCGCTTAGTTCGGCGGGTGTGAATATCGGGGATTTGCCTCTTATTCTTGATGCTGTCGTTTTAGATATTGTAGATTAGGCCGATGCCTATCGACAGCATATCAGAAAAAGGAACTGACTTGTTGAGGAATTTTTGCCGAACGTATAAATCGCAGGTGGAGATTTCGTAATAAAGAGAAAGTTCACGGCCGAGCCGTCGCTTTTCGGCAGGTATCAGTAGTGAGAACCGTTGGCCTATGCCTAAATGGAAACGTATGCGGCTTGAAAATCCATAGTAGCCGTCAGGGTATCGGTCCGGCTCCGATGTCCAAAAGTCGCTGTGCAGGATTGAATTGACAAATAGTGTGGCATAAAGCGGTTTTACGGCAAAATGTCTTTTAACGGGTAGTGTCCATGGTATATACACTTCTTTAAGTGTCAGGCTCCAATAGGTGTGCCAATAATGCTGTTTTGGAATTACACCCAGCATCACATGTGTCTCCCATCGGTTGCCGCACCCGTAGTCCCATCCTATGCCAAGAGCCACAGAGCCGGTGCTTCCGGCATATTGTATGGAACTCAGGTTCGGGATGAGTTTCATCCAGCGCTGCTCACGCTTTTTTAAATGCTGGATGTAGCGCTCGTTATATTCAGCCGAAGTACTGTCCGCAGTCGGAGTCTCTACAGCTTCAGATGTAAGAAATCCATTCAGGCATAGTATCAGCCCTACGATAACGCGGAGCGCATGCCTAAAACTCAATTGCATCATAAGTATAACCGTCTTTTGTGACTGTGAATACCATGAACATTCTCTTTGCAATATTAGGCGCCTGGTAATATAAAATTCCGTTTTCGAATATATCGGTGACGGCGAGGCTGTGGTTATGGCCGTTTATACAGAATGCTTTGTTTTTTATTCCGTCTGTCTCGTCGTCATTCTGCATCATTCCAGGAAAATTCTGTAAATAATAGCCGAACGGCTTTGCCACGTTGTTGTTGAACTGTTCATCGTAGGGGCGTGAGTGCATGGCTACAATTGTGTGCGTTATGCTGTCAGGCTTGTTGGCGTTAAGTTCCGCCACAAGTGCGGCGTCCGATTCTATAAATCCCAAATCCGGAACAGGCCGCGAATAATCATATTCGAGAGCTACTGTATTGAGACATATAAAATGGGTGTGTCCGATGTTGAAACTGAAATTGGGTTCTCCGTAAATATAGCGGAACGTGTCGTCGCCGTTGCCTACGCAGTCGTGGTTGCCTAAGACCATTATATAAGGTATGCCGGTGCACTCGAACAAATCTCTGCACCATAAGAACTCTTTTGGCAGGCCGAAGTCGGTCTGGTCACCTCCGTGTACTATGAAGTCTATGTCGCCTCGGGAGCATATTCGGTCGAGGGCGTCGCGCATGTCGTCATAAGAGCCTTGCGTATCGGTTAAGAATGCGAAACTAAAGCTCCCGTCGGCATCTGCTTTTGCTTGAATTTGAGGGATGTTGCGCTCATGAATGCCGACAGGTGCCGTCAAGCGGACAGAGTAGGGGTGTGATTCGAAGTTTTCGCATGCACACATCGTGAGGCATGCTCCGGCTATAAGAATTGGTTTATATAAAAAAGTCATGCTGCAAATTTAGTGTATTTGCAGCATGACTCGGTTTGTTGTTGAGGTTTAGAATAATAAATAGTCCTATTTAGCCAATGTTTTCAGCATTGCTTCTGTGTCTTTCGCGATTTGTTGTGGTGAAAGCCTGCATTCGCTCAGAAGGTCGGCAATCGCATATTGGTTACGGAATTCTTTCGGTAGTCCGTAGCATGCTACACGCATGGCCGACGTGCCGTAGAACGCCGCCACTTTTTCTCCGAAGCCGCCTGCAAGGCAACCATCCTCTAACGTAATGACGAGTGAGTGGTCGTTTTCAAATTCTCGAAGCATTCCTTCGTCAAGGCCTTTGATGTCGGCTGGAGTTTTTATTTCTTTTAAGTCCATATAATTAAAACGTGAGCCGGTGATTGGTTGGTGCGGAACGGGGTGTTGTTTGTGTCAGTTAGAGAGTTTTTGTCGCAGCCTATCTATAAAACTGTCGCCAACAGGCTTTAGATTGACCGAAACACGGTTGTCTTTTTTGTTCAGAAATATTATAGATGAATGCATCACTATCGCTACCCATTCTTCAAAAGGGACTATGGCGTGTATGCGGTGCATTGGCAGGCGGTGGAACGGCGATTTTTCGTCAATGCTGCCTATCACCAGCTCGGCCCGCATGTTGTCGTCTATGTCTACACTCACGTCATGATGAGGCGATGTAGCATCAAACAACAGAGGCATGTCGAGATAATCGAGGCTTTTCGGAGCCTTGTTATATTTTTTGTATAATGCGTCAATTACCTGCTGAGTTATCATCTTGTTCTTAACTCTTTATTGGAAAAAATGATTTTTTTATGCGGCGACAATAGACGCCTCGCTACCATAGGCAGTTTGAAATAATAACCCAAAATTATGCATTAAGTTTTGATTCGTTGACACTTTTAAAAATATTTTACGATTGTAGCAATTCTGTAACAACACCCGTGGTAAAACCGTGCTTAAGCAGGGCGTATGTAAATCATAAAAAACGTTCAGCATTTCTCTATTTCAGGCCGAATGAGTAACTTTACAGCGTGGTTCTGTTGGCCATAGACTTGTTAATAATGATTATGCAAACATTCCGATACAGAATTCTGTTTTTTCTGCTCTCGTTTTTTATATGCGCAAATTGTGCGGCTGCAGCAGACAGCACGGCGTCCTTAAAGAAGTATATGCCGGAAGTGCATGCCACACTCCGTGCACGTTATGAAATATCCACTGCCGATGGCGACGGTCGTTTTCAGGTGCGCAACGCCCGTGTAAATCTTAAAGGAAACATTGCAGATTTTCTTGGATATTATTTCCAGGCCGATTTTTGCGATCGTGGTTCGTTCAGAATGTTGGATGCATACGCTATTTTTAGTCCGTCAAAGCATGTCAGGATTATGGCAGGTCAAATGCGTGTGCCGCTTTCTGTAGACGCTTCACGCTCTGTGCACACTTATTGGTTCGCTAACCGCTCGTTGTCCAATCGCGACATGTGGTCGTCGCGCCGGGTAGGCCTGAAGGCACGTTATTCATTTGCATTGCTGAACGCGCCTGCTTTTGTGGAAGGAGGGATCTTCAATTCTGCATCCACGTCGTCGCAAACAGGATGGAGCGACAGCTATACTTATGCGGTAATAGGAGCTGCCACATTCGGTTCGTGGACTCCCGAAATAGGATTCCAGTCTAAGGAAACAGGCAATACACGGGTGAACCTGTGGAACGCGTCGCTTACATGGAAATACGGCTTATGGGAGGCGGAAGGCGAGTTTTTGTATAAAATATACAGCTCTGATGCGGCTGTCTCCACTAAAGCTTTTAATATAATGGCCCGCCGCTTTTTCCCAATAAAATGTCCGTACGCCGACCGCGTATCACTTGATATGCGTTTCGACGGCACGAGCGACAACTGCGATGGAGAGCGGGACGATGCCGGAGAGCTCCTTGTCACTCAGACATCGCGTATGAGACTCACAGCCGGCACTACTCTGGCATATCTGCGCGGTCCCGTGCAAGCGCATCTCCGTCTGAACTACGAACAGTATTTCCATGACAAATCACATGTATATTCCACATCTGATTCCAATAGGCTTTGTCTTGAGCTTATGCTGCATTTCTGATATGCGATTATTTGGCATATTGACTACCATTAAGTAACTTTGCAACACGAAAAGATGGAAAGTTTTGTAGAAATAGACGGAATCCGCATGTGCTACCGTAAAACCGGAGAAGGCAGGCCTTTCATCCTTATGCACGGATGGGGATGTTCGATGGACACGGTTGCGTCTGTCGAGAGAGTGGCCGCAGAAACACACACAGTGTACAACATCGATTTTCCGGGTTTTGGCAAATCTGCGGAACCTGACGATGTATGGGGTGTGGAGCGCTACGCATCTTTTATGGAGAAGTTCGCATCTGAAATGGGCATCTCTCATCCGGTACTTGCCGGACACTCTTTCGGCGGCAGGGTCGGAATAGTCATGGCCTCGCATATTCCGGTCGACAAACTTATACTTATTGATGCGGCAGGAGTAAAGCCGCGTCGCAGCATACGATATTATATGCGAGTGTACGGCTTCAAGGCAATGAAGGCGTTGTGCCATATCGTGATGCCTAAAGATAAAGCCGAGGCTGCTATTGAGAGATGGCGTAAGCGGAAAGCGTCCGCCGACTATGCTTCTGCATCGCCGCGTATGCGCTCCATATTGAGCCGTGTCGTGAACGAGGACCTGTGTCACATGATGCCGCAGATTAAAGCTCCCACGCTGCTTGTGTGGGGTGAGGACGATACCGCTACTCCCATGGCTGACGCAAAGCGCATGGAGAAGCTGATTCCCGGTTCCGGATTGGTAAGCTTCCCCGGCTGTGGCCATTACAGTTTTTTGGATAATCCCGTGCAGTTTTCGGCTGTGCTCCGTAGTTTCCTCAATTCCTGAGACAGATGATAGAAATTATTTATTACGTAGGTATGGCCGCCGCAGCTGCAGGGCTGGTTTACGAATTACGCCGCGACCTTATGATGTTGCAGCAGAATTCATATTTCAACAACCGCTATCGCAATTGGCTTAGAGAATCCGGCGACACTACCTCGGTATGGCGCATTGTCGGTCTTGCCGTGCTGCTGTTTTCCTTAAGCCGCTTTGCCGGAGGTGTGGCAGGAATGGTTTTGATGGGAACTTTCGGTATGGCTACAGCGATTCGTCTTGGTGTTGCAAAATATAAAAAACCTCTTGTATGGACGGCACGGGCTAAACGAATATATGGCGTGACAGCGGGGCTGTCTGTCCTGCTTTTGTGTGCTGCCTTGGCGCTTTTAGGCGGTTTTGGAGCGGAGTCGAATTTTTATGTGGCAGCCTCTGTCTGCACGGCTTGCTATTGCGGGTCGCACATCCTGTTGCTTGCCGCCAATATGTTGCTTCGCCCCGTAGAGCGCAGTATCAACCGCCGATATATCAATGATGCGGCTGATCGTCTGCGCTCTATGCCGGATTTGAAAATAATAGGTGTCACCGGCAGTTATGGCAAAACCAGCACCAAACATTTTCTGCATCGTATCCTTTCCGAGCATTTTGACACACTCATGACCCCCGGAAGTTATAATACCACCCTTGGGGTTGTGCGCACCATACGGGAGATGCTAAAGCCGTATAATGAGGTGTTCATTGTTGAAATGGGAGCAAAGCAGTCGGGCGACATACGCGAGATATGCGACATCGTGCATCCACATATAGGCATTGTGACTGCGGTCGGTCCTCAGCATCTTGAATCGTTTGGCAGCATTGAGGCTGTGCAGGCCACCAAATTTGAACTTGTTGACGCCTTGCCGCCGGATGGTATGGCCTTTGTCAATGACGATTTTGAATACATTGCGTCGCGTTCTGTCGGAAATGTGCACTGCGAACGCTACACATGCAATTCCGCAGCGAATGCCTCATGGAAAGCCGGCAACATTGTGTATGGAGCGGACGGCACCTCATTTGAAGTCGAGGGCCCGGATGGTTATAGTCTGAAATTGCATACCCGTCTTTTGGGAGAAGCGAATATTTCCGATTTGCTCGCGGCTGTAGCTGTAGCGCATTCAATGGGTGTGCCCGATGATAGAATCCGTTATGCTGTTTCACAGATTCAGCCCGTGGAACACCGTCTTAGCATAAAGCGCACCCCTGGCGGACTTACCATAGTGGATGATGCCTATAACAGTAATCCGGTAGGCTCGCGCATGGCCATGGAGGTGCTGGGCGGCATGACCGGAGGCAAGCGCATAGTAGTGACCCCCGGTATGATTGAACTTGGAGAGCGCCAGCACGAGCTTAACGCGGAGTTCGGTCGCAATGTGGCGCGCAATGCCGATTGTGCCATAATAGTAGGGCGCTACAACCGTGATGCCATATCGGAAGGCATTGACGATGTGAAAACACCTGCGCTTGATGTGCATTATGTCGACAGTTTCGCCGATGCGCAGGCGCTGCTTTCTAAAGTGGCCGCTCCCGGCGACACAGTTCTTTACGAAAACGATTTACCCGATACATTTAAATAAGAGCATAGAAATGAAAACCGTCATAGGCGTGTTTTTCGGCGGACGAAGCACCGAGCACGAAATTTCAGTAATATCAGCCAATCAGGCCATGGCCGCAATTGACGAGAACCGCTTCAGCGTTGTACCAGTCTACATTACTAAAGACGGACGTTGGTTCACCGGCGCTGCGTTGCGCGATGTGGCCAACTTCCGCGACATTAACGCTCTGCTTGAAAAATGCACACAGGTGTATATGCGTCCGTCATATGGCGATTTCAACCTATACCGCAGTCGGCATAGATTTTTCGGAAATGACGTGGTTGCCACTTTTGATGCCGCAATACCTGTCCTGCATGGTTCCAATGGTGAGGATGGCATCTTTGAAGGCGTATTGGAAACCATAGGTCTGCCATATGCCGGTTGCAACACCCTTGCTTCGGCCAATGGCATGGATAAAATCACGATGAAAATGATACTGCAGGCAAATGACGTGCCGGTGGTGCCTTATGTGTGGTTTACCGACCGTCAATGGGACGCCCGCCGCGACGAAATGATTTCTGCTGTAGAAAGTCGGCTCGGCTATCCTGTGATAGTGAAACCGGCCAATTTGGGCTCGAGTGTTGGCATTGGCCGGGCAAAAGACCGCGAGCAGCTGCTCGAACGTGTAGCGGACGCTCAACGCTATTCATCGCGAATAGTCGTGGAACATATGGTGGACGACCTTCAGGAAATCAACTGCTCGGTGCTTGGCGATTGCGACAGCTACGAGACATCCGTTCTTGAAGAACCCATAAAAAGCGGCGAGATTCTCAGCTATACGGACAAGTACATGGGCGGTACGAAAGGTTCAGCGGGCATGCAGGCCGCTCAGAAACGGATACCGGCCGATTTGCCGGCGGACACTACCGAGCGCATACGTTTCCTTGCCGGTGAAACATTCCGGGTGCTGTCCTGCCATGGCGTCAGCCGTGTCGATATGATTGTGGACCGGAGCAACGGCAATATATATGTAAATGAGATTAATACTATCCCCGGTTCGCTTTCGTTCTATCTGTGGGAGGCTACAGGCCTTAGCTTTGCCAAGCTGATGGAACGCCTTGTGAGTCTGGCTCTTAAGCGCAAACGTGACCAGAGCCATAAAACAGTGAGCTATGACCAGAATATATTCTCTTTGGGCGGCGGTCTGAAAGGTGCGAAAGGTTCAAAAGGCGTAAAACATATTTAGAAAAACACCACATAAATTTTTAATACCACTTAAGTTTTCCGCTATGTGCTGTGCTACAGTGCATAGCGGAAAACTTAGCTTGCGAATGCGTGTTTTATCCATAAAATATGTTTTGAAGTATAAAAAAAACGTCGTAACTTTGTAAGGTGAATCGCGTAATACGACATATAGAATTTCTGCTTATGCAGCACGATTGTGTGATTGTGCCCGGTGTTGGCGCAGTGCTTGCACATCGCATGTCTGCAAGGTTCGACGAATCGGGAGAGCGTATGCTCAGTCCCGTGCGTTCGTTCACGTTCAACCCTTCGCTTTGCCATAACGACGGAATGTTGGCGGCAAGCATCGCCCGGGCGGAAGGTTTGAGCTATGAGGCTGCTGCGCGAATCCTTGAAGCGGAAGTCGCAGAAATGCGTTTACGTCTTGATAATGATTCGCGTATGGTTCTCGGCCGCGTAGGCACATTGCTTCGAAATGCCGACGGCTCTATGCGCTTTGTCGTCGGCACTTTGCATAAGCATTCCCCCTCTACCATGTGGTTGCCGGAGGTTAATCTGGAGGCTTTTGCCAAAGCGGAGAATACGGACTGCACCGTTGCCGTGAAACGTATGAATGTGCGCCCGCGCCGCATTCTTTCGAAAATTACAAAAATGGCTGCCGCTGTTACGGTGCTGTTTGCTGTGGGTGTCGCTCTCACCACTCCTATAAAGGTGGATAACGCGCAGTATGCGTCTCTCGGAGTTGAAAGCATTTCCCTCCGTAAAAGTGCTCCTGCTTTAATAGAATCTCCGGGCGAGGCCAAAGCTCCTGTCGTTTTGGTATTGGAGCGCCATGATGATGCCGCTACCAGAGTTGATACGGCCGCTTATTCTGCGTTGCGTAATGCTGCGCGTGTAAAAACGCCGGCCGCTGCATCCGGGCGTTATTGCCTTGTTGTTGCTTCGCTTGCGAGCGAAAAAGAGGCCAGGCAGTTTATGGAAAATAGCAAAGATACATCTTTGGGCATCCTTGTTAAGGACGGGCGCTTTCGCGTCTATGCAGCCGAAGGTGCTACTATAGCGGATGTGCAAGCAGCCGCAAGCGCTTCCGGCGCAGACCGCCGTTTCCCCGACTCATGGGTGTGCCGAAGATAGGCATGACTCACGATTATGGATAAACTCCACCAGTTATTTCTTAAGCGCCATAGCATACGGCGCTATTCCGACACGCCGGTAGAAGCGGACCACGTTCGTCTGATTCTGCAGGCGGCGCTCCTTGCCCCAAGTTCAAAAAGCAAACGCCCGTGGCAGTTTGTGGTAGTAGAAAACAAAGATACTCTCGACAGGCTTGCTGCCTGCAAGGATTTTGGAACTAAGCCTGTGTCGACCGCGGCGTTCGCCGTAGTTGTCGCCGCCGATTCTTCCTTGAGCGACTGTTTTGTGGAAGATGCCTCTATTGCAGCCGTGTTCATGCAGCTTCAGGCGGAAGAACTGGGGCTCGGTTCGTGCTGGATTCAGGTTCGCAACCGTTGTGCAGCAGACGGCACACCGGCCGAGGACATTGTGCGCGACACACTTTCCATTCCAGAAAATCTTACCGTGGAGTGCATAATAACAGTAGGACATAAGGATGAGGAACGACGGCCTGTCGATCCCGAAAAACTGCTTTGGGAGAAAGTGCACATAGAGCAGTGGAAGCCCCAGGAATAGTATTTATAGGTTCCGGAAACGTCGCCTGCCATCTGGCGCGCGCTTTTAAAGATGCCGGAGCGAAAATAGTTCAGGTGTGTTCACGTACGGCTGCGAATGCCGAAAGCCTTGCCGGCTCTGTAGGGGCAATTGCGATAACAGAACTTTCGGAAGTCGATACTTCGGCCGATTTTTGTATTATATGTGTGGGCGACTCGGCCGTAGCCGGTGTGGCAGAGCGTTTGCCGCATATGGACGGTATCGTGCTGCACACGTCCGGAAGTGTGCCGATGGAAGTGCTTAAAGCCGCGTCGGAGCGGGTAGGGGTATTGTATCCTTTGCAGACATTCTCGAAAGGCAGGGCGCTTGATGTGGCAAAAGTTCCTTTTTTCACCGAAGCTTCAGAGGCGGAAGTCCTTGAGAGTGTCGACTCTTTGGCTTCAATGGTTTCCTGTTCGGTGCACCATGCCGACAGCTCTACCCGTCCGCTGCTTCATGTAGCCGGAGTTCTGGCCTGCAACTTTCCAAACTATCTTCTCGGATGTGCTGCCGATGTCCTTGCCCGCGGAGGCTATAATCTTGATGTGCTGCGGCCGCTTGTGCAGGAAACTATAGACAAAGCTTTCACATCGGGGGCGGATTCTGCGCAGACGGGTCCCGCGCGGCGTGGCGACATGCACACTATCGCCATGCATGCGTCAATACTTCCTCCCATGCAGGCCGAAATATACAATATGCTTTCACGTGCCATAATGCAACGACACAATATCATAGTAAATGAGCAAAATAAATTATAACATAACAAAAATACGCGCTTTTGTATTTGATGTTGACGGAGTGCTGTCGCCTTCGGTAGTTCCTATGAGCGAGGACGGACGTCCGGCACGTATGGTTAACGTCAAGGACGGCTTTGCGCTGAAACAGGCTGTTCGCAAAGGGTTTAAAGTGGCTGTGATAACAGGGGCGGATACTGAGGCGATTGCACGCCGGATGCGTCTTATCGGTGTCGACGATGTGTTTCTGTGTGTGGGCGACAAACTTGAAGTGCTGAAAGAGTGGATGAAGCAGCGGGGGCTTAACGCCGACGAAGTGGCTTTTGCCGGCGACGACGTGCCTGACATTGCATGCATGAAGCACGTGGGTCTGTCCGTGGCCCCACACGATGCAGATGCCGATGTAAAGGCTGTGGCGGTGCATATAAGCCATTGCGACGGGGGATATGGTGTGGCCAGGGAACTGATAAAGGAAACCATGCTTGCACAAGGCAAATGGCCGGCATCTGCCAACGCATTCGGAAACTGACGAAGATATGATTGCTCCACCACGTATTTTTGATTTCCGCATTGTCCTTGCCAGCAGTTCGCCTCGCCGCCGTGAACTTATGCGGATGCTTGTGCCGGACGTGTCTGTAGCGGCAGTAAAGGATGTGGATGAAAATTATCCTGCGGATATTGAAGCTGAGAGAGTGCCCGAGTGGTTGTCGCAAGTCAAAGCGGATGCCTATCGGGAAGACATAAAGGACGGTGATGTTCTGCTGACGGCTGATACGGTCGTGATTCTGGACGGGGAGATTCTCGGTAAGCCGGTCGATGAATCGGAGGCCTGCTGCATGCTGAAGCGTCTTCAGGGACGCACGCATGTGGTAGTGACCGGGGTTACGCTTTCCGCACGTGATAGGCGCGTAAGTTTCTCGGAACGTACGGAAGTGAACATGGCCCCGATTTCCGATGGGGAAATCGAGGCCTATGTGTCAATTTATCGTCCGCTTGACAAAGCCGGGGCTTATGGCATACAGGAATGGATAGGAGGCATGGGCATTACTGGCATAGAAGGTTGTTTTTACAACGTAATGGGGCTTCCGCTGCATGCCGTTTATGAGCATCTGAAAGAATTCTGATTGGCTTTATAGCTCGAAAGCATCAATGGCGGGCTCGTCGGTGACGGCGAGCTTTATTACTTCAGCTACCGTATCGACATAGTGGAACGTAAGACCTTTACGGTATTTTTCGGCTATATCTTCGATGTCTCTCCTGTTCTCGCTTGAAAGTATTATGTCGGTAATGCCGGCGCGTTTTGCTGCGAGTATTTTCTCTTTTATGCCGCCCACGGGAAGGACTCTGCCGCGCAGTGTTATCTCTCCGGTCATAGCCACGCGTTCGGCCACACGTTTCTGCTTGAAACAGGACACGATGGAGGTGGCTATGGTGATGCCGGCCGAAGGTCCGTCTTTGGGGATGGCTCCTTCAGGAAAATGTATGTGAAGCCGGTATTTCTCGAACAGTTCCGGACGAATGCCGAGTTGAAGTGCGTGGGCTTTCACCCATTGCAGGGCAATTGTTGCCGATTCTTTCATGACATCGCCGAGGTTGCCGGTCACTGACACTTTCTCTCCTTTTCCTGCTGAAAGCGATGATTCCGCAAGCAGTATTTCTCCGCCTACCGATGTCCATGCCAGACCCGTCACTACGCCGGCGAAGTCATTGCCTTCATAGTGTCCGGGACGGTGTACCGGAAGTCCGAGGATGTCGTGCAGGTTTTCAGGCTCCACTGTTTCCGGAAATTCCTTGTCGCTCATTTTGGCAAGCACTGCTTTGCGCACCACTTTCTCCAGGCTTTTTTCGAGCTGACGCACTCCGCTTTCGGAGGTATAGTTCTCGATTATGGCCTCCATTGCCTTGTCGCTGATTTTTATCGAACCTTCAGGCAGGTCGGCGCGCTCGAGGATGCGTTTCAAGAGATGCCGTTCGGCTATCTGATGCTTTTCTTCCGGCAGGTATCCGCTCAGTTCTATTATTTCCATGCGGTCAAGAAGCGGGGCCGGCACAGTGGAGAGCGTGTTGGCAGTGGCTATGAACAGGACGTTTGAGAGGTCGAAATCAATGTCGATGTAGTTGTCGTGGAAACGGCAGTTCTGTTCTGGGTCGAGCACTTCCAGCAATGCCGAGGAAGGGTCGCCTTTGAAGTCATGGCCGATTTTGTCGATTTCGTCAAGCAGTAGCACAGGGTTGTTGCTGCCGGCGCGTTTTACGGCGTCGATTATTCGCCCCGGCATGGCTCCGATGTAGGTGCGGCGGTGTCCGCGTATTTCCGCTTCATCATGAAGTCCGCCGAGTGCGACCCGTCGGTAATCTTTGCCTAATGCATCGGCTATGCTGCGTCCGAGGCTCGTTTTGCCTACGCCGGGAGGGCCGACAAGGCATATTATAGGCTGACGCCCTTCAGGATTCTGCATTATCATGGCCATTTGCTCAAGAATGCGTTCCTTCACCTTCTCGAGTCCGTAATGGTCTTTTTCCAAAGTATCGGCAGCTTTGCGGAATGCTTTTTTGCTTGCCTTTTCCGGCATCGGGCGGCTCTTGCTCCACGGCAAGGCTATCACGGTGTCGATGTATGAGTATTGGAGTGCGTAGTCGGGGCTTTGCGGGTTGAACCGACGCAGTTTCTCGATTTCTTTGACTACGATTTCCATTACTTTCTCAGGAAGCCTGGCTTCTTCGGCTTTGCTCATCAGAGAGTCTCCGTCGTCGGCGGAATCGCCGTACAATTCCTGGCGGATGCTTTCCATTTGTGTCTGCAGGAATGTCTGACGCTGGCTGTCGCTGAGCGACGACTTGGTGCGCTCGCTGATTTCCTTAAGAAGATGTACTTTTTCAAGATGTCCGTTCACAAGTGCGAGCGCCTGCTCTGCGCGTGAGCACAGAGAGCCGGACGAAATCAAAGACACTTTTTCATTGGCAGAGAACGGCAGGTTCGTGCACAGGAAGTTGAGCAGCATCACGGGATTGCTTGTGAGCGTGTCCATGTTCTGCACGAATGGTTCTGCCGGTTCGAGCGTGGAGTGGGCGAATTTTTTGGATGCTTCTATCAGCATTCCTATTACGGCAGCGAAATATTCGTCGCCGGCTCCTATTTTTTCAGGACGGACTTCGACACGTGCATGCACGGCGGCTCGGGGCAGGGGAGCGTCTGTGTCGGTGCATTTGCCCATTATTCTGAAACGTTCGGTGGTGCGCACTATGGCAGTGTGGGAACCGTCCGGCAGGTCGATTACTTTTACAACCTGCGCCAGTACGCCGTATTTGTGTAGTTTGGTCAGTGTCGGCTTTTCTTCGGAAGCCTCTTTCTGGCATACAATGCCGATGGCGACGCCGTTGTCGGCGGCGTCGCGTGCGGTGACAAGGGCATTCTCACGGCCGAGCGACAGCGGCACGGTGCTCATCGGGAAAATGACCGAATCACGGGTGGGGAGTATGGGCAGGCCGTCGAGATTGACATGGGCGTCAATGCCCCATGTGTCGTCGGTGAGTGCCTGCACGTTTACTATTATATTGTTATGTTCGTCTTTTAATTCCATATAAGTGTCTAATACAAATAGTATGCCAAAGTTACGACTTTTTTGCGACATAGCGTATTGAAGCCATGAAAACGAAAAAATGTGTTGCGTAACATAGGAATTTTGTTGCGTATTTTACGGAATAATTAATAAATTGCAAGCGGAATAACAAATCTATCTGGCTTCAGATACCAAAACCTAAACTATGAAAATCTATAAAACTAACGAAATCAAAAACATAGCCCTGCTTGGAAGCAAGGGCTCAGGCAAAACCACACTCGCCGAGTCGATGCTCTACGAGTGTGGTGTGATAAAACGCCGCGGCACCATTGAAGCCGGCAACACCGTGTGCGACTATTTCCCTGTTGAGAAGGAATATGGTTATTCGGTGTTCTCAACGGTGTTCTATGCCGAATTCCTTAATAAAAAATTGAATGTGATAGATTGTCCGGGTGCCGACGATTTTGTGGGCAACGCCATCACAGCGCTCAATGTCACTGACACAGGCGTGATAGTGATTAACGGGCAATATGGAGTGGAAGTGGGCACGCAGAATATATTCCGCACCGCATCCTCTATAAAAAAACCTATAATATTCGCCATTAATCAGCTTGACGGCGAAAAAGCCGATTATGATAATGTAATCGAGCAGATGAAAGAGATATTCGGCTCAAAGGTCGTACCTATCCAATATCCCCTCCAGTGCGGTCCCGGCTTCAATGCTATGGTCGACGTGCTGCTTATGAAAAAATATTCGTGGGGGCCTGACGGCGGAGTTCCTGTCATTGAGGATATTCCGGCCGAAGAAATGGAACGTGCAATGGAACTGCACAAGGCTCTTGTGGAGGCTGCCGCCGAAAACGACGAAAGCCTTATGGAAAAATTCTTCGAGACAGAACACCTTACCGAGGACGAAATGAGAATGGGCATCCGCAAGGGACTTATTGACCGTTCCATATACCCGGTGTTCTGCGTTAGTGCCGCCAAGGACATGGGTGTGCGCCGCATGATGGAATTCCTTGGCAATGTGGTTCCGTTCGTTGAAGATATGCCTGCTCCAGTGAACACGGCCGGCGACGCTGTAGAGCCTAAGGCCGACGGCCCTCTCAGTGTGTTCATGTTCAAGACTACCGTTGAGCCGCATATCGGAGAAGTGAGCTACTTTAAGGTGATGAGCGGTACCTTGCGTGCCGGCGCCGACCTTGATAATGTGACCCGTGGCGGCAAAGAGCGCTTTGCACAGATATTCTGTGTGTGCGGCCAGATTAAAACCGCGGTCGACGCTCTTGAAGCAGGCGATATAGGCGCTGCCGTGAAATTGAAGGATGCCCGCACCGGCAATACCCTCGACGAGAAGGGCTGCGACTATGAATTTGACTTCATCAAGTATCCGGCGCCTAAATATCAGCGTGCTGTGCGTCCTGTCACTGAAAGCGATGCGGAAAAACTCAATTCTATCCTTACACGCATGCACGAAGAAGACCCGACATGGCAGGTCGAGCAGTCGAAGGAACTCAAACAGACCATTCTTTCGGGACAGGGAGAATTTCACTTGCGCACTCTTAAATGGCGTGTCGAGAACAACGACAAACTGCCCATTGTGTTTGAAGAACCGAAAATCCCTTATCGTGAAACTATAACGAAAGCAGCCCGTGCCGACTATCGTCATAAAAAGCAGAGTGGTGGAGCGGGTCAGTTCGGTGAAGTGCATCTCATCGTAGAGCCTTATTACGAAGGAATGCCGGCGCCTGACACTTATAAGTTCGGCAACCAGGAATTCAAGATGAATGTGCGCGATACACAGGAGATTCCTCTCGCATGGGGTGGAAAACTCGTGGTGTGCAACTGCATAGTGGGCGGCGCTATTGACGCACGTTTTATCCCGGCAATAGTCAAAGGTCTGATGGACCGTATGGAGCAAGGGCCGCTTACCGGTTCGTATGCCCGCGATGTCCGCGTTATTATATACGACGGCAAAATGCATCCGGTGGACAGCAACGAAATCTCTTTCCGTCTTGCAGGACGCAATGCTTTCAGCGAAGCTTTCCGCAATGCAGGTCCGAAGGTGCTCGAACCTGTATATGATGTGGAGGTAATGGTGCCGGGCGATGTGATGGGCGACGTCATGAGCGACCTTCAGGGACGCCGTGCCATCATCATGGGCATGACCAGCGAAAATGGTTTTGAGGTAATATCTGCAAAGGTGCCTCTGAAAGAAATGGCAAGTTACTCCACGGCTCTCAGTTCCATAACCGGCGGACGCTCGAGTTTCACCATGAAGTTCGCGTCATACGAACTTGTCCCCGGCGACGTTCAGGACAAGCTCCTTAAAGAGTATACTGAAAAGGGCGGCGACGAGTAGTCTCCGTGAGCGTTTAACTGTGCGCGGAACCGGTATATACCGGTTCCGCGTCTTTTTTGTTGGGTATTTTATTTAACTATATTTAACTAATCGGGGGGGGTATTTGTAAAAATATGCATAATTTTGCGCAGCGTAAAATTATAAACCATTCATTAAATATAAGAAGAATTATTCTATGAAAAGATTTATCATCGGTGTAGTTGCGGCAATGGCAATGGTTCCGCTTGCAATGGCTCAAGAACAAGACACTGAAAATCTTGATGTGTGGAAGCGTAATAAAGGCATAACGCTTAGCTATATCACCAATCAAAGTTTAAAGGAGGTGGACTCTCCGATAGACTATCAGTACGACAGCAGTGTAGGATTCTCATTCACCTCTGGTACGTCATATCTTTGGCCCCGTAATGCCGGATGGTTCGGCAACCGCCTGAAGGTGGGTGTGGACGCCCGTTGGTTAGACGTCAGCTATGTGAAATATAAGAAATATCCTAAAGTGGGCGGAGTTCAGCTCGGTCCGGAGGATTTCTATGAAGACTATGATTATGACTATGATTACGATTACGGCGATGAGGAAATGAGTGACTTCGGGTCGCATCAGCTCAATTTGGGCGTCGGGATCGGACCTACTGTGGCTTTTGTTCCTTTCTCAAGCAGCAATAGCGCGCTGCGTTTCCTCCGTCTTAATGTATTCGGGCATTTCAATCCTGCTGCCTCGCTTATGATTTTGAATGGAGAAGGCGATAGCGAATTAAGTTTTGCGTTTATGGCCGCTTACGATTTTGGCATGAATTTCCAATGGAAGAACTTCACACTTGGTTTTGAAGGACGTTGGGGAAAAGCTAAATTCAATTCGTTCATGGATGGTGACGAAGACTGGGATGACATGGATTATGGCTACGACGATGATTATGATTCGGAATATTCGGAAAAGCGTACCTTCAAAAATGCTTCGTTCCGTGTTTCTCTCGGTTTCCGTTTCTAATAAAGAACCTTCAAACAATTATAATAAATGAAATTCTTTAAATCAATTTTGTATGCGGCAAGCATGCTTTGCTGCGCATGTGTGTTCGTGTCCTGCGACAACAATGAGCCAGAAGCCTCTGGCAGTATAGGCACACCCGAATATGAGCAATATGCTGCCAAGTACGATATTACATCTGCCGATAGCGACATAAAGTCGATAGAACTCACATCGTCCGGCAATTACATAGTGATTAAGAAATCGCTCTATCCCTATGGCGCAAAAAGCAAGGACAACGCCGGAAAAACAAAATTGTTCCGTATGGCAAAGTCATCTATGATGCGCTTCGCCATGGAATCCCGTTCAACTTCCGGTGGCATCATAGAAGGTCGGTATACGACGGACGGGAGTGGCGTATATGTTCTCGCCGGTTTCGGTACAATAAAGGTGAAGGAAGAAAGCGGGAGTGTGGCTTCGCTCGACATAGAATACGCCGACGGACAGCAGCAGACCCTCACTGCTGCCATTTCCAACCAGTTGCCCGAAAGCCCAATGACCGACAAATTGTGCCGTACATGGAATGCCGAGGCTGTTTCGCTATCGGTGAGAATAGGGGGCAAGGAGGTGTTCAGCAAAGAGCGTCCCTCGGATGAGATAAACCAGCTGATAAGGGATTTCTACAAGTGGATGACTCAGCACTATCCGGACGATTCGGATGATGACTTTGAAGACGAATTTGACGAAGATGGGATGCCGGTACAAGTAATATTCTCGAAAGCTGGCACCTATATGGTTAAATATAAAGATTCGTCTCTTGCTATAGCCACATGGTCATGGGCAAACCAGTCGCAGGGACGTCTGCGCTATTCGTGGGATTACGACGGAATGTACGACGACGACACGGCAGGTGTGGTTACGGTTCAGTTCTCCGGCGACAAGATGAAAGTAGTGGAAATGTTGGACGATGAGAGTGATGATGAGCCCGGTTCGCCTTCAGGAAGTATTACTTTCGCATGGATTTTCAGCCAACAGCGATAATAAACTGAATTTACAGACCTGTTTTTAAATACCCGTCGGAGTTTGGCGGCTTTTCCTGTTGTTGCAGGAGGGCCGCCAAATATGTGATTGTGCTTGCGGATATTGGAAAAATTTGTAATTTTGCGATATGAACAAGCAATGTCCCAAATGCGGAGCCTTTGTGCCCGACAATTCCAATTACTGCTACAATTGCGGATGCGATTTGACACGTGTCCATACTGATATTCCACCGCAATACAACCCTGGTCCGCAATACAATAGTCGTCCATATGACTGCAACAACCCGTTCGACAGTTCAGGTCCACAAGGCAAAAGTCGCGGGATAGCCGCGCTGCTGGCGATATTTCTCGGCGGATTCGGTGTCCATTATTTCTATCTTGGAAAAGTCGGTGCCGGTGTCATCACGATTCTGCTCACATTGTTGACCTGCTCGGTATGGTCGGTCGTGACTTTTATACAAGGCATTTACATGCTTTGTATCACCAATGAGCTGTTTGAGAACAAATACGCTGCGACTCCTTCCTCCTTCCCGCTGTTTTGATGGTACGGAGATTTTTAGTTTTCGCCATAGTGGCATGCATTGCGGCGTTGCCGTCGCAAGCCCGCGGTGTGCTTGGATTCGACGGTGAGGATGCCGCTACAGTGGGTATATATATAAAGGATTTGAAATCGGGCCGTGTGATAGCCGAACACAATTCTGCTCAGGCCATGGTGCCGGCTTCTACGATGAAGTCGCTGACGGCGGCAACGGCAATATCCATTCTTGGCGGCGACTTCAGGTTTAACACGCCGGTGATTCTTAAAGGTAGCCGTAGCGGAGACGTTTGGCGGGGCGACATATTGGTGGAAACCTGTGCCGACCCGACCCTTGAAAGCGAATATTTTGAAGATAATCTCGGTTTCTGCGACAGTGTGGTTGTAAACCTCCGCCGTATGGGCATTACGAGTGTAACCGGAAAAATAAGGGTGGTTGAATGCCTGAAAGATCCCGGTGCGGTGCCTCAGTGGGAAATCGAGGATTTGGCATGGAGCTATGGCGCCGCATTGTACGGCGCCAATTGGCGCGACAATGTGTTCCGTCTGTGGCCTGCATCGGGGCGTACAAAGCCGTATGTGCCAGGACTGCGTGTGGATTTGCGGCATGATGCCGACGGCACTGACCTGCTGCGTGGTGTGAACTCTGATTTGCTGACGGTGTGGGGACGCGATATCTCCAACAAAAAATGGAGTGTGAGTACGACGATGCCTAATCCTGCCGAAGTGCTGGCTTATGAACTTACAGAACGTATCCGTTCGGCCGGTATAGAATTGTCGGGGAAAAATCTTGACATTGCGGCTACAGCGGAGTCTGCATCGGTTTATGTGCATAAATCGCCGGAAGCTTCCGACATATTGGGCAGCCTGATGGTGAGAAGCGACAATATGATGGCAGAAGGAATGCTGCGCTCCATAGCCCCTGATGATACCCGCAAAAATGCTATTAAGCGGGAAAAAGAACTGTGGGGAGCGCGTGGCATAAGTCTTGCTTATTCCGGAATATTCGACGGAAGCGGGCTGGCGCGTGGCAACAGGCTTGCACCGTGCACACTCGGCGCAGTGCTCGAATGGATGGCCAAAGGTCCGCATTCCGATATATATCCCGCATTCTTTCCACGTGCGGGGGTGGATGGTACGATGAAAAATTTCATGGCCAAAACCCCATTGAAGGGAAAACTTGCGCTAAAAACCGGCAGTGTGAATGCCGTGCAGTGCTATGCCGGCTATCTGCTTGATGAAAATGAAAGTCCTTCGCATGTCGTCGTAGTGATGGTAAACGGATTCTATTGTCCGCGAGCCAAAGTGCGCGATGCGATAAGTAAATATTTGTTAGAACAATTCCATGTCAATCAAGAGTAACGATGATTTCACCCAAGGGCGTCTGTGCGGTCTTCTTGCAGCCGGCCTGCGAATGGAGGGTTTGCTGCGTGTGGCTATCGAACGTCCCGAAGTGCGCGACGACATAGCGCCGCAGATTCGTGATGCTTTCGAGATATACTGCAACATTTTCCGTCAGGCATGGGACTGCGACCATGTGTCAGATTCTGCCCCTGTGGTGCAGGAGACGCCGCCGGCGAGTTTTGAGCCAGAGTCGTTTGTCGAGGTTGAAAAACAGATGGACGTGACACCGGCACCGGAGGCTTTGGTGGAATCTGCGCCCGAAGAACTGCCTGATGTTGTGTCCGCTGAGCCGGAACATGTAGTTGAAATTGAAGCTGAGCAGGAAGTCGTAGTGGAAGCTGCGGCTCAACCGGCCATAGACATGCGCCCCCTGTCGGAATCGCTGAAGGTGGACGAGTTAATAGCGCGAAAAGAATCGGCCGATCTTCGGCGTGCCTTCACGCTCAATGACAAATTCCGTTTCCGGCGCACGCTGTTCGGAGGTAGCGACGCACGCTTCAGCGAGGTGCTCGACACACTGGAGGCGATGAACGGCTATGCTGAAGCTGAGCAATATCTGTCTCGTGTGATAGACATGGAAGGAGAAGACGCTGAGGATTTCATGAACATTATAAACGCCCATTTCGGAGGTCGCCTGTGAGTGGTACGCTTTACATAGTCCCCACGCCTGTGGGGAATCTTTCCGACATGTCTCCGCGTGCGGTGGGCGTGCTCAAATCCGTATCGCTGGTTTTGGCGGAAGACACGCGCACGTCGGCTGTGCTGATGCGGCATTTTGACATAGCCACTCCCATGAGCAGCCATCATAAGTACAATGAGCATGACAGTCTTGACCCTGTGATGAGCCGTCTTGAGGCCGGAGAGGACATTGCCCTCGTAAGCGATGCCGGAACTCCGGGGATAAGCGATCCCGGGTTTATGTTGTCGCGCGAATGCCGGCGTCGTGGCATCCGTGTCGTGACTCTCCCCGGGGCCACTGCTTTCGTCCCTGCTCTTGTCAACAGCGGGTTGCCATGCGACCGATTTGTTTTTGAAGGCTTTCTGCCACCCAAGAAAGGGCGGGCCACACGAATGGCAGAACTGGCCTCGGACGAGCGAACGTTTGTAATCTATGAATCGCCGTTGCGTCTGGCGCGCACTCTCGCCGAACTTGCCTCGGCATGTGGCGACGACAGGCAGGCTGCTGTGGTGCGTGAAATCTCAAAAATCCATGAAACGACGCATCGCGACAGCCTCGGAGGCTTGCGTGATTATTTCCAGATGAACCAAGCGAAGGGTGAAATTGTTATCATAGTGTCCGGGAAAGACCGCGAGCGGTGCAGGGAGCATCGCAACAAATACCGCTCCGGAGAAGAGTAGGGTGCGACGTCCGATCGGTCACTTTTTTAACATACACGCTACTAACTATTTATTTTAAAGCAACATGAAAAAGACATTATTGGCCGGATTGGGCGCTCTGCTCGCGTTGAGCGCTTGCAATCAAAAAAACGAAACAGAAGAAGCGCATAAGCAAGCCATTGCCGATGCTTCCAAAGTAGAGCTGCAGAATGCTGTTGCAGACCGCGATCAGCTGTTCCTTCTCGTAAATGAGATTTCGCAGGGAATGGATCAGATAAAAGACCTCGAAAACATACTTACTGTAAATGCCAATGCCGGTGGCGAGACACCCAGTCAGCGTGAACAGATTCAGGCCGACATTGCCTCGATACAGAAAGCATTGCAGGAGCGTCGTGAAAAGCTTGCAGAACTTGAGAAAAAACTCAACAACTCCACTCTGACCAACAACAACCTGCGCAGCACAATTGCTACCCTGCGCAATCAAATTGACACTCAGAGCAATGAAATTGAGTCGCTTAAGACCAACCTTACTGCGGCCAAAGCCCGTATCGGCGAATTGAACACGGCTGTCGATTCTCTGAACACTACTGTCACCACAGTGACAGCCCAAAAAGACGAAGCGGAGCAGCAGAGCGTTGATCTTGCCAATGAGCTCAACACATGCTTCTATGCCGTGGGCAGCAAGAAAGAGCTTAAAGACAATGAAATCATTGAAACCGGCTTCCTGCGCAAAACTAAAATTATGGAAGGTGATTTCGACCGCAATTTCTTCACTACAGCCGACAAACGCACTCTGACCACCATTCCGCTGCATAGCGACAAAGCCAAAGTGCTGACAAACCAGCCCGAATCGTCCTATGTCATTGAAGATGTGGACGGACAGAAGGTGCTCCGTATCACCAACCCTGCTTCGTTCTGGAGTCTCAGCAACTACCTTGTAGTGCAGATTAACTGATGAATATCTGACAAATATAGAAAGCGTGCGCGGAACATTCCGCGCACGCTTTCTATATTTGTTTGTCCGGACATTGTTATTTTCACATGGTAAATATGGCTGTACACTATCTTGTCGCATTTTCTGAAAAATATCGTTTTCAAAGCAGTTAGGATTAAAGATGGTAGGCTGGATGTTTCATCAGAATACCGTTTAGGATACATAACGGGACTTTGAAAGGGGGACTGATATTTGACACACATTGGATATTCATTAATTTTGTATTCCAAATTGTGCAGCCAAATGAGTATAATCCGATTTGTCCCGTTTTTTTGTTCAGTAGTGATTGCTATCGCAGTTTCTGCCACGGAACATCATGTATTCCGTAGACTTGAAGCAACAAACAGCATGTCAAACAACAATGTCAAGGCTATTCTGAAGGACAAGGACGGTTTCTTGTGGGTGGGCACGGCGTCCGGACTGAATAGGTATGACGGATATGAATATAAACTTTATGGAATCCATTCATCTTCTAATGCCACCAAAGATTATCTTAATGATATCCAGTCATTACAGGAGGATTGTGACGGTAATATCTGGGTGAGAAGCTATAGGAATTACTCGGTTTTCAATCGTGATAAAGATGCGTTTTCGGTTGAGGTGCCGAAGCTGCTGGCCGGATACGGAATCGATGTGGATGAAAACTATTGTGTGTATGTTGACTGCAGTCGGAATCTGTGGATATTGACTGACAAAACTATACACTTTTTTGACATGTCGACCAGAAAGCTGAAATCAAGACCCCATTCGATAGGGACGCTGCATTCAAACTTCGGTATATCTGATGACTCGTCAGGGATATATATTCTGCTGGATACCGGAGAAATATGTGTTATCGATAAATCTCGTCTGGCAATAGGGTATATAAACACACCTGAGAATGTCAGTGGATTCAATCACATTTATGCTGATTATCAGCAAGGGTTGTGGCTGTTTTCGGACCATAATGACGAAATTTTTTATCGGAAGAAATCGAGCCGATGGACTCCGTTGCCCTTGCCGAGCTCGGATCTGACCCAAAGCAAGGGTATACGCAGTATTCTTGACGACAAGAGCGGCCATGTGTGGATAGGAACCGACCACAATGGGCTGTACATTTACAACCAGTCAAGCGGGGCGCTTGAGCATTTTGTCCACGATTCGATGACAACGGGATCGTTACCATCCAATAATGTTTCATATATCTATCATGATGCCGAAAATACTTTGTGGTTTGGCCATAACAAATCGGGAATATCATTCTGCAACGACACTCAGCTCCAGTTTGAGGACTATGGATTTTTCGGATTGGACGATATTACCGCATTGCTTGTCGACCGTGAAGGCCGCATCTGGGCCGGAACTGACGGATATGGATTATACAGAAAAAATGTGAACGACAGCGGCAGGGCCGAAAAAATTTCATCTGTTTTCAATGGTTCGATAATATGCCTTGACGAAGACAAAGACGGGACTGTTTCAGCTGGATGCTACGGCAACGGCATTTATCGTATAAACCGCAATGGCATCAGGCACTTTACGGTAGCCAACAGTTCGTTGATTTCAGATATTGTGTGGGACGTCCAGTCGGACAAAAATGGGAATGTATGGATTGCTACCATAAACGGTACTCAATATCTTGAGCCTGAATCGGGACGGTTTATGTCGCTTGTCGCTTCTGACGGCTCGCCGATAAGCTCGATGACACTGTTCTATGATGGAGACGAGATTATGTATGTCGGGACTTTTGATGGTTTTTATAGCGTCAATATCAACACCAAACGTCATGAGTACCACAATTCAAACAATAGAAAAACCCAGACCTTCGGGGATGGTTATGTTTCGGCCATCCTGAAAGATAAGTCGGGACAATTATGGTTAGGACATAATCAAGGAATAACAATATGGAGCGCAGAGTCTGACTCACTGTATAGTATCAATCCGCAAAACGGCCTGTGTAACAATATGGTTCATGAGATGGCCATAAATGACGACGGCCATGTCTGGGTGGCGACGTCCAATGGGCTTTCCATTATCTTGCCTGAATGGGGTGCTGACGGAGAATTGAGTTATACAGTACGCAGTTACACTGACAAGCACGGGTTGAACAGCAGTTTTTTCAACACCAATGCAATAGCAAAGCTACCCGACGACAATCTGATATTCGGGACATCCAGCGGATGTGTGACATTTTTTCCTAAGAAGATATTCAATGCCCGTCGCAACGATATTCAGGTCATTTTCACCAATCTGAGCATAGGAGCTCAAGCAATTGCAGTCGATTCGCTTTATGACGGCCGTGTATTGTTGAGCAGATCATTGGAAAAGACACCCTCCCTTACAATAGCGCATGATGACAAGCTGATAACCATTGGGTTCACAGCTTGTGATATCATGAACCAGTACAACCTGAGTTACCAGTATAAGCTTGAAGGCCTTGACAATCAATGGCTATCTACATCCATCAACAAAGTGTCCTTCGCATCTATCCCCCCTGGTAAATACCGTCTGCTTGTAAAGGCCTGTCAGTTCGGCGGCGAATGTAGTGATGCGGCTGGAATAGATATAATTGTGCTTTCGCCATTCTATCTCACATTGTGGGCCTATTGCCTGTATATGCTGGCTGCAATCGTGCTGATATATGTTATCTATAAAAATATCAGAAGCAAACACAGGCGGAAATTGGCCTATCAGAAGCAGAAAATAGAGAGTGAGCAGAAAGTTCGGATTAACGAAATCAAACTGAAATTTTTCACTAACATCAGCCATGATTTGCGCACGCCGCTGACGCTGATTATGGTGCCGCTGCAAGTGCTCATGAAGCGGACCAAAGACGAGACAGTGAAAAAGATGCTCGACACGATGCATCACAACGCCACACATCTGCTCAATCTGATAAATTCACTTCTTGATTTGCGGAAACTTGATGTTGGAGCAGAAACGCTACACTGCAGCGTCAGTGATTTCATCAGTTTTATAAAGTCATCATGTCAGGCATTCGACGACTATGCCTCAAGCCATAATATACGGTTCAAAGTCGAGAGTCGAATACAGGAACTGGTTTTCAGCTACGACCAGAATAAAATCAAAAAAGTACTCAACAATCTGTTGTCAAACGCATTCAAATATACTCCTGACGGGGGATCGGTCACAGTCAATGTCTGTTGTGATGACTCTGAAGCGACAGTAAGTGTGTCAGATACCGGAGTCGGCATTAATGACGAGACCAGGAAACACATCTTTGAGCGTTTCTTTCAGGGAGAACAAAGCGAGAATAAAACAGGCAGCGGCATCGGGCTCCACATCGCAAATGAATATATACGTATGCACGGCGGCGAGATAAGCATAGCCGACAATAATCCTTCTGGGAGCATATTCGCTTTCAGTATTCCTCTCCGAGGCAACGCCCCCTGCGGGGAAATCGTGGGTCTAACAGCAGATGGCTACATGAGTGAAAGCTGCCGTCATCCCATGGAGCATGTCACAAGTGACGCGAGTGGCTCAAGTGTCCCGGATAGTACGGATAGTATGGATGCTCCGGAAACCGGAAACCGGAAACCGTGCATACTGCTTGTGGACGACAACAAGGAATATCTTGAAATCATATCCAACATACTGTCTGACGAATACTCGGTCGTTACGGCCGATAACGGAGAGAAGGCCCTTGAAATCATTGATAATGAAAACATAGACCTTGTTATCAGTGATGTCATGATGCCCGGGGTGGACGGCATGGAACTATGTCGCCGCATCAAGAGTGATATCCGCAGGTCGCATATCCCGGTGATTCTGTTGACAGCCAAAAGCGCCGATGAGTATCGCATAGAGGGACTTGAACTTGGTGCGGACGACTATATTACCAAGCCGTTTAACTACCAGCTGCTCAAACTGCGCATAGGCAAGTTTATCGAACTCTCCGAACGCAATCACCGCATGTTCAGAAACCACATTAAGGTCGAGCCAAGCGAAATCACAATAACCTCGCTTGATGAAAAACTTGTCGAGAAGGCCATCAGAATTGTCGAAGAACACATGGAAGACACTGAATTCTCAGTCGAGACACTAAGTCAGGAACTGGCCCTCAGCCGAGGCTATCTGTATAAGAAACTTATGGCCATAACCGGGAAGGGCCCGGCTGATTTCATACGGACGATACGACTCAAGAGGGCGCGCCATCTTTTGGCCAACAGTCAGATGCAGATAGCGGAGGTGGCTTATAAATGCGGATTCAATTCGCCCAAACGTTTTGCGCAGAATTTCCGCAATGAATTTGGCATGTTACCTTCTGAATTCCTGAAGGGGCTGCCATGATTTCCGGATACATCAGGAGTACCTCGCGAATACATAAAAGGACATAATGTAAAAGGATGGTCTGCTATATTTGCAAGACCAATCATCTTTTTATTCACATTATGATTCTTAATCGTTTTATATCCGTCATTTTTGCGACGGTGTCGGCCATGGCCTTGAGCCAGCCGTCGGTCGCGCTCATACCTGAGACCTCAGCCTGTACCCATGGATTTGAAGCCTCTCCCAAACTTCACACGGGTGATGGGAACCCATTGTTGGATTTCATGTATGTCGCCGACCCTACCGCAGTGGAACACAACGGCCGCATCTATGTCTATGGCACCAATGACCAGCAGGAGATTGACTCCGTAGGCAAGGGAACACAAAATAGTTATGCCCATATACACTCGCTCGTCATGATGTCATCGTCCGACATGGTTAACTGGACCTACCATGGCATTATCGATGTTGAAAAGGCGGCTCCGTGGACGGGTAAGAGAGGAGTCTCATGGGCGCCCTCAATCATCTCGAGGCTTGAAGATGACGGTAAGACTCATTTTTATCTTTATTATTCTCATGGTGGAGGCGGAATCGGTGTGCTTACTGCGACATCGCCTGTGGGTCCTTGGACCGATCCTCTCGGACATGATATAATCGACGTCAACACTCCGGGTCTGAAGGATTGTCCGGCTCCGTTTGATCCTGGCGCCGTAATAGACAAAGACGGCATAGGCTGGTTATCATTCGGAGGAGGGAAATCATCATCAGCGACAAAGCTTTTCCCCGGAAGCGCACGAATTGTCAGGCTGGGTAAAGACCTTCTCAGCATAGATAGTGAAATTGCCGAAATCCCTGCGCCATATTTCTTTGAGGCGAGCGAGCTGAACTATATCAGCGGGACATGGATCTATTCATACAGCACCGACTGGGTTGATCGTGACGAGTGGCACGTCAATGACGCAAAGCGCCCTTCAATCTGTTCAATCAGCTACATGACCTCAACCAGTCCGCTCGAAAAAAACAGTTGGAAATTCCGCGGTGATGTTCTTCATAATGCTGCCGGATATGGCCTGTCGGCAAGTAATAACCACACTCACTTTTTGAAGTTCGAAGACAACTACTACATCTTTTACCACAACAACCATCTTGCCGACTTCAGAGGTATAAAGACCGGTTACCGCAACATCTGTGTCGATCGTCTGGATGTCAATGAAAAGAAATCGGAAATAGCCACTGGCACGATGACTCACAGCGGAGTCTGGCAGATTCGCTGCGTAAATCCGTTTGACTGGCAGCAGGCCGAGACAGCGGCCGCCACCCTTGGGATGGAATTCGAACACACCAGTATGCCCGGCAATATGGTTGCGACAAATCTAGGGAAACACCAGCGCACAGAGATACGTAAAGTTGATTTCGGCAAGGGGGCCACGGCATTTGAGGCACTGGTGGCTGGAAAAGGAGTAATAGATGTCTATACCGGCAGGCCTGAAGGCAAGCCTGTTGCAAGTCTGTATGTAAATGATCCTGACTGGAAAAATGTCATGGTAGGCCTTGACAAGCCCCTCGAGGGGGTTCATGACCTTTGCTTCGTCTATCGCGACGGAGAATTTAAATTTGACCAATGGCGTTTCGTCAGATAGCCCTGCGGCATTATCAAATATTCACATACTTTAAATATATATCATGAAGCTACGCAAATTAAAAAGCAAAAGTAGGCGTAATATGTTGAAATCAGCATTCGCCATACTTATGCTTGGGACAGTCTGTATTCCGGGCTTTGCACAAGAAGTCAAATTTTCAGGTGTTGTCAGAGGGGCCGATGATGATAGTCCGCTTATCGGTGCTACTGTAAAAGCCTCATCGGGAGCCGTGGTTGTTACTGATGCCGACGGTGCCTTTTCAATTAATGTGAAAAAGGACCATACGGTCACTTTCTCATATATCGGCTATCTGCCTCAGACAGTCAAAGTGGACAATGGGACAAAAGGCGACATTTTTCTCAAAGAAGATGCCGAAGCACTTGATGAGGTCGTCGTAGTAGGCTACGGTACTATGAAACGCAGTGACCTTACGGGTTCTGTTGTATCGGTGTCTGCTGACGATATAAAGAAGACAGTGGCAACATCGCTTGATCAGGCCCTGCAGGGTAAGGCCGCAGGCGTCCAGGTCACACAGAATTCGGGTGCGCCTGGCGGCGGTATCTCTGTCAGCATCCGAGGCACAAACTCGCTTAATGGCAACGAGCCGCTGTATGTGATTGACGGAGTGCCCCTATCAGGGCAATCCGACGGCAATACCAACGCATTGTCGTCAATAAATACGGCCGACATCGTGTCCATGGAAGTCTTGAAAGATGCTTCCGCGACTGCAATCTACGGCTCACGCGCGAGCAACGGAGTGATTATGATCACCACAAAGAGAGGCGAAGCCGGAAAGACCAGGCTCAGTTATGAAGGCTACTATGGTATCCAGCAGATTCCGGAACGTCTCAATGTTCTGAATCTTCGCGAATTCGCAATCTACCGCAACCACAGAGCCGAAGTAATGGGATTTGGAGCCACCAAAGAATTCGGCGACCCTTCAATTCTCGGACCAGGCACAGACTGGCAGAATGAAATCTTCAGAACTGCCGCTATGCATAACCATCAGGTATCCGTTTCCGGAGGCAATGACTGGGGGCGCTATGCCTTGGGACTAGGCTATCTCAATCAAGACGGTATTGCAATCGGTTCGGATTTCCAACGTCTGTCAGGCCGAATCAATCTTGACACCAACATCACCAAATGGCTTTCAATTGGTGTCAGCGCTTCATTGTCCCGAACCAAGCAGACCAATACGATTGATAATGGTAACATCATCCGCACTGCACTTGACCAGCATCCCAACGTACCGGTCAGGAACCCCGACGGGTCATATGGCTTTCAAGCCAAAGATGATAACTTCGGAACATTTTATGCCAACCCCGTGGCTGACGCCATTCTGCGCGAGGATTATGACCGTGGAACCAATTTTTTCGGCAATATATGGGCTGACTTCAATATACTCAATGGCTTGACACTTCGCCTTGAATATGGCGGCGGTTTCAACTACAATAACCATTATTATTACCGTCCTACATATGACTATGGTTTCTTTACTCAGGATTCCGAAAGCTCACGTAGCGCCAGCAATGGCAAAAACTATTTTTTCAAGACTTTCCTGACCTATGACAAGCAAATACGCAAACATCATTTCAATTTGATGTTTGGCCATGAGTCAAATGGGAACGAATATGAATATCTTTCTGGCTCACGCCGAAACTTCTTCCTTAATTCAGTCCACGAACTTGTAGCCGGAGACGCGCTCACAGCCAAAAACAACAGTTCACGCGGTTCCGGCTCCATGGAGTCATACTTCTGCCGAACCAATTACAATTTTGACGACCGTTATCTGCTGACCTTCACCCTTCGCGCCGACGGCTCGTCGAACTTCGGCAAAGCCAACCGCTGGGGATGGTTTCCGTCGATCGCACTCGGATGGAGAATCAGTCAGGAAAAATTTCTCAGAGAGATTGAGCCGCTCAACAATCTGAAACTCCGTATGGGATGGGGCATAGTCGGCAACCAGAACATTGCGGCATATGCATATGGCACCTCGATGGCATCCAGCGCCACAATCTGGGGCGCCGGATTTTATGCCGGAAATTACTCAAATGACAAACTGAAATGGGAAGAGACAAAGTCCTATAACGTAGGCCTTGATTTGGCGATGTTCAACAACCGTCTGGAATTCATCATTGACGGCTATCTGAAAAAGACTGACAATCTGCTGATGCAGGCATCGTTGCCAAGCTATGTGACGTCGGTCATATCTTCGCCTTGGGTCAATGCCGGAGCCATAGAAAACAAAGGATTTGAATTCACTCTCAATACGGTAAATATCAGCACGCGCGACTTCACATGGAGAACCGGCATCACCTTTTCGCTCAATCGCAACAAGGTGACAAAACTCTACACCAATACATCAAGTATCACCGGGACAATCGGTGCTGACACTTATACCAAGACCATTGTCGGTCAGCCTGTCGGTCAGTTCTACGGCTATAATGTCGTTGGTATGTTCAGAGAAGCTGACGATTTTTATGTCAAGGACAGTAACGGGGATTTCATGCTTGACGACAATTTCAAGAAAATTCTGGTGGCCATACCCGAAAACAAGACAATAAAAGAAAATGAAATATGGTATGGCGATTATATTTTCGAGGATGTGAACCATGACGGAGTCATCACAGAAGCCGACCGAAAATTCATAGGTAACCCTGAACCAAAGTTTACCTATGGCTTCAACACCACGTTAACCTACAAAGATTTTGATTTGAATATGTCACTTGTCGGAGTCTATGGCAACAAGGTGTTCAACTTCCTGCGTCAGATCTACACCGACCCGATGCGTAACTCCAACCTGCTCCGTGAAGTCACCGACCTTGCGAACGTCGGACTAATTGATCCGAATGGCGGACATACGATGGAGAATATGCACGTAACCAATCCCGAAGCGACAATCTGCCGTATTGCTGTCGACAATTCAAACAACAACAACCGCATGAGCAGTTTCTTTGTCGAAGACGGATCCTACTTGCGAGTAAAAAATATCTCCTTAGGCTATACATTCCCGAAATCTCTGCTCAAAAAAGCCACTATTGGAAATCTCAGGCTCTATTTCAATGTGCAGAACCCTTTTACATTCACCAAGTATAAAGGATTTGATCCTGAGATTGGAGCATATCACTACAACGTGCTGACGCGCGGCATCGACTATGCCCGTTATCCGTCACAGGTCATCTATACTTTCGGCCTTAATGTTTCACTCTAACAAGAATACCAATGAAAAAATCATATATCACCCTATTAGGAATTGGAATAGCCGTATGTCTGCCGTCATGTGGAGAAGACTATCTTGAAAAGCTGCCTCAAGGAAACTATGTGGAAGGGACATATTACGTTTCCGATAAAGCCCTCGAAGCCGCGACTTCAGTGCTGTATAACCGCCCATGGTTTGAATACAACAGCGAAGGAGCCCTCTACATAAGCAGCATGGCCAATGAATGTTTCGACGCGTGGAACGCACCGGAATTCAACACCATGCAGGTAACGGCTCTAAACCCTCACCTGTCGAACATATGGCGTTCATTTTTCGCTGTGGTGACCATGTCAAACTCCATCATCGATGCCTGCCAGACGAAAGCTGGAGGAGACTGCACCGAGGCCGGTATCCGCACGGCTATAGGAGAAGCGCGGCTGATGAGAGCCGCAGCTTATTTTTATGCGGTGAGGTTCTGGGGACCTATGATTCTGTTTGAAAACAATCAGGACATCGTCGACAATCCCATACGTCCGCTAAACAAAGAGGAGGACGTTTTCAGATTCATTATCCGCGACCTTGAGACGTCTGCCGACTATCTTCCTGAAATCGGGACAAAAGGGCGTGCGACATGCTGGTCGGCCAAAGCGCTTCTCGCAAAAGTATATCTGTGCCGCTCCGGATGGAACGGCGGAACACGAGACGAATCTGACCTTGAGAAATGTAAGGCTCTGTGTGAAGATGTCATAAACAGGAGCGGGTTGAAACTTCTTCCCGAGTATGCCGACCTTTTCAAATATAAGTTCAATAATAATGAAGAGTCACTATTGGCCATGCAGTGGGTTCCTCTCGGCGAATGGGGCACGCAAAACACCCTCTATTCAATTCTTTCAATCAATGATATGACCGGCGGCGTAGGAGCATGGGGTTCTCCCTTTGCTCCGATAGAAATGCTCAAACAGTACGAGCATGCCGACACTGTCCGCCGCAACGCCACATATCTGACTCAATTCAGCTTCTATCCTGAAATAAATATCGCCGACGGGGGGTATCGTTATGACAGAGAAAGCGCTCAGATTAAGAAAGGAGCCATCGGAGGTCCCGACGATGATAATGACGGGTTTGTGGCTCCGATGAGTTCTCCGCTAAATACCTACATAATCCGTCTGGCCGACACATATCTGACCTATGCGGAAGCCTGTCTCGGAAACAACGACAAACTCACAGAAGGCCCGGGATTGGAAGCATTTAACAAGATTCGTGAGCGTGCGAAGATTGACCCCAAAAAATCCATAACATTCGAAGACATTATGCGCGAACGCCGAATAGAATTCTGCATGGAGTACACCAACTGGTATGAATACGTCAGCTGGTTCAAATGGAAACCTGATCTTATTCTCAATCTTATCAATAATCAGGAGCGTGGCACCCGTGCCGATAAAGTTAAGAAAGATTCGGATGGCGAACTGACATTTGAAGGCCTGATTAAACCGACTTCGCCTGTGGTGGTAATCGGCAGCAAGATGTTTATGCCATATCCAGAAAACGATGTCATTCAGAATCCATTGCTGAAGGACGAACCGGTAAATTATGATTTTAAAGACTGACTCTAATCGACAGACAATTATGAAAAACTATAAAACTTTATTCTGCGTGGCCATAGTCTGCCTGATGCAGGTCTTGTTCTTTGCCTCATGTAGTCCGGACGACGACAATGACGGCCTGCCGATGATTACCGGCGTGCGTTCGATTGAAAATCCCGACAGCCTTTTCACCGAAGGAGAGCGCTGGCAGCTTATAGTAATCATGGGGCGCAATCTGAATGGGGCCAAAGAAATATATATCAATGACCAGATGATTTCATTCAATCCGACTTATGTCACGTCGACCGATATCATTCTGTCAATACCCGAAAAGCTGAAACTAGTCGGAGAGGATCCGAATCTTAAGCCGGAGATACGCATTGTCACTGACCACGGCGTCGCGACCTATGCATTCCATGTGAATTCCCCGGCTCCATATCTCATATCATATACCGCCGACTGGTTAGGACAGCAGCCATTGGCGCCGGGTCAGGAGATACGTATCAAGGGTGAGAATTTCTATGAGGTACAAAGCCTCTATATCTCCGAGACCAATCCATATGAGGTCGATGAGGAGGGCAACCCTATAGAGCCGGAAGGCCCTGTGGCCAAATATGAAATCAGCGAATTTACCGTCAACGCGTCATTTGATGGAATCACGGCGACAATGCCGACCACATTCCCTGATAAGGGATATATTGTTCTCGAATGTTATTCCGGCCCGTCGGTCATTGGATTCAGTTCTGTAAAACCCAAGCCTCCGGTAATCGAAGATATATCGTCAGACATGCCGGTCTGGGGTGAGCCGTGTACGATATTCGGCAAGGATTTCGATGATGTAGTGGCAATCATGATTGGTAAAGACGAGATTACGATACCGGCCAAAGACATCATCGCAAACGATGACAATACACAGCTTACATTCTCCTTGCCCTCGCTTCCGGAAAAGGGCGGCCGTCTGATTCTAATCACCGAGCAGGGACGCGACACAGTGCCGTTCTATCAGAAGTCTAGAGTTATGATTGACTTCGACAATTATGGACGTTATTTCTGGGGCGGTACCGATTTAGGCAAATCGGTGGATGAAACCACTGCCAACAACAAACCTGCCAACACTTCGGGCAAGTTCTGGGGTATCGAGGGCACAACCCAGATTGGCAACGGCTGGTGGGGGCCACTTTATCTCGGCGAAGCCCAGATTACAGATATACCTGACGACACCCCAATTGAAAAAGTAGAGTTCCGCTATGAGTGTTATATGCACTATCCGTATGTCGACGGTATGGATACATGGTTCATACTATGTGATGCGACTCCCACACAGGGCCAGTATTTCTTCGATGGATATAAAGACCGCATAACCGGCCGCTGTGAACAAGGCCGCTGGATGTGTTGCTCTATTCCTATGGCTGAATTTACATCGGTCGCGACATTCGGCGAGGTCCGTCAGAATCTGACATCGGTCTATCTCCATGTCTGCAACTCCAACAATGTTCAGGACATAGCTGTCTACTTTGACAATTTCCGCATGTATGTAAACCCATAACAGACTGATAACAAATGAAAACAAGTTATATTCTACAGATTTTTCTGTCGTTGATCATCTCCGTCGGGGCAACTTCCTGCTCGGATGACGATGATTACAATCCCGCACCTGAAAAGATCAACTTCGTACTTGAAAATGATTTGCTGTCATTCCAGAAGGAAAGTACCTCGAACTCATTCCGCATCAAATCAGAGGTGACTCCACAAATAGATTGCGGTGCAAACTGGGTCAATCTGGAACTCGAACGTCTGACAGCTTCGATATATCGTCTTAACGTTACCGTTGCCGAAAATTCCGGCAACGACCGTACAGCCATCGTGAAAATCATCTCGGGGACTGAGACCAAGACTTTGGCCATCAACCAGTCATCCACCCCTCAGGCTTCGGTTTCCGACATAACTGCTTGGTTGGGCTTGGGATGGAATCCCGGCAACCATATGGACGCATATAAGAACGGGGTTGCCGACGAACTCTGCGACTTCAACTATCCCTTGACACAGGAGCTGTTTGACAAAGTCAAGGCGGCCGGATTCAAGACTGTGCGTCTGCCGGTCACATGGTTAGGTCACATAGGTCCGGCTCCCGACTATAAGATTGACGGCCGTCTCGAGCGCGTGGCAGAAATCGTAGGCTATGCTGAAAAAGCCGGCCTCAATATCATCATCAACATCCACCACGATGGTTCGGGCGGTTATGGCTACTGGCTCGACTTCAAACCCGCCGCTGCCAATGTGGCCAAGAATCTCGAGGTTCAGGACCAGATACAAAAGGTGTGGACGCAGATTGCCGAACGTTTTGTAGACACAGGCGATTTTCTTATCTTTGAGGCTTTCAATGAGATTCATGACGGAGACTGGGGATGGGGAGCCAATCTCACGGACAACGGACGTCAGTATGGCCTGCTCAACGAATGGCTTCAGATATTCGTCGATGCGGTTCGTTCTACTGGCGGCAAAAACGCTACCCGCTATCTCGGAATACCCGGCTATGCCGGCGGATGGGAACTGATTGAACACCTTGAAATCCCGAAAGATCCCACAATAGGGCGTATGCTTGTCTCAGTCCACTGCTATTCACCCGGCAAATTCTGTCAGGAGTTTTATGACGAAGGCGGCAACTGGACCTATCTTCCTGAATGGGGCCACACCGCGACTGAAGGTAAATATCCCGCAGATGATGTCGATGAGGAAGGTCTGGCCGATATTTTCCGAGGGCTGAAAGCTCGGTTTACAGACAATAATATACCGGTATATATCGGTGAGTTCACGTGCACCAACCGTCCCTCCGGCCGCGAGACTGAATTCCGTGACTACTATCTTGAGTACTTCTGCAAGGCGGCTCACGACTGCGGACTCGCGCCGATATTCTGGGATAACAACGGACCGGGCTTGGGAGCAGGACAGGGTGCTATCTTCAATAGGCAGACAGGCGAGATAATTCAAAATAATGCCTCGGCTGTCGCAGCAATGGTGCGCGCTGTTTCCGACGATAGTCCTGAATATACACTGCAAAGCATCTATGACCGAGCACCTGTGAAAATAGAAGAATAGACGACAGCATGCCCGATATAGATGGGTAATAATTAATAAGATTGTTTCTAAGTTCGCATCTTCTGTATGTGCGGATAATGGACTGGCTCTATATGTCCGCGCATACAGATGAAATTTTCTTATCCCAAAAACAAAAAATACAATGGACAGAAATCTACTGACCGCAGGTTTGTTGCTGCTTTCGTTTCCTTCTGTAGCCCAGAGGCCTGTTATTCAGACAAATTTCACTCCCGACCCGGCGCCGATGGTTTATGACGACACGTTCTATATCTATACTGGACATGATGAGGATGGAGAGCACAATGAGTTTGTCATGAACGAATGGCGGGTATATTCATCAAAGGATATGGTCAACTGGACGGACCATGGTTCTCCGATGTCACTTGACACATTCAAATGGGCTGAATGGGGCGCATGGGCATCGCAGTGTGTAGAACGTGATGGAAAATTCTTCTGGTATGTCTGCTGTGTAGACAAGGCAACTCACGACATGGCTATCGGTGTGGCCGTGGCCGAGAGCCCGACCGGGCCATTCATGGATGCTGTCGGTGCTCCGCTTGTCAGCGGCCCCGGGGGATATATAGACCCTACGGTTTTCGTCGAGCCAAATGGTGATGCGTGGCTCTATTGGGGAAATCCTGGCCTGTGGTGCTGCAAACTCAATCGCGATATGGTTTCCTACGATAGGAATTTCGTCATAACAGGTAGCCATGTTGAAAAAGTAGCTGACGGGGTGTGGAAATTTATCCAGAATGAGGATTCCTTCGGTGGACCTGAAAAGCTCGCCGAAGGCAAGACCTTCGCAGACTATAAGGACCTTTACGAGGAAGGTCCGTGGTTTTACCGACGCAACGGGCTCTACATTCTGGCCTATGCTGCAGGGGGTGTGCCGGAGCATATCTCATATTCTGTAAGCGATAAACCTTATGGCCCGTGGAAATATGCTGGACAGATCATGCCTTTGCAGGATATGGGCTCGTTTACAAATCATTGCGGAATTGCCGATTTCAAAGGTAATCACTATTTCATATACCACTGCGGCAGTCTGCCAGGAGGCAGCGGATTCAACCGTTCGACGGCTATAGAGCAGTTTGACTATAATCCAGACGGCACCATCCCGACTATATATCCTACCGAGGATGGGGTGGAGGCTGTTGGCACGCTCGATCCCTATAGCCGGGTGGAGGCCGAGACGATGGCATGGTCCGAGGGGCTTAAGACCGAGCCGAACGACCAGACAGGAATCTATGTGTCGGAAATTCATGACGGAGACTATCTTCAGGTCCGTTCCGTAGATTTTGGTGACAAAGGTGCCGATTCGGTTACAGTGGCTGTGGCCAGTGCTCTGCGCGGAGGGGCGATTGACATATATTCTGGTGACTGTACCGGACAGCTCATTGCATCAATCAAGGTTTCACCGACTGGAGGATGGGAGAAATGGACCACCATAACAGCTCGGCTGGCCTCCTCACTCACGGGCATCCACAATCTGTCATTTTGCTTCAGAGGGAAAAAGGGATGTAAACTTTTTAATTTTGATTATTGGAAATTCAATCGCAAATGAACATAGATATACCCATGAATAGACTTCGGTATGTGATGGCATTCTTCCTGTCCGCCTTGGCATGCTTCGGACAAAATAAGTCATGGACTGCCGACAACGGTAACGGCACCTATACAAATCCGTTGTTCTACGATGAATTCTCAGACCCGGACATAATCAGGGTAGGTGATTCGTTCTACCTGGTTGGGACTACTATGCACTGCAATCCTGGACTTGTAGTGCTGGAGTCAAAGGATCTTGTCAACTGGGACTTCCGCAGTTATGCGTTCGACCGCATTGACATCGATGACGACTGTTTCCGGCTTGAAAACGGCAAGGAAGCATATGGCCAGGGTATCTGGGCTCCTTGTATACGTCATCATGAAGGCAAGTTCTACATATTTTCAAACATCAACGGAATCGGGATGCAGGTCTATGTGTCGGACAGGGTCGAAGGACCATGGTCTCACCATAATCTCGGCGGTGCCATACACGACCTTTCGGTTTTGTTTGACAATGGAAAGATCTATGCCGTCTATGGCTACGACGAAGTCCACAGCATAGAAATCAAACCTGATTTAAGCGGCTATGTAGAGGGCAGTGACCGTTGCATAATCCCACGTGGCAATGCCATGGGAGAAGGACATCACGTTTATAAGATTGACGGGAAATATTATATCATCAGCGCTGATTATTCGCCGATGGGACGTATGATGTGTGCGCGAGCCGACAGTCTATACGGCCCTTACGAAACCCGGGTAATCAGTTGCCGTGAGACTATGGGGACCGAACATTCGACATGGGCTCTCGACCTTCCGATGGACGGCCCCATGCCCGAAGCAGGGAAATGGTCTCTGAAAACCGGTAAACCTGCCGCCGACAACATGGGCTGTGCCACTCTCCATCAAGGTGGCATAGTACAGCTTGAGAACGGAGACTGGTGGGGATTTTCGATGCTTGATTTTCTGGCGGTAGGGCGCACTACCTGCCTTTCACCTGTTACTTGGGTTGACGGGTGGCCATATTTCGGTTTGCCCGGAAATCTCGGCCGCTCACCGAGAACTTGGATAAAGCCTACAGTATCTGCCTCAGTAGAACCTCACGCGCCATATGACAGAAGTGACAATTTCGATAATGGAAAACTCCGTCCGGTATGGCAGTGGAACCATCTACCCGACGATAGCAAATGGTCATTGCAAAAAGGGAAATTGCGCATGAACACGATTCCTGCCAAGGATTTGTATTGGGCTAAAAACACTCTGACCCAACGAGGTATCGGCCCGGTATCGGTGTCGACCGTGGTGCTTGATGCCTCCAATCTCAAGGAGGGTGACATTGCAGGCTTGGCATTACTGAACATTCCTTATGAGTGGGTGGGCGTTGAAATGCGCGATGGGGAAAGACTGTTGAGCTATTATGATCTCGGTTGCGATTCGACGATAGAGATGCATCTGGACAGCCGCATGGTCCATCTTAGAGTGACGGGTGATTTCGAGCATGAATGGGCACAGTTCAGTTTCAGCACCGACGGCATTGACTTCCGTGATGTAGGACCGCGCACGGTGATCCCCTATCAGACAAAAACTTTTCAGGGAGCAAGGGTTTCACTATTTGCATTCAACCGACTTGGGAATAATGGAGGCTATGCCGAATTTGACGATTTCGTTGTTGAAGAACCCATGGCCGACCGCAGCCATAACATTCCGTATGGGAAAACCATCAGCGTTACGAATCTTTCCAACTTACATCGCATGCAGGCCAACAACCGCCGGATGGTCATGTCTGTATGGCAAGGCGATGCCGATTATGAGTCGGACAACTGCCGTTTCATAGTCCATGACCGCGGCAATGGCAAGGTTGTTCTTGAAGCTGTGAATGGCAAAGGTTTCATTTCGGTTTCCGGTCTTGGGCTTTCTGGTGACCTGCGACTGTCACCACACGAGACCGATGACTGTATTTTTATGTGGCAGGATATGCTTCACGGCCAGTTTATGTTGCTCTCGCTGAAAACCAACAGGTATGTCGGGCTTGACCCATCTTCGGGTGAGCCTTACTCTGCCGACTGGCCAGGGACATCGGCAAGCCGCCGTGGCGGAACTGTGTTTGAATGGTCTGATTCCGGACCGGCTTGAAACAAAATCATTTAATATCAAACTGACAATGAGAATCAATATAATTCTGCTGGCTGTCGTCATATCTTTCTTCTGTGATGCGGCAGAGGCCGGCAATACTGTTGAGCAATGGCGGATTTTCGAACAGTCGTTCCGGCACAAGACTAATGGAAACCCGTTTGACGATGTGACGGTGAAAGCAACGTTTATAAACGGCCCTGACACCGTCAGGGTCAAAGGTTTCTATGATGGCCATGATATTTTCAAGGTAAGATTCATGCCTAATAAATCCGGCCTTTGGAAATATCGGATAGCCTTTGACGGCATAGACTGCAGAGAGAAAACCGGCTCGTTAAAATGCGTGCCGGCAAGAGCTGGCAATCATGGCCCTGTCAGAGCAGACTCTATCGGCTTCGCTTATGCCGACGGAGCAAGATATATCCCCGTGGGAACTACGTGCTATGCCTGGGCTCACCAGCCGGATGAATTGAAAAGACTGACGGTTGAAACTCTTGGTAAAAGTTGTTTCAACAAATTGCGCATGTGTGTCTTCCCAAAAAGCTATGACTGGAACCATAACGAGCCGGAACTTTATCCTTTTGAAGGCGAAGCGGGACATTGGGACTTTTCCCGCCCGAATCCCGAGTATTTCAGAAATATCGAGCAATGTATTTCCTCTCTAGACTCTCTGGGGATTGAAGCCGATATCATTGTGTATCATCCCTATGACCGATGGGGCTTCAGTTCTATAGGACTATCTGACCGCGATCGTTACATGCAATATCTGATTTCCCGGCTGGGGGCTTGGAAAAACGTGTGGTGGAGCATGGCCAATGAATATGATTTCATGAATGCCTACACTGACGAGGACTGGAAGTATCATCTCAGATTCTTTGCCAAGAATGACCCCTATGGCCACCTAAGAAGTATTCACAACGGAGTGAAGCTATATGACCACAATGACCCGAACATTACCCATGTAAGCATACAAGCGTCCGACACCGGCAATGGCGGCAATCTGCGCAGTGCATATGGCAAACCTGTCATATATGATGAATGTCGTTATGAAGGTAATATACCATGGGTGTGGGGCACAATGTCTGCCGAAGAAATGGTGCAGAAATTCTGGACCGGATTTATGTCGGGCGGCTTTGTCGGACACGGCGAGGTGTTGCTGACCGATAATTCGGTGGCTCCTGACAAATCCGATGAAGTTCTTTGGTGGTCAAAGGGAGGGATACTCCGGGGAAAGAGCCACGGCCCTATAAGGTTTCTCAAGGAAATTCTTGAAAAATCACCTGAAGGAGCAAAGCCCGTAAAAGGTATTACCGGATGGCAGGATTATCCGACTCTCGGTTGTGACAATAAATGGTTCCTGATATACACAGGACGTGACATCCATTGTCAGATGATGCTCGAACTACCAGAGGATCATGACTATGAAATCACTCTAATTGACACATGGAATATGCAAATCATCCCGGTCGAAGGCCTGTTTCGCGGCCGGTCAATTGTTCCGATAAGAGAATCTCCCTACATGGCCATCATGGCTATAGCCATTCCCGACTGAAGACAACCGACTGTGTGGTAGAATGATACCATTCTGCTACAATAAGGAGCACTACAAGCGGTGAAATGCCCATAGATTTGCAATGCACGCCCGGGCAAGTATGCAGATGAAAACTTTCTAATTATTAACTCTCTAAAAAGACAAACAAATAATCAGTCGTACAGCCGTCCACGATAGCGGACGGCTGTACGACTGATTATTTGCATACTAATCGTTTTCTTCTACAAACACTCTGATTGAGGGTCTGTTATGGCTCTTGATGTCTAATTTGGTTTAAATTCAAACACCCTCTTAACACTCCTTATTCTATTTTGTTATGTTTAAAATAAGTCAAGATGACTTCAGTTTCTAAAAAAATCCGTAATTTTGCGTGTTAAATTACCTTAGAATATTATTCTACACACTATGGCAGAAAATACAGAGGCCGAAAATGGCAAAAAGGAGACGATGAGTTTCGTAGAACAGATTGTGTTCGACGACCTTCAGGCAGGTAAAAACGGCGGACGGCTTAATACCCGTTTCCCGCCTGAACCCAACGGCTATCTCCACATAGGCCATGCCAAGGCCATCTGCATGGATTTCGGGGTGGCCGAGCGTTTCGGAGGCACCTGCAACCTGCGTTTCGACGATACAAACCCCGTGAAAGAAGATGTGGAATATGTTGACAGCATTCGCGAGGACATCCATTGGCTTGGATTCGACTGGGGCGAGCGTGAATATTATGCATCGGATTATTTTCCCCGCCTGTTTGATTTGGCTGTGCGCCTGATCAAGGAAGGCAAAGCGTATGTCGATGACCAGACAAGCGAACAGATAGCAGCACAGAAGGGGTCGCCGACAGTGCCAGGCACAGATAGTCCGTTCCGCAACCGCACTCCGGAAGAGAATCTCGATCTTTTCATGCGCATGAATGCCGGTGAATTTGAAGAAGGAGCACGTGTGCTGCGTGCGAAAATAGACATGACGTCGCCAAATATGCATTTTCGCGACCCCATCATGTATCGCATAATAAAAACACCGCACCACCGCACCGGTACTACATGGAAAGTGTATCCGATGTATGATTTCGCCCATGGACAGAGCGACTATTTCGAGGGTGTGACACATTCCATCTGTACGCTTGAATTTGAAGTGCATCGTCCTTTGTACGAATATTTTGTAAAGGAACTTGCCGACGAGAACTACTGCCCGCGTCAGATTGAATTCAACCGCCTGAATCTTACTTACACTGTGATGAGCAAGCGCAAGCTGCTGCAACTTGTGAAAGAAGGTCTTGTGGCCGGATGGGACGACCCGCGCATGCCGACCATAAGCGGTATGCGCCGACGTGGCTACACGCCGGAGAGCATACGCAACTTCATAAACACCATAGGCTATACAAAATACGAAGCTCTCAACAGCGTGAGCTTGCTTGAACATGCAGTACGCGAAGATCTGAATAAAAAAGCAACACGCGTGATGGCTGTTATCAACCCCGTCCGCCTTGTGATTACGAATTATCCCGAGGGACAGACGGAAATGGTGGAGATGGACAATAATCCCGAACAGGAAGGCGCCGGCACCCACGAAATGCCTTTCAGCCGAGAGATATTCATAGAACGCGACGATTTCATGGAGAATCCTCCCAAGAAATTTTTCCGTCTCGCACCCGGCGGCGAAGTGCGCCTGAAAGGGGCATATATAATAAAATGCACCGATGTGGTAAAGGATGAGAACGGCAATATTACGGAAATACACTGCACTTATGATCCCGAAAGCCGTAGCGGATTGCCCGGAGCTGCACGCAAGGTGAAAGGCACTCTGCATTGGGTGAGCGCGCCTCATGCGGTTGATGCTACAGCGCGCCTCTACGATCGTCTTTTCAATGTTGAGAATCCGTCTGCCGAGACCGAACGCGACTTCCGTGAGATGCTCAACCCCGATTCTCTAAGAGTTGTGGAGGGTGTGAAAGTGGAGCCGTTTGTGGCCCGTAACTCCGAACGTGGTACAAAATTCCAATTCCAGCGTGTGGGATATTTTACCCCCGACTATGACTGTACGCCTGAGGCATTGGTGTTCAACCGCACCATAGCTCTCAAGGACAGCTGGGAAAAAGAACAGAAGAAAAACTGACTCATATCTTAAAAGAAAAGGGCCGACTATGATCGAAGACGAAAATGAAGACCGCCGGCAGGAACTTTGTGAGCGATTCCGCAAATCGCTCACAAAACCCGTAGGCGAGCGTTTTTTCGACGAGGACGAACTAATCGACCTCTTTGACTTTGCCGGCGATATGGCCGACGACTATCTGAAAATGGAAGTGTTGATGTGTGGTGCGCGTCTTTATCCGGAAAGCGCATTGCTAAAAGAACGCCGTGCCATTTTCTATTCGTTCGTCAGTGATGATGCCGCATCCAAATTCCTGGAAGACAATCCTCAGGAAAATTCGCCTATGTGGGAGATTATGCGTCTGCGTTCGAGGGCGCCACATGGCAAGGATGCCGAGCGGGCTTTGGAGTATCTGCTCGGAGGTGTTGACAAACTTGATGATGAAGAAGTGATTCAGTTTGTGGAACTTGCCTCGCAGCTCGGTGCTTACGACTGGTTGGTGGCCAATGAGAAGCAATTGCGCAGGCAATCGGAATACGCCCCTATTCTCATATATGAAATGGCTGTGGTGTCCGAACTTAACCACAACTATGAAAAGGCGGTTGCTTATCTTGAAGAACTGACGGAAGCAGAGCCGTTCAACGCATATTACTGGTATATGCTTGCGCAGGATTTCGACATGCTTGACAAGCGTGACAGGGCAATGGCTGCGTTGGACTACTCTCTTGCCATTGACCCTGACGGAAAGGAAGCATTGCAGATGCGTGCGAGAATGCTTATAGGCGATGAGAAGACGCAAAACGAAGCTGCTGAAATTATCCGGACTTTGGCAGGAAAATATCCCGATGACGCCGATGTGCAGCGCGTGGCTGCATTTGTCAATTATGCTACGGGCAATGTGGCCGCTTCACGCGAAGCGATGCGCAATTGTCTCGACCGCTTTCCCGGCGACCGTGCCGTACTTTCCGACGCCTTTGCTACGGGAGTGGGCGACTTGTCGTTTATGCTCGACAGGTTTTTCAATGCCACTGACGAACGTGACGAGGACACGTGGCTTGATTGGGCGGAAGAACTTCGTGGCAGCGGAATGTATAATGAAGCCAGACAGGTAATTGAAGCCTACGAACGCAACAGCACGACGCCTTTGCTGGACCGCTCGGTTTATCTCGATGTATTGTTCCGTCTTCAGGATTTCGAGACAATAAACCGGCTTGTTGAATCTGAAAAGGATGGCAGCATTTTGGACAGCGGCAGTTGGTATGCAAATATAATAATATGTCTTATATCAAAGATAAAGACCGGCAAGCTTATCGAAGCCCGGAGATTTGCCGAGGATATGTTGCGTGATGGCTTTACTGCTGCCGACGGCACGGACGATTTGCTGGCGCGAATTTCGGCACATGCCATATTCAGCGAGATAAACGGCATTCTCAGTAGTGGCAGAAGTTTTGACTGGTTCGCATTTGATCCTTTCGGAATATGGCCCGACAAAGAATGAAAAAATCGCTTGTCGTATCGTGTGTAGCTGTGGCGCTCGCATTGGCAGCCGCATTACTCCTTAAAATTTGTGTTTTTGCGGATTTCAACGGAGTAAAGGCTGTCAGAGTCAATATACCGCGGTATTGTGACAACGCAGGAGTGGATTCTTGTCTTCGTGCAGAATTGGGGAATGATTTCGGTGGAAAAGTTTCGCGACTTTTCAGAATATCGGGTGCAGACCCGGGCAAAGCCAATGGTAGCTACGTCGTAGAACCTGGCATGACTGCGCTCCGTGTGGCACAGAATCTTAGAAAGAAACGCCAGACTCCTGTTCGATTTACTTTCAACAACATACGAACGTTGTCGCAACTTGCCGAGCGTGCCGGTATGGTGATGGAGTTCACTCCCGACGAGTTTCTTGAAGCGTGTGACAGCGTGTTGCCGAAGCGCGGCTATCGTTCGGGTGACGAATATACGGCAGCTTTCCTGCCTGACAGTTATGAGTTTTATTGGACTGCTTCACCATATAAAGTGGTAAGCGCGCTGGCCGATACGCGTGACCGCTTTTGGAACGAACAAAGGCGGTCGGCCGCGCGACGCCTCGGTTTGCGTCCGGTAGAAGTTGCCGTAGTGGCATCTATCGTTGAGGAGGAGACCGCCGATGACAAAGAAAGGGGTACTGTTGCAAGATTGTACCTCAATCGTTTGCAAAAAGGGATGAAACTTCAGGCCGATCCTACGGTAAAGTTTGCCGTAGGCGATTTTTCGCTTCGTCGCATTACAGGACGTCATCTGCAGGTCCGGTCTCCATACAATACGTATCTTAACGAGGGTTTGCCTCCGGGCCCTATTCGGATAGCAGAGTCAGCCACATTGAAAGCTGTGCTTGATGCTCCTCAGCACGATTACATATATATGTGCGCAAAAGAAGATTTCAGCGGCCGTCATAACTTTGCAGTGGACTATGCGACGCATAGTGCCAATGCAAGACGTTACAGAAATGCGCTTGACCGCCGTGGCATAAAGTGATGCCGGATGAGGTTATCGCGTAAATAAAGCGTCAACTTTATTTTTATTGGCTCCCAGTTCTATGGCTTTCCGGGCGTCGGCGTGGGCTTCGTCAAGTCTGTATCTGTCGCGGTTAAGCCATGCCCGGTAATAGTATAATTCTGCGTCGTAGCTGTATCGTTTAAGTCCAGCATCAATTATTTCGCCCGCCTTGCTTAGTTCGCTCAGGGCAAGCAGACATCCGGCGAGTCCTGAATAATATTCGGGAGCAGGGTCTTCCTCTATCAAGCGTTCAAAATATGGCACGGCCTCGCGGTCGCGGCCGCTCAGCGAGTATAGTGCGCTTAGAGCCACCGCAGTGTCGAGTGCGCGCGGTTTCAATGTTTTTATAATGTCGAAATCTTTTTCGGCAAGGTCAAGACGGCCGCCGTACAAGCTCATTGTCCCGCGATAATATCGTGCTGTACAATTCAGAGAATCCAATTCAACTGCTTTGTCAAAATCGTCGTAAGCCTGGCGGCTCATTCCCATGTCGAGCTGCAGACGTCCGCGGTTGAGCAGAATCGTCACCATCGACGGAGCCCGCCGGTGTGCTTCGTCGAACACAGACAGAGCCATGGAATCTTGCCCGCATCGCCAGTATATGACGCCGAGGTTAGAAAGCAGCAGCACATTGCCGGGGTTGTCTGGGTCGACAGCCATGGCGTCGCGCAGTCTCGCGGCAGCCTCCTCATGGCGGTTGTCTGCTATGGCTTCTTCTGCCTCGCCGATGAGTATATAGTATGGCTGTGCTTCAAGAGAGTCGGCTTCTTGTTGAGCCGATGCGGAAAGGGCACATATTGCCGCAAAAAGTATTGATAGGCTTCTCATAGCCTTGCAAAGGTAGCAAACTTTGTAGGAAACATGGCGTGTGTTTCACATTTTTTTAGTAGTTTTGCAATTATGAAAGTGAACTGGAAACCCGGAACGATGGTTTATCCGTTGCCTGCGGCAATAGTGACCTGCGGCGACATGCATACCTCCAATATGCTGACAGTGGCATGGACCGGTACGATTTGTACCAATCCTCCGCTGCTGTATATAAGCGTGCGTCCGGAGCGTCACAGCTATGGCATGTTGCGTAGCCGAATGGAGTTTACCCTTAATCTGACGACCGAGGCGATGGCACGTGCTACTGATTTTGTCGGAGTCCGTTCCGGACGTGACTGTGACAAATGGGCTCTTACGGGGCTTACGCCGGTGCCCGGTCATGCTAATGCGTGCCCTGCCATAGCAGAATCGCCACTTTGCATAGAATGTCGTGTAAAGGAGATAATAAGACTTGGAAGCCACGACATGTTCATTGCCGATGTGGTCAATGTCATTGCAGACGACGTCTTTCTTGACCCTGATACAGGAGCGTTCGACCTTGCTGCGTCTGGAATTATGGCATACTGCCATGGCGGTTATTACGCATTGGGTGAAAAATTGGGAAAGTTCGGTTTCTCAGTAGCTAAAAACAAACAAAAATAACAGAAGGTTATGTATAAGGACAAGCAGATTTTCGACATTATCGCGCGCGAGGACGCACGTCAGCACATGGGTATGGAGCTTATAGCTTCCGAGAATTTTGTAAGCCCGCAGGTACTTGCTGCCATGGGGTCGTGCCTTACCAATAAATATGCCGAGGGTTATCCCGGAAAGCGTTATTATGGCGGTTGCCAGGTGGTGGACGAAGCGGAAGAACTGGCTATTGACCGCCTCAAGAAGCTCTTTGGCGCGCAATGGGCAAATGTTCAGCCCCATTCCGGCGCTCAAGCCAATATGGCTGCAATTATGGCTTGTCTGAATCCTGGCGACACGCTTATGGGGCTGAATCTCTCGCAAGGCGGCCACCTTACGCATGGCAGCCCTGTGAATTTTTCTGGAATGCTATACCGTGTTGTGGATTATGGAGTTGATGCCGAGACCGGACTTGTCGACTATGATAAAATGGAAGAAACGGCTCTGCGAGAGCGTCCCCATCTCATCGTCGGCGGTGCGAGCGCATATAGCAGAGAATGGGATTACGCCCGTATGCGCCGTATAGCCGACAGCATCGGTGCTATTTTCATGGTTGATATGGCGCATCCCGCAGGACTGATAGCAGCAGGGCTTCTTGACAATCCGCTTCGATATGCCCATATTGTTACCTCCACGACCCACAAGACGCTGCGCGGTCCGCGTGGCGGTGTCATAATGATGGGCGAAGACTTTGAGAACCCATGGGGAAAGACTACACCCAAGGGACAGGTGAAAATGATGTCGGCTCTGCTCGATTCGTCTGTTTTTCCCGGTGTGCAGGGTGGCCCTCTCGAAAATGTGGTTGCAGCAAAAGCCGTAGCGTTCGGAGAGGCTCTTTCGCCTGCATTTAAAGAATATCAGCACCATGTGCTGCTTAATGCGCGTGCCCTTGCCAAAGCGCTTAAAGATAAAGGCTACAAAATCGTGAGCGGCGGTACAGACAATCATTGCGTGCTCATAGACTTGCGTGAAAATCTTCCTGAACTTACCGGTAAAGTGGCTGAAAAGGCTCTTGTGGAGGCCGATATTACAGCAAACAAGAATATGGTGCCTTTCGACACCCGTTCGCCGTTCCAGACGTCAGGTATACGTCTCGGCACTCCAGCCATAACTACACGTGGAGCCGATGTGATTATGATGACGGTTGTCGCAGACCTTATAGATGAGGTGCTGCACAATGTCGATAACGCCGAAGCAATAGCGGCCGTGCGTGAGCAGGTCAATGCCATGATGGCTCCGATGCCTATTTTTTCAGAATAAAGGAGTTTGTATAAGGCATGAAAGCTCATGTGATAATTGTGGCGGCAGGAAGTGGCTCTCGTTTTGGCTCAACTCTGCCGAAGCAATTTTGTGAACTTATGGGAAGGCCGGTGCTTATGCACACAGTAGAACGCCTTCGGTCGGCTTTGCCCGGTGCGGCCATGACGCTTGTGCTCAGCCGGCAGATGGAAGACTATTGGTGCGAATTGTGCCGCCGGCATTCATTCGATTCTCCTCGTATTGTGCATGGCGGCGCCACACGTTCGGAGTCGGTGCGAAATGCAGTAGGCGCAATATCCGATGCGCCGGAAGTAGTGCTGGTGCATGACGGCGCGCGTCCGCTTGTCGATGCCGCTTGTGTTCATGCAGTGATGGAGGCCATGGCAGATTGCGATATAGATGGAGCAATTCCGGTTGTGGCCGTGTCTGATTCGTTGAGGCGGATACATACCGACGGGGGCGCTTCAGATGCTGTGGACCGGACAATGTTCAGAGCAGTACAGACTCCGCAGGCTTTCCGCTACGACAAGCTTTCCATGGCGTATGCCGCAGACGGAGCCCTTGATTTCAGCGACGATGCATCGCTTATGGAATATTGCGGTTATGGAAAAATAGTGCTTACGGATGGCTCGTCTTCCAATATAAAGATTACCAATCCCGCCGACCTTGCCGTGGCCGGCTGCATTCTCGCCATGCAGATGCAATGAATTCGTTGCGTGCGCTGAGTATAAAATATGTGAAAGGAGTAGGTCCTAAACGGGCCGAGCTTCTTGAATCCCAATTGGGCATCCGCAATGCCTACGACCTTTTGCACCATTTTCCGACGCATTACCTCGACCGTTCGACGGTGTACAGAATCGCTGATTTTGAGGGAGATATGCCTGCGGTGCAGGTTAGGGGACGGTTTGTCAGTCTCAATACAATCGGAGAAGGAGCCAAAATGCGTCTGGTAGGTCTTTTTTCCGATGGCAGCAAGGCGATGGATGTGGTATGGTTTAAGGGCATAGCCACCCTTAAGCGCAAATTGCTTACAGACACGGATTATGTGCTTTTTGGCAAGCCGAGTGAGTTTAACGGACGTTGGCAGATGTCGCATCCTGAAATCGAGTCACCTTCGCTGGCTATGACTGCGACCGGCATACGCGGCATATATCCTCTGACAGAAACGCTGCGCTCGCGAAATATAGGTTCACGACAGTTTCAACTGTGGATTCAGGGCGTGCTTGATTCTCATCCGTCCATAAAGGAGACTTTGCCTCAGTCGGTTGTTGGTCCATTGGGGCTTATGTCGCTCGATGATGCCATACGGGCCATACATTGCCCTTCTGACAATGCAGCATTGCAGCGCGCTCGCTTGCGGTTAAAGTTTGAGGAACTGTTCTACATTCAAGTCGATATGTTGCGGCGCAACCGCAGGCGTAAGGGCGAGAGCGTAGGACATCCGATGCCCCGTGTGGGAGACGCTTTCAATACATTCTATACCGAATGCCTCCCGTTTGAACTCACCGGAGCACAGAAACGGGTCGTAAAGGAAATACGTTCCGACCTTTTGAGCGGACGCCAGATGAACAGGCTTGTACAAGGCGACGTGGGTAGCGGGAAAACTCTGGTTGCGCTTATGGCAATGCTGATAGCGGTAGACAATGGCATGCAGGCTTGTCTTATGGCTCCTACGGAAATTCTTGCCACCCAGCATTTCGAAACTATTTCAGAAATGCTTCGGCCTGCAGGGGTAAGCGTTGGGCTTTTGAAAGGCTCCACGCGTGCGGCAGAGCGCAGAAAAATCCATGAGTCATTGCGCGATGGTTCGTTGGATATTCTTGTGGGCACGCATGCTATTATAGAAGATGGTGTGGAGTTTCGCAATCTTGGAATGGCTGTCATTGACGAGCAGCATCGCTTCGGCGTGGCTCAGCGGGCAAGACTATGGGCGAAGAACGATGTGGGACCCCATGTGCTGGTTATGACTGCCACTCCGATACCGCGTACGCTTGCCATGACAGTATATGGCGACCTTGACGTAAGCGTTATAGACGAGTTGCCTCCCGGCCGAAAGCCCATAGCCACAGTGTTGCGCTATGAGCCGCAGCGCCTGCAGGTGTATAAAGCAACATATGCCCAATTGCGTGCCGGAAGGCAGGTATATATAGTTTATCCGCTTATAGAAGAGAATGAAAAACTCGATTTGCGGAGTTTGAACGAAGGCTATGGAATCGTGTGCGACACATTCCCGGATTTTAAAGTGGCTTTTGTCCACGGGCGTATGAAGCCGGCCGAGAAAGACTATCAGATGGGGTTGTTTGCATCGGGCGAGGCACGCATATTGGTTGCCACGACAGTCATAGAAGTGGGGGTGAATGTGCCGAACGCCTCCGTCATGATAATTGAGAATGCAGAACGTTTCGGGCTTTCGCAGTTGCACCAGTTGCGTGGACGTGTCGGGCGTGGTGCAGACCAAAGCTATTGCATACTTATGAGTCGCCACAATATAGCCACAGATACGCGAAAACGCCTCGAACTTATGACTCAGACTACCGACGGTTTTGTCGTGGCAGAAGCCGACATGCAGATGAGAGGCCCCGGCGACATAGAGGGTACGATGCAGAGCGGTGTTCCGTTTGATTTGCGAATTACCAATCTTGCAACCGACGGCGCCATCGTGCAGATGGCACGCGATGCGGCCACCCGCCTCCTTGACAGCGATCCGTCGCTGATGCAGGCCGACAATGCCGTTTTCCGGCGAGAGCTTGAAGCGTGTATAAAACGGAGCGCCGACTGGAGTCGTATATCATAGCATGGCTGCTGCCGTTTTGACATTCTTACACCAGCTTCCCGACCACATTCTCCAAAGAAATATCAGTCCGCGGAAAGTGAGTTCCACGGCCATCGCTATCCATACGCCGCGCAGTCCCATAGCAGGTGCAAGCAATGCGGCCACCGGGATACGCACAAGCCATATGCTGCCGAAGTTCATGACGGCGGGCCACATAGTGTCCCCGACTCCTACAAATGCTCCGTACGCCACGATGGATGCCGCATACATAGGTTCGGCCCACGCTTCTATCCTCAGCACTTCCGTGCCAAGCTGCCTTATGGCTTCGACCGGAGTCATTATATCCATCATGACAGGCGCGGCTATATACATTATGGCTCCCATTATTGTCATTACCGCCATTCCCATGCCTACGCTTATATAGCAGAAACTTTTCACGAGTTCGGGCCGTCGTGCTCCGAAACTTTGTCCTGTCAGAGTTGTGGCAGCATCGCCGATGCCGAATCCGGGCATGTAGCAAAGGCTTTCCGCTGTTACTGCAAAGGCATTTGCGGCTATGGCAACCACTCCAAGAGGAGCAACAATTATTGTAATCATTATCTGCGCGCCGCAGAATATGGCGTGTTCGAGTGTCATAGGCACAGAAATCCGGACGGCACGTCGCAACACATCGCGGGTAGGGCGGAAACTGCCGCGAGGACGTCCTTTAATCCGCAAATCCGGTTGCAGCGCAAGAAGGTACCACATCATGAGTGCTGCTACTATGACTTCCGCCAATACAGTGCCGATGGCAGCTCCAAGTACCCCGAGTCCCGCTCCGGGCACATTCAGCGAAACACCGGCTATGGAGATTTCACGAGTTGGGAATATCAGGAAGAAATTGAAAACTATGTCGAGCACGCACATCAGCACATTCAGAAGGCTCGGAACCTTCATGTTGCCGGCACATCGCAGCATGCCTCCGCCGAGGTAGTTCATCGTGAGCAACGGCAATGCGGCAATGAAAACGGAGAAATATAGCGAGGCATCGTGACGTAATACATCTTCGCCGCCGAGCCATTCCGGAAGTTTGGGTGCGAGCAGAAGGCCGGCAACAGAGGCAAAGACGGCAAACAGCAGACATGAGGTTATGCCCTGACGCACTACGGAACGCGCTTGAGACTGTTCTTTTGCGCCGAGTCGGTGAGCCACTTGCACGGAAAACCCCATTGTCACCATTGAACAGATGCCCCAGAAAAACCATAGAGAACTGCTCATCAGGCCGACAGAAGCCGAACAATCGGCTCCGAGGCGTCCTACCATTGATGCGTCGATATACTGCATTAGTATGCTCGACAACTGGGCCATAATGGCCGGCATTGACAGTTTGGCGGCAAGAGATAGCTTGGAGCTCAGGTTAAGAGCCTCTCCGTTTTGAATCTGTGATATATCGGCCACGTTTACAGCAGAGTCTTTATTCCGCCGGCCATTCGCCGAAGCCCTTCGGCAAGGCGGCTGCGGGGACATGCGAGATTGATACGTATGAATCCTTCGCTACCATACATTTCGCCGGCGTTCACCCACACTTGGTGGTTGTTTAAGAGATATTTTTCAAGCTCGTCGGATTTAATACCTGTGGGTGTTATATCTACCCATGCCAGATATGTTGCTTCGAGCTCGGCAACTTGTAGCTTAGGCAGTTCGCGGCTCATGAATTTACGGAAAAACATATAGTTGCCGTGCAGATATTCTATAAGTTGTTCAAGCCATGGCAGGCTTTCGTTATAGGCCGCCTTAAGTGCTTCTACCCCAAACGGATTTATATCACACACCTCGTTGATGTTTATGGCTTTGTCAATGTCGCGGCGCATACCGGGGTCAGGACATATAATATTGGCTATCTGTAATCCTGCCGTATTGAAAGCCTTGCTCGGAGAATTGCAGACAACAAAATGGCACCCTTCCGCAACGGTGTCGAAGGGTGTAAACACATGTCCGGGCATTGTGAGTTCGCAATGAATTTCGTCGCTTACAACCACAACGCCGTGGCGTGCACATATATGCGCGACGTGCCGCAATTCATTTTCGCTCCAGCACCTGCCGGCAGGATTATGAGGGTTGCACAGCAGCATTGCCTTTACTTCCGGACGGGAGACACACCGTTCGAGGTCCTCAAAATCCATCCTGTAGGTAAAGCCTTGGGGTGTATCTACACGCAGCAGAGGGCTGTCGATTATGTGGCATCCATTATTGCGTACCGATGAAAAAAAGCAGTTATAGACCGGTGTCTGCAGCACGACGCCGTCTCCTTCGCGGCATAATGCTTTGATTACTGCTGATATGGCCGGTACCACTCCGGATGTATATATTACTTCGTCGCGGTTGAAGTGCCAGTTGTGGCGTCGGCAAAACCATCCGGTCAGTGCTTCGTAATAATCGTCAGGAACACGCACATATCCGAACACGCCATGGTCGACACGCCGATGCAGAGCTTCCGTAATGGCTGGAGCAGTGCGGAAATCCATGTCGGCTACCCAAAGAGGTACTATATCCCTTGATTCAGCAGAATCCCATTTATAGGATGCAGTGCCACGGCGTTCGGGCGATGTGTCAAAATCAAATTTCATAGGTCTGTTATTATGCGGCAGTCGGCAGGGCTTTTTATGAATTTGTCGATATGTATGTCGCCGACGCCTTTGCAATGGATTTCGCCGGAGCGGGGATTGAAAATACTTATAATATGTGAGTTCACGCTTGCATTGACATCGCTGTCCTCAAATGCGCGGTCACATTCATCGGTCATTATGCAGTCTTCTAACACAAGGTTTTCGCAATAGCACAGGGGCTGTGTGCCGCTTATACGGCAACGTACGAGCCGTAGATTCATGGAGTGCCAACCGAGATATTCGCCTGTGAGTTCGGAGTCATAGATGGTTACGTTTTCAGTATTCCATACGGCGTCTTTGGAGTTGAGTACAGCATTGCGTATTTCCACGTTGCGGCAGTATTGGAAAGAATAATTTCCGTCCAGACGGTATTTATCGATGACAATATCGGAGCAATGCATGAAGATATAATCGGCATTGGATGTATTCACGTCATGGAGGCGTATACCGTTGCAATGCCAGAATGTCTCCTGTGCGTCGGGGATTCGTACGCGCTCAAGTGACAAGGATTGCATTTCGCGGAACATCTTAGGGGCATCTACTTGTGTGTCGGTCATGACAAGACCTTTGGAATACCATAGCGCAGCGCGCGCTCCGGGAGTGAACACGCAGTTGTCGATACGGAAAGTTTCGACATGCCAAAAGGGATATTTGCCTTCGAAGCGGCAGCCTACGGCTTCTATATTGCTGCAACATTTCAAGGCCGACTCTCCTTCTTGTACGGTCACATTTTCAAGACGCAGGTCTTTGGAACCAAACAAGGGTCTCTCTCCTGCAAAATCTGTATTCCTGATGAGTTCCATATGCTATTTTTTACTTATGCAAAAGTACTAATAATCCCGCGGAATTTTGTAAATTTGCGGCAAGAATAACCATTTTAATACTGAATCATAATGGCAACAAAACCGTTCAAGTATCAGGAAATGTTTCCGCTCGGACCGGACACAACCGAATACTACCATCTCACTTCCGATTACGTGAAAGTGGAAAACTGGGGCGGCCACGAGTTTTTGGTCGTAGACCCCGAGGCTCTGAGGGTAATTGCCCGTCAGGCTACTCATGACAATGCTTTCATGCTGCGTCGCGAACACAATGAGATGGTAGCCAAAATCCTTGCAGATTCTGAAGCAAGCGAGAACGACAAGTTCGTGGCTCTCACCATGCTTCGCAATGCTGAAGTGGCTGCAAAGGGTGAACTGCCTTTCTGTCAGGATACGGGTACGGCTATTATCCATGGCGAAAAAGGCCAGTATGTATATACGGGTGCCTACGACGAGGAATATCTTAGCCACGGTGTTTATGACACATATACTACCGACAATCTGCGTTATAGCCAGAATGCTCCTCTCAACATGTATGATGAGGTGAATACCGGTTGCAACCTGCCTGCTCAAATTGATGTTCATGCCACCAACGACGATGAATACCACTTCCTGTTTGTGGCAAAAGGCGGCGGTTCTGCAAACAAGACATACTTGTATCAGGAAACCAAAGCTATCATTACTCCCGAAAAGCTCGTGCCTTTCCTTGTTGAGAAAATGAAATCGCTCGGCACGGCAGCATGCCCCCCTTATCATATCGCATTTGTAATCGGCGGCACTTCGGCAGAAATGAATCTTGCCACGGTGAAGAAGGCTTCTGTAAAGTATTACGACAGCCTGCCGACAAAAGGCAATGAGCTCGGCCATGCTTTCCGCGACATAGAACTTGAAGCCGAACTAAAGAAGGCCAGTGAGCAACTTGGTCTCGGCGCTCAGTTCGGAGGCAAATATTTCGCCCATGACATACGCGTAATCCGACTGCCGCGTCACGGTGCATCATGTCCGATCGGTATGGGCGTAAGCTGCTCTGCCGACCGCAATGTGAAAGCTAAAATCAACCGCGACGGTCTGTGGATAGAAAAACTTGACAGCAACCCCGGCGAGCTTATCCCGGAAGAATACCGCAAGCAGGGCGAAGGGGAGGTTGTGCGCATCGACCTTAACCGTCCTATGCCGGAAGTTCTTGCAGAATTTTCAAAGTATCCTGTCAGCACACGTCTTTCGCTCAATGGCACGATTATCGTAGGCCGTGACATCGCTCATGCAAAAATCAAGCAGCGTCTTGACGCAGGCGAGCCTATGCCGCAATATCTTAAGGATCATCCCATATATTATGCAGGACCTGCAAAAACTCCCGCAGGAATGGCCAGCGGCTCTTTCGGTCCGACGACTGCCGGACGTATGGATCCGTATGTAGACCAGTTCCAGGCAGCCGGTGGATCTATGATAATGATAGCAAAGGGTAACCGTTCGAAGCAGGTGACAGAGGCATGCCACAAGCATGGCGGTTTTTATCTCGGCAGTATCGGCGGCCCGGCAGCTGTTCTCGCCAAAGATTCTATAAAAAGCGTGGAGTTGCTTGAATATCCTGAACTCGGAATGGAGGCTATATGGAAAATCGAAGTAGAGGATTTCCCTGCGTTCATTCTTGTTGACGACAAAGGCAACGATTTCTTCACCGAAATATCCGAGAAGTGCAGAAATTGTGCCCTGAAATAAGATTAAGAGTTAATCATAAAACTATATAAAATTGGCTGCGCTAAATTGAATGCGCAGCCAATTTTATATAATAACTTAGCGACGTCCGGAATAATCCTTGTCGCACATTTTTGCAAACGAACGTAGGAATTTGCGTAATGCCGATACTATTTCCTGTGTTTCCTGAAGCATGTTAAGGTAAACATACAGCACGGTCATTGCAGATGAATCCCCTTCGCGAATCTGGTCGTAGAGTTTATGATATATATCTGAAATCATATCTTTAGTCTTATCGCATCTGCGTCGTATTACATTTACCACAGCAGTGTCTCTTGTGGTTATGATGCCGAGCGACTCGTCGAACAGCTCTCCGACACGACGGCGCACTTCATTAAAGTCTTCTTCGTGGCTTGCAGGTAGAGGCAGGAAATTGTTGTCTACGTGCTCTTTGCATATCTCATTGATGCGATATAGGCTGTACAGCATTGACATGCAACAATTGTTGCCAAGATAAAACCATGTGCTTTTCTCTATGGCTGTTTCTCTGTTGAGCTTCCGCAGGCAAAGCGTTTCTCTGCGTCGGGCTGATTTTAATTCGCGCTTTTTCAATGGCAGACTTTTCTCAGTCTTGGCAAGCGTGCGCACGTCTTCTTTCAGGAAGGCGTTGGAGATGCTGCCGTATGTATCCTTTGCATAGCTTAAAAATTTTTCGTGCTCATCGGTGAGGTATGTCAGGAACATCGGCCATATTGAAGCGGAATCTTGTGTGGCAAGAATCGTTTGGAAAAGAGTGTCGCCTTGTTCGGCTTTGCTCTTTGCCCGGAACCGGCGGTTGCTGCGTATTATTATGAATATTGTTGTCACGGCAAGAGCCATCATTATCCAAAGGCCACCTAAATGCATTAAAAACACTATAGCGCCAGCTCCTATGAATGCGGCTCCGGCAGTGAGAAACCATCCTCCGATTACGGATATTACGCCGGTGATTCGGAAAACGGCGCTCTCGCGTCCCCATGCCCTGTCGGAAAGAGATGTACCCATTGCTACCATGAATGTAACGAAAGTGGTTGATAGCGGCAGTTTGAGGGATGTGCCAAGTGCAATCAATGCTCCGGCAAGCACAAGGTTGACAGCACCGCGCAAGAGGTCGAATGCTGCACCGTCTTCGAGAATGCTGTCCTCTACATTGAACCGTCGGCTAAAGAACCGCCTCAGTTTTTTCGGTGTGGCACGCCTTACGCGTGCGATGAGAGCAAGAGTCCATCTGACGAGGCTACGGGCAATTTTTGACGAGCCGAACATTTCGTCGCCTCCGTTTTGGCTGCCGAGGCCTATTTCTGTCTGAGCCACTTTTTGGGCTTTTTTTGACGAGGCAAGCGCTACAACCATTATGATGCCTGCTCCTACAAGAAACCATAACGGTGTATCCGCAGGGCTGTTCAGCGACGACATCATGAAGCTGTCAGGATCGCCCAAACCATTTGCACTATAATCCTGGAATGAGGCAAGACCCGAAAGGGGTATGCCTATGAAGTTTACAAGATCGTTTCCGGCAAATGCCATGGCGAGGGCGAATGTGCCCATTAGTACAATTACCTTTAGCACGTTCACTTTAAGAAAGTGAAGCATTTGCATCAGCAGTGTAAATCCTACGAAACAGCCGCCGACCGTTGCAGGAGTGTTGTCGTTTATCCATGCTTTTACTTCGGGCGTCATGAAATTCAAGTCCTTCGCTCCTTTAATCAGAAGAAAATATACTATGGCAGTTGCACATATTCCTCCGAACACTCCGATTTTCCATTTCAGTTTACTACGGAAATTGAATGAAAACAGCATGCGTGTTATGAACTGTACCAAAGTGCCGAAAAAGAAAGCGATTGCGACGGAAAGGAATATTCCGATAATCACCGACAACGCTTTTTCGGTGTTAAGCAGGTCGTTGAATCCAAGTTCGGTGGTGTCTGAGGCCATTTTTATCAACGAAACAACGAACGTGGCTCCAAGCAATTCAAACACCATTGACACGGTAGTGGATGTAGGCATGCCTATGCTGTTGAAAAGGTCGAGGAGTATGATGTCGGCTACCATAACAGCCATGAAAATGCATATGATGTCGTAAAAAGAGAAGTGCTCCGGCCGGAATATTCCGTGCCTGGCAATATCCATCATGCCGTTGCTCATTGCCGCTCCGATAAAGACACCTGCGGAGGCCACTATGAGAATACGCTTGAATGAGGCGGCTTTGGAGCCTATGGCCGAGTTGAGAAAATTCACAGCATCGTTACTTACACCCACCGACAAGTCGAATACGGCCAAAATGAACAGAAAAATTATAATACAGAGAAACAGGATTTCCATATGATATTTACTTGGTATAACTTCTTGAAATCAAAAACGGATGGCTATAAGTGCAGCCGTCCGTTTTTTGATTTATTTCAGAATTCGTAGTCCACGCATGCCCGCATGTCCTTGTTGGCACCGAGTAGCGCCGCTGCCGCCACGTGGGCCGGGTGTTTGGCGTAGACAGGCACGTCTGCCATTGTTGGTACTACGGCGGTCAATACTACGTCCCAATCTTCGCATGGGTTTGTGTTGATGCCCACTTCAATGGATTGAAGTACGTCGATTTGTTCAGGAAGAGCTTCAAGAGCGCTCTTGAAAGATTCTGCCACGCGCAAACGCTCGTCAGCGCTGCCTTTCAGGCGAAACATAACAATGTGCTTTACCATATTTATGTATTGTAAAGACGTTCGCGGGCAGCAAGCACGCGTTCGTCTGTGATATAGTCGTCGTAATCCATCATTTTGTCTATGATGCCTCCGGGTGTAAGCTCAATAATGCGGTTGCACACGGTCTGTATGAATTCGTGGTCGTGCGAAGCCATGAGCACATTGCCTTTGAATGCTTGAAGCGTGTTGTTGAACGCCTGTATGCTTTCAAGGTCGAGATGGTTTGTAGGGGAGTCCAGTACGAGTGTATTGGCGTTGGTCATCATCATTCTTGCTATCATGCAGCGCATTTTTTCGCCACCGCTGAGCACAGAGGCTTTTTTGAGCACTTCTTCTCCTGAAAAAAGCATTTTTCCAAGAAAACCTTTGAGATATATCTCGCTGGTATCGGAACTGAATTGGCACAGCCAGTCTACCAGATTAAGGTCGGTACGGAAGAAATCGGAGTTGTCCATTGGCAGATAGGCATTCGTAATAGTTTGTCCCCAGTCGAAAGTGCCTGCATCTGCTTTGCGCTTGCCCATGACTATTTCGAAAAGAGCGGTCATGGCGCGAGGGTCTCTGCTCAGGAACACCACCTTGTCGCCTTTTTCAATTTGAAAGTTCACATCGTTGAAAAGCGGCGTCCCATCGTCGCTTGTGGCGCTAAGTCCGTGCACTTCAAGGATTTTGTTGCCGGGCTCACGCTCGGGGGTGAAGATGATGCCCGGATAGCGACGGCTTGAAGGCTGGATTTCCTCGACGTTGAGTTTTTCAAGCATCTTTTTGCGTGAGGTGGTCTGCTTGCTTTTGGCTACATTGGCACTGAAGCGCTGGATGAATTCCATAAGCTCCTTACGCTTTTCTTCGGCTTTCTTGTTCTGTTGCTGTTGCTGGCGCAGGGCAAGCTGGCTCGACTGGTACCAGAAACTGTAGTTTCCGGCAAAAAGTTGAACACGGCTATAGTCGATATCCAAGGTGTGAGTGCACACGGAGTCAAGGAAATGTCGGTCGTGGCTGACTACGAGCACCGTGTTCTCAAATTTGGAGAGATAGTCTTCCAGCCACGCCACGGTGTCGAGGTCGAGGTCGTTGGTAGGTTCGTCAAGCAGTAGGTTGTCGGGGTTGCCGAATAATGCCTTTGCAAGAAGAACACGCACTTTTTCCTTACCGCTCAATTCGCCCATCAGCGAGTAGTGGAGGTCTTCTTTTATGCCGAGACCACTTAGCAGCGCAGCTGCATCGCTTTCAGCATTCCAGCCTTCGAGTTCGGCAAAACGTTCTTCAAGTTCCGATGCGCGTATTCCGTCGGCGTCACTGAAATCCTCTTTCGCATACAGTGCATTTTTCTCCTGCATAATATCCCAAAGCACGGTATGGCCTTGAAGCACAGTGTCCATAACCGTACAATTGTCGAATTTGTAGTGATCCTGTTCTAATACGCTCATGCGTTCCCCAGGGCCTTGGTTGACAGATCCGTGGGTGGGGGCCAGTTCTCCGCTAAGCATACGCATGAGGGTGGATTTTCCCGCACCGTTGGCTCCTATTATTCCATAGCAGTTGCCGGGAGTGAATTTGAGATTGACATCCTGAAACAGCACACGTTTGCCGAATTGGATGCCGAGATTGTTGACTGTAATCATATATCTTTGGAAACCTTTATTTTATATTGATGAATGCATCGTGAAGCAGATTCATGGCTTTGTCTGCTTCTTCTGTCGAAACTTGAGCACAGACATATCCGTCGTTCTGGACGATATTTAAAATGTTTAATGGTGAAAGCTGCTGTTTTATATCGTCCATAGCGTCGCCATGGCCTATTATGCTTACTTCGCTGCAATTGCCGGATTCAAGCGAGGCTATCGCCACGAATCCTTTGTCGTCATTGAAATTTCCTATAATAGTGCCTCCTGTTTCAGGATGGAATGAGTCAAGCACTTGCACCGGGAATGCAGCCCTTTCGGCAGGACGGATGCAGTCTGGATGTAGAATCTTGGCGCCGCGCCGGGCTGCAGTATTGGCTTGGGCATAGCTCATTTTGGGGATTCTTCTCGCAGTCTGCACCCGTCGTGGGTCGGCTGTGTACACTCCGTCGACATCGGTCCATATCTGCACCGATTCAGCGCCAAGCGCTTCTCCGAGCAGAGTAGCGGTGTAGTCGCTTCCTCCACGCGAGAGAGTGGAGACGGCACCTGATGAATCCCGGCATATAAATCCTTGCGTGATATATATATCATGTTGCCCGGTCTTTTCAATTGCTGTTTTTGCAGAACGCTTTATTGTTTTCGTGTCTGGTTCTCCGTCCGTTCCGACGCTCATGAAGTCAAGGGCAGGCACCCAAGCTGCGTCTGCTCCTTTGGAGCAGAGGTAGGAATGCATTATAGTGGTGCTGAGTAGTTCGCCGCATGCCACGATTTCGGAAGGAGTGGATGCTGCATCCATGATGGCATGTATTTTGCTACATATGTTTTTGGGAAGTCCCAATGATTCAGCAGTGGCTGTGTGCCGTTCAATGATGGAATCCTGTGACCCTTTTCCTTCCGAGAGGGCGAGCAGTGAGTTGGTGGCGCCGCTCATAGCCGACAGGACTACCACCACGGGATGTTTGGCCGATAATATTATATCTGCAGTGGCTGCTATCCGTTCGGCCGAACCAACCGATGTGCCGCCAAATTTCATTATTATCATTTAGACAATCTCTTAAGACCTGAATGTTTGGACTGCAAATTTAGCCATTTTTTTTCATAAGAAAAAACGAATGGCCGCATGGCGGCCATTATAGTAAAGTATTATAAAGTAAAGCAAATGTGGCAGTTCAACCATATTTGCTTATTTTACGCAATTGGGCTTCATTGATGATTTTTATGCGTCGTCCGTCTACTACAACAAGTCGTTCTGCGACAAAAGTGGACAGGGTGCGTATGGCATTGCTGGTGGTCATGTTTGAAAGGTTGGCCAAGTCCTCACGTGCCATGTATATTTTTAGAGTGGCGCCGTCGTCCTCGTAGCCATAGTTGTCAAGCAGTACGATTAAAGCTTCGGCAAGGCGTCCTCTGATATGCTTCTGCGTTAAATTTACTATTCTGGTATCGGAACCTCCGAGGTTTTTCGATAGTTCCTGAATGAAAAACCACGCAAGACTGTTGTTGCTGCTTATCATGTCTCGAACAAGGGTGAGTGGCACCAAGCCAAGCATGGAAGGCTCGAAAGCGGAAGCACTGCTGACGTAAGATTCCTGTGCAAAAAAAGCCCTGTAGCCGAAATACTGCACAGGTCGAATGAGCCGAAGAATCTGCACACGGCCGCCTACGCCTTCTTTGGTCTTTTTTACTTTGCCTTTAAGCAGTACCCACAGAAACTCCGGTTCGTCGCCCTCGGCATATATGAGCTGGTTTTTCTTGAAGGTGTGCACCTCCATGTTTTCGACTACCAGACGACGCTCCTCGCTGTTGAGGCGTGCCCATATTTCGGCCATGTCCTCATTGATAACTTTCTCGAGAGCTGCTTTTATCATCCTTATGTGTTGTATTGCTATGTTTTATAACATGCAAATTTACTATTTTTTTTCATAAAAACGCAATTATAGGCCTTAAAAACGTTTTTAAGGCCTATAATTGCGACAAAATTGCCAATAACTCAGAAGTCAACCGTCAGACGAACATTAAACTGACGTCTGGTAAGGTAGTTCGGCACGGCGTATTGTATGTCATTGACATCTGTCACCCAATAGTAAGAACTGACGTTGCTGATGTCGAGAAGATTGAATACATCCACGCCTAACCACACACTTTTGAGTTTGGATGCGATTCCTCCACGCTGTGGTTGCCCGGCGGCAAGGGGCGATAAAAGTGCATAGCTGAGTCCTACGTCTACGCGCTTATAGGCGGGAGCGCGGAAGTATCCTTTGTCGCGGCTGCCGCGCGGGGCTGTCATGGGCAGCCCGTCATTGAGTATCCCGCGTAGGCTGAATTTCAGTTTTGGAAATTTCGGGAAATAGTCAGTAAAATACAGAGCCATGCTGTAGCGACGGTCGGAAGGGCGGGGAACCTTTACGCCGTTCAGAGTTTCCTGTGTTTTCATAAGCGAAAAACTAATCCAGGAATCAGAACCCGGCACAAATTGTCCGAACAGTTTGAAGTCTATTCCGGTGGCAAATCCATTGCTTAGATTCTGACCGGCATATACTACCTTAAGATTATCTATTTCGTAGGGGATCAGGTTGCCGAGATTCTTGTAATAAGCTTCAGCAGAGAATTTGAAAGGACGGTTGAATGCCCTGAATGTGAAATCGGCGCCACCGATAAACTGGAAACTGCGCTGCGACTTGATGTCGGAGTTAAGGCGCACAATTGTGTTGCCGTCCTCATCCGTCACCGGCTGGCGGAACTCTTTGAAAAACGGCGATTGGTAATAAAGGCCGGTGGCCACGCGGAACGCCCATCGGGGAGCTGCATCAGGAACGAATCCTACACTTACACGCGGGCTTACGAGGAATTCGCGGTTGAAATCCCAATAGCTGAAACGAATGCCTCCGTTGATGTTCACATAGCCTGCGGCGGTAGATAATCTATAGCTGTCCTGCACATATGCCGACATGCGATTGGAACTTAAATCATTGCGGGAATCGAGGTTGTAAATCACGCGCAATGCGTCGGGAGTGGCGGGAAGGGAGAATCCGGCGCTGTCCCGCAACTCCCATTCGCGTGTGCGGTCATGGATGCTCTCGTGGTTGATGCTTATCCCGTATGCCAGATTATGTCGGCCTAATGCAGTGGCACCACGTAGTGATGCGCTGAAAACGCTTGCTTTGAGTCTGTTTCTGGCATGTTCGCGATACTTGCCGACACCGAGTTCTCCCCCGATGCTTCCCTCGCCGGATGTGCCGGCCTGATCAAGCCAATATTCTCCGCTTATATCATAAGCCACGAGTTCGTTGGATAGGAATCCCGACAGCAGTAAATCAAAAGTGGATTTCTTGTTGGGTGTGAAAGAGATAGTGGCGGCACCAAAGAATGTTTCAAAACGGTCTTTTTCGTTGCCGTCGAAATAGACTTTGAACTGCTTGGCGTCGGTAGATGTGCCAAATGCCGTATTGCGGTCGTGAGGCACGAATTTATAGTTGTTTATTGCTATATTGCCAAGCACGCTTGCTTTCCATTTAGGACTGAACTTGAATGTGAGGTAGGTCTGATAATCGAAAAAACGAGGGTCGTATTCTCCTTTGTCGTCCATGGACCCCAATAGCGATGCGTTGCTTTTGTAACGCAGGCCATGGATTTGGGTAAAACGTCCGGACGCACTTCCTAAAGCCAGGCTTCCGCCCATGAGGCTTAAGGCCGCAGAGCCTTCGAAAGACTCCGGCTCTCGATAGCTTATGTCAAGCACACTTGACATGCGGTCGCCGTATTGGGCGCCGAACCCCCCGGTCGAGAATCCGATGGCACCCACGAGGTCGGGATTGATTATGCTGAGACCTTCTTGCTGTCCGGAACTTACAAGTTGAGGGCGATATACTTCTATGCCATTGATGTAGACGCTGTTTTCGTCGTAAGAACCGCCACGCACTGAGTATTGCGAGGACATTTCATTGCTTCCGGTCACGCCGGCCATTGTACTGATTAGGCCTTCCACAGAGCCGCCGCTTACATCTGGAGCGAGCTTGTAGCTGTCTCCGTCGATGCGTTGTATTCCGTCTGTCTGCTTTCTGTATTCAGTTACTTCGATGGCGTTGAGGGTATAGCTCGCCGGTTCCATCTTCACGTTTACTGTCACATCTCCTTTAGGCTTTATAAGTTTGCGCTTGGCTTCCTGATAGCCTATACAAGTGAACACCAGACGCAATGTGTCGGATTCGGGTACAGAAAACTGATAATTGCCGTCAAGGCCGGACGTGGCGCCGAGGGCGGTGCCTTGCAGCCGTACCGATACAAATTCGAGAGCCTCGTTGTTCTCGTCTGTGATTTTTCCTTGAATCTTCACTGCGGCTTGTGTGCCGGATGCGGCTGCAAGCGCGAGTACAAATATAATAAATGATGTGACTCGGTTCATTATGTTCATTGCTACAGCAATAATAACGCGCAGCCGGGCGAAAAATTGCCCGGCTGCGCGTATATGTTAGCTCATGCTGTCTGTCAGTCGCCCATGGTGCGCAACAGTTCGTCGTTGTCGCGGGTACGCTCCATGCGGTCTTTGATGAATTCCATGGCTTCGACACTGTTGCGGTCGCCAAGGAAGCGGCGGAGAATCCACATGCGGTTGAGCGTTTCGGGACGCAGAAGCAGGTCGTCGCGGCGTGTGCTTGATGCCATGATGTCGACTGCGGGGAATATGCGCTTGTTGGATAGTTTGCGGTCGAGTTGCAACTCCATATTGCCGGTGCCTTTGAACTCTTCGAAAATGACTTCGTCCATTTTTGAGGATGTCTCTGTAAGTGCAGTGGCTATTATGGTGAGCGAACCTCCGCCTTCTATGTTGCGGGCCGCGCCAAAGAAGCGTTTAGGCTTTTGGAGTGCGTTGGCATCCACGCCTCCGCTGAGAATCTTGCCGGAAGCAGGTGCGCAAGTATTGTAAGCTCGTGCAAGCCTTGTGATTGAGTCGAGAAGAATCACGACGTCATGGCCGCATTCCACCATTCGCTTTGCTTTCTCAAGCACTATGCCGGCAATGCGAACATGGCGGTCGGCCGGTTCGTCGAATGTGCTGGCTATCACTTCCGCATTGACGCTGCGTTGCATGTCGGTCACTTCTTCGGGACGCTCGTCGATGAGAAGTATTATGATGTATGTTTCGGGATGGTTTTCTGCTATGGCGTTGGCGACGTCTTTCAAAAGCAGGGTCTTACCGGTTTTCGGAGGTGCCACGATAAGGCCTCGCTGTCCTTTGCCTATAGGGGAGAACATGTCCACGACGCGTGTAGACATATTACATGTTGTTCCGCCTGTGATATTGAATTTCTCATCCGGGAACAGCGGTGTTAGGTGTTCGAACGGCACGCGGTCGCGGATAAAGTCAAGCGAACGTCCGTTTACGCGCAATACTTCTGTAAGAATGAAATATTTGTCGTTTTCTCGTGGCGGACGTACTCCTGCTTCTACCACGTCGCCGGTCTTGAGCCCGTATTGCTTTATTTGTGCCTGAGACACGTAGATGTCATCGGGGCTCGGCATATAATTGAAGTCGCTCGACCGAAGGAATCCGTGCCCTTGTGGCTCTATTTCGAGTACGCCTGCAGCCTCGAGCAGTCCTGCAAAGTCATAGCGGGTATTGTTCTGCTGTGGCTGACGGTCTTTGCGGTTTTTGTTTTTCTTAGACTGCTGCTGTTGTCCGGGCAGTTGTTGTCCGGGTTCGGCTATTGTTATAGGGCTGTGAGCCTGGGCTTTTTCTGCCTCCTCACGCTCATGTTGTGAACGTGGCACGAATTTACGTCCCTCGCTGCGGGGAAAGAATGTGCCGAGAGAAGTGTCTGCGTTTGCGGATGGACGGAAATCCCGTTTGGGCTGAGGGGTTTGCGTTTCGTCGGCCTGTTCCTTGTTTGCGTCCTCGGCCGGAGCTTCATTTGGTTCGGTAGTATTGTCTGAAGCCTCTTCGGTAGCCACGGGCGATGGTTCGGCTGCTTCTTCTTCAAGGCGCCGGCGCTCTTCTATTTCTTTTTTCGAAGGACGGCCGCGGCGTTTGCGTGGAGTCTCAGGCGCAACGATATTTTCAGTTTCTGCGGCGGGAGCGTCGGAATCCTGCTGTTGTGGTGCTTTCTCGTTGGTAGCCGTTTCGTCGTTCTTTTTGCGCCTTGTGCGTTTTTTTGCTTCCGGCTGGTCGGAGGTACGACGCCGTTCTGCTCCGGCAGATGCCCGAGCCACAGCCTGTTCGTCGAGAATGCGATAAATGAGTTCTTCTTTTTGGGTTGGATCTATTTTTTTCAGACCCATGTCTTCGGCGACTTTGCGCAATTCGGCGTCGCCCATTTCGTTCAATTCGGAAATGTTGTACATATAAAATTATGTAGTAATGCTTGTCGGGATTTATAACAGCGGTACATGAGCACCGGATTCCCAAGCTGCATTGCAGCTGATGTTCAATAAATGGAGGGGATGATACGTGTAGACTTAAAACGCGTTTTGCCACAATTGCGTTTTTCAACGTTGCAAAATTACGATTCTTTTCTAAATTAACAAAATTATCGGCTTAAAAGTTGGCTTAAGAAGCCCGTTCCGGGTGCTTATAGCTGAAAAATTGATGCTCAAGGGAGTTTTCGTTTTATTTTTCCGGATGATGTTCGCTCAAATTCAGCCATGGCGATGACTCTTTTGGGCCGTTTTCTTCCGTCAGTCAAAATTTCAAGGCGATTGCTCGCTTTTTGGGCATCATCCTGCGAACCTTCTATCACTATGGCCACAGATTGCCCCCATTTATCATCAGGTACGCCTACGATATAGAAAGGAATGTCAAGCAATGGTGCGAGTTCTCGTTCCAATTGTTCGGGATGTATTTTTAAGCCGCCGCTGTTTATCACATTGTCGTATCGTCCTAAAAGACGGAATCTGTCGGGTGCTTGCAGTACGGCAATGTCGTTGGTAATGGTGCCGTCGAATCCATAGGCCGGTGCTTCTACTACAATACACGAGCGATTGTCAAGGCAGAAATTTATGCCTTCGTTTGCCTCGAAAAAATCGTCAGCACCATGTCTCAACGCTACGTTGCTGCATGTTTCTGTCATGCCGTAACTCTCGTATAAGTCATAGCCGAGGGCAAGAAGTGCATCACGCCGTTTGAGGCTCAATTCCGCGCCACCGACGAGCAATACTCTTATCTGCTGTGCCATGTCGGGGTGGGCTATGAGGCAGTCGCACTGCGACGGGCCTACGGATAGTAAATCAATATGTTCTGGAATCTCAAAGTCGTTGGACGGGTGCAGGTTAATGTATCTGCATCCTGCCGCTATGCTGCGCACTATAGCCATTTTTGTGGCTATGCTGCTTATAGGCAGTAACGACGCTATCACACAATTTTTGTCAAGCCCGAAACGTTTTATTGTAGCATTAGCCGAGCGGAGCATGTCGCTTTTCAATAAATGTATTGGTTTCGGAGTTCCGGTGCTGCCCGACGTGTGAGCTGTTATGTGCTCACTGCCATTGTTCCATTCGTCTATGAAATCGGTGTATTCCATTTTAGATCGGGTATAATCCATGGCCTTGCGGCGTCGTGGCGGAGAAAAGCTCCGTCGCGGTAGAGCGGTGACGGAATATTGTTGTGGTACAATTCTCCGGTTCCGAGACCTTGTGGCATTTTGATTCCGCGCTTTATGGCAAGACGCGCAATTGAGTCAAGGCCGATGTTGCTTTCAAGTGCTGATGTAAACCAATATTGAATACCTGTTTGTTCGGCTGCGTCAGCCCAGCTGTTGGCGCCAGACAACCCGCCGCACAAGGCCGGTTTCAGAATGATATAAGAGGGCTGTATGTACCTTAACTTTTCATGCTTAGCCTGCTCGGAAGTGCAGCCTATCAAATCTTCGTCGAGTGCTATCGGTATAGGGCTTTTTGAGCATATTGTGCGCATGTGGTCCAACTGCCCAGCTTTTATTGGTTGCTCTATGGAATGAATCCCAAAAGAACTTAAACGATGTAGGCGATTCAAAGCGTTTTCCGGGCTGAACGAGCCGTTGGCGTCTAATCTTATCTCAAGATTTGAAGGGGCGTACCGCTGTCGAATCATTTCAAGTAAGTCGAGTTCGTCTTCAAAATCAATGCCGCCGATTTTCAGTTTCAGCACTCCGAATCCATCTGCTAATTTTTCATCGATACGCCGTGCCATGAGTTTTTTGTCGCCCATCCATATGAGGCCGTTGATTGGGATGCCTTTGCAGTTGTCCCATTCGTCGGCGCCATCGTGTTTAAGGTTGGCCAATGCGGTTTCAAGTCCGAAGCGAATCGAACTGTATCGACACTCTTTCAAGCGGTTCAAATTGCGGCAATAATAATCAAGCTGCTTTTCGTAGTCGGGCTTGTCGTCTTCGCTGAGGCCGTGGAACAGGGCACATTCTCCATAGGCATAATGTCCGTCTTTATGGATTCGTACTATGTAAGTATCTTTATATCTCATGCTTTCTCTTGAAGTCCGTGCTTCGAACCGGAAATCAAGACGCATGCGTGCCCATTCGGCGTTCATGTCCATTAGCCGGGGAATTGGGGAAAACGGTCGAAATCCGGATCTCGTTTTTCCAGGAATGCGTTTTTGCCTTCCTGTGCTTCATCCATAAGGTAATACATCAATGTAGCATCGCCGGCAAATTCCATAAGACCTGCTTGTCCGTCGAGTTCGGCATTGAGGGCACGCTTTATCATGCGTATGGCAAACGGGCTGCGTTTCATTATGGTTTCGCACCATTCCACTGTTTCGTCTTCAAGGCGCTCGGGAGCCACTACGGCGTTAACCATGCCCATGGCGAGTGCTTCGTCGGCAGTGTATTGGCGGCACAGAAACCATATTTCACGTGCTTTTTTCTGACCGACACAACGCGCGAGATACGACGAGCCGAATCCTGCGTCGAAACTGCCTACTTTAGGTCCTGTCTGTCCGAATCGGGCTGTTGACGATGCGATGGACAGATCGCAAACCACATTAAGCACGTTGCCTCCGCCTATGCTATAGCCGTTTACCATGGCTATGACAGGTTTAGGGATGGAGCGTATTGCTTTGTGGAGTTCCAACACGTTCAGGCGTGGGGTGCCATCGGAATCGCGGTATCCTCCACGGCTTTTATAATTTTGGTCACCTCCGCTGCAGAACGCTTTGTCTCCGGTTCCGGTGAGCACAATTACACGAACAGCAGGTGTTCGGCGGCAATAGTCCATGGCATCGAGCATATCGGCATTGGTCTGTGGCCGGAATGCGTTGTAAACTTCCGGGCGATTGATGGTTATACGGGCTATGCCGTTATAAAAATCGAAAAGTATATCGCTGTAATCCTTTATTTTAGTCCAATTTCTCATGATTTCGGGTTGAAGTAGTTCAATATTGTCTGTGCGCTTGTTTGAGGCGGTGTGATTATATTCAGTATTGCAGGGCGTTCCGATGCGGCGAAAAACGATGGTATGACTTGGGACAGCTTGTCGGCATTGTCGGCCTCGTAATAGTCAAATCCGAAGCCTTCGGCAATCTGACGGAGCGGCAGATGAACATCGGATGCAAGATAATGTTCCATTTCCGGAAGGGAGCGCGTGGATTTTATAAAGCGGAATATTCCTCCGCCGCCATTATTGAGCACCGCCATGCGGAAATGGCCTGGGATTTCGGTTATGCCAAATGCCCCCATGTCGTATTGGGCGCTCATGTCGCCGCTTATAAGCAGAATGGGGCGCTCTGTGGCAAAGGTGGCCCCTATAGCTGTGGACGTGCAGCCGTCTATGCCGCTGACGCCACGGTTGCATTCAACGCGGGATGCTGCGGCACAACCGAAAAGTTGTGCATAGCGTACCGTAGTTCCGTTGCTGAGATGCAGACCCGTACCCTTGGGTATGGCGTTCAACAATAGCCCCATAGCTTTATAATCGCTCCATTCCGCATTGGTGAGAAAGGCGAACGAGCGTTTGCGTGCTCTGTCCGAGACATTTAGCCAACGTGATTTATAACTGTCAGAATCGTCATGCTTCGTCAAAAACTTTGATATATTTCCAAAGAAAACTTCTGCGGAACAATCAATTCGTTTTTCGAGATGCAGCAGAGGGTCGATGCAATGGTCTGAATGACCGATACTCCAATGGCGGATGTCGTGTTTTCGCATCACCTCCTTGAGCATGCGTGAGAGCAGCGCACCTCCTATTGTAATCACAATATCAGGCGAGAGTATATCGGCTTTTTCCTGTTCGTTCATTACGGACAATGAAGCGTCGATGTTGTCGGCGAACCGGTCGCATGGCAGGTTGCTTTGAGCTTCGCATAATATGGCTATGTTTTCGGGCAGCTCCGACAGACAAGAGACGAGTTTGGCCGATGGTGGCATGAAGCCTGCCACGACAAGAACTTTTCTTGCCGCATTTATTTCTTCCGCAAGGCGTTTGAGCGCAGCTTCCGGAATTTGTGTGTCTGTAGCGGTGAGTTCCGGAAATACCATGCGTTCCGAAATATCTGCCATTGCGTCAATAGGTTCGTCAACCTGTATGTTGATATGCACAGGACCGCGTGGGGCAGAAGTGGCAAGCATCATGGCGTCGGCAATACGGCGTCGGCAAAGACGTTGCAAGCCTTCATCGTTGCCTCTGCACACGGGGATGTCAAACGAGCCTTTCACGACAGCAGCGAGAGAGCCGGACTGACGTATTGTCTGACTGTCGTCCTGATCAATCCATTCCTCGGGTCTGTCTGCGGTGATGGCGATAAGCGGTATGTGGCGGTAGTATGCTTCTGCGAGGGCCGGAGCATAGTTGAGGGCGGCGCTCCCGCTTGTGCAGGCCATCGCTACCATCTCTCCGCTTTCTATAGCCATGCCGAGAGCCACGAAAGCCGCAGAGCGTTCGTCAATTACGACCTTGCATTCAAGTTCCGGATTACGTGCGAACGCAACCGCGAGTGGAGCGTTGCGAGAGCCTGGAGACAACACTGCACGCCGCACTCCGTAATGTGTGAGCGCTTGTGCCATGCAACGGCAGGAATATTTGGCGGTAGTAATCATAATTGTTTCGCAAAATTAGCCAAAATCCGTGAGATATATGTAATTTTGCAAAGCAAACTTGACAAGGTGAAGCGGGCATAATTTTCGCTGTCACGGTCGTGTTGCGGATGTTCTCCATAAATTAATATTTCTCAGCAAGGAATATGGACAATTCTATAAAGCTGTCGCTTCCGCATATGGGAGGTAAAGAACAGCATTGGGTAAACGAGGCTTTTAAAAGCAACTGGGTGGTTCCTTTAGGGCCTAATGTAGATGAGTTCGAGCGTCTGCTTGGCGATTATTTGGGCGCTCCGGGTCGAGTGGTAGCTCTGAGCGCCGGCACTGCGGCTTTGCATCTCGGTCTTGTAATGCTAGGTGTAGAGGCCGGCGATGAGGTGGTGTGCCAGTCATTTACGTTTTCAGCATCCGCCAACCCTATATTGTATCAGGGTGCAAAGCCTATTTTTGTCGGTAGCGAAGCTGACACATGGAATATGGATGCCGGCACGCTTGATGCCTGCATCGCTGACCGTGTCCGTATCACTGGGAAAAAGCCTAAAGCGATAATACCCGTCCATCTCTATGGCATGCCAGCCAAAATGGATGAAATTCTTGAAGTATCACGCAGATGGGATATTCCTGTCCTTGAAGATGCTGCCGAAGCGCTCGGCTCCATGCTTGACGGACGTCCATGCGGCACATTCGGGGATTACGGAGCATTGAGTTTCAATGGAAATAAAATAATCACAACATCAGGTGGGGGAGCCTTGGTCTGCCCCTCGGAAGAAGCTGCGGCCCGTGTGAAGTTTTATGCGACACAGGCGCGGGAGAATCGGCCGTACTATTACCACGAAGTGATCGGATATAATTACAGGATGAGTAATGTCTGTGCCGGTATAGGGGTAGGGCAGATGGAAGTTCTTCAAGAGCATGTGGAGCGCAGGCGTGCAATTCATGGCCTCTATTGCCGTATGCTTGGAGATGTGAACGGCGTGCGTGTGCAGCAAAATCCAAACCCGGCATTTGACAGCAACTTTTGGCTTACCACTATGGAAATAGACCTTTCCGTAGGTCGTACTCCCGATGATGTGCGCGTTGCGCTGGCAGCACAGAATATAGAAACGAGGTTGCTATGGCGCCCCATGCACATGCAGCCTGTATTTGCCGATGCTCCGTATTATTCTGCCGGAGGCATTGAGGAACGCTTGTTCGAACGCGGGTTATGCCTTCCCAGCGGTTCGATATTGAGTGATGCCGACATAGAGCTTACGGTTGAAGCTATAAAGCGTGAGCTTGTATGAAAAAACGGGTAGTGTTGTTCGATCTTGACGACACATTATATCCTGAAATACAGTATGTGGCGTCGGGGCAACGCGCAGTTGCACGCGTTGCGGAAGAACGTTTCGGTGCAAATTATGAAGATGTGCTCGGAGTTATGCTTGCAGCAGACAACGCGTTTGATGCTTTGCATGGTATGTTGCCGCAGATGGGAGTGCAGGAAATGCTTCAAGTGTATCGCAATCACATGCCCGACATATGCCTTTCGGAATCGTCTCTCGGCGTTTTGAAGGAATTGCGCGCATATGGCTGTGGACTCGGCATAATCACGGATGGGCGCAGTATCGGACAGCGCAACAAGCTAAAGGCTCTTGGCCTTGACGATATGATGGACTATGTTAGTGTAAGTGAAGAAATAAAGGCTGACAAACTTTCTTCATACCCGTTTCAGAGGGCCATTGATTATTTCGGGGACGACTGCAGCTATGTATACATCGGAGATAATCCTGCGAAAGATTTTATGCATCCCAACGCTATGGGCTGGCATACTATGATGCTTAAAGAGTCTTTCCCCGGGATGAATGTTCATCCTCAGGGGCTTACAGATATTGGACACTTATGCCGTCCCGATATTGTGATTACCGACATTTGTGAAGTTGCCGATATTGTACGGCGGTTATGATGTTGCGGCTAAGTAATCTTTTTTGTACCTTTGCGCTATAAAAAGTACAATTCTGAATGGAAAAAAGTTGTTTGCGGGGGGTTGATGTCTATCCTTTCCGCTCTGCCGATGAAATCATAGATTTTGCAGACAGACGAAAAGGAATACTCGTGGCTATAAATGCCGAAAAAGTGATGTTTGCGACTGATGACACCCGCCGCATAATAAATAATAATATAGGCTACTGCGATGGTAGCGGCCCTGTGCTTGCATTGCGTCAGAAAGGATTCAAAGACGTGTGTAAAGTCGCAGGCTGCGACTTGTGGCTGAATATAGTCGATCGCTTCCATAGCGTTAAAAGTTTCTATATAGTAGGAGCTTCCGAAGACGTGAATGCGTGCGTGGTTGAGAAACTGCGCACGGAATATCCAGGTATACGTATAGCCGGACGACGCAATGGCTTCTTTTCAGATGACAAAGAGCGCGAGGCGCTTATTTCCGATATTGCTGAAACCAAACCGGACGTTGTGTTTGTCGCAATGGGGTCGCCGCGTCAGGAATTGTTCATGGCAGAAATGCAGATGAAGCATCCGGATGCGATATATCAGGGACTCGGCGGCAGTTTTGACGTATATGTCGGCCGGCACAAACGAGCCGGAAAGTGGTGGAGCGACCACCATCTGGAATCATTGTTTCAAATTATACACGAGCCGAAACGTATAAAACGCAAAATTAAATATTGGCGTTTTGCATGGTGGCTTGTCGCCCGTAAATTCTAACGCGTGCTATCTTCTTATTCGGATACAAGTTCGCATTGAACTTTGCCTACGGGCAGTTTGCCTTCGAGGCGTATAGGCACGCGGGATTCGTCGGCGCGTATCCATGCGTCCATATTGTCGGAAGTTTTTTTTCCGCCATCTCCGGTGAAGATAAATGTGATATGGTAGCATGGGTAAGTTTTTCCTTTTGCTTCCACATTGTCAATACCCTGATATTTGAAGGAGAGTTTCTCTTTTTGTTTGCCTGAAAAGATATTTATCGTAAGCGTATGTCCCTTAGTCCATTTTTCGAATGGCAGGTTGCGCATATAATAGAAAGACGACATCATGTCGACTGTTGTGCCTACGGCTTCCAACTCGCGTGTTTCGTCGCGGAAAACCTTTCCTTTTTTCCATACCTTGCGCACGCAATCGCCTGTTGAAGTGTAACCTTTTTTTGAAAAACGCACTATATCGTGCTTCAGTTCGGTTCCTTCATGGGCTATTTTTTCATAAAAGCGAGGGGTGTAGTCTGCTCGATTCATGACCGAAGTCAGCGTGTCACGCACTTTATAAAAATGGTCGGCCCACGGCTCGGATGCGGCAGTGAGTTGCGCAGTACATGTTTCGCCGCCTCCAGGAAGCATCCGCAGAGTCGCATAACCGGCGGTTTTGTTTATTAGCCCCCAGCGATAAAGCACCTTGTAGCGCAGCTGCTCGTTGTCGAATGTGCGGGCAGAAGCGCTAAGAAAGGTTGAGAGAAGTACAATAAGAGAAATGGAGAGGAGTCTGAATTTCATTTTATAAAGTTTTATGTTCTGCTGGATCCGACGGAAACAATGGCAGAGAGGCTCGCTGTGCAAGCGTGATGCGTTTGTTGCGCCAACACTTACGGCATACTGCCACATAACGGTCGTCGCCGCCGATTTCCACCAAGGCGCCTTCTTCCACTATGTCGCCGTTGCTGTCGATTCGGGCATTTATTATAGTTTTATTTCCGCAGTTGCATGTGGATTTGATTTCGTCGATAGTGTCTGCTATTTCAAAAAGGCGTTTAGACCCTTCGAAAAGGTGGCTTTGAAAATCCGTACGCAGTCCGTAGCATATTACATTGCTGCCGAAGTCGTCAACCACGCGGCTTAGTTGGTCGACCTGTGCTGCGCTCAGGAACTGGGCTTCATCTATAAGGTACCAGTCAATGGATGTTCCGGTTGCGTCGATGGTTTCCTTTGCCACTTGATATAGATCGGTTTCAGGATAAATCCACAGGCAGTCGCGCTGTATGCCGATACGTGATTTTATCACTCTGTCGCCGTCGCGGGTGTCAATGACCGGTTTCATGCAGCGGTAGCTCATGCCCCGCTCTTCAAAATTGTATGCGGTGGTGAGCAGCATGGCTGTCTTGGCGGAACCCATGGTTCCGTAGCGGAAATATAGTTTGCCCTTTTTGTAGCGGTACATATCTTTATTTATAATGTGAGGAATGTTCAAATTGTTTTGTGGTTGTAAAGATACGAATAAACTCTCATGTAAAAACCAAGTGTTGATGAAAAGTTTTTAACGTATTCACTCGGCCATCAAATCTCGCATTATTCCGTCCGAAACCAGCCAGTGCCGTTCCGGAATAGATAAGGAAGTTCCGTTATATTTTACCATGCCGCGATTAATATATGTCCTTGCTCTGCGCAAAAGTGCCTCTTTTTCCGCAAGCGGAAGTGTATTCGTGTCAAGGCCGTCGGATGTGCGAAGTCCGGTGATTATTAAATCGTTCAATTGTTCGATGTGGTTTTCATACTCGATTTCAGGCCCATTCTGTAGCCATTTTGCAATGTTATGCGGAGCAGAACGACGTATGCCTTCTTTGTCGTAGCTGTGAGCACCAGGTCCGAGCCCGAGATAAGGGGTTGCGTTCCAATATGATGAATTATGGCGGGAACGCATGCCGGGACGTGCGAAATTTGAGATTTCGTAATGCTCTAAACCTGCATCTGTGCATTTCGTGCACAGTTCGTGATACATTTCTGCTACAATATCGTCGTCGACAGGAGTGATGAGTCCGGCTTCAAGCATAACGAACAAGCGTGTGCCGGGTTCGTAGCTGAGTGAATAAGCTGAAAGGTGTTCAATACCTGTGTCGACAAGGGTGTGAAGGCTGTGCTTCCAGGATTCTGCTGTCTGTCCGGGCAGGCCGTATATAAGGTCGCAGCTGATGTTGTCAAAACCGACGGTGCGTAATATGTCTATAGCATTCAGTGCGTCCGAGGCGCTGTGTCTTCGGCCCACAAATGCGAGTTCATCGTCTACGAGGCTCTGAACTCCCATGCTGATGCGATTGAATCCAAGTTCGCGCCATATTTGCGATGTGTCTGCATTTACATCTTCGGGATTTACTTCTATGGTACGTTCAATGGCGACATTCATAGGCAAAGCCGCTGTTATACGTTGCAGAAGTTCCGTAGGCAGAGACGATGGCGTGCCACCTCCAAAGTATATGGTGTCTATTTTATGGCCGTCGAGTTCCTGGATTCGCATCCGATACTCTGCTATAATTCCCTCGGCTGTGGATTTTGCGGATTTCAGCACCGGAGTACTGAAAAAATCGCAATAGGCGCACTTGGCGTGGCAATATGGGATGTGCACGTATATGCCTGCCATAATATCATTCGTCGGTACGCGGCACGCGGCCGCACATTGGAGCAAATATGCAGTAGGAGCATGTACGCGCCCCTTCACAAGCCTGAATAAAAGGAGTTTCGGCGTCGAAAATACTGATTACGAGTTTTTGCAGTTCCGGCATGAAATCGTCACTGATCTGCCTGTAGTCTACAATATCCTCACCTCCGATTCTCAATGGAGTAAGTCCCCCGTTCACCTCCATGTTGCGGAAAGTATACAGCATAGGTTGTATCGGGCGTTTTTCGCCCTTCATGGCTGCAAATGCTTCACAATATGCGAGTATCTGCAAAATAGCATCACATGAAGTGTCGTCAGGTTTAAACAATGAAGCTATATTGGTGGTTTCCGTGCGGTCGGAGCCGGTTTTATAATCAATGAAACGCAGACCTTCGGATGTCTCGTCCACGCGGTCTATGTACATTTTGAAATTGATTGTCAGGTCAGGGGTTATTTGCCATGGACCTTCGACTCGCATTTCTCCTTCTCTGTAGATATATGAGTCTGTCGCTGTCGGACACCATGCGGCGCGTTCATGATTGAACATGGCGCTGAGGAAATCGAGAATAAGATCCCGCACTATTTGTCCTTCGACAGGAAGTTCCGTTCCGGGGGCGGCTTCGTGATGATAATATTCCTTGTGTATCAGGTTTTCGACGAGTGGGGCATAACGTTCCGATATATGGGAGGCCAGACCGGAAAGAATCGCTGCATTTATCGGCCTGTCTTTGTAATCGTCGTATATGGCTTGGGCAGCGGCGTGGAGTATTGTCCCGTATACGGCCGATGTTATATATTCAGTCACCTCGTCTTCGCTGCGGAAGCCACACACATACTGGAGGAAGAATTTAAGAGGACAATGCTTGAATGTCTTGAGGGCCGACGCGGAAATGCATGCGTCACCTCCGGGAAGGAAGCGTTTGAGGTGGTCAAGTATTTCCGGAGTTTTGACTACTTGTATAGACCGCTTTTCGGGGGGATTTGCGCCTGTACTTATGGTGCGTATACGCATGTTGCCATGTGGATGAAGGTAGCGCAGCTGGGTTATGAATCGCGAAGGCTCACCCGTGCCGGCAGAGGCGTCTCGCGAGTCGTATATAAGTGCTACATGGCTTGCTCGTGCGATGAGGCGATAGAAGTAATAGGATGCGTCGTTTTCGTCGCGGTCGATGGGTGGAAGTCCGTAGCCGGAACGCAGATTGTTCGGAATCATGGTCTTTATGCCGCCGCGCTTAGGAAATATGCGGTCATTCATTGACAATATTATCAAATTGTCGAAATCGAGTCCTCGGGTTTCTGCGACATTCATAATCTGCAACCCTTTGAGCGGGGTGCCGGCCATGTTGATCGTGCGTGAATGCATCGCACGTTCGAAAAATGTGAAATACGATTTTTCACCGGCATCGACATTGTGCCGTTCTACCAGTGCGGCCAGTTCCTCGATTTTTTTATGCAGATATTCAAGTATTTCAAGCTCCCACGAGGCTTTGTGGCCGGACTTTTCTGCAAGCATTATGTGCAGGCCGCTTATAAGGCCTGAGAGATAGGCACGTACACCACCGATACGGCGTGCATCTTCGACTGCACTGAAAATGAAAGACAGGCGTGGTGCGATTGTAGCCAGGTCGTCGGCCGACATCGTGTAGAGGTTGTTTGCTATTATGTGTTTTTTAAGTTCTATGCTTTCGTTTGGGGCAATGCGGCGCAAATGGGGATGCGATAATACTTCTATAATATCCTCATGGAAAAAGCGCCAGATTCCGCGTATTTTCCTCGCACGCATCTGCATGGATATTACAGAACTGAACAAAGCCGCAAACGCTGTTCCTCTGAACGGGAGACCCATCGTTATGTTCACAGCTTCCAAATCTTGCGGTATACTGTGCAGGAGAGGCATAAGAAGCGATTCGTCGGGCAAAATGATGGCTGTTTCTATTGCATCGTGAACGTCTACGATGCCTTGTTTCATCCATTGTACAAGAATCTCACAAGCCATTTTCGTCTGAGCGGTACATGACGGAATGCCCACGACATCGATTTGCGGAAGCGTCTCTATTTTGTCCTGAGTGAAATCGTTTGGGGAAGAGAAGCGTTTGGCGAGTCGTCCGAGCATGGCAAATGCAGAGTTGTCGCGACTCATATTTCCATCTTCGCCTTTTATATAAGGCGAAGATGTGTCCCAAAAGAACTCGGCGGCGCCGAGTTTGTGCAACTGCGAAAAAATAAGAACGTCTGACACATCCGGAGCATTGAATCCCACAAATACATATCGGTTATTTTCAATAAGCTCTCTGCCGAGTGTTTTAAGGCGCCGTAAAGCTTCGCGGTGCTGCATGCCGGAAGTGGCCATCTTTCGGAGTCCCATTTTGTCAATGAAACGCATGTAGATGTCGGCAAGCATATCCCACAGGCTTAGAAAGCGTGATGCCATGCATTCATCGCTGTCATGCTCTCTATTTTCAAGATGGCGCCAAAAGCGTCCGATAGAATCAGGCAAGGTGTTTTCTCCCCATATTTCATGCACGACCTCTTTCTGTTCGTCGCTCAGGAAGTCAGCCGATATTTCGTGCAATCGTCCGAGGTTGGAGTACAGCTCCTGTGCATTTACGCAATTGCGGTCGATCTCATTAAAATCTGATAATATTATTTCTCCCCAGAATATGAATTTGTCGAAATCTCTTGCGTGGTATGTGCCTCCTCGTTCAGCTATGGTCTCTCTGTATGCGTCGTATAGCTCGAACAGACATTCTGTTTCAGATGCTTCCGCTACATCTGCCATGCGTGCCACGAAGGCTCCCATCGTTATAAAACGCGGCATGAAAGATGTCCCGATGATGCGTTGTTGAAGGTAGCGTTTCAGAAAGCGTCCGCTGCGACGGTTCGGAAATACGAATACATAATCCTCAAGCCGTATCCGCTGTGCCTGCATGGCATAGTAGTCGGCCACCTGTTCCAGGAATTTTCGGGAAGCCATGCTATTTAGCGTTTCAGTAAAAGAATCACTTTTATCGCCACATCGAAGCATACGATTTTTGCATTGGCATTTGCTGCAACGTCGATACGTGCCTTATCAAAAACACCCATCAAATCTTCAATGTTACGCTCGTTTACGAACGGGGAAAAATTGCGGTTGAAAGCTTTCTCCTCCTGTGTCATTAGACTTAAATCTCCTACATGCAATGCGTAAATGTAGTTTTCGCGAAGCATACGCACGGCATATTCGAAGAATCCCATTACCGGTTCGCGGCCTTCTCCTGCCAGTTCGTTGCTCCATAAGCGTAACTCCGATACTTTCCTTTGGTATGCGAGCCGCATGAGGTTTATAAAATAGTCGAGGTTGGCCTTGTCTCGGCGCGAGCTGCCAAGTATGGACAATGCGCGGTTCAAGTTTCCGCAAGCGAGGCGCGCTATGCTTTCTGCTGCTTCGTCGTTCACGGCGCGCGAATGCAGCCATGCGGCCACTTCAGAGTCTTCGTAGCGCCGGACTCTGATTCGCTGTGTGCGGGAGTATATGGTGGGCAACACGGCTTGCGGGTTGTTGCTTACCATTATGAATTTTGTATCGTCGGCCGGCTCTTCGATGAGTTTTAAGAGTTTATTTGCCGTTTCCTCTTTCAGGCGTTCGGGCATCCATAGCAGTACGGCTTTATAACGTGACCTATGTGCAGTGAAATTAAGGCGTCGCAACAATTCAGCGCCTTCTTCGACATATATCAGGGGTTGTGCGTTTATATTGTCAAGCATCGACAACCAACGCTCGAAGTCCATAAATGGCGATTCCGAAATGAAATCGCAAAAAACATCCATATAATCGGCCGATAGGGCGGTGTTGCCTTTTTTTACTACCGGAAACGAGAATAGGGTATCAATGTGGTTGAATGTCTGGTGCTGCACGCATGCCGGACATTTACCGCATGGTTCTCCGGCATGCCGGTTCTCGCAATGAAGATACTGTACCATAGCACGCGCAAGGGCAAATTTGCCGGCTCCGGCAGGACCCTCGAGAAGCAGGGCGTGGGGGACTCGGTCGTCATCGACCATCCCGCGCAGCCTGTTCTTGACATCATCGTGGAAAGGAACGTCGGAAAACTGCATAATATCAGCGCTGGCGGCGTCCGTTGGCGGTTACATATCTGCGTACTTCCTGGAACAGGTCGGTGGCAAATACAAATTCGTTAAGTGCTTCGTTGCTCGTGTTGTAGATTTCGTTCATGTTGCCGACCCACTCACGATGGCCTTTGTTGATGAAAATGATGTTTTCTCCTATCCCGAGCACGGAGTTCATGTCATGAGTGTTTATTACGGTCGTGATGTTGTATTCGTGAGTGATGTCGCTCAGCAGTTCGTCTATCAGAATGGATGTTTTGGGGTCAAGGCCAGAATTGGGTTCGTCACAGAACAGGTAGCGGGGGTTTAATGCTATTGCGCGTGCTATTGCGACGCGTTTTTGCATGCCTCCCGATATTTCGCTCGGGTATTTGTTCTCGGCGCCTTTAAGGTTGACACGCTCGATGCAGAATTTGGCGCGGTCAAGCATCTCTCCCCGTGTCATGCCGGTGAACATGACGAGCGGAAACATAACATTGCCGAGCACCGTTTCCGAATCAAACAGAGCCGAGCCTTGGAACAGCATTCCGATTTCCTTGCGTAATTGTTTTACTTCCTCTGTGTTCATGGACATTATATCGCGACCGTCGAAAAGGATTTTTCCTTTTTCCGGGCGCATCAGTCCAACAAGGGATTTAAGCATCACGGTTTTTCCAGAACCGCTTTGGCCTATAATCAGGTTGGTTTTGCCTGTCTCAAAAGTGGCGCTTACATCATGCAGCACTGTCACTCCATCAAAACTTTTGGTTATATTTTTGACTTCGATCATTGGAGCAATAATTTAGTGAGGATTACGTCGAACAGCAGAATGAGAATGCTGCTGGACACTACGCCGTTGGTGCTGGCTTTACCTACGTCGAGGGCACCGCCCTTCACATAATATCCGAAGAAGGATGCTACCGTGGAGATGATGAACGCAAATACCAGTGACTTAATAAGGCCATACCATACATACCATTCCTGGAACAGCGCCTGGAGGCCGTAGACATAGCGCGATACCGTGATAATGTCCGTGAACTGGGCTACAAGCCAGCCGCCCACGAAAGCAGTGGCTATGCACAATACCCCTAATACGGGCATGAAGCCCACGAATGCTATGATTTTCGGCAGAACAAGGTAGTTGGCGGAATTTACTCCCATTATTTCAAGGGCGTCAATTTGTTCTGTGACACGCATCGTGCCTATTTCCGAAGCGATATTGCTGCCTACTTTGCCGGCCAATATGAGACATAGGATGCTGTTGGAAAATTCAAGCAGCACAATGTCTCGTGTGGCAAGTCCGACAGTATATGCAGGAATCAGCGGCGACATGATGTTGAGCTGCATCTGAATCGCTATCACCGCTCCGATGAATACGGATATTATAAGAACCAAAGGAATGGAATCAACGCCAAGCTTCACCACCTCGTCAAGAAGTCGTTTGCCGAACACTTTCCACTTGTCCGGTAAGGCAAATACCCGTTTCATGAACAGGCAGTAGCGGCCGAACGTGGCTATAGAGTTTGATATTAGCATATTCTTGTGTTTATGGCCACAAAAGTACTAAAAAGTTTTTGGTTTACACATCCTTTTAAAGCCCTATGGGTTTTTATTGCCAAAAAATATACCATTTGGAAAACTCTGATTCAAGAGAAAAATAAGAAAGGGCCGTATCTCACGACAGAGCCCTCTAATAATCTACAATCTATAAATGTTTCTTTTGCCTGATTTCTTCAGAGATAAACAGGCACGTCAAAATTAATACTTTCCTGCGACAAATGCAAATTCCGTCTATGGCTCAGACTCTGCCATAAGCGCCAGCGCCATTGATGCGGCGGCGCGTCGGCCGTCTCCCATAGCGAGAATCACTGTGGCGCCCCCTCTCACAATATCGCCTCCGGCATATAGAAACGGCAGGCTTGTCCGCTGGTTTTCGTCTACGGCCAATGTGCCTCGGTGTGTGACTTCGAGCCCGTCTATACTGTCGGGTATGAGCGGGTTAGGGGATACGCCTACACTAACTATAACCATATCCACTTCCATTTCCAGAATTTCACCCTCGATAGGTTCGGGGCTGCGCCGGCCGGATGAATCAGATTCTCCGAGCCGCATTTTCTGAAGCCTGACAGCGCATACATGCCCGTTTGCGTCGCCTATGTATTCTATAGGGTTATGTAACGTGAGAAATCGTACGCCTTCTTCTTCCGCATGGTGTATTTCTTCCGCTCGTGCCGGCATTTCTTCACGTCCGCGTCGATAAGCTATTATGGCGTCGTCAGCTCCCATGCGCCGTGCCGTACGCACCGAGTCCATAGCGGTGTTGCCGCCGCCGACTACGAGAACTCTACGTCCTTTCTCGACCGGTGTCATGCATTCCGTCTTGCCGGCACCCATGAGGTTAATGCGGGTAAGATATTCGTTGCTTGAAAGTACGCCGTTGAGATTCTCGCCGGGGATACCCATGAAACGTGGCAGACCCGCTCCGCTGGCCACAAACAGGCCTTTGTAGCCTTCAGCTATAAGGTCTTCATGGCTGAGCGTCTTGCCTATTATTGTGTCCTTTTCGAAATGCACACCCATATTGGCAAGTTTCTGAATTTCTGCGTCCACTACGTGGCTCGGAAGACGGAACTCGGGTATGCCGTATTTCAGAACACCGCCGATTTCGTGCAGCGCTTCGAACACGGTTACATCAAATCCTTGTTTGATCATGTCGCCGGCAAATGACAGTCCGGCAGGGCCGGAACCAGCTACTGCAACCTTTATTCCGAGGCGCGGGGTTGTGTGGGGGCAGGGTTCTTCGACAGAATCACGTGCCGTATCGGCAGCGTAGCGTTCAAGGTAGCCGATGGCGACAGGCGCCTTTTTCAGTTTATTGTATATGCATTTGCTTTCGCATTGCTTTTCCTGAGGGCATACGCGTCCACATACGGCAGGCAACGCGCTTGCGTAGCCGAGCACTGTCGCAGCTCCGCGAATGTCGCCTTTCTGTATGTTTTTTATGAATGATGGAATGTCGATAGACACAGGGCAGCCTTCTACACATCCGGGCACAGCACAATCCAGGCAACGAGACGCCTCAACAACGGCTTGTGCAGGCGTAAGACCGAGGTTGACTTCTGCCATATTTTTAATGCGTTCCGTGGGAGAGAGCACCGGCATATTCACCCGTTTTATGGCAGAACGTTCTTTCGGTGTCATTGATGCGCGCAACTGTTCTCTCCAAGGTGCGTTGCGGTCGGTCAAGGCGTGGTTCATGGCTTGTAATTGTTGTATGCTCGCATACGCATCATCATTTCGTCAAAGTCCACTTGGTGTGCGTCAAATTCAGGGCCGTCAACGCACACAAAGCGTGTCTTGCCGCCAACTGTTACCCTACATGCGCCGCACATCCCCGTGCCGTCTACCATTATGGTGTTCAGCGAACAGATGGTTGGAACAGAATAACGTCGCGTGAGTTCCGACACATATTTCATCATTATAGCCGGCCCTATGGCCACAACCTCGTCCACCTTTTCACGCAGCAGCACGGCCTCTACCCCATCGGTTACAAACCCTTTTTTGCCATATGAGCCGTCGTCTGTCATCACAATGAGTTCGTCCGAGCATTTGAATACCTCGTTTTCGAGTATCACCAAGTCGCTGGTTCGCGCAGCGATGACGCTGATTACCTTGTTGCCGGCTTCCTTCATCGCTTTGGCTATAGGTAACATTGGGGCTACCCCGACTCCTCCTCCGCAGCATACGACGGTGCCTCTGAGTGCGATGTCTGTGGCGCGTCCAAGCGGTCCTACAAGGTCGTCGAATACGTCGCCGGGATTTAACGCACAAATCCGTTCCGTCGACGCTCCCACCGCTTGAATGACAAGGGTTATCGTACCGGATACTGTGTCGGCATCGGCTATAGTGAGAGGTATGCGCTCACCTGTTATCCCGGACCTGACGATTACAAAATGGCCGGGACGCCGGGCCTTGGCCACTCTCGGAGCTTCGACGACAAATTTGTAAACTTTGTCGGAAAACTGTGCCTTGTCGACTATCCGGAACATGACGTGTATTAGCCTTCCGTGTCAGCGGATTCGGCAGTTTTTTCTTCCACAAAAGCGGTGATACCGGCAGCCACGAGCTGGTTGTACCATGAAAGGGCTTTGCGGATGTCGCTGGTATACACTCTGTCACGGTCGAAATCGGGAAGCACCTTGGCAAAGTACTCGCGGACGTCGTCGTCTGATGCAAGTGCGTTGATGTCTACGGCTTTTCCGTTTTCGAGTTTGCTTATATTGTTGTATATAGTGTACAGGGGGACATCCTCTTCGGTGGTGTACATTGCAATATCGGCCAAAGACATTACTTTGTCACGCATGTATGCCGGACGCCGCTTGCCTGTGGCGAGTTCCTCTACGATGAGCATGTTTTTGCCTTGGCTTACAAGTTTGTACAGGCCGGGCTTGCCGGATATAGATAATATTCTTTCGTTCATAAGATTTTTAATTAATTTAATTCAAGGTGTAAAATATGTGATATTTTTGCCTGTGGCGCTAAATTCAACGGCAAAATTAGCACTTTGCCGCGAATTTTCGTTAACTTTGCATGCTAAATTTGTTTTAAGAGATTGTGTAAGGATTTCAGAACTATGTCGGCATACCTAAAATACCTCTTTCAATTGATTCTTTCGCCCTCGAGGGGATGGGAGGATCTTTCGCATGACGGTGCCGACCCGGACGAGTTGCTTCGGCGTGGTTTATATCCGCTTACCGGTATTACGGCTCTGTCGGAGTTTCTTCAGCTGTTCTATTCGCGGTATGCGGGATTCGGCTCGGTTCTACAAGCCGCTATCGCCATTTTCTGTGCCTTTTTTGCGGCCATCTTTCTGTCGCGTCTGCTGCTTGACGCATTATTGCCGAAAGTCACGGAAGGTGCTCCGAGCGACCGACGTACTGCTACGCTCAACATTATGTGTATAGGTCAGATGGAGATTATTGCGATAATAAGCAATTGTATTCCAACCGGACTTACTCTCGTACATTTTCTCCCCATATATGCCTTGCTGATTTTTTATAAGGCGTCGCGTTATATGGCGGTGCGTCCCGACAGCGAGATGAACTACCTTGTCATAGGTCTGCTTTCGGTAGTGGCGATTCCAAAGGTGTTGTATTGGTTGCTGTCGCTGATTCTCGGATAAAAAATATGATGAAAATGAATGCAAAAGACATCAGCATAAAAAACCGGCGCGCCACTTATGACTATGCCATAGTCGAAACATTCACGGCAGGTATAGTGCTCACCGGAACGGAAATAAAATCGCTCCGTCAGGGCAAAGGAAGCCTCGTCGACACATTCTGTTATGTGGATAACGGCGAGGTATGGGTGAAAAATATGTACATAGCCGAGTATTTTTACGGGACTTATAACAATCATGCCGCTCGACGCGACCGCAAACTTCTTTTGCAGCGTAAAGAGATACGGCGGCTTGAGAAAGACGGAAAAGAGTCGGGCTTTACTATTGTGCCATTGAAACTGTTCATAAGCGAGCGTGGCCTTGCAAAACTTGTCATAGGTCTTGCGCGAGGCAAAAAAGAGTACGACAAGCGCCAGAGCATACGCGAACGCGAAGACAAACGCGCCATCGCGAGGATGTTCCAAAAATAGAAAAAAGAAAAACATAAAAACAGATATATAACAATGTATAGGACTAAAACATGCGGCGAACTGCGTCTCAGCGATGTCGGTAGCCATGTGACACTTGCCGGTTGGGTGCAGCGCATCCGCAAAATGGGTGCTATGACATTCGTCGATTTGCGTGACAGATATGGTTTGACTCAAATTGTGTTCAATGTAGAGAACGATGCGGCTCTCACCGAAGCAGCCAATCATCTTGGACGCGAATACGTGATTCAGATAAGTGGTACGGTTGCCGAACGCACATCGAAAAACCCACATTTGCCCACCGGTGATATTGAAATCGTCGCAGACGAACTCCGTGTGCTGAATGCAAGCGAAGTGCCGCCTTTTACCATAGAAGATGACACCGATGGCGGCGACGACCTCCGTATGCGTTATCGTTATCTTGATTTGCGCCGCGCTCCTGTACGCTGTAATATCGAATTGCGTCACCGCATGACGATGGAGGTGCGTCGCTACCTTGACAGCAAAGGATTCCTTGAAATCGAGACACCGATGCTTGTGGGCTCAACACCGGAAGGCGCGCGTGATTTTGTGGTGCCTTCGCGCATGAACCCCGGCCAGTTCTATGCTCTCCCCCAAAGCCCGCAGACTCTTAAGCAGCTGCTGATGGTGAGCGGCATGGACCGTTATTTCCAGATAGTGAAGTGTTTCCGAGACGAAGACTTGCGTGCCGACAGGCAACCTGAATTTACGCAGATAGACTGCGAAATGAGTTTTGTGGAACAGGACGACATCATCAACCTTTTTGAAGGTATGGCAAAGCACCTGTTCAAGGAACTGCGCGGTGTGGAGCTTACTGAGCCTTTTGTCCGCATGCCATGGGCTGATGCCATGAAATATTATGGCAGTGACAAACCGGACCTGCGTTTTGATATGCGCTTTGTCGAGTTGATGGATGTACTCAAGGGACACGGATTCGGAGTGTTTGACAACGCCGCCTATATAGGAGGTATCTGTGCCAAAGAGGCTGCAAGCTACACGCGAAAGCAGCTTGATGAGCTCACGGATTACGTGAAACGTCCGCAAATTGGCGCCAAGGGCATGGTTTATGCTCGTGTGGAAGCCGACGGCAATGTGAAAAGTAGCGTTGACAAGTTCTATTCTCAGGAAACCCTGCAAGAATTGCGCAAAGCTATGAATGCAGAACCCGGAGACCTCATCCTCATATTGAGTGGAGATGATGTGATGCGCACCCGCAAACAGCTTTGCGAACTGCGTCTTGAAATGGGCCGACGCCTCGGCCTTCGCGACAAAAACAAGTTTGCGTGTCTTTGGGTGGTTGATTTTCCGATGTTTGAATGGAGTGAGGAAGAACAGCGCCTGATGGCTATGCACCATCCGTTCACTCATCCCAAAGACGAAGACATCGCACTGCTCGACACGGATCCTGCAGCTGTACGCGCCGACGCCTATGATATGGTAATCAACGGAGTGGAAGTTGGCGGAGGCTCTATCCGTATACATGACAGCGCACTTCAGGCTAAGATGTTCGAGATTCTCGGCTTTACCCCTGAAAAGGCTCAGGAACAGTTCGGATTCCTTATGAATGCGTTCAAGTTCGGAGCGCCTCCTCATGGAGGACTTGCATACGGCCTTGACAGATGGGTTTCGCTTTTTGCCGGCCTTGACAGCATACGCGACTGCATCGCATTCCCGAAAAACAACAGCGGCCGAGATGTGATGCTCGACGCCCCTGCGGCATTGGATCCCAAACAGCTCGATGAACTGCAACTTGCAATTGTCAATATTGAATAAGGAGGCGTAACGCATGCTGATTAAGCATATCATATCCGCTATTGAGGAATTTGCCCCTCTTGCTTTGCAGGAAAAGTGGGATAATACCGGCCTTCAAGTAGGAGACCCGTCGGCCGAATGCAGCGGAGTGCTGCTATGTCTCGATGTGTCGGAAAGTGTAGTTGCCGAAGCTGTGGAGCGCGGTTGCAACCTTGTGGTGTCACATCATCCGCTGCTCTTTCGCGGTTTGAAAAGAATAACCGGTGCAACTCCGTCCGAACGATGTGTGCTTGCCGCTATAAAATCCGGTGTTGCAATATACAGCAGTCATACTGCGCTTGACAGTGCGGTAAGAGGGGTGAGCCATGCGATAGCGCAGAGTATCGGGGCGAAAGTAGAACGAGTGCTTCATCCTTCCGAGAACGGCCCTTTGAAACTTGTTGTGTACACTCCTCGCCATTTGGCTGAGGATGTGCGCGCAGCCATAGCCGATGCTGCGGATGAATTCGGTGGCGGTGTGCCGGTAGTTGCGGCAGATGCGGTTAAAACCGAAAGCACCCGAACTGAGGATGCCGATGGTGTTCCAATGCTTGAATTGAACCATACACCATATGCTTCGCTTAGCATGACAATTTCGTCAGAACGTAGGCGTGAAGTGGAATCCGTATTGTCCGGTATGGGCGACGAAATAACGTATCAGTTTATACGACTCTCTGAATCGGATTCTCGGACCGGCCTCGGGGTAGTAGCACGTTTCGATAAACCGATTGCTCTTGATGCTTTTATGGATAGAGTGAAAAGCGCATGTGGTGCGGACGTGCTCCGATGCAGCGAATTGCCGTTTCCCGATGCGGAGGTTCAGCGCGTAGCTGTGTGCGGCGGTTCAGGGGGCGAGTTTATTCCTGATGCAGTGCGTGCCGGCGCAGACGCATACATAACCGCTGATGTGCGTTACCATGACTTTGCCGAATGGGGCGATAGAATCTTAATTGTAGATGCAGGGCATTACGAGACCGAAAGTTGCACAAAAACGCTTTTTATGCAACTTATTAAAGAAAAATTCGCTAACTTTGCAGTCTATATTTCAGCAACAGAAAAGAATCCAATAAACTACTTGTAAAGCATATGGCCACCGAAAAGAAAAACGAAGCCGGCCTCAGCGTGGAATCACGTCTGAAATCTCTCTACGAGCTTCAGACCATACTCTCTGAGATAGACCGAATCAAGACAATACGCGGCGAACTGCCGTTAGAGGTCAAAGACCTTGAAGACAGTCTCGCAGGCCTGCACACCCGCATAGAAAACTTCAACCGCGACATCGATGGTCTCAAACATGATGTGGCAGCGGAACAAGAGAAGATACGCAGCTGCCAGGTGCTTATCGACCGTTACAAGGAACAGCTCGACAATGTACGTAACAACCGCGAATTCGACCTCCTTACAAAAGAAGTGGAGTTTCAGACTCTTGAAATCGAGTTGGCGGAAAAGCATATCGACGACCATCGCCGTGCCATTGAAATAAAAAGTGCTGAAATAGCAGCCACGGAAGAAAAGTCTCACGACCAGGCCCACATATTGGAAGAGAAAAAAGCGGAGCTTGATGAAATAATCAGTGAGACACGACAGGACGAAGAAACCCTTCGTGAAAAAGCAAAATCACTCGAACCGCGTATCGACGAGCGTACTCTTGCCGCATTCAAGCGCATCCGTAAGAACGCCCGAAACGGCCTTGGAATAGTTTATGTGCAGCGTAATGCTTGCGGAGGTTGCTTTAACCGTATCCCGCCTCAGAAGCAGATGGAAATCAAACTGCACAAGAAAGTGATAGTATGTGAATATTGCGGACGTATCATGATTGACCCTCTTCTTGCAGGCATTGAAGATGTCCAGTAACAGACTTAATTGAAATATCAAGGCAGCACCGCGATTTTAAAGCGGTGCTGCCTGCTTTTTTTGCGCGTTTCGGTAAAAATGCGTAATTTTGCCGATATTAAATAACCAGATAATAAACCACTCGTATATAATATATGGAACGTGAAGTCCGCGTGAGATTTGCCCCTTCGCCCACTGGTCCGCTGCATATCGGCGGTGTGCGTACAGCACTCTACAACTATCTTTTTGCGCGCCGTCATGGCGGTAAAATGATTCTGCGTATCGAAGATACCGATTCTCAGCGTTTTGTGCCGGGAGCAGAGGAGTATATCAACGAAGCTCTTGAATGGTTGGGCATAGGCATCGATGAAGGTGTGCGAGAGGGTGGAGAATACGGCCCGTACAAGCAGAGTGAGCGTCGCGACATCTATCGCAGATACGTAAAACAGCTTATTGATGCCGGCAAGGCTTATTACGCGTTTGACACACCTGGCGAACTTGAGGCTAAGCGTGCCCAGGTAGCCAATTTCCAATATGATGCATCTACCCGTGGCGGCATGCGCAATTCGCTCGCGATGCCCGAACAGGAAGTGAAAGCGTTGCTTGATGCGGGAACGCCGTATGTTGTCCGGTTCCTGATAGAACCGGGACGCGACGTGGTTGTAGACGACCTTATCCGTGGAAAGGTTGTGATTAAAAGTGACATCCTTGACGATAAAGTGCTGTATAAGAGCGCCGATGACCTTCCTACATACCATTTGGCCAATATCGTTGACGACCATCTCATGCTTGTATCGCATGTGATAAGAGGCGAAGAATGGCTTCCGTCAGCTCCTTTGCATGTGCTGCTATACGAGGCTTTTGGATGGACCGACACTATGCCGAGTTTTGTGCATCTGCCTTTGCTGCTAAAACCCGACGGGAAAGGTAAACTGAGCAAGCGCGACGGCGACCGTCTCGGATTTCCTGTCTTTCCGTTGGAGTGGCGTGACCCGAAAAGCGGTAATATTTCTTCCGGCTATCGCGAAAGCGGATACCTGCCGGAGGCCGTGGTGAATTTCCTTGCCCTTCTCGGGTGGAATCCGGGAGATGATACGGAGGTGATGTCTATGGAAGAATTGATTTCCAAATTCTCTTTCGAGCATTGCTCAAAAAGCGGCGCAAAATTCGCTTTTGAAAAAGGAAAATGGTTTAATCACACTTACCTTCAGGCAATATCTGATGCAGACCTTGCAGAATTGTTCAAGCCTGTGCTGTTGGCGAATGGAGTGAATCCCGCCGACTTTTCCGATGATTATATAAGCCGTGCTGTAGGCATGGTAAAAAGCCGTATCAATTTTGTAAGTGAACTTTGGGGCCATGCTCGCTTTTTCTTTGTCGAGCCGGAAGCATATGAAGCGAAAGCCGTAAAAAAACGTTGGACTGCGGAGACGCCAGCCATTATGGCTGAACTGATCGAAGTACTGAAGGGCTTGGACGATTTTTCTTCAAAAGCAGCCGAACCTGTTGTGCTCGGATGGATTGCAGAAAATGGGTATCATCTCGGCAATGTGATGAATGCGTTCCGCCTTGCTGTCGTAGGAGAATGTAAGGGGCCGCATATGTTCGACATTTCCGAACTTATTGGGTGCGACGCCACCGTGGCGCGCATCGCCAAAGCAATTGAACGCATCCGGATTTCTGAATGACTCCGATTTACAACGCCGGAATAAGTCTTTATCGTTTAGCCGCTAAATTGGCGGCTAAACGTTCAAATAAAGTCGCGTCCATGCTTGATGGACAGCAGGCCACGATGCGCCGTATTGGCGAAGAATGCAGGCGTATAGCTCCCGATGGTTATGACCTGTGGGTGCATGCCGCTTCGCTTGGGGAGTTTGAGCAGGGGCGTCCGCTCATGGAACGTTTTCGACGCGAACACCCGGAGGCCAAAATCTTGTTGTCGTTTTTTTCTCCGTCGGGATATGAAGTGCGCAAAAATTATGCGGTGGCAGATACCGTCTTGTATCTGCCTTTTGACAGGCCTTCCGATGTAAAATACTTTGTGAACTCGGTAAAGCCTCGGGTGGCTGTTTTTGTAAAATATGAATTTTGGGGGAACTACATAACGGCGTTGAAGCATTTTGGTACCCGTGTGTACTTGATTTCCGCCATATTCCGTACTAAACAGATTTTTTTCCGGCCATGGGGCTTTGAATTCCGCAGAATTCTTCGAAGCTATGAACATATATATGTCCAAGACGAGAACTCAGCGAAATTGCTTTCCGGAATAGGGATAAACAATGTCACAGTCGCCGGCGACACCCGTTTCGACAGAGTAAGGGACATATCGGCTGCCCGTTGCGAACTTCCTGAAATGGAAGCATTTTGCTCGGATAGCGAATTTACGCTTGTGGCCGGTAGCAGCTGGCCTCGTGACGAGGACGTATATATTGATTGGCTTCACAAGCATCCTGAAGCAAAAGCCATTTGTGCGCCTCATGAATTCGATTCAGGACGTCTGAAATCCTTGCTTCAGCGTTTTGGCGATGGTGCGATGCTTTATTCAAGGTTCGTTACGGAAAAACCGATTCCGTCATCTGTCAAATACCTTATAGTTGATTGTTTCGGACTGCTTGGCAGCCTTTACCGGTATGGTGACGCTGCCATTATAGGCGGTGGGTTCGGTGCGGGAATACACAACTTGAATGAAGCCGCAGTTTATGGTATTCCTGTAATTTTCGGCCCCAAACATCATAAATTCAAGGAAGCGTCGGACCTTATAGCTTGTGGTGGCGGTTTCTGCATAAACGATGCATCGTCCGGAGGTGCTGTGCTTGATTGTTTGCTGGCAGATGATGAAGCAAGGAGTAGGGCGGGTAAAGCTGCCGGAGATTATATTTCCGATAGCATCGGAGCCACAGATATAATATATAGTGATATTTTCTGACTACTAACCACGCATATATCCAATAAATATGATAAAAGTCGGAGTACTTGAAGCTGCAACTGCCATAGGAGCTGAACTAATCAGGATTCTACTGAATCATCCTGACGTGGAACTGCAATGGGCGCAGAGTAGTGTCGTACAAGGGGCGTTGTCGGCGTACATACGCGGTATAACGGGTGAGACGGATTTGTCATTCTGCCGTATGGCGCTTGGAGAAGTGGATGCTATCATAAACTGCTCTCCCGTTCCGGTCAGTGCCGAAATGTTGGCGGGTGTTGCCCGGAATCCGGCAAATGTGAAAATAATAGAGATGGCAGCTACAGAGCTGCCTGATACTTATGCTTATGGGATTTGCGAACTAAACAGGAAAACTCTTGTGCGCGGGTGCATGACGGCGCGGCACGTAAGCCCGCTTGCAATGGCTGTGGAACTTGCACTTTTTCCGCTTGCCAAGCATCTGATGCTTAATTCGCAAATAAGCGTTGCCGCCACTATAGGAGTAAGTGGCACACGCGCTATTTCACGCAGAGGAAGCGGCCGCTTGCCTGAGTGCGGCGAGATAGCAGATGCGATGAGACTTGTACAGTCGAGCTTTTTCGGTAATGTGGATATTGTTGAGATGCGTAGTGGCGGCGCTGATGGATTGATGGCCGTAATTAGTATGCCGTGTCCGATGCCAATCGGGGAAATCCGTCCACTTTACGAAAAAGCGTACGAAGATCACAGTTTCACATATGTAAGCGAAGACATCGTCGATACACGTGATGTGGCCGGAACGAATAAGTGTCTGCTGCATTTGGATAAAGTGGACGATACGTTGCACATAACCGCAGTGCTTGATCCACGCATAAAGGGCGGAGCCGGAAATGCCGTGCACATGCTAAACCTCATGTTCGGACTTCTTGAGCGCACCGGTCTGGCGATTAAGGCTACCCCGGAATAATGGCTTATGCCGTTAAAAAAAGAATAATGGTTTGCCTAAAATGCTTTAAAAATTTCGCTTTTGTCGTTTTTTTAGTAATTTTGCAAAACTAAGACCTCAAAGGTCGGACCAAATAGAGAAAATTAATAAAACACCATAATTAATTCGATTAACCAATGAAACGAGTCTACACATTCGGCGACGGTAAAGCCGAAGGAGATGCCGGGATGCGAAATCTTCTCGGCGGCAAGGGCGCCAATCTGGCAGAAATGAACTTGCTCGGCATGCCCGTGCCTCCCGGTTTCACCATTACAACAGAGGTTTGTACCGAGTATACACAATATGGCAAGGATGAGGTTGTAAATCGCATCCAGAAAGAGGTTGAAGCTGCGGTAGCGCATGTTGAGACTCTTACCGGTAAGAAATTCGACGACCCTGCCAATCCTCTGCTCGTCAGCGTGCGTTCCGGTGCCCGCGCTTCCATGCCTGGTATGATGGACACTGTCCTCAACCTCGGCATGAATGATGCCACTGTCGAAAGCCTCGCAAACAAAAGCGGTAATCCCCGTTTTGCTTGGGACAGCTACCGCCGTTTTGTGCAGATGTATGGCGATGTCGTTCTTGGCATGAAACCCAAGAGCAAAAATGACATTGACCCCTTTGAAGAAATCATGGATAAGGTTAAGGAAGACAAAGGCGTAAAGCTCGACACAGAACTCGACGTCGAAGATCTTAAAAACCTTGTAAAACTTTTCAAAGGTGCGGTAAAAGAATTTACAGGTAAAGATTTTCCTGACAGCGCATGGGAACAGCTCTGGGGCGGCATCTGCGCCGTGTTTGATAGTTGGATGAACGAACGTGCCATCCTTTACCGTCGAATGAACCAGATTCCTGAAGAGTGGGGCACAGCCGTGAACGTTCAGGCTATGGTATATGGCAACATGGGTGAAAATTCCGCTACAGGCGTTGCTTTCAGCCGTGACGCAGCTACCGGCGAAAATCTTTTCAATGGCGAATACCTTATCAATGCACAGGGTGAAGACGTTGTAGCCGGCATACGTACACCTCAGCAGATTACTCTCGAAGGTTCGCGCCGTTGGGCTGCCCTTCAGGGCATATCGGAAGATGAGCGTAAGAGCAAATATCCTTCGCTCGAAGAAGCCATGCCCGTATGCGCTCAGGAGCTCTTCAAAATCGCCGACAATCTTGAAGAACATTACAAGGATATGCAGGACATGGAGTTCACAATCCAGGACGGCAAACTTTGGATGCTCCAGACCCGCAATGGCAAACGTACAGGTGCAGCTATGGTGAAAATCGCCATGGATCTCCTTCGTGCCGGCGAGATAGATGAAAAGACTGTGCTCATGCGCATGGAGCCCCAAAAACTGGACGAACTTCTTCATCCGGTGTTTGAAAAAGCAGCTCTTAAACGTGCAAAAGTGGCAGCGAAAGGTCTGCCTGCTTCGCCCGGTGCCGCCACAGGACAAATCGTATTCAGCGCTGACGAGGCTGAAGCATGGGCCGAGAAAAAGCGTAAAGTTATCCTCGTCCGCATTGAGACATCTCCCGAAGACCTCCGTGGTATGGCTGTTGCGCAGGGCATTCTTACAATGCGTGGCGGCATGACGTCGCATGCGGCTGTTGTGGCTCGTGGCATGGGTAAATGCTGTGTCAGCGGCGCCGGAGAAATCAAGATCGATTATAAAGAAAAAACAGTCGAAATGGGCGGCAAGGTCTATAACGAAGGCGACTGGATTTCTCTTAACGGCTCCACCGGAGAAGTTTATGACGGTCAGGTGCCCACAACCGAACCTGAACTTGACGGCGATTTCGGCAGCATCATGAATCTTGCGGCCAAGTATACAAAGACACTGGTCCGTACCAACGCCGATTCTCCCCGCGATGCAAAGCAGGCTCGTGCTTTCGGTGCACAGGGCATCGGTCTCTGCCGTACCGAGCACATGTTCTTTGAAGGCGACCGTATCAAGAGCGTGCGTGAGATGATTCTCGCTTCCGATGAGGAAGGCCGTCGTGCAGCTCTTGCCAAACTGCTTCCCATGCAGCGTGGTGATTTCGAAGGAATCTTCGAAGCAATGGACGGATATGGCGTTACCATTCGTCTGCTCGATCCCCCGCTGCACGAATTCGTACCCCACCAGACCGCAACCCAGAAAGAGCTTGCCGATGAAATGGGTATCTCTCTTGCCGAAGTTAAAGCCAAAGTGGACAGCCTTGAAGAGTTCAACCCCATGCTTGGCCACCGTGGCTGCCGTCTTGGCATCACATATCCCGAAATCACCGAGATGCAGACCCGTGCCATCATTGAAGCGGCTATCGCATGCAAGCGTCGCGGCATTGATGTACATCCTGAAATTATGATTCCTCTTGTAGGCTCACTTAAGGAAATCCAGCATCAGGCCAATATTATCAACGAGACTGCCGGCAAAGTATTCGACGAGCAGGGCGAATCACTTCCCTACCTCGTAGGCACCATGATTGAAGTTCCCCGCGCGGCTCTTACAGCCAATGAAATAGCGTCTGTTGCCGACTTCTTCTCTTTTGGTACCAACGACCTCACACAGATGACATTCGGCTTCTCTCGTGATGATGCGCCCAAGTTCCTCAAGTTCTATAAGGAGCATGGCATAATCAAGACCGATCCCTTCGAAGTTCTTGATCAGGAAGGCGTAGGCCAGCTCGTCCGTATGGGCGTAGAAAAAGGCCGTGGTGTCAAGCCCGAACTTAAAGTGGGCATCTGCGGTGAACATGGCGGCGAACCCTCCAGCGTCAAATTCTGTGCCAAACTCGGCATGAATTATGTCAGCTGTTCTCCGTTCCGAGTGCCCATCGCCCGCGTAGCTGCGGCGCAGGCAGCGATAGAGGACTAAACAATAGTCGCTGAATTATAATAATTAGGCTGTAACGCTCTGTAAAACAGAGGTTACGGCCTAATTTACTCTTAAGGGTATCGCTCACTTGGAAACGATAAATAATGCCAAATGGGCGGCAATGTTTAGAAATAGTTTAGAGATTTCGGCACCCTGTTTAGAGCGCGTTTAGAGCGATGTTTAGAGTTGCTAACCTCTGATAGACAATTAAAAAAAAAGCCTTTAGAGGTTGGGGCGGTGAAACCGACCCCGTGTTTGCGACGAGAGTGCAAAAGATGTAGTTCCTGACAAAAGATTTGATAATA
>VSPG01000010.1 GCA_009775265.1 Muribaculaceae bacterium
AAAACTGAAAAATCGTATTTTGGATCAAAATATTCAATTCTCAGAAGCTTTAACAAAGGGAGTTCTGCAACACCCTCTGCCTGGCGCTATGCGCCTTCCCTTTAAGGCCTGTACCATAAACGGCATTGAAAAACCATTTTTGCTCGACAAACCTCAAAAAATTTGGTTCTGCTCTCGACTTATGCGTATATTTGACTGCGTCCTATATACTTTCGCTCGGCAGAACTCAAATAAATTTGGTTCTGCTCTCGACTTATGCGTATATTTGCAAAATGGAAAACGAACTCAAGCGACTCAACGCAGCGATAGCGGCCAAGCCGTCGGCAGAACTTTACCTGCAGAGAGGCCGGCTGCTATGGCGCATGCAGCGCCATGCATCCGCGATGGCCGACTATGAGCGGGCCACAGCCCTCGACGGCCCCGGCTCTGCCGCCGCAACCGCCCTGGCCATGGCCCGGGATGTAATGGATTTCTATAATAAAGACCTGCTGAACCCCTGAACGGCTACATGTTCGCTCCGGGGTCGGCACTGTCGTCGTGGCTCGAGCTGTGGTATCTGGTGATTATGCTTGTGATGTAGACCGTGAATATCGGAAACATCATCATGCCCAAAGCCGCCACAAGCACCGACAGCACACGCCCGACAGGAGTCACGGCCACTATGTTGGAGCCTACGGTCGTGCAATCCATGAGCGCCCACCACAGTGCGTCGGTATATTTGGTGACAAGCGCGTTGGGACCATGCTCGAACACATAGAAAATCAGACTCGAGAAATACACGCCTGAGAAAAGCGTGGTAAGATAGGTCACAAACAAGCTGGCGGCGCGGTTGTTTATAAACCAGCTCACGACAAGCGCCAACGCATAGCCGCCGCGCAGTAACGGGACGAAGCGCAACACATAGTCGGCAGTGTGGCCGATATGTACGTCGAAATATTTCAGCAGAGGCAGATATGGCACCGAAACAAGGAAAAACAGGATGTTGCGCAAGAAGAACGCGCCCTTGTTGCGTGCCACAGCCATCTCGAAGAAGAAGTCGACAAGAAAGACGATGCATATCCAGAACTCGAATTTCACAAACTCAGGTTCGCTGTTGTAGCGGATGTTCCTGAACGTGTCCACGGAAATAGTCACGATAAGCAGCACTGACAGCACAAGCACGATTATGTGCAGGAAATTGAGCACATTCTGCGTTGTGAACGCAGAATCCTGACGCGGCGTGGGTGCGGCATTGGGCGCGCCTCCGACGCCGGATGATGCAGAAGGAGATTTGGTAGCCATAACGCTTTACTATTATATTAAAAAGAATATTACTTAACACTTGATCCCGACTGCTCCGAGCAGGTCGGCAACCACGGGGTCGGCAATGACTTCGGCGCACGAGCCGTCGGCCACCACACGCCCCTCGTCCATGACTATGGCGCGCGTGCAAAGCGCACGGGCCATAGCAAGGTCGTGGGTGGCTATGATGCATGTGGAGTCGATGCGGCCGAGGACAGACATGAGAGAGCGGCGCGTGCGTCCGTCGAGATTCGCGGTGGGTTCGTCGAGAACAAGTATCTGCGGACGCATAGCCAGCACGGCGGCCAATGCCACGGCACGCTTCTGGCCGCCGCTCAGCTGCATGGGCGAACGTTTGCGCAAGCCTTCGGCCCCCACTGCGCGCATGGCGGCGGATATGCGCATCTCCACCTCTCCGGCATCAAGCCCCATGTTGAGGGGGCCGAACGCCACATCTTCCTCTACCGTGGGCATGAACAGCTGGTCGTCAGGATTCTGAAACACCATACCCACACGACGCCGCACATCGGCAAGAGTCTTTCGCTCGACAGGCATGCCGCACACCACCACCTCGCCGGACGCCGGCAACAGCAATCCGTCGGTGTGTAGCAGCAGAGTCGACTTACCCGCGCCGTTAGGCCCAAGCAGAGCCACTTTCTCTCCGTGGCCTATTTTAAAGTCCACACCGCGCAAGGCTTCTTCGCGACTGCCTTCATAAGAGTAGCGCACCTGACGGAATTCCATATCGGGGATTATCTCTGTCATCTTACAATATTAAAAATTGAACCAATGTGCGCGAACCGCAGCCATACCAGCACGCCCGTCCACGCAACAGCCCATACGACCGAGCCTACGCCGTGCGCGCCATGGCGCTCGGACGGAGTGTAGCGCGGCATGCTTCCGTCAAAACCGCGGGCAAGCATGGCGCGGTGGATGCGCTCGGCTCTGTCCACCGAGCGCAGAAACAGCTGTCCTGTCATCGTGCCCCACATCCGCAATGGAAAAGACCGGCGTCCGTAGCCCCTCGCAGCCCGCGCGCGTGCCATAGTCTGCAACTCCTCAAGCATAACACCTATATAGCGGTAGACAAGCTGGAGCTGCATAGTGAGCGACGACGGCACATGCACAGCGCGCAACTCACGGCACACGTCGGCGAAACCGCATACGCTCATAAGCGTGACCACGGCCTGCACCGACAGCATCCCGCGAATGAGAATGGACATGAAACTGACCCAGCCACGGCTCACAACCACAGAGCCTACGCTGAAAGCCGGAGACGTGTCGACGATGGGGTTGAATATGCCCACAAACGCGATAAGCGGCAACACCACGAGCGAGCGGCGCATGACACGGCCGTACCCTACCCCTCCCAATGAAGCCCATACAACGGGATAGACAGCGAACCATACCAGCCGCTGCAAATCCTGCAGCGGCACGGACAAGAGCAGGCACAGATACACCAGCGTGACAGCCATGCCGGCCCGCGTGCCGGCGGCATACGACAGTGCCGCCGACTCGCTGCCACGCTCCATTGCGTGCAGTGTGTCCAATGCCTTGTCTATCTTTCCCATCGGTTTTCCGACAATCTCTTAAGTTCTCATTCCTTTACATGTTCGTCGGGCACATGTGCCGCAACCGCACGACGGCGTGTGAGCAGAGCGCAGAAACCCCAAAGCGTCAGCATGACCAAAGCCGCACCGATTATGCCCGAGAATGTATTGTCATAGTCGGGCATGGCGGCTGTGCCCGACTGGATACGCCGCGCAGCATCGGCCACCACTCCGGCCGACGGAATATCGCTGCTTCCGGCCACTTTTTCCACCGACCATTCAAGTCCGTCCGGGTCGGAGGACGCGGCCATCGACAACCCGCCGCCTATCGCTGCGGCCGCCAAAGCGAACGCCACCACGGCTCCGAGAGGAACGCGCCGCGAAACGCCTCTGTCCTCCGGCTCAAGCAGCGAAGGCTTCACCTTGCGCACGAATCCGAGCACGGCACCGGTGGCCAAACCTTCCCCTATCCCGATGAGCAGGTGTATACCGGTCATCAGCAACAGGAAACTGCCTGTAGACAAAGCCGTCACCCCGGAGAGTTTAGTCTCGACGGCCACGAGGCATGCTCCAAGCTCAAGAGCGACCGTGCATGCAAGCACCGACGCACACATCAACCGCATCGTCGACGCCCCACGGCCAATGAGCGGCCGGAACACGAGCGGATAAGCCACAAGGCAGCTCATAGCCGCCATATTGACTATATTGCAGCCAAGCGCGAGCAGACCGCCGTCGGCAAACAGCAGACATTGTATTATAAGCACCGAGCTCAACGCGAGAAACGCCGCCCACGGCCCCAGGAACGCCGCCAGCAGCACCCCGCCGATTATATGGCCGGAAGAACCTGTGCCGGGTATGCTGAAATTGACCATCTGCGCAGCAAACACAAATGCTCCCAGCACACCCGTAAGCGGCACAATGCCGGGACGTGTACTTTTTTTCACTTTAAAACCGGCAACGCCTATGAGGGCTGCCGCAGCTACGGCAGCCACGGCGGCAACAGGTGTGGATATTAATCCGTCGGACATGTGCATAGTGTGATCCCTTTCTGTTATTTATATTTTTCCAAAAAATTAGTTAACTTTGAAATATAAACACGCACGGAGGCTGTTTGTTTTATACACAACATTATCATCCCCGCCGATGTTCTAATATTATCTTAAAATCATATATACATAATACACATTTACGATGTCGTCTACATCTTATTCCATTCCACGCTTCGTGCGCACCGCACCGTGGGCACTGAGCCGCGGAGCCGCACAGGTGATGTTCCAGGACAACCCATGGACAGGACTGCTGTTTATCATCGGCATATTCGCCGGTTCGTACATCGAAGGCATGCCTGTCGTGGCATGGGGAGCGCTCGCGGGTCTCGTCACAAGTACGCTTGCAGGAATGTTTTTCCGGTTTCCGACAGCCGACGGGCGCGACGGCCTGTGGGGCTTCAACGGCATACTCGTAGGCTGCGCACTGCCCACTTTCCTCGAACCCACCATATGGATGTGGATTGCACTCGTGATATGCGCGGCGCTCACCACATGGGTGCGCACAGGCATGAACAACATACTCTCCCCGTGGCGCATAAGCTCATTCACATTTCCTTTCGTGTTCTGCACATGGTGCTTCCTGCTCGCCGGGCGTGAATTCATGGGCATGCCGGGCGTGCACATGAGCAAACCGGCAATAGACTACACCATAGCCCCGATAGTGTGCCACAACGTGCTCGATTTCGGAATCTACTGGCTCAAAGGCATCGCACAGGTGTTTCTCATCGACTCATGGCTCACAGGACTGCTGTTTCTCATCGGTCTCGCCATAGCCTCGTGGCGCGCTGCACTATGGGGTGCGCTTTCGTCGCTCATAGCCCTATGCATGGCTCTGCTGTGGCAAGGACAGGGCAGCTCCATCATAGGCGGTCTTTACGGATTCAGCGCCGTGCTGACGGGCATAGCCCTCGGCGCCACATTCTGGCGCCCCACTCTGCGCAATTCCCTCATGGCCGCATTCGGCGTCGCAGTCACCGTATTCGTTCAGGCGGCCATGAACGCCCTGTTCGCACCGATAGGCCTGGCTTCGCTCACCGCTCCTTTCTGCGTAGCCACATGGCTGTTCATGCTTCCGCGCCTCGCTCCGCAGATTCCCGTGCAGGACAATAATTAAATGCGTCCCCCTGTCATGACACCACAACAGGTATATCTCGCCACAATGCCGCTGCGTCCCGGACATTTCCGTGTGCTCGTCACATGCGGACTCGGACAAGTCATAGGCACTGCGCTTGCCACAGTGGTGGGCATCGTGATTCCGCTCATGCAGATTGTCGGGCGCCCGGAATTGTCGGCGACCATGCAGGGCGTGGTGGGCTGTGCCAACCTCGCAGGCATAGCAGCAGGCGCCTCGGTGCTCGGACGCGTTGCCGACAGGCACGGTTACCTTGCCGTGTTCATGGCTTGTCCGGCCTTAATACTGGCCGCGGCCTTAGTGTCGGTGTTCGTTCCGTCACTGCCTGTACTCATCGCATGCCTTTTCGCTATGGGCTTCTGCATAGGCGGCGAATACAGCCTCGACTCCGGATACACGTCCGAACTTATGCCGCAGAGGTGGCGCTCCACCATGGTGGGGATAGTAAAAGCATCCTGCGCGCTCGGCAACATACTCGCCGCCGGGCTGTGCTACGGCGTGCTCAGCGGAGGACTTGCGCCGCAACACTGGCCGAAACTCATGTGGATAGTGGCCGCCGTGGCGGCTGCGATGCTCGTGTCGCGCATCGGCTTCGTGCAAAGTCCGCAATGGCTGCTTGAGCATGGCCGCAATGCCGAAGCCCAGAATGCCGTAAAAAGCCTGTTCGGTTCCGACGTGCGCATCATACAAAGCGCCGTTCCGTCATCTGCCGCCGATGCAGCGGACGCATCGGAAAGCACGCCTGCTTTCATACGCCGCAACTTTTCCAAAGTGGTTCTTTGCGGCATTCCATGGGCCTGTGAAGGGCTTGGAGTATATGGTATAGGAGTGTTCCTGCCGGTACTCGTGGCGTCGCTCGGCCTTGAACATTTCGCCGCAGGAGCTCCACCGGTAGAACATATAGCCACATCTGTCCGAATCACATTATGGATCAGTTTCATCATCCTGCCGGGATTTCTGCTTGGACTTTTTATGCTCCGACGTGCCGGGAAGATTCCGTTGCAGTCATGGGGATTTTTCCTCAGCTGTGCGTCTCTTGCGGCACTGCTCATATCGTTTGAGCTGCGCTGGGATTCGTGGATTACCATAGGCGCGTTCATGGCCTTCGAACTGTTTCTCAACATGGGGCCGCATCTTGTCACATTCGTGCTCCCGGCGTCGATATTTCCTGTCTACGACCGTGCCCGCGGCGCGGGAATCGCCGCCTGTCTCGGAAAAGTAGGCGCAGTCCTCGGGGTATTTTTCATGCCCCTGCTCCTCCACGCCGGCGGCATGCGGTGTGTGCTCATAGTCAGTGCCGCCGTTATGCTTACAGGGGGACTTGTCACGGCCATCGTAGGCCCCGGGCAGACCCAAAATGCAGCATCAGGGCGCAGCCAACGGCAATAAAAGCACGAAAATTTTGCATTTTTTTCGAAAAACAAGAGCGGAAATTTTGCTATTTCAAAAAAAGGACGTAACTTTGCACTCGCAAATGGCGGGATAGCTCAGTTGGTTAGAGCGTCGGATTCATAACCCGGAGGTCTCGAGTTCAATTCTCGATCCCGCTACAATACAATTACAAAACAATGATGATTCAGTCAACCCTATGACTGAATCATTTTTTTATTATAATTTTGTTGCCGAAACGCACTGCCGCGACGCATTGCGACTATTCTGACAATGAAAATACGACATATCATCATATTGTTGGCCGCATTTTCCATGGCGGCATGCTCTAACGGTTCGCAAGACGCAAAGAAGCTGATTAGAACCACCACTTCCGGCCGGGTACAGGGATACATACAAGACAGTGTGGCCGTGTTCAAAGGCGTGCCTTATGCCAGCGCCGAGCGTTTCATGCCGGCTCATGAACATGAAAAATGGGACACCGTGATGCAGTGCCGCGAATACGGCGACATAGCCCCGCAGCCTCCACTGATGCAAAACACGGAATTCGCGCCCACCGACACCGTAGCCACCATGAGCGACGATTGTCTGAACCTGAACATCTGGACATCGATGCGCAACCGGGACACGGAACGCCCCGTCATGGTCTGGCTTCACGGCGGCGGATTCGATTACGGCAACTCCCACCACCACTATTCTTTTGACGGTACAAAACTTGCGCGCACCGACAATGTGGTGGTCGTGACCCTTAACCACCGCCTCAACGTGCTCGGTTTTCTCGACCTCAGCGCCTACGGCCCCGAATATGCCGGATCGGGCAACTTAGGCATGACCGATATAGTGGCAGCGCTCAAATGGATAAAGAACAATATTGCGGCATTCGGCGGCAACCCCGACAACGTGACTCTTTTCGGACATGGCTCGGGCGGTGTCAAGGTGCTCACCATAATGGCTATGCCTTCGGCCAAAGGACTATACCACAAAGCGATAGTGCAAAGCGGAGTGCTGGAGGGATTTAACCAGCCTCGTGAATCGGCACAAAGGGTAGCGGCCCTCACACTCGAGGAAGCCGGAACAGACACCCCGCAGCAGCTTGCCGGACTGCCTTTCGACAGCCTGTGGAACGCCTCGTCCCGCGCAATTAAACGGGCAAGGACCGAGTTCGGCCGTGAGACAGGGTTGTACAGCATCAAATTGGCCCCGGTCGTAGACGGCAACGTGCTTCCTAAACCCGTAATCACCGACAGTTCTATAAATGTAGACCTTCAGATACCGGTGATTCTCGGCTCCACATTCGCCGAAACCACTACCCGCCACTACCTCGACAACCCAGAACTCGGAATGAAGTCCGACGTGCACCGCCTCTCCCCTGAGGAAGTGGAAAAAAAGATAAAAGAAAAATACGGGAAACAAGCCGAAGACGTAAAACTGGCGTTCATGACGGCCTACCCCGACAAGGCGCTGTGCGAAGTGCTCGTAATCGACTCCACAGTGCGGAGCAACGTGCTGCGCATGGCGCATCTGCTGGCAAAAAGAGGCGACGCACCCGTCTACGTATACCTGTTCAACTGGGTATCGCCGCTTTATAACGGCTATGCAATGAGTTTCCGCAGCTCCGAACTCCCCTTCGTGTTCAACAACCATGAGCTTGCCGAGTTTTCACGGGCAGGCGGAAACGAAGCGCGTCGCCTGGCCCGCATAATCAGCCGATGCTGGACCTCGTTCGCACGGTCGGGCAACCCCAACAACAGCATCACACCCTTCTGGCGTCGCATAAATCTCGGCGAAGGCCACACAATGATATTCGACCGCGACGTACGCCTCGAAGCCTATCCCGACCTGCCCCTGATGCAGATTCTCGAATATGAAAATGTAAACGACATACACCTTAACTGATGTTTCTGTACCGCATATACCAGATATTCATCATGCTGCCGATTCTTGCGGCTGCAACGATATTGTGCGCCACCGTCACCATACTCGGATGCGCTCTCGGCGGCGAAAAATGGTGGGGATTCCGGCCGGCATCCATGTGGGGCCGCTTATGGTGCTTGCTTGCCGGAGTGAAAGTGGACGTGCACGGGCGCGAAAACATCGACCCCGGCACGAGCTACGTGTTCGTAGCCAACCATCAGGGCGCCTACGACATCTTTTCCATCTACGGCTATCTTCGCCATGACTTCCGATGGATGATGAAACAGAGCCTCCGCCGCATTCCTTTCGTCGGGTTCAGCTGCAAAGTGTCCGGCCAGGTATTCGTCGACAATTCATCCCCTTCCGCCATACGACGCACCATGCACGCAGCAGAGAAACAGCTTGCAAAAGGACGCAGCGTGGTGGTGTTTCCAGAAGGATCCCGCACACCTGACGGACGTCTGCACGCATTCAAGCGCGGCGCGTACACGCTTGCCGTAGAATTCGGCCTGCCAGTGGTGCCCGTCACAATCGACGGCGCATACCACGTGATGCCGCGCACCGCCTGGCTGCCGCGTCCGGGCCGGATAACACTCACCATACACAAACCCATACAGGCCGGAGCCGACGGCCACGACCTGCGCCCCCTCATGGAGGCATCGCGTGAGGCCATAGCTTCCGCCCTGCCGGAAAACGAGCGGTGAAACGAACAAAACAAGCGGCACCGGTGTTATCATAAAGTAGTTTAAAAACTCTTTAATAATGAAAATCATAACCATCCTTTCCGCAACCGCGCTTGCTTTAGTTGCCGTTGCCTGCACCAAGCGTACCGACATAAATGGTTCATGGACATCGACGCCCACGCGTGTCGGCGACGACATCGCAGCGGCATCTGAAGCCACAAGCGTGCTCAGCATCGACTTCGACGCACCGAAAGGCGCACGTTCGGGCGGAGTGACAGTATCGGCCGTAATTGATGCCACACAGCCTGTAAAGGCCGACACCCTCGCCACATTCACAGAGCCTTACGAAGTGAGCGTGGCTGCCACTGCCACCATCAGCGGCCGTTGGAGTTTTGAGGATGACGATGACGACGACATACTCATATTCCTCGACCGGAACACCATGCAGGTAAATGTAGACCCCAACGGCATCACATTCTCCCAGAACCTGCTCACCGGCGCGCAGCAGCCAATGGTAGACTCGCTCAGCGCGGTTACCGCCGACCGCTGGCGCTCGGCAGTGCGCAACGCGGCCACAAAGCAGTTCTTCACCCTCACTAAGCTTGACGACGTGAAAGTGGTCAACGACATACTTTCCTGCGAGGTGGGCAAGCGAGACCTCACATTCCACAGAAGTTCCGTAAAATAAAATATTTTCATAAAAAAAGCGCCCGGGGATGTAATTTCCGGGCGCTTTTCGCGTCTAACACGTACTATGGCAAACGACACCTCACGTCAGGAAAAATTCATCAAGCTGCTGGACGAGTACAACGGACTGATAGCCAAAGTGTGCTATGTCTACTCCTCGCCCATGGCCACAATGGACGACCTGTACCAGGAAGTTGCCGCAAACATATGGACAGGACTCGACCGCTTCCGCGGCGAATCAAAAATCTCGACATGGATATACCGCACGGCCATCAACACGTGCATCACATGCATGCGCCGCAACCGCAACCACAGCCTTCACACAGGCATAGACGCAGCCATGCTCGTGGCCGACGACGGAGCGGAAGCCGAAGAACGCATGGCGCAATACCGTATGCTACATAATATGATAGCGGCTCTGCAACCTATGGAAAAGGCAATTGTGACGATGTGGCTCGACGACAAACCATACGCAGAAATAGCAGATGTGACCGGACTGAGCGTGGCCAACGTGGCGACAAGGCTACACCGCATAAAGGAAAAACTCGCAAAAAATGCAGAAAAACATGAACCCACACGATAACGAACTCGACGACATACGACGCCAATGGCAATCGATGCAGACCAACCAACAGCGTCTTGAAAGCACCAACCGGCAGCTTATGCAACGCCTCAGCGCCGAACGCGCAGGCACCAAGCAGCATAAACTCGCCGGGTTTTATAGAGGCATGGGGCTGACAGGCATAATCCTTCTGCCTGTTTTAGGCTACATGCTGTATAAAAGCGGAATGTCCATACCGCTTTGGATGTGCATACTCTATGGATGCACAGGCATCGCCATCGGAATACTCGATATATTGTTCGCCTCTTTCGTCAGCCGGACAGACTATATTGACATGCCCGTAAAAGAAGCCATCGTGCACGCCCATAAAGTGCTGCTGTACCAAAGCTGGCTGAGAAACGCCGGAATGCTTTTGGCGGCCGTCGTTCTCGTGCCCATTTTCTTCCATTTTTACAACACTGGAAACAACAGTGTGCTTATAGGCGCCGCCACAGGCCTTGTAGCAGGCCTCGCCATAGGCCTTACGCTCAATTTCCGCAAGCGCCGCATGGCAAAACGCATGCTTGCCGACCTTGAGAACGACGACTGACGACACGTTTAGAGGTTGTTTAATAATCATTGTTAACGACAGGGTGGTGTATTTTATGTTAAGGTGCAGTTTATGAGGAGGGAGCAATGGGGTTCCATTGTGACCGACGAGTAAATGCGCGTTAACATAAAAGACGCCATGCAAAAGTAATTTTAAATTTCAGTTAAGGTTGTAAACTATGGAATTAGCGACGCCTCCGAAATTTTTGAGTGTCTTTATCCCTTTGCTTCAGTCGCATAGCACGCTATGCTCCTTCGCTGCAGGAATAAATCCATCTGAAAAATTTCGGCCCTGTCATTAACAAGCATTATTAAACAACCTCTTAACGCCAACGGCGCGCGGCATCAAGCCTGAGCATGACAAACAGCAGAATGGTGAAGCCCCACAACGATGAGCCGCCATAGCTGAAAAACGGCAAAGGTATGCCTATCACAGGACACAGGCCTATCACCATGCCTATGTTGATGCAGAAATGGAACATGAAATATGACGCCACGCAATAGGCGTAAACACGTGCAAACACTCCAGGTTGCCGCTCCGCGATAGAGATGCAGCGCAATATCAAGGTCAGGAACAGCGCCGTCACGACAACCGAGCCCACAAAACCCTCCTCCTCGCCTATCGTGCAGAAAATGAAATCGGTGTGTTGTTCGGGCACATATTTCAATTTTGTCTGAGTGCCGTTAAGAAATCCCTTTCCGGTGAGTCCTCCCGAGCCTATGGCGATTTTGCTCTGATTCACGTTGTAGCCGGCGCCGCGCAGATCCTGCTCTATGCCCAGCACCACCTTTATACGCATCTGCTGGTGAGGCTGCAGATAATTGAACGCCATATGCACCGAAAACATGAACACAACGCCATAGACCGCCGCTCCGGCCGCTATGAACAGTTTGCTGCACCGGAGCCTTATAGCCTCTACAATAAGATAAGCCACCGCCACGCCTTCAATGCCGAGCATCAATGCAAGCCCGGGCAATTCCACAGAACACGGACCGGCCAACACCCACAGCAACAATCCTGCGCCGGCAAACCATAGCACCAGATTCCGTGTCACCTCAAAACGCTTGCTGTACACAACAGCCATAACCGCTGTCATCACCTGCACCAAGGCCAGCACCGCGAACTCTCCGCCGGGGATGCCTATCACAACCGACTCGGAAAACTTGACGACGACGACGAATACCACCACCGAAAGCAGAGCCACGAACAATATGAGTCCGCTCATGCCCTCGCGGTACAGCACGAAAAACAATGCCATGAAAGTCAGCGCCGACCCTGTTTCGTTCTGGGCAAGGATAAGCACAACCGGCAAAATAATTATCGTAATGGCACGCAGATAATTGCCGGCCTTGGCATTCAGCGTGAAATGGTAGCCGCTGAAAAGCTTTGCCAGGGCAAGAGCTGTCGCGAATTTCGCAAACTCAGCCGGCTGGAGACTCACAGGCCCCATCACTATCCATGAATGCGACCCCTTTATGTCGGGAGCCACAAAAGGCGTCACGGCAAGCAGGACAAGCATGAATATATAAATGGGATAGGCATACGTCTCATACATGCGAGCATCGACAAGCAGCAAAACGAAAGCGAGTCCCAACGAAAGCACTATCCAGCGCAACTGTTTTCCTGAAAACTCGTCGAACGAGAAAATGCTGGCTTCGTCGAAATCGTAGCTTGCAGCGTATATGCTTATCGCACCGGCCACAACCATGAGCAGGTATATCGCAACCGTGAGCCAGTCAAGGTTGCGCAGAGTCATCGCGAATTTATTTCTTTCTTGCGGGGGCATAATACAACGTGCTGTTCAGCATTTGTTCTTCCATGTACTTACGCTCCGGGGCAATCGACCCCGTGAGGTATTTCTCCATAACAAGACTTCCGATAGGCACTCCGAACGTGGCTCCGAAACCGGCATTCTCCACATATGTGGCCACGGCTATGCGTGGCTCGTTGTAAGGCGCGAAGCCCATGAATGCCGAGTGGTCTTTGCCATGCGGATTCTGCGCCGTGCCGGTTTTTCCTGCCACTTCTATGTCGCGCAGCGCGGCTTTCCGGCACGTACCGCCCGTGACAGCCATGCGCATGCCTTCCGCCACATCGTCGTACCAGTGGAGGTCTATTGTGGGCCGGCGACGCTTGAGCAGCTCGGCAGGCATCACCGTGTCCTGAATCTCTTTGACGATATGCGGCGTGATGAACCACCCGCGGTTTGCCACGGTGGCACACAAGTTGGCTATCTGCAACGGAGTGGCAAGTATCTCGCCCTGGCCTATCGACACCGAAATTATGGTGTTGGCGCTCCAGCGTCCTTCGGAATAGAACTTGTCGTAAAATTTCGCATTAGGCAGAAAACCGCGGCTTTCGCCCGGAAGGTCCACCCCGAGCTTATAGCCGTAGCCCATGCTCACGAGATGCTTTTTCCACACCTCGAATGCCTCGGCAGAACTTCCGTATTTGCTTCGGCGGTCCACCATGGCTTTGAACCCCCAACAGAAAAATGCGTTGCACGATGTCTGCAATGCCGGTTTTAGCGGAATCGGCGAGCCGTGGGCGTGACAGCCCACCCGCAAGCCGCCGTTTATGTATCCGTGGTAGCACGGATATGTCGTGTGCAGGTCGATTATGCCTTCCTGCAGCAATATCAGTCCCTGCGTAGGCTTGAATGTCGAACCCGGAGGATAGGCGCCCATCAGCGCACGGTCAAACAGCGGCCACGATTCGTCGTTTACGAGTTTGCGGTAATTCTCGCCGCGCTGTCTGCCCACAAGCAGACGCGGGTCATAGGTGGGCGACGACACAAGGCACAATATTTCGCCGGTCGCCGGCTCGATGGCCACGACAGCTCCGCGCTTGCCCACCATCAGAGATTCGGCATACTCCTGAAGTTTGATGTCGAGACTCAAGCGAAGATCGCGGCCGCTCAGCGGAGCTATGTCGTGCGCACCGTCCTCGTAACGTCCCTGAATGCGGCCGTTGGCGGCTCGTATGAGTATTTCCACTCCTTTGTGGCCGCGCAGGTAGGGTTCGTAGCTTTTCTCCACTCCGAGGTCGCCGGTATAGTCGCCCGGGGCGTAATAATCGTCGCGCTCGATGTCTTTTGCATTCACCTCGCGGATGTTGCCGAGCACATTCGCCGCCGTGGCATGGTTGTACTGGCGCAATATACGCTTCTGTATGAAAAAGCCCGGAAAGCGGTAAAGCTTCTCCTGCAGTCGCCCGTAATCCTGGCTCGACAGCTGGGATATAAGGCGCTGCGGCGTGTAGGATGAATAGCCCGGATTAAGACGCTTGTCGCGCATGTCGGCAAATCTCTTGCGCAGCCCTTCGGGAGTGATGTTGAGGGCTTCGCAGAAATCAATAGTATCGAAAGGCTGCACATCGCGGGGAATCAGCATGACGTCATATGCCGGCTGGTTGTACACCACAAGTTCGCCGTTGCGGTCATAGATAAGGCCGCGCGACGGATACACCGTTTTCTTTAGAAAGGCGTTGCTGTCGGCGCTACGCTTGTACTTGCCGTCGTTGATCTGCAAGTCGAACAGGCGCACGAGATAAATAAGCGCCACAAGGGCTATGAAGCCGCCGATTATATATTTTCTCTTTTCGAGGTTATAATTTTTTCTCACGGCGTGTACGGCTGGCCAGACTTGCGAAAGCGTATATGAAAACAAAACTGTAGATAGTGCTGCACACTATACGCAGAATCCACAGACGGAGGTTGAACAGTTCGAAAGCCTCTATCGTGAAAACAAGAGTGCAATATGCAAGCACCATCGTGAGCATGTATTTGAGATAAGTCTCGGCCCCGAGCGAACGCAGGCCGAGAGGCGCAGGGCCCAGTTCGTCGTCGAGCGGCAGATAAAGATGCAGCACCGGACGGCGCACAAAAGCCATTATCGTACATGCCAGAGAGTTCAGGCCGGGAGTGTCCGAGAAGATGTCAACGGCCAGTCCCGAAAGGAATCCTATTGTCAGCACAAGATTCGTGCCAGTCACCACCGGCAGAGAAATCAGCACGTATATGAACACGATGGGAAGCGCCACTCCGAATATCGCGAGGTTGTTGAATATCACGGCCTGCGCGAGCACCAGCACCAATAACAGGATAAGGGCGTTTATTATCGTCTTGCTCATCAGTTGAATGCTTTTTTTGCACGTTGTTCGTCCTCGGCCTCTCCCGCTTCGAGACTTTTAAGTTCCGCGCTTATGTCGCTCACCACTATCTGCACGTTGTTGAGCGAGGTGAAATCGCTCAACAGCTTCACTTTCAGGGTAAAGAAGTTCTCGTGGTCGTTATAGTCATCATCAAGCACGATGCCCACCGGAAGCCCCGGAGGAAACACCGCCGAGTAGCCCGATGTCACCACCGTGTCGCCGGGGCTGTACACTGTGTGGCGCGGAAGTTCCTCAAGCAAAGCCACTTCAGGGTCGCGGCCATCCCATACGAGCGAGCCGAAACTGTCTGACCGCTTCAACTTGCACGACAGGCGGAAGTGGGGATTGAGCAACGAGATTACCCTCGCGCTGCGGGATCCAACCACGCTTACTATGCCCACCACACCGGAAGCGTCAATGACACCCATTTCAGGGCGCACACCATCGCGCTCGCCTTTGTTGAGAGTAAGATAGTTGAACGGACGCGCAATGCTGTTGTTTATCACATCCGCCACTATGAAGCGGAAAGGCATCATGCCCGAATCAAGCGGCATTGTGTCGGTGCACTGCTGTTCGGCCATGAGCTGGATGCATTCGCGCAGGGCGAGCAATTCGCTCTGCAGTTCCGCATTCCGCCTGTTCAGGTCGGCGTTGCGCTCGCGAAGGTTGAAGTAGCCGGTGGCATTGTTGCTGAAATCATACACCGAAGCCGTCACACGGTTGGCTGAAGTCAGGTATATATGCCTGTGGTACGGGTCGCCGCCCACAAGCAGCATGATGCTCAGCACCACATACACGGCAAACACAAACCACTTGCTGTTGCGCGCAAAGAAAGTGAAAAGCTCGTGCACGGATGAGGCTGCGCTTTAGCGGATGAGGAAAGAGAACTTGTCGATATTCTTCAGTGCCACACCTGTGCCGCGCGCCACAGCCAGCAGCGGGTCTTCGGCCACATGGAACTGTATGCCGATTTTATCGGTAAGACGCTTGTCAAGACCGCGCAGCAACGCTCCGCCGCCTGCAAGGTATATGCCGTTGCGCACAATGTCGGCATATAATTCGGGAGGAGTCTGCTCAAGAGCGCCGAGCACGGCAGCCTCTATTTTCGAGATGGTCTTTTCTATGCAGTGGCTGATTTCCTGATAGCTGACGGGCACCTCCATCGGGAGCGCGGTCATGAGGTTCGGGCCGTGCACGATGTAGTCTTCCGGCGGGTTTTCCAGTTCGGTGAGCGCCGAGCCCACGTGCATCTTGATCTGTTCGGCCGTGCGCACGCCCACTTTCACATTGTGCGCGCGACGCATGTGGTTCTGAATGTCCTCCGTGAGGTCGTCGCCGGCGATAGGAATGCTCTTGTTGGAGCATATGCCGCCAAGGGAGATAACCGCGATTTCGGTCGTGCCGCCGCCTATGTCCACTATCATGCTGCCTTCGGGCGCCTCCACATCGAGGCCGATGCCGAGAGCGGCAGCCATAGGCTCGTAAAGCATGTACACGTCGCGGCCGTCGGCATGTTCAGAACTGTCGCGCACGGCGCGTATCTCCACCTCGGTAGAGCCGGAAGGAATGCCCACCACCATGCGAAGCGACGGCGAGAACCAATTGCTCTTGCTGCTGGCCTTCTTCACAAGGCCGCGAATCATCAGCTCGGCGGCATTGAAGTCAGCGATGACTCCCTTGCGGAGCGGGCGCACGGTGCGGATGCCCGGATGGCCTTTGCCTTCCATCAGATGAGCTTCGTTGCCCACTGCTATTAGTTTGTCGGTGCGGGTGTCGAGGGCTACTATCGACGGCTCGTTTATGACGATTTTATCGTTGTGTATGATAATCGTATTGGCAGTGCCAAGGTCGATTGCAATTTCTTTCGTGAGAGAGAAAAATCTCATTTGATGTGTAAGTATTGGAACGTTAACGTATTAGCACAAGCGTCCGTATCTGCACGCTATTGGTGAGTGCAAAGTTACTAATTTTTCGTCCAATTACGGCATTAAATTCTATAGTTTGTCTAAAAAACAGATAAAAAACACATTTCGCACTCGACTTATCCGTATCTTTGGCTGATTGCCTTAGATACTCACGCTCGGAAAAATCAAATAAATTTGTTTTGCGCTCGACTTATCCGTATCTTTGCACCTGCATAAGCACGAAAAATATGAGGATAATATACACATGCCAGTTGACGAGCGTGGCCGGCGGCCTCGAGCGCATTATGTGCGAGAAGGCCTCGGCCATGGCACAGACGGGGCATGATGTGTGCATAATAACGAACAACCCTCCCGGATGCAGCCATGCATATGATATAGACGGACGCGTAAAAGTCATTGACCTGCAGCTTTCATATCCCACCGGAATATGGCAACGGCTATGGTTCAAGTTGCGCCAGAACCGCCGGATATATGCCGAGATGCGCCGCTTCCGGCCCGACATTACCGTGGCCGCCCCTACGTGGCTGACTACGGCCGCATTGCTATGCCCCGGGCGCCTGGTGCTTGAATCCCACAGCTCGCAAGCCGACGCATTCTCCGGCGAAAAACACTCCGCCTACAAACGCCTGAAAACGGCTTTTGCCGAACGCCGTGCTTCCGCCGTAGTAGCGCTCACAAAAGAAGATTCACAATACTGGCATTCGGCACGCAGGCTCGAAGTAATACCCAATTTCAGCGACATGGCACGCCACAGCAATGCAAAAACGCGGCATGGAGCACTTGCCATAGGACGTCTCTCTCCAGTCAAGCGCTTCGACGTGCTCATCGACGCATGGGCGCTTGTTGTGAAACGCCATCCCGAAGCCTGGCTCGACATCTACGGCGAGGGTGAGCTAAAAGATGCGCTCATCGCACAAATCATGCGCCTCGGCCTTCAGAACCACGTGGTGCTGAGAGGCCGCTCCGACGAAATACACGAAGTCTACTCCTCTCACGAATTTCTGATTGCGAGTTCGGACTACGAAGGATTACCCCTAATGCTCATCGAGGCCATGCAATGCGGATGTCCGTGTATAAGCGTAGACTGTCCGTGCGGCCCGCGTGAAATCATTACCGACGGCGAAGACGGCATGCTCATTCCATTCCGAGGCATTCCGCGCAATGAGGTCACGGAAGCAATTGCCGATGCTGCATGCCGCATGATTGAAAACCCAGAACTGCGCCTCGCATACGGCGAAAAAGCACGGGCCAACTCCGCACGCTTCAGCAAAGACAAGATAATGCGACTATGGGAGTGCCTGTTCAAGGAAATCGCACAATAAAATATCTTCCGACAAATATACGGATAAGTCGAGTGCAAAACCAAATTCTATTTGGGTTTTGCCGAGCGAGAGTATATAGGACGCAGTCAAATATAGCGATAAGTCGAGAGCAAAACCAAATTCTATTTGGGTTTTGCCGAGCGTGAGTATATAGGACGCAGTCAAAGACACGGCTCTTTCATTTAACTTTGATGCTACAATGCGCCACTGTTAATCAAGTAGTTATATGTAGCAGTTACGCAATGGCTGTATTAATCTCATTTTGGATAAAAGGGTTAATGGCTTTTAACTAACTATCAGTCATGCACTTTGAAAATTCCAAGCATTTTTAAATGAAAGAGCCGTGAGTCAAAGATACGAAAAAAGCGAAGACGCTTGCACACATCAAATTAAAGCCTTAACTTTGCGGCATGAAAACTCAGCGCCACATATCCTTATTTCGTGATGCCCGCCTGATGGCAAGTGCTGAGATTTTACCCCCCCAGTTTGTAAAAGCTTAATATTCAAGCATCTGCGACATACATCCGCAGACACAAGCTATAAGTGCGCTCCGATTGTGCTCCAAAGCATAGTCGGAGCGCGCCGCTTTTCCGCATCCATGCCTAACCAAACATCACAACTATAAACCAACATCACCTCTTATGAAAAAACTTTTACTCTCACTTGCTCTCGCAGCTGCAGCCTGCGTAGCGGGAGGATTTACAGCACAGGCGGCCGAGACTTTCTACACTTGCCTGTTCGGAAAGGACTACAACAGCAAAGGTGTATCAGATTACACTTCGGCATGGTCAACCACCGTAGACGGAAACAAATTTAATGTAGAGAATTTTAATAATAACAATAACGACATCAAATGGAATTTTGTAAGGTGCGGAAGTAAAAACGCAGCTTCAATAGCAAAAGTAACTACTGCTTTTGCTGTGCCGCAGAGCATACAGACTGTTGTTGCAACAATTGATGCTGTCACAAAAACCAATATAAACTCAATAAAGCTCGAAACATCCGAAAATGCCAATTTCACAACAATTGCAAGTACTGTGACTGCTGCTACTTCAGACATCAAAGTAGGAGAATTGACATTTACATTGGATGCTCCCGCCAAGAATCTGTATTATCGCGTAGTGTTTGATTGCCAAAAAAGTAAGAACGGCATACTTCAGCTTAGCAAAATCACTTATAACGGCTTTGATTCCGAGGCCATAGAAGCCAACGCTTCATTTGAGGACATTGAAGTGGAAGTAGGGCAAAGTGTAGCGCCAGTGTTCACTCCTGACGATATTCCTGGCGTGACATACACAAGCGGCGACGAGACAATCGCCAAAATTGAAAACGGGAAAGTCGTTGGCGTAGCCCAAGGCACGACCACCATAACAGCATCTTGGGCTGAAAGCAAATATCTTGCCGGAAGCGCCACTTTCATGGCTACCGTAATCAAAGCCCGTCAAGACTCTGAAATAGCATTTGAATACGAGCACGTAGACGGCAAAATCAACACAGGTATTGTATGGCGCAGCGCAATAGTGACAGCTGGCGACGGAGCGGTGACCTACACCTCGTCGAACCCCGATGTTGTCACGATCAATCCAACCACAGGCGCAATAACCCCGGACGACGTGCACAAAACCGGCATCGCACTCATCACAGCCACCATTGCAGCGACGGAGAACTTCCGCGAAGCCAAAGCCACCTACGAAGCACATATACTCGACCTTGACAAAGAATCGGACGCCGTGGAATTCGACCTTACGACAAAAAAGGACGATACGTATTTATCTTTCCACGAAGCAGTCGGCCCCGGAGGAATTATTAAAGTGAAATTCGAAGGCGGCAGATTCCGTCTTTGGGATGATGGCATATGTTTCTATACAGGCACGACGACTTTGACTTTTACATCAGAACCCGGCTACACTATTACTAAAATAGCCGCAGTAGGTGCAGGTGCAATGGATATTGTCGGGGAATTCTACAAGGCAGGCACTCAGACTTGGGACGGAGAAAGTTCAGCTGTAACCCTTACTCTGACACCTAATGAAACCGTGGCACTTGAGGGTCTCAACGTATTCTACAAAAAAGAGGAATCCACCCTCAAACCCGCCGAACTCACATTCACCCCGCGCGTAAATGCCGTTATGGTAGGTGAGGTAGCCCACCTTAACGGAGCAAACAACCCCAACGGCCGCGTGCTCTCTTACAGCATAGCATGTCTTGAAGACGGAGACTATATCATTGAGACCACTGAAAACGGCATTGATGTTCTTGTCGACAAAACCGGTTCTTACACACTGCGTGCAGAATCTGAAAAGGATGCAGAATATATGGGCGGTCTTGCCATCATGCGCCTTAACGTTTACCCTGACATCGCACCTTCTGCAGATAAAGCAAACGCATGCGACAAGAAGAACAAGGTAATAGAGCTTGTAGGCGGAAAAGTGATTGTAGACTTCAACATGCCCAATGACTTTATACTTCTATACAAATATACAGCTAAGGGCGCAGATGCTGTCAGCGAAGACTTCCAGCCTTACGCGAATGGTGACGGAATCGAACTCACGGAAGAAGGAACACTCTCGTATTACATGCAGAACGGTCAGGGTTATGACTCTGAAGTAGTAACCTACTCTGTAGTAAATCCTGCCAAAATCGTGGGTATCACCCATGAGGTGCTTGCCGGCAAGACTGTGGTTCGCGCCAACTATACGCTGCATGTGAACAACCACCGCGAGGGCAACACCTATGAGGTGACGTTCACCGTGGGCGATCAGACTGCTACCAACACCGAGCACACTCTTGTGACAGAGGAAGAAGCCGCAGTGGCTCCCGTAGCTGAAGATTTCACTTCCACCCACAAGCTGAAAGGCACAGTGGTTGTGACGGGTCTTACCGGTGAAACCGACTACAAAGCATCCCTTGCCGTGAAAGTGAACGGTGAAGACACTCCATCGCACACCACCGAATTCGACGTCAAGACCGGCACTGTGGGCATCGAGGACGTGACGGTTGACGCCGCCGCTTCCGCCGAATACTTCACCCTCCAGGGCGTGCGTGTGGCACAGCCCGAAGCAGGCAACATGTACATCGTGCGCCGTGGCGCCGTGGTGAGCAAAGAGCTCGTGAAGTAAAACTCCGCCCCTCGCGGGCAGAGCATATTGTTTATTGAAAGCGACGCCGCGCACGTGAGTGCCCGGCGTCGTGCTTTTTTATGGCACATTGAGTTGCGCGTATCACTCTTTTTTCGTAGCTTTGCCACGCAAACGAACAAACCAATCTTATGTCTGAAAAACATCAGGTCAAAACCCTCGACAAGGTAGTAGTGCGCTTCTCCGGCGATTCCGGCGACGGCATGCAGCTTGCCGGAAATATATTCACCAACGTATCGGCCGCACTCGGATGCACCGTATCCACCTTTCCCGACTATCCCGCCGAGATACGCGCCCCGCAGGGGTCGCTGAGCGGAGTGAGCGGTTTTCAGGTGAGCGTAGGTGTGGGCGTACACACTCCGGGCGACAGCTGCGACGTGCTGGTGGCCATGAACCCCGCCGCACTCAAACAGAACATACGCTTCCTGCGCAGAGGCGGCACCGTGATAGTCGACATCGACTCTTTCCGCCCCGCCGACCTGCGCAAAGCACAGTTTGCCACCGACGACGCCTTCGCCGAACTCGGTATTGACGAAAACTGCCTGTTGCAGGTGCCTGTCACACAGATGACACGCGACGCCCTCGCCGACAGCGGCCTTGACAACAAGAGCATGCTGAAATGCCGCAACATATTCGCCCTCGGCCTGGTGTGCTGGCTGTTCGACCGCCCGCTGGAGGAAGCAGTCGCCCACCTCGGCAGCAAGTTTGCAAAGAAACCGGCCATCTTCGAAGCCAACAAACGCGTGCTCCAGGCCGGATTCGACTACGGACACAACGTGCATGCGTCGGTGCCCACCTACCGAATTGAAAGCGAAGTACCCCGTCCCGGCATATACACTGACATCAACGGCAACACGGCAACTGCCTGGGGACTCATCATGGCATCGGAAAAAAGCGGCCTGCCACTCTTTCTCGGCTCCTACCCCATCACCCCCGCCACCGACATCCTCCACGAACTTGCCAAACGTAAAGACCTCGGCGTAAAAGCCGTGCAGATGGAGGACGAAATAGCAGGCGTGTGCTCGGCCATAGGCGCATCCTTTGCCGGAAACCTGGCCGTCACGTCCACGTCCGGCCCCGGTCTTGCCCTCAAAAGCGAAGCCATAGGCCTGGCCGTAATAGCCGAACTCCCCCTTGTGGTAATCGATGTGCAGCGCGGCGGCCCGTCCACCGGCCTGCCCACCAAAACAGAGCAGACCGACCTCATGCAGGCTCTTTACGGCCGCAACGGCGAAAGCCCCGTGGCCGTAGTGGCGCCGGCCACTCCCACCGACTGCTTCGACATGGCATTCGAGGCATGCCGCATCGCTGTCGAGCATATGACACCCGTGATACTGCTCAGCGACGCCTTTATCGGCAACGGAGCATCGGCATGGCGTGTGCCCGAGGCCGACGAATATCCTGCAATCACGCAGCCACGCGTGCCCGAAGCAATGAAGGCCGAAGGCACATGGCAGCCTTACAGCCGCGACCCCGAAACACTCGTACGTTATTGGGCCACGCCCGGCACTCCCGGCCTTGCCCACCGCATAGGCGGCCTCGAAAAAGACTGCAAATGCGGGGCCATATCCACCGACCCTGCCAACCACGAGCGCATGGTGGAAACACGCCGCGAAAAAATCGCGCGCATAGCCCGCGACATTCCCGCCCTCGAAGTCATGTGCGACACCGACGCCGACACGCTTCTCGTGGGCTGGGGCGGCACATGCGGCCACCTGCACAGCGCTGCCGACGAACTGTGTGCAGCAGGCGTGCCGACGGCATTCGCCCATTTCCGCTACATCAATCCCCTGCCGGCCAACACCGCCGAGGTGCTGCGCCGCTACAAGCGCGTAATCGTGGCCGAGCTCAACTCCGGCATGATGGCCGACTGGCTGCAGTGCCACTTCCCCGACATCAACATACGCCGCATCAACAAAGTACAGGGACAGCCTTTCCTCGTGGGCGAACTCGTGGAAGGGGTAAAAAACATCGTAAACGAATAGTCATGGACAACCAAACATACACAGCAGCCGACTACAAGAACGGGCAAAGCGTGCGCTGGTGCCCGGGATGCGGCGACCACGCCATCCTCAACACCCTGCACAAAGCCATGGCCACTCTCGGCGTGCCGCCTCACCGCACCGCCGTCATCTCCGGCATAGGATGCAGTTCGCGCCTGCCGTATTACATGAACACATACGGCTTCCACACCATCCACGGCCGCGCAGCCGCCATAGCCACAGGCTTCAAAATCGCCAATCCCGAAATGACCGTATGGCAGATTTCCGGCGACGGCGACGGACTCGCTATCGGAGGCAACCACTTCATCCACGCCGTGCGCCGCAATATCGACATCAACATAGTGCTGTTCAACAATAAAATCTACGGCCTCACAAAAGGGCAGTATTCGCCTACGAGTCCGCGCGGATTTGTGTCGAAATCGTCGCCCTACGGCACTGTGGAGGACCCGTTCATCCCTGCCGAACTCGCATTCGGCGCACGCGGCAACTTCTTTGCACGCAGCATCGACGTGGAACTCGCCACTTCGCAGGAAGTGCTCGTGGCCGCCGCGCGCCACAAAGGCACATCGGTCGTAGAGATTCTGCAAAACTGCGTAATCTTCAACAACGGCATCCACAGCAGCGTGACCGACCGCGAGCACCGCTCCGAACGCACGATACACCTGCGCCACGGACAGAAAATGACATTCGGCCCTGAAAACGAACGCGGCCTCGTGCAGGACGGATTCCTGCTCAAAGCCGTAACCATCGGTCAGGACGGTTACACGCTTGACGACGTGCTGGTGCACGACGCACACACACCCTCCAACTTCCTGCACCAGCAGCTCGCCATGATGGACGGCACCGACCTGCCTCTCGCCGTGGGTGTGATACGCGATGTCGAAGCCCCCACCTACACCGACACCCTCGAAGCACAGATAGCTGACGTGCGCACACGCAAAGGCCATGCCACGCTGCGCGACATGGTGCTCGCGGGCAACACATGGGAAGTGAAATGACGGGCCATCACCAAACATAACATCATCGGGGCCGCTGAAAAGTCAGCGGCCCCGATGATGTTTCATGCAACCTGGTCGCGGATTTCAACCACAGCGAACGAAACCATGGCGGCAACGGCCACAGGGAGAAAATATGCGTGTGTGGCAGTCATTTCCACCACAAGGAATATGGCCATCAAGGGAGCACGCAGGACTGCGGCCATAACTGCGGCCATGCCAGAAACCACAAACACCTGCACCGGAAGCTCCACGCCGAAAAACACCCGCGCGGCACCCGTGAAAACAAAACCGGCTACAGCGCCGGCAAACAGCGTCGGAGCGAAATCGCCTCCTACCCCACCCCCGCTTATAGAGCCGAACGCAGCCACACCTTTTACCATCAGCACCCCGGCTCCGGCAAGCAACAGACTCCTGATGCCATCGTCCTGAAACAAGGCGAACGGACTGTATTCGCCAAGCATACCACCGTGCGCATCCGCCATCGATGCGATGACATCGTAGCCCTCGCCGTAAAGCGACGGAAACAGAAACAACAGCACACCAACAGCCGCACCCGAAACCAGCCCGCGCACCCAACGGTTCGGCAAACCCTGCAAAAAACGCTCCATGGCACGCCCGGTGCCGCCATACCACAAGGCATATGCCCCGCAACACAGCCCAAGCAACAGCACGGCGACAATGTAGCCCGTGTCCTGCGGAACCATCCCCGCCAACGGCAGGCTCGGAACACAGCCCGACAGCACATAGGACGTAAGCGACGACACTATGCAGGTGCATAGAATAGCTACTGCCGACAATGCCGTGAGCTGTATCCCCATACATTCCACCGCGAAAAGCATTCCGCCCACCGGCGCCGTGAATACCCCGGCCACACCGGCCGCAGACCCGCACCATATCATCATACGCACGAAACCATCCGACAATCCCATTCGCCGCGAAATATTGCTGCCGAGCGACGCCCCGACATTGGCAATAGGACCGCCGACTCCGGCCGAGCCGCCGAACCCGAGCGTCAGAGCGTTGGCGATAATGGTGCCATATGTGAGCTTAGGAGATATGGCGGTGTCGCCGTGCCTGAGCAATGTTTTTATTTTTTCGCCGGAATACTCGAAATCGCTGTGCATCACATAGTATGAAAACACCACTGTGAACATCACGCCTATTATCGGCAGCGCTATCACAACAGCGTTGCCATGAGCCGCGCCGCTGACACCGCGCACAACATCCGACACATAATTTATAAGCCATTTAAGAAGCGATGCCGCCAAGCCGCATGCCACCCCTACCGACAGACACATCGCCGGCCCCGTTATTGCCAACGGGGCCGCGGAAAATTTTATTCTGCAACGGCCGAACATACATCTTATCCTCATTGTTGCGTGACGTACAACTCTTTATTGGAACAAAGCATACGCAGCTATTGTTCCGCATTATTCTTTTTTTTGTACCTTTGCTGTCGCATAACCAAACAAAAGACACACGGCGCTTGTTTTCCATGATAAACACATGCGTTTCATCACAATCATGCCCACACGCCTACGTCACATTATAATAATGTCTGCCGCCATGCTGTTCGCGGCATGCTCCACCACCCGCCGGATTCCGGAGGGCGAATATCTTTTTACCGGCAACAAAAAAGTGCAGTATGTGCTACAGCCCGACAGCGCCGGACGGCCGCAGAAACTGCCCGAAGGACTCGGCGAAGCGATAGGCGACGCCATCGCTGCCGAGCCAAACAATTATATAAGACTGCTTGACTGGCGCTACCCTTTTCCTCTCGGATTATGGGTCTACAACAACTGGAACCCCGACTCGAAAGGCCTGAAGCACTGGCTTTACGAAAAACTCGTGGAGCAGCCGGTGCTCGTAAGCGAAGTGCGTCCGGAACTCCGCGTGCACGTCCTTGACGACCTGCTCGACAACAACGGCTATTTCCGAGGGCACGCCACCTACGAGCTCGTTCATCCGAAAAACCCCAAGAAAGCCGCCATACGCTACACCATAACCCCCGGACGTCCCTACCCGGTGGACACCGTGCAATTGCTGCCGGACACGTGCCGGCTCTATCATATGATCGACTCCATGGCGTTGCGCGACCCTTACCTGAGCCGCCCGCAACGCTACAGCACCGACTCGCTGAGCGTGGCACGCACCCGCATCACCAACGGCCTGCGCAACCGTGGCTATTACTTTTTCAGCCCCGAATACATCGAATATCTGGCCGACAGCCTCATTAACCCCGGGCACATAGCCTTGCGCCTTGAAGTGGCCGACAACGCTCCGGATTTCGCACTGCGGCGCTGGAGCACGGGGCGTGTGACCGTAAGGACATTCCGCCATCAGGGAGGAGGCACTCCCGACACCATCACGACACCGCGCGCCACCCTTATACAGATGCGGCCGTCGCGCCTGCGGCACAAACTCATACCGGAATGCGTGGTGTTCCGTCCGGGACGCATTTTCAGCGTGCGCAGCATGGACCGCACACAGAGCAACCTTTCACGCCTCGGCATATTCAGCGGCATCAACATTTCGGCACGGCCCGACTCCGCAGCCTACAAGCGTGGCGAAGCCGTGCTTGACATAGACGTGGACTGCACATTCGACGCCCCTCTCGAAGCATCCGTTGAGGTGAACGCCACATCAAAAAGCAACAGCTACATAGGCCCGGGCATAAGCCTCGGCCTCACTAACCGCAATGTGTTCGGCGGCGGCGAGCAGCTGTCGGTAAAGCTTACAGGCGCCTACGAGTGGCAGACCGGACGCGACCGCAGTTCGCTGTTCAACTCCTACGAAGCCGGCATCACAGGCTCGCTCGCATTCCCGCGCCTGCTCGCGCCGAAATTCATACCCCGCAGCCGCTTCAACCTGAACTGGACGCGCTTCCAGCTCAACGCCGAACTGCTCAACCGCCCCCACTACTTCAAGATGGCCCAGTTCAACGCCTCCGTAAGCTATGACTGGCGCCTGCGACGATATGTGAGCAACACCCTCACCCTGTTCAAGCTCACCTACAACAAAACCATGCACACCACGGAGGCATTCGACTCCATCATGGTCGCCAATCCCGCCGTAGCACAAAGTTTCCGCAACCAGTTCGTGCCGCAGATGGCATACACATACACCTACGATCGCCAGTTCGGCCGCGACAACACCCTGAACTGGACATTTACCGTTCAGGAAGCCGGAAATTTGTTCTGGGCCATATACCGCGCATGCGGCAAACGGGGTGAGAAAGAACTGTTCGGGACGCCGTTCTCCCAGTTCGTGAAAGGACAGACCCAACTCGTGTGGGGACGCCGCCTCACCGGCGACATATGGCTCGTGAGCCGCGTGGCTGCCGGAGCCGCCCATGCCTATGGCAACGCCACAGAAGTGCCGTACTCGGAACAGTTCTACGTCGGAGGCGCCAACAGCATACGCGCATTCACCGTGCGAAGCATAGGCCCCGGCAGCTACACGCCGCAGGAAGGGACTCCGGAGGAGAACTTCGACCGCACCGGCACATTCAAATTCGAGGCGAACACCGAACTGCGCTTTCCGCTGTTCGGCCCGCTGCACGGCGCAGTGTTTCTCGACACAGGCAATGTGTGGCTGCTTAAAGACGACCCATTGCGTCCGGGCGGCACGCTGCGCGCAAGTTCGTTTCTACGCGACCTCGCACTCGGCACAGGCGCCGGTTTGCGCCTTGACATAGGCATACTCGTGGTGAGGGCCGACCTCGGAGTGGGCATACACGCGCCCTACGACACCGGCCGGAGCGGCTACTACAACATGACGTCTTTCAAAAACTCCCTGGCTTTCCACCTCGCTATCGGCTATCCGTTCTGAGGCTGATGCCATCGGCCCGGCGCATAATTTTTCAGATTATCTTTCCGGGATTACGCGCTATAAACTCCTTCCACGACTTGGGGGCGCCGGAGCGTTGCGGACGCGAACTTTCGTAAAAGTGGCAAAGAGCTGCGGCAAGCGCATCGGAAGCGTCGAGTTCCGCAGGCAGCGCCGAGCGCTCCATGCCGAGAATGCGCCGCAGCATTTCCTGAACTTGTTCCTTCGACGAGGCTCCATTGCCTGTTATAGCCATTTTTATTTTTCGTGGCTCGTATTCCGTGATGGGCACATCACGGCTGAGCGCCGCCACCATAGCCACTCCCTGCGCACGGCCGAGTTTCAGCATAGACTGCACATTTTTGCCGAAAAATGGCGCCTCAATGGCCATCTCGTCGGGCAGGAAACGTTCAACAAGGCCGAGCACGCTCTCATGAATCCGGCGCAAACGCAGATAATGGCTCTCCACTGCCCGGAACTTGACCGCTCCGAGGCTAACCACCTCCGGCTTCTTGCCACACACGCCCAGCACCCCGTAGCCCATCACGTTAGTGCCGGGGTCGATGCCGATTATCACCCGTTCCCAGCGTCTCATGTCGGACGTGGATTCGTTCACAGCACTTGCAAGTTGGTTGTGAAGCACAGCACCCGTTCGCCCCATATGGAAGCGATTTCCGCCTCAAAGGCAGCTTCCGGGCCATCGGTCCAACGCTTTATGGCTCCGAGGCCGTCGGCGGAAAACTGCAAGGCATAGCTGTCGGCCGACGGGTCGGGCGAACCCATGACGCGTGCGAGGGTATGGAACGAAAGTCCTGCCTCCGAGACAGCCGGCACATAGATTCCGCGCAGCCAATCAATAAATTCGGGAGCAATACTGCGCTCCACACAGAAAGTGATATTATGTATTATCATAACAGTTCGTACAGATACAATCAGTTGTTTCTCGGAGAGCCGTCGCGGTGGCGCAGCAGACGCACGGCAAAACCTATGTGGCGGCATACGGTGGCCGATATGCCATAGTAGTGGCACATGATGCGGAAACGCTCCATAAGGCTGCGACGGCGGTTGGCAGTAGTGACGCCCTCCGAAAGGTAGTCTACAGTGACAGCAGGCACAAGCACATTGCGCCGCGAATGCTGCAGGCAGCGTATGCACCACTCATAATCGGCCGAGAAACGCCATCGGGTGTCGTAGCCGGTGGCGATATTGCGCAGCACAACGAATGCCTGATGACACACCACCATGCCTTCGGCGAAACTCTCAAGCGTAAGAGTCTCGGGCGCCTGCAGGTGGCGCGGCCCTATGCGGCTGCCGTCGGCAGCCACTATGTCGGTCTGTCCGTACACTATGCCCGGATAGTCGTTATCCATTATCGCATCGGCATACAGGCCGAGAGTATCGTTGTCATGAAAACGGTCGCCGGCGTTCAGAAACACCACATAATCGCCCGTGGCCATGGCAAGCCCTTTGTTCATTGCATCGTATATGCCTTTGTCCGGTTCGCTAAGCACACGTCTCTGTTCCGACGCCCGTGTGTCAAGCAGGTCGAGAGTGCCGTCCGTGCTGGCTCCGTCCACCACGATATGCTCGTACAGGCGGCAAGTCTGCGCGTCGACGCTCGACACGGTGGCGGCAAGATTGTCGGCCGCATTGCGGCACACGGTGATAATGGAAAACAGAGGATTCATGCAATGCAAATAAAATATAACGTAGACACAAATTTAATGACTTTTTTATGAAAAGTCGTATTTTTGTACCATAAAATAAAAACTTTGCATAATATGACACCCAAAATAGGCGACACGGTGCGCTACCTCAACGCAGTCGGAGGAGGCATTATAGTTAAGATAGCAGGCAACATGGCCTACGTGGACGAGGACGGATTCGAGACTCCCGTGCTGCTGCGCGAATGCGTGGTAGTGGCTCCGGCCGGACAAGCCGCGCCACGCCCGGGAGTGATGACTCCTCCAAAAGCGTCCTCCGCGCAGGCTGTGCCTCAAAAAGCGGAAACCCCGGAGCCCGAACCGGTTGAACCTATAGAGGAGACTGAAGGCGGCGATGTGCTCAACATTGTGCTTGGCTTCGAAGCCTCCGACTTGAAAAATCTGAGCCAAAGCACTTTCGACTGCTATTTGGTGAACGACTCCAACTACCACCTCGACTACTCCGTGATGACCCGCGCCGACGGCGAAGAAATGTGGACGCTCCGCCACCGTGGCACGGCAGAACCGAACATGCAGGTATTCGCCGGCGAATATTCACGCTCCGACCTGCCCGCCATGGACCGCATCGCCGTGCAGTTCTGCGCATGCAAGACCGACCGTCCGTTCGCTCTCAAGCAACCGGTGCTTGTAGAGTTGAACCTCGACACCACACGCTTTGCCCGACTGCACTGCTTCACACGCAACGAGTATTTCGACTCTCCCGTAATCGCTCTCGACATAGTGCGTGACGACCGCCCCGCGCGACGCCTGCGCATCGACCCGGCGCAGCTCGAAAAAGCCATGAACGAAAAACGGCGCGCCGACAAAAAGCCCGTGAAGAAGACAGCGCAGCCGGCCAGACATCAGGGGATAATAGAAGTGGACCTCCATGCGACAGAACTGTTCGACGACATGCGTGGTCTGGGCAATGCCGACATTCTGAATGCCCAAGTCGACCGCTTCCGTGAAGTCATGGACGCCAATATCGGAACCCCCGGCACAAAAATCGTGTTCATCCATGGCAAAGGCAACGGAGTGCTGCGGCAGGCTCTTGCCAAGGAGCTCAACCACCGCTACAAGGGACACGAAGTGCAGGACGCTTCATTCCGTGAATACGGCTTCGGAGCAACGCAGGTGACAATACGCAGCCTGCGTGCACAACGATGATTATCGTGTTTTCAGGCTGCGGCAACACCGCCGCAGCCACATCGGAACTGGCCCGGCTAAGCTGCGACGATGTTCTTCGGCTCGACGCCGCAATGCTCCGGGCCGACACGCCCGAACCGCAGATACAGGCTTCAGGGCGACACATCATATGGGCATTCCCCACCTACTCGTGGGGTGTGCCTCCCGTGGTTCGCCGCTTCATGGCACGGGTGCGGCTCGGAGGAGCGGACGGCATGACACACCACATGTTCACGACCTGCGGCGACGACATTGGAGACTGCGCCGCCATGTGGCGCAGCGACATCGCAGCACGCGGCTGGCGCTCAGGACGTGCGTTCAGCGTGCAGATGCCCAACACCTATGTGACAATGCGCGGTTTTGACGTGGATTCTACCGAAACCGCACAGTGCAAAGTCAGTGCCATGCCAGCACACGTGGCAGAAATAGCGGCCGAACTGGACCGCCCCGGCGCCGATATGACCATTCGCGGACGTTTCGCATGGCTGAAGACCCGTGTGGTATACCCTTGGTTCGTGCGACACGACATGTCACCTCGCCCGTTCCACGCCACCGGTTCCTGCACCGGCTGTGGAACATGCGTCCGCCGATGCCCCATGGCCAATATCACCATCAACCCTTCCGACAAGCGCCCGCGCTGGGGCGCAGAATGCGCTTTCTGCCTCGGTTGTTACCACGCCTGTCAGGCGCATGCCGTGGCCTACGGCAACAAAACAAGACGCAAAGGGCAATGGCGTGGAACATAAAAATGCCGCATTTCACCTTATTTGTGTGATAATGCGTTAAGTTTTCCAAAGGATTGTGCTGCATTCGGAGTTTTGTGTAATTTTGCAGCCGAAAATATCAGTACAAATTCTACAGCATTGAAAAAGATTGTTTTTCCCGCAGACGACGCTCTGCGGCACCCTTCATTAGCCGTTTCGGTGCTACCTATCGCATTCCTACTGCTTGTTCTCACGGGTCTTATTGCCGCAGGAGGAGCAGACCTTATAAGCAGTTACAGCACTGTCATATTGTTGTCTGCATCAGTGCTGGGCTTGGTACTCGGCCTAATCAGCAGCAGTTTCAACATCCGCTCGCTCGGCACAGGCATGCGCCGGAGCGCCACTCAGATTATGCCGGCATTGCCTATGCTGCTGTTCATAAGCATGGTATCAACCACATGGATGCTCAGCGGCGTAGTGCCCACGCTCATCGACCTTGGACTTCGCGTCATCAACCCCGCAGGATTCCTTGCCATCGCATGTGCCGTGTGCGCCGCCGTGTCCTTGCTCACGGGCAGTTCCTGGAGCACAATAGCCACCATAGGCGTAGCATTCATGGGCATAGGTTCTGTGCTCGGCTACTCTGAGGCATGGGTGGCGGGCGCCATAATTTCAGGAGCATATTTCGGCGACAAGATGTCGCCGCTCAGCGACACCACCGTTCTGGCATCGTCGGCCTGCGGAGTGGATCTTTTCAAGCACATACGCTATATGATGCTCACTTCAGCACCAGCCATGGCAGTGGCTCTTGCCATATACGTAATCGTGGGCATCAACACAGATACAGCCTCGGCGGCTTCTGCCGATGACATACTCACGAGCCTGCACGCCACATTCAATATCTCGCCTGCCACGCTCGTAATCCCGGCACTGACAATTGTACTGCTGATACTGCGCGTGCCGACGCTTTGGGTGCTTGCCACCAGCGCCGCCGCCGGAGCCGCAGGCATGTTCGTGTTCCAGCCCGGACTTCTTGAAGCCATAAGCGGCGGAAGCGCCGGTCCGGCTACTCTCTGCGGCATTTTATGGAATGAGACTTCTCTTGCCACAGGCTCCGACCTGCTCGATTCTCTCGCCGGGACATCCGGCATAACGGGCATGATTCCGACTATGGCCCTCGTGTGCAGCGCCATGGTTTTCGGAGGCGTCATGCTCGGTACCGGAATGATTGCAAGCATCACCCGAGCCATAACACGACGCCTGACGCGCCGCGGCTCCATCGTGGGCACCACCGTGTTCAGCGGCCTGTTTCTCAATGCCTGCACCGCCGACCAATATCTATCGCTCATCATAGGCGGCAACATGTACCGCAACGTCTACAGCCGCGCACGCCTTGAGGGGCGGCTGCTGAGCCGCACCATGGAGGACAGCGTGAGCGTGACCTCCGTGCTTATCCCGTGGAACTCCTGCGGTGTCACACAAAGCGCCGTTCTCGGCGTGGCCACCGTGGTTTATCTGCCGTTCTGCATATTCAATATTCTGTCGCCTATCATGTCGATGGTCATGGCCTGGACCGGCTTCAAAGTCCGCCGTACCAATATGGCAGAAGCCACATCGCCAGGCACAATGACAGCCACAGCCTGAGTTTTCATTTTTTTTCGTAATTTAGCGGCGTGAACGTTTCAAGCATATCCGCCGAATACGCGCGTCGCCACGCAGCATTGCTGTGGTGGGCGGCGTGCGCTGTTTTTCTCGGTGTGCAGATACGGATATTTGCCGCAGAACTGGGATTGTTCGAACGCTCCATTTTCACAGTGCGCACTTTGAAAATATCAGCCGATGCGCTTCTCATCCTCTTGCCTTATTGGCTGCTTCCAGGACGCTTCCGCGGATTGTCGCTCGTGCCGCTATGGGGCATGGCTTTACTTTTTTTCACCAATGCACTATCCGTACGCTTTACCGGCGACTGCCTGCCTTTAAATCTGTTGTCACAGGCCAAGAATATAGACACTCAGTTAACCGACAGCATATTCCGGCTTCTGCGCCCTTCCGACATCATTTATTGGCTACCGCCGACGGCTGCATCTGCTTTATGGTGCGTGAGACCGCTCAGGCGGGCTGTAAGCGATTCCCGGGCAGGCAAAATTCTACGCTCAAGCATCTGCGCCGCCACACTGATTATTGTATTTCTCGCACAAGTATCATACTCCAACGCATTCTATCGCTTAATCTATTTTTACAACGGGCGCCAACTCAGCCTTATAGAATCTACTGACAAGCGCCTTATACACCGCGATGCGGATTTCCGCTGCCAGCGGTCGCTGTCGTTGCGGCATTCTGGCATTGTAGCATATATGCTCACAGAGCTATACGAACACATTTTCACCGGCGGAGATATAAAACTGAGCGATGTCGAACGAAAAAGCCTCGATTCTTTCGCATTGCACACCCGGGAGGTTTCCACGCCTACCGACAAAAACATAATATTCATAGTGGCCGAATCGCTCAACGCAGATGCCGTAGGAACGCGCATAAACGACCGCCAGGTAACGCCCGTACTTGATTCCCTCATAGCAGCAGACGGCACAATAAGTTGCCTGCATGTGGTGCCACAGGTACATGACGGCATATCTTCCGACGGACAACTGCTCTACAACACAGGCCTGCTGCCACTTCGAAGCGGAGCTGCGGCACAGCGTGCCATTTACGGCAAACGCCTGCCATCGCTGGCCTGTCAATTGTCATCGTCGCACAGCAGTATGGCCATATTTGCAGAACGAGGATTGGCGTGGCGCGAAAAAGACGCGTACAAAGCCTATGGCTACAACCGCGTGCTCACCAGCGACAGCATCGCAAAACACGTGGACATAGACAACATTGGTGCAGATGCCGCGCTGATGGAATACGCCCTATTGCAGACAGACTCGCTCAGACAGCCGTTTTTCATACAACTGCTCACGGCATCCACGCATTATCCTTTCAACACCATCAATGCCACTACCGCACAAAACACGATGGATATTACCGAAGTGCAGGGCATCGAAGCCGATTACCTGAATTGCGTACACTACCTTGACTCTGCCATAGGAAACCTCGTGGAAGGACTGAAACAACGCGGTCTTGTTGAAAATACCATACTAATTGTCGCTTCCGACCACCATATGAACATGGACAGCGGACTTAATCCGCTGCGTCCAATAGTATTCGTGGCTGCCGGATGCGGCACCGGCATGCGTATCGACCATCCTGTGGCCCAAGCCGATGTATTCCCTACGCTATGCAGCATAGCCGGACTGCGCGGCTCATGGCGCGGCCTCGGCTACAGCATGACTGACAACGCCTGCGGCGCCATTGACTATTACCAAAACGTCCACGGCACTCCGGAGGAGGGTCGTGGACGGCACATGCGCCGCGCGTGGACTGTCAGCGACAGCCTGTTGCGCAGCGATTATTTCAGATGATTGCCTTGTATACCTGACTGAATAGTTTCGGCCGGATGTTCAGTTCGTTGAAGGCTGCATTGTCGCGCGTCGGGTTCACGCGGTTTGTAAGGAATATGAAGATGAGTTCTTCATCCGGGTCAACCCAGAATACAGTGCCCGTGAATCCAAGATGGCCGTAAACACCGGCGCCGGCTTCTTCGCATGTGGGAGAATTGTCTGGGTTTTCCATGTCGGGTTTGTCGAAACCGAGACCACGGCGGCATGTGGGACTTTTCGATTTTGTGAACAAGTCGACAGTGGCACGCGAAAGTACGCGCCGGTCGCCGTACGACCCTCCGTTGAGCCACATCTGGCATATCTTTGCAAGATCATCGGCACAGGCAAAAACTCCGGCATTGCCGCTCACGCCGCCGAGCATTGCGGCAGTTTCGTCGTGCACGTAGCCATGGATGGTCTGCCGGCGCAGAAATGTATCGTGCTCCGTGGGCGCTATTTTAGAAGGTGCATGTTTGCCCGTCGGACGATAGCATGCAGTGTAGGCTCCGAGTGGTGCCCATATGCTGTCGGTCACAAAGCGGTCGTGGGTCTGTCCCGTAAGACGCTGCTCCATGTCCATGAGCAGACAGAAATTAAGGCATGAATACGCATACTTATTGTTGGCACGCATAGGAGAATCATATATGCGGCGCATAAGAGTGTCAATGGTAGTCTTTCCCACATACAGGCCTTTGGCAGCCTCTATATCGAATCCCGGACGTTTGGTAGACGAGGCAAGGTCGGCACGCAGACGTGCGGAACTGTTTCCATAGGCACGCCGCTGAATTTTTATACCATGATTGGAGTCGCGTCGCGACGAAACCAGAGTGCCGGTATAGCTTTCCTTATCGAACATGGCATCATGCACTGCAAGCGACGGGCGTATTCCCGATTCGTGATACAGCAGCTGCTGCACGGTGACACCCTCCTTTGCCGTACCGCGAAGTCCGGGTATGTGCTTCGACGCTTTGTCGGAAAGACGGAACAGTCCCATGTCGTAGGCTTTCATGACTCCCGGAAGTGTGCCGAGAGCTTTGGACACCGACGCAAGGTCGTAGACCGTGGAAGCCGACACCTCCGGACCTCCGGCCGTGGTGTGGCCATAGCTGCGGCTGAGCACCACGTCGCCGCGACGGGCCACGAGAACCTGACATCCGGGAAATGCGCCCGTGCGCAACCCTACGCCCACTATAGAGTCAATGCTGTCGGCAAGCGACGCGCGCAGGCCTTTCGCTTCCGGCACAGTGTAGCCCAGACGCGTTTTTTTCAAGCTCAACCCTGCGCCCTGCTTATACAGGCCTTTTACGGCCACGGGCAGTTTTCCGTCCACATTAATGCCTCCGAAAACAGCCTGAGCAGCATATTCACGCGTAAGAGGTGTGTCGTCGTAAGCCATCAGAACGGCAGATGCACTCCTCACAGATGCGTCGAAACGCGCCATGCGGTAGGGATTGATGAAAAACACTTCCACAAGGCCTGACGCACCTCGCAACATTGAAGCCGCCTCACGCGCCCATGGCTTGTCGGAAAACACAGCCATAAGCACTACATCGTGTTTGCGTATCTTTGCTCCGGTGGCAGCCGTCATACGCTGCTGTTCGGATACTCCGAAACGTTCCACGCGTGCATAACGCGAGCACAGTTCGGAAAACTCATTATCGGCCGGAGCCCCTATGCTCACTACGGCCACGGATGTTTTATCAAGATTGCCGAGAGGGAGAATATCGCCTTTGTTGGTGAGCAATGTCATTGTAGCGGCAGTGACGATGCGGTTCACGCGGTCGGCCTGCGGAGAATTTATCCGGGCTGTCAGCTCTTTGATGTCTGTATTGACTTTCCGGCTTTGATTCAGCCCGAGCATGTATTTGTAGCGTAGTACGCTTTTGCATCGGCGCTCTATCTCTGACGCTTTGATACTGCCATTTTTCACCGCCGCAAGCACGGCATTTATGTCGGACACCGTATGCATGCCGGAAAGCAGTACATCGGCACCGGCCTGCAACGCGAGTACGCAACTGTTCTTTCCTTCTACGTTCGCGCCCTTCATTTCAAGGGCATCCGTATATACAAGGCCCTCGAAGCCAAGCTCGTCGCGCAACACCCCTGTAGTGATTTTATGCGACATTGAAGCCTGACGGCCGGAAGGGTCGAGAGCAGGCACGGAAAGATGGCCTACCATCACGCCCGAGCAGCCGGCGTCTATATAGCGCCGGAACGGAAGAAGATCGACGCTGTCGAGACGCGCGCGAGTATGGTTCACATGCGAAATGGTCTTGTGCGAATCGGTAGAGGTGTCGCCATGGCCCGGAAAATGTTTCGACACAGCCTGCACGCCGCCGTCTTCCAGACCCTGCGCATAGGCAATGCCGAGACTTGCCACACGCCCTGCATCTTCGCCGAACGAACGCTGGCCTATGACAGGATTTGATGGATTGGAATTTACATCGAGCACCGGTGCAAAATTCACCTGCACACCCATCAGACGGCACTCCCGCGCCATCTCTCTGCCATACTGGTAAATCAGCCTTGGATCGTTCACAGCCCCGAGCCCCATGTTGCGAGGGAAGCGGGGTGTGTTTTTAATACGCATAGAGAGCCCCCACTCGCCATCGAACGTCATCAGTAAAGGCACACGGCTGTGCGACTGCGCGTAGTTGGTAATCCGTGCAAACTGCTCGATGCTGCCTTCGCTGAAAAGCAGGCCGCCGACACCGTTTTCCACATAACGCAAAGCCGACTTTTCCGCATCTGCGCTTCTCGGGTTTATCTTGGGACAGAACAACTGAGCCACACGCTGGCGCTCTGAAAGAGTCGCATACACGGAATCCACCCAACGTTCGCAAGCATGCGTGTCGGTACGGGTGGCCAATGTTGGCCGGACAGCAACGGCAGTCAATGCAGCCGCGGCAAAAGCCATGGCCGGAAGTACTAATTTCAATTTCATCAGATGGCTGGTGTTATTTAACCACTTTCACGCGAGGTTGCGCGGACGGGTTGATTTTCTTTTTGGACGCCCTCATGTAGTCCATAAGGTCATTGTAAATCACATTGGGACTCTGCGCCACTTTTGTGCCCTTGGTGAGCGGCTTCATATAGTCGCCGCCCGCACTCAGATAGTCTATGGTGGCGAGCCTGTAAGTGCGGTCGGGGTCTATGGGCTTGCCGTCGACAAGCACTTCCACAGCTTTCTTTGAGGCCGGATTCACCACAGCCTGCACATTGCGGCTCACTCCCTGTCCGCCAAATGCGGCCGTGACATCGAATGCGTCAAGCAAGTCGGAACCCTTTATGTCGATAACGTCTATGTAGTTGTAGAACGGCATCATCATTATTATCTGTCCTTCCGAAATATCGCCTTTCGGAAGCGAACGCCGCAGACCGCCTCTGTTCATTATGGCAAGATCCACTCCTGGCGCAAGCTCGCCACCGCGGTCAAGAACAAAATCCGTGACATAGTTCAGAAGTTCGGGGCTGCCCTGTTCGAGTGGCACGGCCGATGCGGCCACACGCACAGCATTGAGAGAGTCAACTCCTGCACGATAGCGGCCGATAGCAGCAAGCAGATCGGCATTCACCCGGCTGTCAAGGCGGCTGTCCACGCTAAGATAGCGTGATGAAGGTTTAAGCGTTTCGAGGTCTATTTCCACTACACCGAGGTTACGTGCTCCTTTGCCCGTCTGCGCAATGAGCACGGTGTCGCCATCGGCATTCACCACATGTCCCATTTCACGTCCTTTTTCCGTGGATGGATCGATGGCGGTGTGGCTGTGGCCTCCTATTATCACATCAATGTCACGTGAGTTTTTTGCAAGTGTAACATCGTCGATGTCGTCGGATGTCTTATAACCTATGTGTGTCACTGCTACCACGGCATCGCAATGCTCCACATTTTTAAGCCACCATGCGGCAGCATTGGCCGCCTCGATGGCGTCGGTGTACTTGACACCATTGTAAGTGCCGACACGTGCAAGACCCTCCAGGTCGCGGTTTATGCCGATGAAACCGATGCGGCGGCCGTCATACTCTTTTATCGTGAAGGGCTTGAACAGCGGTCCGAGTGCCGAGCCGCTCAGATCGTAGTTTGTGGACAGCAGTTCCGCATTCGACATCTTCATCCAATGCGCAATGCTGTCGCCACCATTGTCAAACTCGTGGTTGCCGAGTATGCGTATGTCATAGCCCAAAGCATTCAGCATACGTTCTTCGACCTCACCTCCGAACAGCGTAAAGAACAGACTGCCCTGCACTGCGTCGCCGGCGTCGATAAGCAGCACATTCGGCTCATTGGCACGCACGCTGTCTATAAGCACCTTACGACGTGCTACTCCGCCGAGACCGTCTTCTTCGAAAGGGTCTATCTGCGAGTGTGTGTCGTTGGTATGCAGCATTATTAACTTCTCGGCTGCAGCCGGGGCGAAGCCTACGGCTGCGAATGCGCCCATTACGAGCAGTTTTGCAGTCAGTTTCATGTCAGGAATTGTAATAAAAACGCTATGCGAAGTTACATGATTTTTTGCGGAAAACATGCGTCTTCACAAAAAAAACAGTGCTGGCGCACACGATTTAGTACAGAATCCGTCAAGCGCAGGTTCTACTGGCAAGTGCAAAATCAGCGATTTGTTTGAAGAACTCGGTCTTCGGATTTGAAAAACCGAGTTTTTTTCCGAGGCCTGAGATTTAGAGGTTGTTTAATAATGCTTGTTAATGACAGGGCCGAAATTTTTCAGACGTATTTATTCCTGTGGCGAAGGAGCATAGCGGGCTATGCGACTGAAGCAAAGGGATAAAGACACTCAAAAATTTCGGAGGCGTTGACAATTCCATTGTTGACAACCTTAACAAAAATTTAAAATTACTTCTGCATGGCGTCTTTTATGTTAACGCACATTTACTCGTCGGTCACAATGGAACCACATTGCTCCCTCCTCATAAAATGCACCTTAACATAAAATACACCACCCTGTCGTTAACAAGCATTATTAAACAACCTCTTAGTTTCTTTGCGAATTTATCATCTAAAATCTCAGGCGTTTCATTTCTATGGACACGCATTGCTTGTATTTTTGCCGGAACAGACCAAAGCTGCCGGAAAAATTCATAATTTTGTGATATGATTATAATTGCACCGGACAAATTCAAAGGCACGCTATCGGCATCACGGGCCGCCGAGGCAATTGCACGCGGAATCCGCGATGCCGGATACAGCGGCCGCATTCTGCAATGCCCCATGGCCGACGGAGGCGACGGCACGGCAGGGGTGCTCACTCCTCTGCTATCTGCCGAAAGTCATGTCGTGGAGTCACATCTGCACATAGGCCCGGAGTGCTTTGGAGCTCTACCGCCCATGAAGCGTTCAAGCTATGCATTCGGCCACGCAATAGCCGTAGCGCTACAAAACCACGCACATGTGTATGCCGCCATCGGAGGTACGGCATGTTGCGACGGCGGAGCCGGTATGCTACAGGCACTCGGCATGCATGCACTCCACGCCGACGGCAGCATAATGACAGAACCTCTTACACCTGACACGCTGCCGTCAGTGACCCGAGTGGACTGTTCGGCACTCGCCGGCATCGGACAGCGCATAACTGTGCTTGCCGATGTGAGAGCGTCTCTTGTGCCCGATCCCGCTTCAAGACTTTCCGCACTCGACTTCTGTGTGCAGAAAGGATTCTCCGAGGCTGACATGCATGTTTTGTCCGGCGCTTTAAAGCATTGGCTTGACGTGGCCTCGCCAATGACGTCAAACGCGGTGGACGGAGCAGGCGGAGGTGCAGGTTTCGCCCTCACTTCAATGTTGTGCTCGGAAGTGTGTGCGGGAGCGCATTTTGTGGCCGACTGCTACGACATGCCCCTGCAAGATGCCCAACTGGTCGTAAGCGGAGAAGGATGCATTGACGCACAGACAGGAAGCGGCAAGGTAGTGGCTGAAATGGCACGACGCGCGGCAGAGGCATGTGTACCGTTTCTTGCAATAGGCGGATGCGTACGCGGAGAGCACGCATTCCCCACCCTTGCAGTCGACTCGCCCGGCACACGCCCTCCCGCCACGGCCGAGGAGGCTGCATTCCGCCTGCGGCGCGCTGTGGCAGAAAGAACAGGACATGTTTTTAAAGAATCTGTTCCGCACTTCCGGATATGAACTTTAACGGCTGCTGCGCAGTTGTATGACAAAGAACCAACAAATCCAATTGTCATGGTACGACTTAATTCAAGCATCCAACTGCGCGACAGCGCCAATCATCCTCAACTGCACGAACTCCTGACCCGGCTGTGCGAAAAAAGCCTGCGCGAGGAGGGAGTGATAGATTATAATGCCTACGAAAGCATCATTTACGACGACCGCCACATCGTAAGCGCCACATTCAAAGACAAAAAGGATTTTGAACGCCACGTGTCGGCCACAAAAACGCTGAAAGAGGAGGTGGAGAAAATCGCCACCATCACTTACGAAGTCTTTAATTTTTAAAAGCGGAATCCGACAGAGACGGCTTAAAAGAGTGTTGCACTTTAACAAAAAAAGTGTTTACTTTGCAGTTGCGCGGCGTTAAGCCGCGCAACATTCGTCACTATTCCGAACATGGACATCGAAATCATTCTCATCAACATCTCCGGGTCGGACAGGCCCGGAGTCACTTCCGCACTTACCGAAATACTCGCCAAGCACGACGCCCACATCCTCGACATAGGCCAGGCCGACATTCACCATTATCTTTCATTGGGCATACTGATACGCACCGACAGCCGTTCGAGCGGCGACATAATGAAAGACCTGCTGTTCAAGGCTTATGAACTGAGCGTCAAGATCCGCTTCACGCCCATCAGCGTGGAAGCCTATGAAGACTGGGTAGGACGACAGGGCAAAAACCGATGGATTATCACCGTGCTGGGACGCCGCCTGAGCGCAAGGCACATAGCGCTCGTAACGGCAGAAATAGCCGAGCAGGGACTGAACATCGACAGCATCCAGCGCCTCACGGGACGTATGCCGCTGAGCGATGACGACGAGCCACAGTCGAAAAGCTGCGTGGAATTTTCGGTGCGCGGCAATCCGCGTGACACTGCGGCAATGCAGAAACGCTTCATGCAGATTTCGGCAGAAAACGATTTCGACATCTCGCTTCAGCAGGACAATGTGTTCCGCCGCTGCCGGCGTCTGGTTTGTTTCGACATGGACTCCACACTGATAGAGACGGAGGTTATAGACGAGCTCGCCGTGCGGGCCGGCGTCGGCGATCAGGTAAAAGCCATCACCGAGCGCGCCATGCGGGGCGAAATAGACTTCTGCGAGAGTTTCCGCGAACGTGTAGCGCTGCTTAAAGGTCTTGACGAAAGCGTGATGCGCGAAATCGCCGAGAATCTGCCTGTCACGGAAGGCGTGGGACGGATGATGGAGGTGCTGAAGCGCACCGGATTCAAAACCGCCATACTTTCCGGCGGATTCACCTATTTCGGCAATTATCTGAAACAGAAATTCGGCATCGACTACGTGTACGCCAACGAACTTGAAATCGTGGACGGCAAACTCACCGGCCGCTATCTCGGCGACATAGTGGACGGCAAGCGAAAAGCGGAACTGCTGAGAATAATAGCGCAAGTCGAGAACATCGACATCGCACAGACCATAGCCGTAGGCGACGGAGCCAACGATCTGCCCATGCTCGCAACCGCCGGTCTCGGCATCGCGTTCCACGCCAAACCGAAAGTAAAGCAGACCGCCAAGCAAAGCATTTCCACCATCGGGCTTGACGGCGTGCTCTATTTCATCGGATTCAAAGACTCTTTCATCCAACAGCAATGATGAAACGCTGCTGTTGGGTTCTTTTTCTCGTCGCGGCTTTCGCCGCCCACTCTGCCGCCGACGCAAGACAAAGCGTAGGTCTGGTACTGAGCGGAGGCGGAGCCAAGGGCATCGCGCATATAGGCGTGATACAGGCGCTTGAAGAAAACGACATCCCCATCGATTACGTGACAGGCACGTCCATGGGCGCCATAGTAGGCTCGCTATATGCAATGGGCTTTACTCCCGCCGACATGATGGAACTGATAACCTCGCGGGAGTTCGGCTATTGGAGCACGGGCACTATCGACCCGTCATTGTCATATTATTTCAGTGCGCCCACACCGTCGCCCGCCATGTTCACCTTCAACATCGGCCGCAGCGACTCTACCGCAGCCGTGCCTGCGAGTTTCATCTCGCCGTTGCCCATGAACTTCGAGTTCATGCGTCTTTTTTCGCCGTACACGGCCGCCTGTGGAGGCGATTTCGACCGCCTGATGGTGCCTTTCCGCTGCGTGGCTTCGTGGCCGGCGGAGAAACGCAAAGTAGTGCTTTCGCGCGGCGACCTCGGACGCTCCGTGCGCGCATCGATGAGCTTTCCGGGCGTATTCCAGCCCACGGAGGTGGACGGACGCCTGCTTTACGACGGCGGAATCTACGACAACTATCCGCTGGACGTCATGCGCTCCGACTTCGCACCGGACATAATGATAGGCGTGAACGTGGGCAGCAGCGACAAAGGCCCGCAGACATCCATCATCGCGCAACTTGAAAACCTCATATGCGCCCCCGACCCTGCCGACGTTCCGGCAGACGAACTTGTGGGCATGCGCATCGACCTCGACCGCTTCGGGCTGCTCGACTTCGGAAAAGCGCAGGAAATATACCGCGTTGGCTACGATGCCGCCATGGCGCATATGGACAGCATACGGAGCCGCGTGACATCACGCACACTCCCGGCGGCACGAGCCATGAGGCGCGAGCAATTCCGCGCCCGCGTGCCCTACCTGCGCTTCGACAGCATCGACGTCAGCGGCGGCACTCCACAACAGAACCGCTATATGGCCCATTTTTTCAGCCGTAACAGCAGCGACACATTCGGCATAACCAAAGCCCGCGAAGCCTATTACCGGGCCATATCCACAGGACGCATAAGCGACATGAGCCTCACGGCGGTGCGGCCCGACTCGGCACGCCTGTTCCGCCTCGGCGCACGCGCATGGCTGCGCAACGACATGCAGGCCGGCGTGGGAGGTTATCTTACTTCGTCGACAAACAGCTATCTGTTCCTTTCCGGACGCATCAGCACCCTCAGCTTCAACAGCATGGACGCAAGCCTGCGGGCATGGGTGGGCCAAAGCTATATGGGGGCGCACGCCGACGCACGCCTGTTCATGCCGTCGCGCATGCCTATGTCTGTAGGCGTGGAGGGTGTGGTGGCGCGCCGAAAGTTCTACGAATCGCCGGCTGCTTTCTTCGACAACCGCCTGCCTGTGTATGTAATCCGCAAAGAGTACTTCGGACGCCTGAAACTCAGCATTGCAGCCGGACGTTCGGGAGCCGTCGACTTATTCTGCGGCATAGGCAATCTGCTCGATTATTTCTACCGCGACAATTCCATCGACAATTTCGCTTATGGCCGTGACCGCGCATCGTATGTGCTGTGGCAAGCCGGCGCAGCTTATTCGCGCTCCACACTCGATGCAGAAAACTATCCTCTCGAGGGAGGTTCGGTGCGTGCCCGCGCAATGGCCGTCGGAGGCGATTACAACCACCGCTCGGCCCTGACGGGTCTGAGCGCCGACAAGCGCACACCGCTATGGGCACAGGCCGAACTCGTCACGCGCCATTATCTGCCCGCATCAAGGCATTTCACTCTCGGTCTGGAAAGCCGGGCCATAGTGTCGACACGCAAACTGACATCCAACTACAACGCCGCCATCACGGGCGCACCATGCTTCGAGCCCACGCCATCGTCGGCCGACGCCTTCCGTGCGTCGTTCCGAGCCAACAGCTTCGTGGCCGGAGGCGTCGTGCCTGTCTACCGCTACAACGAGTCGCTGAGCGCCCGCCTCGGCCTATACGGCTTCCTGCCACTCCGCAAGATATGCGAGCGGCAGGACAGTTTCGAGGCCTATTACGGCCGTTGGCTCTCCGACCCTGAATTTTTCGGAGAAGCCGCCGTGGTCTACAAACTCCCCTTCGCGTCCATCGCAGGATGGTGCAACTACTCCACAGGCTACACCTCAGGATGGAACGTAGGCATATCGTTCGGCGTTTATCTTACAGCTCCAAAATTCCTTCAACTATGAACCGCATAGCAATAATAGGCACAGGCCACATGGGAGCACCCATAGCCCGCGCATTGTGGAAAGCGGGCCACAAAGTGGCCGTCATAAACCGTACCGCCGCAAAAGCCGAGGCTCTCGCATACGAATGCCCGGGCATGGCCGTATATCACGACGCTGCAAGCGCATGCGCCGGAGCCGACATCGTGATACTGGCCGTAAAGCCGCACATCATACTGAAAGAATTGTCCAAAGCGAGGCATGCGTGTCCCTACGCATCCTTTGTGTCGCTCGCTCCGGGCATAACTCTCGCCGAACTCGAGGCATACGGCGCCAATAAAGCAATCCGGCTAATGCCAAATGTCGCCATCGACAACGGCGAGGGCATGAGTTTCTTATGCCACAACGCGGAAGCCCACGCCGACGCGCAGCTGCTCGCACACAGCCTCGAGGCCACAGGGCGCGTGGCCGTAGTGGAAGAACGTCTGTTCGAGCCGGCCATGGCCGTCGCTTCCTGCGGCATTGCCTATGCACTGCGCTATGCAAGAGCCTCTGCCGAAGCCGCAATAGCTCTCGGTCTTACTCCCGCCGATGCCACCTCCTACATAGCACAGACACTCCGCGGCGCCGCTGCCATGCTCGACACCGGCATCCACCCCGAAGCACTCATCGACAGCGTGACCACACCGGGCGGCTCCACAATACGCGGACTAATGGCCATGGAACGCGCAGGATTCTCCGCCGCCGTGGCCGAAGGCCTGACGGCATGTGTATCACCACGTAAATAACCACGCTATGAACAAAGCCATACTAATGGGCAACGTAGGCGCCGACCCGAAAATGCGCTATGTGCAGACGCGCCTCGTGGCCGAGTTTTCGCTCGCGACGAACGAGCCTGCCTATACCACACCGGCCGGTGTTCAGATTCCGGAGCGCACCGAATGGCACAACATCGTGATGTGGGATGCCGCCGCCGAATTTGCCGAGAAATACATCCGCAAAGGCTCACGCCTGCTGCTCGAAGGCAAAATACGCACACGCTACTGGGAGGACCGCAACGCAATCAAGCACAGCACCACCTCGGTCTACGTCGATTCCTTCGAGTTGCTGCCGAGGGGCGGACAATAGCCCGGAGCCGTAGCTACGCAGCCCTGCCTTTCTGACATAACGAAAAACCACGGGCTGCGCGACCGCTGACGCGGCCATTGCCCGTGGCTACAATCAAGACTTGCCGCTGACGCGGCTGCCAGGCGCTATGCGCCCATTTCATTTTATGGAGTACAGACCATATTGCCCCGCCGGTAATACGCGTTATTTTGCCTGATACAAGGAAATGTACTGCTCTACCATCTTGCCAGCGCTGAATTGTTCCGTAACACGTTTTTTGGCAGCAACGCCCATTTTCTTCCGCATTTCAGGATTTTCTATCAAGGTAACAATATTCCTAACGAACGAATCCTCATCGTTAGGTTCTGAAAGAAATCCTGTGACACCGTCTGCCACAACTTCAGGAATGCCCTCCACCGTAGTGGCCACGGACGGCAGTTCATAAAATCCGGCCTCCAGGAAAATAAGGCCGAAAGCCTCATATATCGACGTCATGGCGAAAATGTCGTGCGATGCATAATATTGAGCCGGATTATCGCTCCATCCCACCAGTTCCACATTCGTGTCCAACTTGTTCTCCGCGACAAAATCACGGCATTGCTGCATATACTCTCCGTCGCCTACGAATGTGAACACCGTCTCGGGATAAACATCGCATACCTTTCTTGCCACACGGAGCAGCATCATGGGATTTTTTTGCATGTCAAGACGTCCGACGAACAATATCCTGACTTTTTTATCCGTGGAACGGCGCAATTCCAACTGCGGAAATTTAGAGAAATCAAGACCATTGTATATGGTGGATGTTTTCTTCCTGAACCACTTGAAATACTTCTGATAATAGCGGTTTACGATAGTGATTTTGTGGGAAAATACAGATGCCGCCATTTCGCATGCCCAATAGAACTGCCAGCGCGGGAAACAGATGAAGCGGTGGAATGCAAGACCGTGCACGGTGTGCACCACCTTCGGAACGCGGGCACACCGTGCCGCTATACGGCCTACGATGCCCGGCTTTGTCGAATTCGTATGCACGATGTCAAAGCCTTCCTTCCTGCAGAGACGATATATTTCCTTCATTGCGCGAAAATCGCACAAGGGAGAAATCTCACGCTTAAGGTTGTCTGAAAAAATGACTTTAGCACCGGTGGCTTCAAACTCACGCACACATTCGTCAAAACTGCCGCAATCGGTTTCATTGCTGAACATCACGGTTTTATCATATTCCGGCGGCAAAGATTTGAATATTTCCAACGACACACGCTGCACTCCGGATAGCTTCGGGAGCACCTGGACATGAAGGATTTTCATGAAAGTTTGTCTAAAAAGAAATGTATAGGCTTTATGTCGGCAGCGACTCGAACAGGCCACGCCATAGAGGATAAATGCTTTCTTCACTGTAGCGGGACGGAATCGCACGACTACGCTCCCGATAATGCAGCCACGCCGGCTCGTCTTCAAGAAGCCGTAGCATGGCGTCGGCCAAACCTGCCACGTCATTGTCCGCGACAAGGATTCCGCCATCGTCGGCCAGAATGTCTCTCGGGCCGTTGGGGCAATCGAATGCTATCAACGGCAGGCCGAACGAAGCCGCCTCGACAAGCACGAGTCCGAAGCCCTCGATGCGCGACGGGAGCACATAAAAAGCTTTGCCGGCATACACTTGGCCGGGGTCCGTGCAGAATCCGTGCAGAAACACATTGGACGAAAGCCCCGCTCTGTCTATCTGCTGCCGGAGCGCGTCTCTTTCGTCGCCGTCGCCATAAATGTGCAGCACAGCATTATTATGGCACGACACAACGGCACGCATGGCTTCAATCAGCCTGTCGAAACCTTTATGATGTTCAAGACGCCCCACCGAAACAATATTGGGGCAGTAGGATGCCTGCTGCCTCGGCCCGTCGTCGAAGCCGACAATATTAGGAATCATGAACACCCGCCTGCAGAATCTGTCGTAGATTTCCTTGTCGGATGAATTTATGACGACAAGAGCGCCGGCAAACCGGTATATAGCGTTCGAGACAAGCCGAACTCCGCGGCCATAATAATCATAGGAAGTGTGCTCGCAGGCTACAGCTTTCGTGCTCGTGCCGCAGCATGCCGTTATGCCCATGAACGACATGGGAAAGCTCTGGCACAGCAACACATCGAACTTCTCCCTGCGCACAACACGACGCAATTCCGAAATGAGAGAAACGTAGTTTTTAATTCTCTGCATCCTGCCCGCGAGTGTCGCACTCCGGCTGAGATACAGCATGTCCACATCAGCATTGAAGTGAAACGATGTGCAGTCGTTGCTCTTGTAGCACGACACTATGGCGACATCGTGTCCGTTGCGGCAGAACACATCGGACAGCGTAGCCGTGATTTTTTCAGTGCCTCCCGTGCGGGTTATGTCATTGATAAGAATGCCGATTTTCATTGCGGACAGCTTTTACCGAGAAAAATGCAGCTATCATATAGAACATGTAGTTTATGTCTATGAAGCCTTTTATGTTGAGCACAAGCATGTAAATGAGCAACGTGACGAGCAGGTTGCGTATGTTGCGGTCGCGGCCGGATGCCTCATAGGCGACTTTGCATATATACATCTGCAACAGCCAGTAGGCCAGCGAGCCAAGCACACCCCAGTAGAAAAGATGGCGTATAAAGCCGGCATCTGAATGCATGTAGTACGAGCCGTCGGGATTAAGCATCCGGGAGTCGCCTATGAACAGACTGGTTAACGTGTCCGGCAATACATACATGGTGAGCAGCTGGTTGGACGACGCCGTTTCCAGTTCGCCTTTCTCAAGATAGGCAAATACGAACTCAAAAGCCCATCCGAGGTTCATGTACTGCGAAGCATACACAACAAACAGAGCCATTGACGCTGCTCCTACGATAAACAGTTTCAATGTTATTGACAGCAGTCTTTTCCTGTCGCGCGACGAACCGTTGAACAAAAGATAAAGACCCGCGAAACCGCAAATAGTGGTGCGTGCGATGAACATGCCCGACACTAAAATAATCAGGAAACTAAGAATGCACTTAGTTGAAGAAATATGGCCTGTCTTGCCGAGATAAAGACTGAGTATGAGTCCTATGCCGGAGATGGCGCCACCATGGAAGAAATTGCCGTCGCCAAGCCCTACGGCCCTTGTCTTGCTCACCATCATGCCATGCACCAACTCCAGGTTGCTCAACTTCTGGACATAATACATTGCGGTCTGCAAAGGCGAGATTCCCAAAGCGGCCAGCGATATGATATTATGGACAAGTATGCAGACCAATATCAGATTCAAAAAATCATTGATACTTATATTCCGGTTTCTTACCAAGGTCTTTGCAATAAAGAAAGCGCCGAACACATACAGCAGATTCAACACCAGATATTGGAAGAACCAATAGTCAAAATATCTGTTAATCAAGGAAAATATTATGGCAATGAAGATACATGCCAAGATTCCGGAGATAATTTTGACGCCCGGCCTCGGAATTTTGTTTTTCAAAAACCAAAGCAGTCCTATAACGCTTATAATAAGCCTCGTCCTTATAGTGCCAGGAATAAAGGAGAAGCAGATATTATAAATAAAAAGAAAAACTACTGCGAAAAGCATCTGTTATTGAATTACCATGCTATAGGCTTCTTCAGCCCGAACAGTATCGCCGCATAGCGGCACTTGTCTTTGAACGAAAATCTGAAAAAATGCCCTGCCGCGACAGCCCGGAAAAATGTCCGCGCCACCGATTCCGTGCGCGAAAAATAATAGGTACGGAGAAACACCGTCAGAGCCAACCGGTTTGCCGCATCGTGTTTCGGAATACGGCGCGCCACCCGGCGCACATCGGCGTCCGTGGCCGAATCCGGAGCAAAATCATCTATTCCATTGCTTAAAAGCCATTTTTTTATAATCCTGCGCCTTACAGCAAGCCCCAGGGCCACCTGTGCGGTGTTCGATTTCTTTGACACCTGGGATGCCGACAGACGATAGCCGTACAGTTTCTGCCCTATGTTCGCAAACTTTCCGAAGTCATAAAGCTGTTCCCAAAGCCTATAGTCCTGCCCTTGGCGGTATGCCTCGTCATAGCTTATGGAATTGGCCTCAAGCACTTCTCGACGGATCATCACCGTAGGATGCGCAAAGCCGGAATTGGATAGCATCTGAGCCTTTATTTCTTCATCAGATTCGTGTATCCAGTCGGAATACGTCGCGACCGGCACATCGCCGAAATAATTGATGTCGGTTCCGCACACAACCACGTCGGGATGGGCGTCCATATATGCCACCTGTTTTTCGAAGCGTGTACTATGCGACACATCGTCGGCATCCATCCGGGCCACGTAGCGCCCCCGGCACTCGCGCAGGCCAATGTTAAGAGATTTAGTCAGGCCGATGTTTTCGGGATTACGGATTATGTGTATCCGTCTGTCGCCCGTGGCTGATTCTCTCAAAAAGCCGTCAAGTTCTTCTCTTTCGGGATTGTCGTTGACGATTATGAACTCAAAATCGGTGTATGTCTGTTGCAATATCGAGCCGACAGCTTCACGAAGCCATTCCAAAGGCTCGCCGTACACGCTCATCAGCACCGACACTGCCGGGGTGTTCGAAAAAGACATAGTAATAATCTGCGTATTTTAGAGGTTGTTTAATAATCATTGTTAACGACAGGGTGGTGTATTTTATGTTAAGGTGCAGTTTATGAGGAGGGAGCAATGGGGTTCCATTGTGACCGACGAGTAAATGCGCATTAACATAAAAGACGCCATGCAGAAGTAATTTTAAAGTTCTGTTAAGGTTCTAAACAATGGAATTAGCGACGCCTCCGAAATTTTTGAGCGTCTTTATCCCTTTGCTTCAGTCGCATAGCACGCTATGCTCCTTCGCCGCAGGAATAAATCCGTCTGAAAAATTTCGGCCCTGTCATTAACAAGCATTATTAAACAACCTCTTAATTCTTTATGTTAATTTTCGGGGACAAATATTTCCATAGCCATTTTCTCGGCTGATCCAAAAGAACTGCCAAGAGGAATATCCCTACCAATGCAGCCCCCATAACAGCCAGACAGCTCAACCCCGAATAATTTTCGTAAAAAAACTGCATGGACGGAATAAATACTTTCCTCATTATAAAAGGATTCCCATGAAACAGGTACACCGCGAACGACGAAGCGCCTAACCAGTTTATCACTTTGCTGTAACCTATATTAAGGTTTTTAAAATACAACAGAAGCCCTAACGCGCCCAATATTACCAATGGATTGTCGTAGTTTAAGACCGGAAGCGACTGATGCGTATAGTACTGCTGTATGTACCCGATGGTATTCAACACCACACTGGCCAAATAAATTACCCCCCCCCATTTATAAAACACTATACCATAGCGCCTTACATATGCAGCCAAAAGATATAGCCCAATAAATGAAAATGCTGAATAGCCGTGGTATATAAACCGGGCGGAAGCGGAGCAACCATAAAGCGTATGGAAAATATAAAAGGCTATCAACGTGTTTCTAAATACTTTTTCGCCGGATGTCTCAATAAACTTATTCAATACAGGGGATATGACATATAGCCCTATATAAGCCTTTATGAACCAATCATCTTCTTTTGTCAGACACAGACATTGCGCTATACCCCTGATGCTTAGTTCCGCATCGCCTTTTATGAGGAATAGCAGATACAGCCCCACATAGAAAAAAAGGCACTGGAAAGCAAACTGAGAAAAAGACTTGAAAGAAGGCCTTATTCCGAACCAACCGGATATTAGAATGAATACATTGACGCATACAATGGAAATGGACTCAAATAAAACTTTGGTCGTAACAGGCAGCCAGTCGGCATAGTAGTCTTCAGGAGAAGGCAGACCTGTAGACAAAAAGTCGGCGTGAATCACAATAACTAAAAACATTGCCAATATCCTGAGCAACTCAAAGTTGGATTGCCGTGGCCCTATAGTTATAGAATTAATTTCAGAGGTACTCATAGTATATTTTTATTGTATTGCAGCCTAACTTTATATCACGATATGTTAGATTCAATAAAATTCAGGAATTCCTTAGGCGAAAGTTTCTCCTTATAATGGTAGTCTACTGTTTCTCCAGGCACTATTCCTGAAAGAAAACCGACGTCAATATCATTAGGATTACGAAAAAACGAGACACACGATTGCGAATAAAATGGCGCTTGCATAATATATGAATTGTCGGTAAGCAATTTACGTCCATACGCAACGGCCTCCAATGTTCTCACTGTATAACCGGTACCTCCCTTTTGTAATATTTCAAGAATGCAACCTGCATTCTTTACATTTTGCAAATTTTCATCATATGACAATTTAATTCCATCAAGATACGTAATCTCATTGGAAACTATACGTTTATCTTCAGGCACATTGGAAAGAATGAAATTTAGTGAAAGGCCATGTCGTTTCAAGCAATAGAAAACATCCATTATTTTTTCAAGACGGTCTTTTGCTTGCCCGATAAAATACACATCGACATTCTTATCTGATTTATTTTCAAATTTAGGTTCGTGGACTGAATATGGTACATTATGGTATACAATTCCATACTTTTCAGCATCCTTAAAATCAAACGAAACCACAAAATCCGACTCCTTTTTAATATATTCCATGTCAACCGGCGCATTCGTGTATCGCATAACTTTAGCATCCACTAAATCGCTGAAAACCACGACAATTTTAGAATGCGGATATTTGGCACGTATATGCGATATCACGCCATTATTCATTAAATACCAATCATAAAATATGATAAAACATAAAGGCCTCGGCTCGTCAAATTTAGTATTGTAATACAAATAATTCCACCATTTTTTTCCTGGAATAGAGACTATAGTATTAATTAATTGATTAGTATGAATCCTGTGTATTAAATTTAACACATGGTTCTCTACAGGTCTTTTATAATATTTGACATTAGACAGACCGATTATATCAGAATATGCATGCCGATATAAATCCCATCCTGACCCTAATATTATATAATTATACCTATACATTTATTTGCTTAAATCCAAAAATGAACCATTATGAGAAGTGCGCTCCCAACAACCTGTTGTGGTATTGTAGCGCTTTACCACGCGTGCGGGGATGCCGACTGCCACGCTATAGTCAGGTATGTCGCGGTTCACAACTGCGTTGGCACCGATAACACAATGTTTGCCGATATTGCATCCCAGCACTGCCACCCCTGCTCCAAGCCATGAACCTTCGCCTATACGAACAGTGCCTATCTGCTGCTGAGGCTGGTCTTTCACAGGGACATTTATGTCGGTGTAGCCGTGCATGTTATCTGAGATATAGCAACGAGCGGCTGTAAGCACATTGTCCTCGATTACAATGCTTTTTGTTGCATAAATTTCGTTATCCATGCCTATGCTGCAATTCTTTCCGATTCTGCATTCAGGATTTTTTTCGCCTGTAATCGTAGAAGCTACAATCCATGCGTTTTTCATAATTTGTGTGCCACTGCCTATTGACAATCCTTTGCCTTTTATGCAGAAGCAATCAGCTATATAAACTCCGTTTTCAATGGTTGCGCCGCTGCGACGGCAGCGGTGCAACCTCAGCATATGCTGAATTTTTCGCACAAATCTCGTTATTAACATATTCTATGATTTAGTCGAACGCAACAGCGACGAAATCCGTCCGGCCGCCATACGCATTCCATTTGTGAAAACATAAAGGAGCGCACACAACACCACCGCATACAAAGCGACAACGGCCAAACCAATGAAAAAGGCATGGGTTACAGACTGCGTAACTACATGAAATAATATTTTCGTAGAGAAAACGAAAACGACAGCCAGACCTATTCCAATAGCGTTGTGTATAATGAACATTCGGACAAACCGGTCATAGTGGCCGTTGAAACCTTTTCTGAAAAGATAATATGGTTTCCAAAACACCACTACCAACAGAATGGATACAAGCGTACCGCCAAGCACTCCGTCAAGGCCATAAAACGCGCCTAAAATCACTGATAAAGCAATATTGACAGAAGCTTCCACCACTGTGGCATAAACATCTGAATAAAGGCCATAAGCAGATATGAACGACTCTAAAATATGACGGAACAGCGTTATGTACATAATTGCCAAAATTATCAACAATGTAGACTGAGGAAGCAGATAGTTCGAGCCAATCCAAAGCGTCACAAGCGGTGTCGACAATACGAACAGACCGAATGTCATCACTGCCGATATAAAAAATCGGAGACTGAAATACTCCTCAAACACTTTTACAATTTTTTCCTTGTTTCCTTCCGCAATCAAATTTCCTATGCCTGCTGTCATTCCGGCAAATGCCATCTGAGCCATAATCTGAATGCCTGTTACAATTATCATATAATTGCCATACACAGCTACAAGCGAAAGTGATGTATATGCATATATTATCAAAGGAGAAACTTGATAAATGGCAAAACCTCCGAACTTGTGGATGAACAATTGTTTTATCTTCAATATGAATTCAGGATATTTTTTACGTAGCTGGCGGAACGAATGGCCGGTGTCGGCGAGTGCGGGGAATGCCTTCATAGTCATGCGGTGCAGCGAAAGCGAGGCGACGGAAGCGAACACAACTTCGAGAACGAGCCACCACACGTAGGCATTGTCGAAATATCGCACGGCACACATCTGAAAAAGCACTTTCAGAATCATCACGGATTTATAGCTATAGAGCACTTTATAGTCCTGCTGGCTTGCGGTGAGCACTATCTGCCTGTAGTTCACGAAATAGCCGAGCATAGCGCTGTACAGCAGCACTCCGAACGACGCGTAGGCATACCACAGCGGAAGCTCTATTTTGGCAAATATCAGCGGAAAAAAGCACATCAGCACGGCTGCGCCGCCTATTATTATCATTGCAATGCGCCTGTAAAGACGTCCCTGCAATGTCACTATCTCATTGACAGACTGGATGTCATTATCATGCAACGGTTTATAAAGCGTAAAGCCCACGGCGGCATTTACGCCCAACTCGGCAAGGTTCAGGAACTGCAGCAGATTCATGGCCGTGGTGTTCAGGCCGAGAATCTCTGTGCCGAGGTAGTCAAGGAACACTTTGCGGGAGAAGAACTGCAAAGCGAGGTTGACGATGTAGAACGACATCGCCACCACACTGTTCTTGATGCTTTTGGCTGTTCTTGAATTGCTTTTCATGTCAGGATACGGTCTCGGCAAGCGCGGCGTTGAACTCGGCATCGAGTGCGAAAGCCCGGCGGTCGTGTGCCGGAATGTCGGGGCTTATGGCAAGGGCACACAGCAGGCGTTGTTCCGCCTCCGAAGCCTGCGAAGGCGAGGCAACACTCCGGCGGTTGCCCCTCAGAAACGCGAGCTTTGCCCGCAGTGTATCGCCGTCGTTGTCGTAGGCGTCGCCGGCCAGAACACATCCGGCGTAATGCGCGACAAGGTTCTGTTTCAATATCTCCTGGCGGCTGCCTTCGAATGCAAACAAATCCTCATGCAGCAAAAGGTCTGCCTGACGCAGAGCTGTGTGAAGCGGAATGCCGGAGAAAGCGCCGGTGCGGCAACATGCCTTGTGCCAGCGCTCAAGGGTGTCGACATACCACAGCATCGGGCGTCCGAAAAAGGCCTTGTCGCGCTGATGAAGACGCTCTGCCACGGCACGGAACAGGTCGGTGTCGGCAACGCTCCGGCCTCCTGCGGCGCGGGCTTCGAAAGCCGCCATATAGCAACGGCCGGTGAAATCGCCCGATGCGGGACATCCGAACGCGATGCGGTGGAGCATGTCGAAGCCTTCCAAGGCGGCCACAAGTCCGTCGGCTGGCACGAGAGCCACCGAGTCTTCTATCTTTTTTATCCAGGCTTTGGCTTTCGGCAGCAAAGCGCGGGTGTAGGCGGCGGGGGCTGTGCCGCAACAGAAGCGGTCGGAGCGCTGCAGCAAAGCGAGCAACAGGTGGGTGTAGGCCGCCACTTCCCGACCGTTTATACGGCCGATTTCAGGAATATCGGGCAATGTGTATCTGTCTCGCGTGCCCGTCATGCTATACCGAAATAATCATTGTAGAATTCGTACTCTGCGCGCAACCGCACGAGAGCCTGCGATGTCTTGTCGGCTGTCTGCCCCAATGCTTCCTTGCCGGAGCGGAATGCGACGGAATCGTTTTTCACGACAGCTTCGAGCAACAGAACCAATGCCTGCGCAGCGTCGGAAGTGATGGCGTTTTTCAGTTTCTCAAGACGCCGGGCGGCTTCGGCAGCTTCATCATGGTTGCCGAGGATGTGGTGAGCGGCAGCCAATATGGCCGACAATTTGGCATCTAACTTGCTGTTGCCCGAGCGCACAATGCCCATGCGGCGGCAGAACACCGTGAGTTCTCCGATTTCCTTGGCTGCAAGACCTGCACCTTGATTGAACTTGCGCAATACGCCATACAATTTCGGCACAAAAGCGTCAATCTGGTCGTAGCTACGGCGCGACTTCTTTGAAAATTCGAGCACGCGCACCGACTTCACATTTATATTATAAGCAATAGTGGCAAGGCTCTGTGTCACCTGAAGGACTATATTGCCTGTCGTGCTTTTTGCGTTGGGAATGAAATAGCCTACCAAGCCCGGAAAGTCGCCTTCCACCACCTCCACTTTGTCGCCGGCCTCGAGGTCTACGTCGTCGATGTAGAAAAACGGCAGACGGTTCTGGTAGGCGCGTGCGATAGTGCGGAAATCCTCCATCTGCCGGTCGGCGAGTATGGCATAGCGCCCGGCGCCTCCATGGTTGAAAACGAATGAAAATCCACCGGCCATACCACAAAGTTTCTTCACTGCATCGAATGTCCCTTTCACGAACACGTAATGAAACGTGAGCGGATGCTCGGTGCGGACACACTTTCCGCCGATGTTCACAACCGATACGAATGTGGGAGCGAACACCTCGAGCGACGCAGACTGGCTAAGGTTGAATTTCTCTATTTTCGAACGCACCACCGCCTCCTGCTTTCCCAAAGTGGAGTCGATATGATTAAGTACATACTATTGGCTGACGTCGGCGTGCATCGAAAGCGAAAGGTTGGCTTATGAATATTCTATTATTTGGCCTGGCAAAGCATACACACCACATTTACAATAGATTAAGTGCATAGTTTGTCAAACTTCCGAAAACTTGAGGGTCCTCTCAAGGCTATTTTTAAGAACATCTCTTTTTTAGAGATACTTCTACGTCGCAAAAATAATGAAATTTGTTTAAATCAACAAATATCATTATTTTTTATTACTGTCCGCTAAACCATATAAGAGTGAGTCCAACTTCCTGAACGGCAGAAGTTGGGCTTACTTTTTGTATTT
>VSPG01000011.1 GCA_009775265.1 Muribaculaceae bacterium
CGACCTTGACAGGCCGCCCAATACTCTATGTCTTTTGCTTGGCTGAAAAAAATAAAATTCTTATCCCGAACTCACGTAAGAAACTCCTTTTTTTTACATGGATGACTTCCGACACCGCTTGCCGGGTCGGCTTGACAAGATGGTGGATGGTGTCATAACGGTGCGCGAGCCTCTGTTCGGCTCGAACGGCACAGCCGGATTCGGCATGCAATGGGTCGATAAAAACGACAAGCCGCTGTCGTATGCCGCGAAATTCGTATTTCCGTGGGCTGCAGTAGAGCCCGCCCCGGACAGCGGGAGGGAGCGCACATTCTATGAGGGTTTTGAAGGCTATCGTGAGGATTACGGCATGAACTGGATTCCGGAAGGGTGGTCGCAGATTTAGAGGTGTTTAATAATGTTTGTTAATGACAGGGTGGTGTAATTTTAAATTTTTGTTAAGGTTGTCAACAATGGAATTGTCAACGCCTCCGAAATTTTTGAGTGTCTTTATCCCTTTGCTTCAGTCGCATAGCCCGCTATGCTCCTTCGCCACAGGAATAAATCCGTCTGAAAAATTTCGGCCCTGTCATTAACAAGCATTATTAAACAACCTCTTAAAGTGATGGTGACAACAGAGGGCGGGGACGTCTGGGATGAAGTATGGGATTTGAGGTCGACTTTGACAGTGCGTCTCCGGGCATATACATAGAGAAAAGCGGCGAGACTGTCCGCAAGATAGTCAAACATTGATACCAAAAAGACATCCGCAGCCATTCGGCTGCGGATGTCTTTTTGGTATCTTCTGCCCCGGGGTTATTCTGCGGGGTCGAGGATGATTACGCGGTAGTTGCCCTGTCCGAGCATGTCGCGCATGAATGCTTCAATATCGGCTGTGGTGATGGCGCTTATAACTTCATCCGCACCGTTGAAGGTGTCGACACCGTTGATGAGGCTGCCCACGATTGCGTTGTTCCATGATTCATTCTTCTCGCGTGATTCGGATACGTTTTTGATCATGAATTCTTTGATGGGGCTGAGTTCCTCGTCGGTCACCTTCTCTCCCATTTCGCGAAATTTGTCGTTGACAACAGCCAGTACTTCGTCTTTCAGTTCGGGCTTGACGGGGAATGGCGATTGGATCATGGCATTGTTGCCGCCGATGCGTTCTACCACACCGTATGCTCCGATGCTGTAGGTGGCACCCATTTCCTCGCGCACCTTCTTGAGGAGGCGGTTGCTGAGTATCTGCGAAGCCATGTTGAGCATCACGCGGTTTTTGGGTGTGAAATCCTCATGTCCGGTGAGTGCCACGAAAATCCACGACTGCGGAGTCTGCATGGCCGTGGTCGATGTCACGGTGCCGCTGCCTTTGGCGGGCTCCATATCGGCGTTCAGCGTAGGTGTGCCGGCTGCTTTGGACGCGTCGGCCGGCAAGGTGGCGATGTACTGCTCCAGCAGGGGCTTGAATGCGTCGAGGTCGATGTTGCCGGTGAACACGAAAGTGTAGTCGGCTGCGTTCGCTGTGAAGCCGTGTATCATGTCGAGGATGGCTCCGCGGTCGGCCGCCTGTATGTCGGCGGTGCCGATTACCTGTTTCAGGGGCGATGCGTAGAGGGCTTCTGATGCTCGCTTGCTGAAGATGTATTCGGGCTGGGCTTCCTGATTGCCGAGAATGCCGGCGATGCTGCTCTGCGCGGCGGCAAAGTCGTCTTCGGTGATGTTGAAGCCGGTGAAAGTCATATAGATGAGCTCCATGAGCACAGGCAGGTCTTTTATCGTGCTTGTGCCGTCGAGGAAGCGGAAGTAGTCCTGGATTTCATGGGAGATTTTCACCTGGCGGCCTTGCAGATATTTCTTGATGTCACTGTTGTTGTATGTGCCGAGACCGTAGTTGCCGATGGCGTAAGGCATGAATTTAACATTCGAAGCCTGCGCGGGGTCGATGCCTGCGATACCGCCTTTGGCAATTGCGCCGAATATGATTTCGTTTTCTTTGAAATCGGTGGGCTTTACTATCACTTTGACGCCGTTGCTGAGGGTGAACTCTGTGGCGTCCCATTGTTTCAAAGTGGTGGTGGCGGTGATGGTGCCGGGGGCGGGGAGCTGCGGGATGAGGGGCTCGCTCTTCATTTCGTCGCGGTATGGCTCGATTTCTTCGGCGTCTACTTTTGCGATTACGGCAGCCACCTGTTCCTCTGTGGGTACGATGAATGTGTCGTTGTCAGGAAGAAGTCCCACGAACACACGGTTGTCGGCCGTCAGCATCTGGGGCAGGAGCTGGTTGATGAGGTCGACGGGCACCATATTGGCGAGCTGGCTGTATACCTGGAAATCGGTGTCGATTCCGGGCATGGGTGTGCCGTCGATGAAGTGGCGCACGATTTCCTTGGAGTATGTCTCGCTTTCGGTGTTGTTGCGGTTGTTGTGCTTCTTTTCGAGGGCCGAGAGGTATTCTGCCTTGGCACGCTCATATTCGCCGATGGTGAAGCCGCCGCGCTGCGCGCGCAACAGTTCGCGGTACACCTGTTCGATGGCCGGAAGGATGTCGTTGTTCTTGGCCACTATCTGTAGCCCGAATGCGTCTTTTGTTTTCGCGATGAAGAAGTCGTCGTAGTAGCTTCCTGCTGCCGCGAAGGCTGCGTCGGGCTTGTTGGATGTTTCGTCGAGGCGGCTGTTGAGCATGGCGGTGATGAGGTCCGTTATGTACTTTGTCTGATAGTACATGGGAGTGTTTCTCATCTCGCGGGGCAGTTTGTCGCCTTTGAAGAACATCATGAATATGCCTGTGGGCTGCTCCTTGTCCTTGCCGATGGCATAGATGGTGCCCTCATTGTCTGGAACATCGAAATATGTGCGCTCGGCGGCGTTCTCGGGCATTTTGATGTCGGAGAACATTTCTTTTATTTTTGCCTCGATGCGCGCGGGGTCGATGTCGCCCACCACGATTATGCCCTGAAGGTCGGGACGGTACCATTTGTGGTAGTAGTCGCGGAGCACCTGCGGGTCGAAATTGTCCACCACTTCCATTGTGCCTATGGGCAGGCGGTGGCCGTAGCGGTTGTCGGGGTAGATTGTGGGCAGCAGCTGCTCAAGGATGCGCATCTGGCCTACATTGCTGCGGCGCCATTCTTCATGTATGACACCTCGCTCTTTATTTATTTCCTCGGTGTCGAGGAGCAGTGCGTTGGCCCAGTCGTGGAGTATGAGCAGACAGCTGTCCTGCACGCTTTCGCGGGCTGTAGGCACGCTGGATATGTTGTAGACGGTTTCGTCCACCGATGTGTAAGCGTTGAGGTTGTAGCCGAACTTCACGCCAACGCTTTCAAGCCAGTCCACGAGGGTGTTGCCGGGAAAACTCTTTGTGCCGTTGAAGCACATGTGCTCGAGGAAGTGGGCAAGGCCCCGCTGGTTGTCGTCTTCGAGCACTGAGCCAACTTTCTGTGCTATATAGAAATCGGCCTGCCCTTTCGGTGTTTCGTTGTGGCGGATGTAGTAAGTCAGGCCGTTGTCGAGTCGGCCTGTTATTACAGCCGTGTCGACGGGCAGCTGTGGCATTTCGGGCATCTGTGCGTATGCATAGGCAGGCGCGGCGATGCAGGCGAACAGAGCCATGCAGCTTCTGAAGATTCTTTTCATTGCTTTGTGAATATTGATTGTTTCGATTGATGTATTGTCGGTGTACTTTGTATATAAGTCGGCGGCCGCAATTGAAAATTACAGCCGCCGGTGTTAAAAAATGTCAACGCAGCTCATCGACCGATGTCGGAGAGCTTGAAATAGTTCACGGCGAAAGGTGTCATATAGTCCACAAGCTCGTAGGGGTAGAACGACACCCTTATCTTGCCTTGGGCGTAGCTTGCCACCTCATAGGGCTGGTATACGAACACGATTTCCCCTCCGGGAGCGAGCATGAAGTTGTCGTTTGCCGGCAGTGCGGTGATGGTGGTGGGGCCTATCACCTGCTCGAGGGCATCCGCCTGGGTCTGAATGGTGGCTACGAGGCTGTCGGTGGTTTCGGGGCGGAAAATGTCGCGTGCCGAAAGCACGCGGCTGCCGGCAATGTCGTAGTTGATGTAGAAATCGGTACTCATCCCGTGGGCGGCGTGCGGCTGGTATTGGTAGTTGCTCACGCAGTACACGAGCACTTCCGGAGTAAGGTTCACTACCGAGCCATCCACTGAGGTGAACCCGTCGGGAGTCGTGCCGGAAGGCATGGAGTCAAGGCGCTCGAGGGGGTAGCCGAGTTGCGACGCCGTGCGCTCGATGTATTTCTCCATTATGGTGTTGATGTCGGAGCCTACGGAGTCGAACGCGAGGCTCATGATGCTGTCGCGCAGCGGGGCGATGTCGGCTCCGGCAATGCGCACAGGCATGAGCAGGCACACGGAGTCGGCGTATGTTATGTCTCCGTCGGCGCCGAACTCCCGGGCGGAGTTGAGCAGGCGGTAGGTGGTGCCGCTTTTTATTGTCTTGAATTCGATGCTCCCTCCTGCTTCGGAGCCGCCCGAGCAGCCGACGGCCAGGCTTGAGAGCAGAATAGCGGCGCCAAGGCATAAAATAGCAGTTTGCTTCATACGATTAAAATATATGGTTATGATATTCTAACGCTTATTTGCGGAGAAATACACAACAAAGGTAGCTTTTTTTGTCGATATAAAAAAAATATTGTAATTTTGCAGTGTCGGAATCGGGGCGTAGCGCAGTCCGGTAGCGCACCTGGTTTGGGACCAGGTGGTCGCAGGTTCGAATCCTGTCACCCCGACATGCAGGCAACGGTTGCCGCGATTTTTTCGCGGCAACCGTTTTTTTGTGGTGTTTTTGGTGTATCTTTCGTGTTTTGTAGTAAAAAAGGGGTGGAAAGGCCGTTTTTTGACGATTATTTGCTAAATTTGCACAGAGAAAATATGCATTTGCGTTCTGAAAACCATGCGACGTGCGTGCATGTCGCTGATTTATAGGTCTGTAGTCGTTGTGGTTGCAGCCCTGACGTTTTGTTGCATTGCAGAGAGAAAATAATTTTAAACTACGATATGATCGCATTAGACATTTTCGGAATCTCCAACAACGGCCTTTTAGCCATAACGGCCGCCCTTACGGGCATAGGTCTTGTGGCGCTCGCCTTGTGGCTTGCCGGCCTGATTTCGCCCAAGTCGTTCAACGCGCAGAAAGGCGAGGCCTATGAGTGTGGCATCCCCACGCGCGGCGAAAGCATGGCGCAGTTCAAGGTGGGTTATTACCTGTTTGCCATCCTTTTCCTTATGTTCGACGTCGAAACCGTGTTCCTCTTTCCGTGGGCGGTTCGCGTGCGTGAGATGGGAGTCGATGGCCTCGTGAGCATCGCAGTGTTCTTCGGAGTGTTAGTGCTGGGCCTTGTCTATGCCTGGCGGAAAGGAGCTTTGGAATGGAAGTAACAGCACAGGGAATGCCGTATGAGGCATTTAAGGACAACGAATACATAGAGTCGCTCGTTAAGGAGCTTCAGGAAAACGGCACCAATGTGGTGGTGGGCTCGCTTGACAAACTTATCAACTGGGGGCGTTCCAACTCGTTGTGGCCGCTTACTTTTGCCACAAGTTGCTGCGGTATCGAATTTGTTAGCCTTGGCGCCGCGCGCTACGACATGGCACGTTTCGGTTGGGAGGTGGCGCGTTCGTCGCCCCGTCAGGCCGACTTCATAATGGTGGCAGGCACTATCGTACACCGCATGGCACCCGTGCTGCGCCGCCTGTACGACCAGATGGCCGAACCAAAATATGTCATTGCCGCAGGTGCATGCGCTGTGAGCGGCGGCCCGTTCCGCAACAGCTACCACGTAGTGAAAGGCGTAGACCAGATTATTCCTGTCGACGTGTATCTCCCGGGCTGCCCTCCGCGTCCCGAGGCCATGATTTACAGCATAATGCAGCTTTCCCGCAAAGTAAAGGTGGAGCGCTTCTTCGGTGGTGTCAACCGTCAGCAGAAGCAGCAGGAATTTCTGCGCGAGCATCCGGTGGAGGGTGTCGACGACGCCGCCCAGTTTAATGCCGAATCCGTAGAATGTCACGGAAAATAAGCCTGAGATATTAACCCCACGTCAGTATACACATTAAATATAATATGGCAACTCTTCAAGATATAATTGCCAAAATATGCCCCGCGGCCATCGTTGCCGAGGTGGACGGCGCGCCGATGATAAGTGTCGACGACGCCCACTGGCATGAGCTGGCCAAGGCTCTGCGCGACAACGCCGACCTGGCAATGGACTATCTGGTGACTATCGCAGGCTTCGACCACACCGATGTCATGGGATGCGTCTATTACCTGATGTCGACGTCGCACAACACAAACGTAGCCGTCACTGTCAATGCCACCGGCGACCGCACACGTCCCATGCTTCATTCTGTCAGCGACCTGTGGGCCAATGCCGGATTGTATGAACGCGAAGTCTACGACTTTTTCGGTATAATATTCATCGGCAACCCCGACATGCGCCGTCTCTTTCTCAGCATCGACTGGGATGGCTATCCACTGCGTAAGGATTACGACTGCAGCCCCGGCGCCAACCCCGTACCCACCGACAACGAGCGCCAGAGCGACTTCACCGACAGCTGGGTGGAAGATTCCGACGGAAAGGTGACAAAGACGCAGGTCGAAGTGTTCCGCCCCGACGATTTCGTGGTGAACATCGGCCCGCAGCATCCTGCCACCCACGGCGTGTTGCGTTTCCGCACCGCTGTCGACGGCGAAATCATCAAGAAAATTGATGTTTACATGGGTTATATCCATCGCGGTATCGAAAAATTGTGTGAGCAGCAGGGCTATCCGCAGACGCTCCACTATCTCGACCGCATGGATTACTTCTCGGCCCATAACTACCACCATGGCCTGTGTCTGCTTTACGAGCGTGCGGCAGGCATAGAAATATCGCGCCGCGCACAGGTGATTCGTGTGATGATGGACGAACTTTCGCGCATCGCTTCGCACTGCCTGTTCATGGGCACATTCTGCATGGACCTCGGTGCCACCTCGATGCTTTTCTACACCTTGCGGGTGCGCGAGCAGATACTCGACATAATGGAGCGTACCTGCGGAGCGCGCATGACGTTCAACTATGACTGTATCGGCGGTGTGATGCAGGATCTTGACAGCAACTTCCAGCACGACGTGAAGGAACTGCTCAAAGTGCTCCCTGCCAATATCAAGGAATACAACAAGATATTCGTCGGCAATGTAATTGCCCGCAACCGCATGGAAGGTGTTGGCGTGCTGAGTCGCGAAGACGCCATAAGCTTCGGTGTCACCGGCCCCAACGGGCGTGCCTCCGGCTGGGCGTGCGACGTCCGGAAATGGCGTCCGTACAGCATTTATTCCGAGCTCCAGTTCGACGAAGTCCTCCACACCGAGGGCGACTCCATGGCCCGTTTTAAAGTGCGCCTCGAGGAAATAGAGCAGAGCGCCCGCATCCTCGAACAGCTCGTCGACAATATCCCCGACGGCGAGTTCCTCGTGAAAGTTCCCAAGGTGTTCAAGCTGCCTGCCGGCCAGTGGTTCCAGCTTGTGGAAGGCTGCCGCGGCGTATTCGGCATGCATCTCGAGAGCGATGGCGGCACAAAGCCGGCCCGTCTCAAGTTTGCCACACCGTCGATGCCATCGGCCGGTGTCGTCGACCACCTGACACGCGGCGAAAAAATTGCCGACCTTATCACCATCGGCGGTTCCATGGACTACATCGTCCCCGACATGGACCGATAAACCACATCGATAATAAACCAATTAAGACAACAATAAGACACAACGCATTATGTACGATTTGTCGGTAATAACCGAAGCGATACACTCCTTCCTCGCCGGACTGATGCCCTCATGGCTCACAGTCACGGTAGAGTGTGTGCTGATAGGCGTGGGCCTGTTGCTCGCATATTCGCTTCTGGCTCTGTTCTACATATACTATGAGCGCAAATTCTGTGCTGCCATCCAGTGCCGCCTCGGCCCGAACCGCGTGGGCCCGTGGGGTCTGCTTCAGAGCTTCGCCGATATGTTCAAGATCCTTATCAAAGAGCTCATCTCGTTGCAGCACACCGATAAGTTTCTTTTCGCCCTCGCTCCGTATCTCGTGATTTTGTCGTCGATGCTTGCCTTCGCCGTACTGCCTTGGGGCAATGGCTTGCAAGTCATTGATTTCAACATCGGCATATTCTTCCTGATAGCCGTGTCGAGCATAGGCGTGCTCGGAATCCTGCTTGCCGGATGGTCGTCCAACAACAAGTTCACCCTCATCGGCGCCATGCGTTCCGGCGCGCAGATGGTGAGCTACGAACTCTCCATCGGCCTCAGCGTGATTACAATGGTTTGCCTTGCAGGCTCCATGAGCGTCGGCGACATAGTGTCGGCGCAGGCCGACGGGTGGTTTATCTTCAAAGGCCACATCCCTGCCATCATAGCTTTCGTCATCTATATGATAGCCGGCACGGCCGAAACAAACCGCGGCCCGTTCGACCTTCCTGAAGCTGAAAGCGAGCTCACCGCAGGCTACCACACGGAGTATTCCGGCATACACTTCGGTTTCTTCTATCTCGCGGAATACCTCAACCTGTTCATCGTGGCAGGCGTTGCGTCGCTGCTTTTCTTCGGCGGCTGGATGCCTCTGCACATCCCCGGTTGGGATGCCTTCAACCACATCATGGACTATATCCCGTCCGTAATATGGTTCATCGGCAAAGCCATTGCGCTGAGCGGCATCATCATATGGTTCAAATGGACATTCCCGCGCCTGCGTATCGACCAGGTGCTGGCTATGGAATGGAAATATCTCATGCCCATCGGTCTGTTCAACCTCGCCCTCATGACGTGCTGCATCGTGTTCGGCTGGCACTTCTAATCAAAAACAAAACTCAACACTTCCAATATAAACTCCAATGAGCGAACTAATCGGTAAAACCGCGCAAGTCATCGGCCCTGTTGTCGATGTGGTGTTCGAAGGCCTTGAAGCAGGCTTGCCACCCATCTATACGGCGCTCAAAATCGACCGTCCCGACGGCACTTTCCTCACTCTCGAAGTAGAGCAGCACATAGGCGAGAACACCGTGCGCTGCCTTGCGATGGAGAGCACCGACGGACTCCGCCGCGGCATGCCTGCTGTCAGCATGGGGCATCCTATAGCAGTGCCCACCGGCGACCAGATTAAAGGACGCCTGCTCAACGTGCTCGGCGACGCTATCGACAACCTGCCGGCACTCGCCGAAACCGACCTGCGTTCCATCCACCAGCCGGCGCCTGAATTCGACGACCTCACCATAGGCACCGAGATTCTGACTACCGGCATTAAGGTGATTGACCTGCTCGAGCCTTACAGCAAAGGCGGTAAAATCGGCCTTTTCGGCGGTGCAGGCGTGGGCAAGACGGTGCTCATCATGGAGCTGATCAACAACATCGCCAAAGGGCACGACGGCTTCTCCGTGTTCACCGGCGTGGGCGAACGTACCCGAGAAGGCAACGACCTGTTGCGTGAAATGATAGAAAGCGGCGTCATCCGTTACGGCAAGAAGTTTGAGGAAGGAATGGAAAAAGGCGAGTGGAACCTGCACGACGTGGATGTGGAACATCTTCGCGACTCACAGGCCACCCTCGTGTTCGGACAGATGAACGAGCCCCCGGGTGCGCGTCTGCGTGTGGCGCTCAGCGGCCTCACCGTTGCCGAGCAGTTCCGCGACCAAGGCGCGGGAGGCAAGGACGTGCTGCTGTTCATCGACAACATTTTCCGCTTCACGCAGGCCGGTTCTGAGGTGTCGGCGCTTCTCGGCCGAATGCCCTCAGCCGTGGGATACCAGCCCACGCTCGCTTCGGAAATGGGTGCCCTGCAGGAGCGTATTACCTCCACTAAAAACGGCTCCATCACCTCCGTTCAGGCCATCTACGTGCCTGCCGACGACCTTACCGACCCTGCGCCGGCCACTACTTTCAGCTTCCTTGACGCCACCACGGTGCTCAGCCGTAAGATAGCCGAACTCGGCATCTATCCCGCTGTCGACCCTCTGGAGTCAACCTCACGCATTCTCGATCCCAACATCATAGGCGAGGACCATTACAATACCGCTCAGGCTGTAAAGCAACTCCTGCAGAAATACAACGAACTTCAGGATATTATCGCGATTCTCGGCGTAGACGAGCTTTCCGACGAAGACAAACTTGTCGTGTCGCGCGCCCGCCGTGCCCAGCGTTTCCTTTCGCAGCCTTTCCATGTCGCCGAGCAGTTCACCGGTCTTCCTGGCGTGATGGTTCCTTTGAGCGAAACCATCCGCGGCTTCAAGATGATTCTCAGCGGAGAGATGGACGAATATCCCGAGCAGGCATTCCTCAACGTCGGCACCATCGACGAGGCGATAGCCAAAGGACGCAAACTGCTCGACGAGGTAAAGTGAAAATAAAGCAAATATCCTGATAACCACACGCACAACATTCATGATACTGAAAATCATATCGGCGGCCGAAGTGCTTTTCGAAGGCGAGGTCAAGGCGGCCACGCTCCCCGGAAGCATGGGCGCGTTCACCGTGCTGCGCAACCACGCATCCCTTGTGGCCATGTTGTCGGCAGGCAAAGTGCGCTACGAACTGCCCGACGGCAGCGAGCACACCCGTGAAATCACGGGAGGTGTGGCCGATGTGGACAACAATGTGATAAATGTCTGTGTATACTAAGCCATTCCGCATCACCATTATGAAGCGTCTGTTTCTGATATTCACAGCCATCATCGCCATAGCGGTGCCGCGCACCTCCGCGGCCGGCCACGGCGAAGGCGACGATGCGGGCCGCATCGACCCTAAGGAAATCATTTTCGAGCACCTTGGCGACGGCTATGGCTGGGAGGTTCCTTTCGACCACCATCACCGCATACCGCTGCCCGTGATAGTGTGGGGAAAGGACGGCCTGCATGTGTTCTCGTCGGCGCGTGTGACCGACGGACAGACCTATCGCGACGGCGATGCCAGTTTCCGCATAGCCGGCAAGGATAGTGAATATCGTGGAAAAATAGTGGAAATAGCGCCTGACGGTTCGGAATCAAGACCTTTCGACTTGTCCGTTACCAAAAACGTGTGTGCGCTGTTCATTACCGTGATAGCGGTCACGGCAGTGCTTATGACCCTCGTACGCTACTACCGCCGCAACGGATACCGCGCGCCGCGCCGCGGTCTCGGATTCGTGGAACTGCTCATAGATTTCATCTACGGCTCCGTCATCAAAGGCACTCTCGGAAAGAATGCCCGCCGTTTCGCCCCTTATCTGCTCACGGTGTTCTTCTTCATCTTCGGGATGAACCTGTTCGGCCTAATGGTGGTGTTTCCCGGCGGTGCGAACCTGACAGGCAACATTGCGGTGACACTCGTGCTCGCGTTGCTCACATTCCTTGTCACAAACATCTTCGGCAACCGCCACTACTGGAAGGAAATATTTTGGCCCGATGTGCCTCTGTGGCTGAAATTTCCGCTGCCCATCATGCCCGTGATTGAGGTGTTCGGCATGTTTACAAAACCCGCGGCCCTCACGGTGCGTCTGTTCGCCAATATGATGGGTGGCCATATGATAGTGCTCGTGCTCACACTCCTAATATTCATCTTCGCGGCAGTGAGCGCTGTCGCAGGCGGTGTGGCCACGGCCGTGTCCATGTTATTCAGCGTGTTCATGTTGCTTATCGATGTGCTCGTGAGCTTCATACAGGCCTACGTGTTCACCATGCTCAGTACCATATTCATTTCGCTGGCCAATGAGGAACCCCACCACGAGGCAGCCCACAAAGTAGAAACAAGTAAATAAAATATACCAACAACCCCATTAAAACCAAGAAATTATGTTCGGTCTTTTAGCAGTTGAAGCTCTCGCAACTCTCGGCGCCACTCTCGGCGCAGGTATCGCCGCCATCGCCGCAGGTATCGGTATCGGTAAAATCGGTGCAGCCGCTATGGAAGCCATCGCACGCCAGCCCGAAGCCGCCGGCGACATCCGAAGCAGCATGATTGTGATTGCCGCCCTTGTCGAAGGTGTTGCCCTGTTCGGCGTTATCGTTTGCGTTCTCGCCCTTTTCGTTTAATCATTTACTCCCCAAACGCCACGAATGGAACTATTCACGCCTGACTTTGGCCTTATATTCTGGATGTTCGTCGCTTTCGGCGTACTCTTCCTCATACTGTGGAAGTTCGCCTGGCCCGTCATCCTGAAAAGTGTCGACAGCCGGGCAGACCTTATCGATAAAGGCGTGGAGTATGCGCAGAATGCCAAGGAGCAGCTCGACCATGCCCAGCAGAGCGCCGATGAGCTCATCAAGAGCGCGCAGCGTCGCCAGGCCGACATGCTCCGTGAAGCAGACAGACTGAAGTCGCAGATTGTCGACGAAGCCCGCACGGCTGCGCAGGCAGAAGCGCAAAAAGTGATGGATGCCGCCCAAGCCTCCATCGTGCAGCAGCAGAAAGAGGCAGAGGAAGCTCTGCGCGGCAGTGTGGGCGCCATCGCCCTCGACATAGCGCAGAAAGTGGTGCAGCAGCGCCTTGCCGACGACGAAGCCCAGCAGCAGCTCGTCGACAAGCTCCTCACTGAGATTGAAAGCAAAAACTGAACTCCACAGCAATGAACGAAGGTCTGATTCCACGCCGATACGCCAAGGCGCTTTACGACGTAGCCTCCGCAAGGGGCGAAGCCGTACGCCTCTACGACTTGATGCGTGCCGTGCTCGCCGCGGCCGACTCGCAGCCGGCACTGGCTCGCACGCTCGCCAACCCCTACGTGGGCGATGCCGACAAGCGGCGTCTCCTCGACACAGCGGCAGGTGCCACTGCGGACGACAAAACATTTGCCGACTGGCTGCGTGTGCTTGCGCAGAACCACCGCACGGGCATGGCTGCCGATATTGCACGCGCCTATGTGGACTGCTACCGGAAAGAGCGACGCATCTATCCCGTCACTGTCACCTCGGCAGCACCTCTTGCCGCAGCCCAAAGCAAGCGCCTGCAGGCGCTCGTGCAGTCGCATATCGGCGACGCCTCTATGGAGTATGCCGAGCGCGTGGACCCGGCTCTCATCGGCGGATTCGCCATCGACATTGCCTCCGAACGCCTTGACGCATCGGTGCGCAACAACCTTGAGCAGATGCGCCTCAACCTTTTAAAGAAACAGTAACTACCCCCAGCACACCATACCAATGATTAATCCAAGCGAGATATCGGAAGTTCTCAAACAACAACTCGAAAGCGTAAACGCCCAGGTCAGCTTCGAAGAAATCGGCACCGTGCTTGAAGTGGGCGACGGCGTGGCCCACGTCTACGGCCTTGACAAAGTGTGCGCCAACGAGCTCGTAGAGTTTGAAAACGGCGCCAAAGGCGTGGCTCTCAACCTTGAAGAGAGCAATGTCGGCGTAATCCTGCTCAACAACGTCAACGCCGTCACCGAGGGCATGAAGGTGAAGCGCACCGGCGAAATCGCTTCCATACCCGTGGGCGAAGGCCTTTTCGGGCGTGTCATAAATGTGCTGGGCGAGCCTATCGACGGCCGGGGACCCATCGAGGGCGAGCGCCTGCTCATGCCGCTGGAACGAAAAGCCCCCGGCGTAATCTACCGTCAGCCCGTGAAGCAGCCGTTGCAGACAGGCCTTAAAGCCATCGACGCAATGGTGCCCATAGGCCGCGGACAGCGCGAACTCATCATCGGCGACCGCCAGATAGGCAAGACGGCCATCGCCATCGACACCATCATCAACCAGCGGCAGAACTTCGAGGCCGGCAAGCCGGTGTACTGCATCTATGTGGCCATCGGACAGAAAGCCTCCAGCGTAGCCGCCATCGTCGATACTCTGCGCCGCAACGGTGCGCTCGACTACACGGTAGTGGTGGCAGCCACGGCTTCCGATTCCGCGACGATGCGCTATTTCGCACCGTTTGCCGGTGTTGCCATCGGCGAATTCATTCGCGACACCGGCCGCGACGCGCTCATCGTCTACGACGACCTTTCAAAGCAAGCTGTGGCATACCGCGAAATATCGCTCATCCTCAAGCGTCCTTCCGGCCGCGAGGCATACCCCGGCGACATCTTCTATCTGCACTCCCGTCTTCTTGAGCGTGCAGCAAAAATCATCGACAACCAGGAAGTGGCTTCGCGCATGAACGACCTGCCCGAGGCTCTGCGTCCCATTGTAAAAGGCGGCGGCTCGCTCACGGCCCTTCCCATCATCGAGACACAGGCCGGCGACGTATCGGCCTACATCCCCACCAACGTCATTTCCATCACCGACGGACAGATTTTCCTTGAAACCGCGTTGTTCAACCGAGGCATACGTCCGGCAATCAACGTGGGCATATCCGTCAGCCGTGTGGGTGGCAACGCGCAGATTAAGTCTATGAAGAAGGTGGCCGGCACATTGAAAATCGACCAGGCTCAGTTCCGCGAGCTCGAATCGTTCACCAAATTCGGCGGCGACATCGACCCCGTGACAGCGCGCGTCATCGACAAAGGCCGCAAGAACGAGCGCCTGCTCATCCAGCCCCAGTATCATCCCATGGCCGTAGAAGACGAAGTGGCCGTGATATATAGCGGAGTGAACGGCCTGCTTGAAAACGTGCCGCTGGAGAAAGTGGCCGAATTTGAGAAACAGTACTTGCAGCTGCTGCATGCCCGGTACACATCGGCTCTCGACGAGATACGTGCCGGACGCCTAACCGACGAAGTGACGGCCGCGCTCAACGAAGCTGCCGCACAAGTGGCCGGACAATTTTAATTCCGCAGAGCACATCAGTTCCGAAACACAGCTAAAATGGCAACACTCAGAGAACTTAAAGGACGCATCGGCTCCGTGGCATCCACGGAGAAAATAACCGGCGCCATGAAGATGATTTCATCGGCAAAGATGCGCAAGGCCGAAATGGCGCTCCGCCGTCTCGTGCCTTTCCGCGAAAGCATCCGTGGAATCATCGCCAATCTGCTGGCTTCCGACGCCGAGTTCACGTCGCATCTCACCGAGGCGCGCGAGGTGCGACGTCTGGCAGTTGTTGCTTTCGGCAGCGACGACGGGCTGTGCGGGGCATACAACGCCAACCTCTTTAAATTCGTGCAGTCGCACGTGGCCGGCCTGCGCGCATCCGTCGGCGAAGGTCTTCAGGTGGAGATTTATGCCGTAGGCTCCAAGATGCTCAAAGCCACCGCACGCCTCGGGGCTGAAAGCGGCATCGAGGTTCTGCAGCCGGAAGGTGTGGACAGCAAGACCGACGGCGATTCCGTCAAAGACATGCTTGAGCGGCTCATGCAGCGTTTTCTGAATGGAGAGATAGACCGCGTGGACCTCGCCTACATGCGCTACCACAGCGCAGGGCGCCAGCGCCCTGTGGCCGAGCAGCTGCTGCCTGTGGACTCCGAAGCGCTTGCCGGAGAAAACGCCGCGCAGTCATCGCGTCCCTATATCTACGAGCCGGATGCCGCAAGCATATTCGCCACAATGCTCCCTATGCACCTGCTGGCAACCCTGCAGGACGCATTTGCCGAGAACCGCGCCTCCGAGCAGGCCGCGCGGGTGATGGCCATGCAGGCGGCAAGCGACAATGCTCGCAAACTTCTCGAACAGTTGCAGCTCGAATACAATAAACTGCGTCAGCAAAGCATCACCACCGAACTTCTCGATATAGTAGGAGGACAGGCCCGCGACTGAGGCAGACAACATCATAACAGTGTAAATATAGAAACCAAACAACAGCATACTCAATGGGTAGCGTAAAAGATTACTTTTCATCCTTAGGGACGGGTATCGCCAGCCTCATCAAAGGAATGCAGGTGACAGGCAAGGAACTCGTCACCCGTAAAATCACAGAGGAATACCCCGACAACCGACTTGACAGCCCCGCGGCTCCGCGTTTCCGCGCCGAGCTTAAGCTCATCTACGATGCCGAGGGCAACCACAAGTGTATAGCCTGCGGCACCTGCGAGCGCAACTGCCCCAACGGCACTATCAAAATTGAGTCGAAGATGGTCGACACACTCACCGGCAAGAAGAAAAAACTCGACCGGTACGTCTACGACCTCGGCAGCTGCACATTCTGCCAGTTATGTGTCACCACATGTCCTACCAATGCGCTCGAATTCAGCAACGATTTCGAGCAGGCGGTGTTCACGCGCGACAAACTCATCAAGCAGCTCAACTACCTGCCCGAAAAAGAGGAGCCCGCTCCCACGCCCGAGCAGATAGCCGCCGCCGAGGCTGCGCGTCAGGCCAAGATAGAGGCCGCCAAAGCCGCCGCAGCAAAAGCCAAGGCCGCCCGCGAGGCTGCCGCCAAAGCCGCCGAAGGCGACTCAAACAATGAAAAATAAAAACCAATCAGTCATATGGAATCAGTAGGAAGTATCATTCTCTACATCATCGTCGCCCTGGCGATGGTGCTGTTCTCCGTACTGGCCGTGACCACACGCAAGATTCTGCGTGCGGCCACCTACCTGCTTTTCACCCTTTTCGCCGCCGCGTGTGTCTATTTCATGCTCGACTATGAATTCCTCGGCGCGGTGCAGATAGCGGTGTATGCGGGTGGCATAGTGGTGCTGTTCGTGTTCAGTATTCTGCTCACGAGCCGTCCCGGCCACAATTCGGAGCGTCTTACCTCAAAATCTCGTGCCCTCGGCCTCATTGCGTCCATCGCCATGCTTGCCGTTTCGGGCTATGCACTCGTCAGCCGCTGCGCCCTGTATGGTGCAATGCCCGCTGCCGACACGCCCACCATGCAGCAGGTGGGTCAGGCCATGATGAGCACCTCCGACGGCGGCTATCTGCTCCCCTTCGAGGCCATCAGCGTGCTGCTGCTCGCATGTATAATCGGTGGCGTGGTAATTGCCCGCAAACGCTAATCTCTACCGAACTATGGACATCAAAGCAATAATGCTCCTCATTCCGGCAATGATTATGTTCTGCTGCGGCGTGTACGGATTCATCACCCGCCGCAACATGATTGCCATTCTCATTTCGCTTGAGCTTATGCTCAACGCCGTCGACATCAATTTCGCAGTGTTCAACCGTTATCTGTGGCCCGATGCCATGGAAGGCATGTTCTTCACGCTTTTCGCCATCGCCATCGCGGCCGCCGAAACGGCACTGGCCATCGCCATCATCATCAATCTTTACCGTTCGGCCAAGAATATCGATGTGCGCGACCTTAACAAACTGAAATTTTAAGCCCGATGGACGCAACACTACCTATACTCATTCTGGCCATTCCTCTCGGAATGTTCCTTGTGCTGGGTCTTGCCGGCTACAAGATGAGCCACAAACTGGCCGGCACGCTCGGCTGCCTCGGCATGGGCACCACTCTCGTGCTCGCCTATGTCACGGCATTTACATATTTCTTCAGCGGCAGTCCCGAATTTGTCGACGCCGCCGGCAACCGCCTTCAGTCGCTCGTTTTCGACCATACATGGCTCGCATTCACCGACAAACTCGTCATCAAGCTCGGATTCCTGCTTGACCCGATTTCGGCAATGATGTTAGTGGTGATTACCACTATCTCCTTTATGGTGCATCTCTACAGCATGGGATACATGCGCGACCACCACGGTGTGTTCGAACGCGGATTCCAGCGTTTCTACGCATTCCTGTCGCTGTTCAGCTTCTCGATGCTCGGACTTGTCGTTGCCACCAACATCTTCCAGATGTACATCTTCTGGGAACTCGTGGGAGCATCATCCTATCTGCTCATCGGTTTCTACTTCGTCAAGCCCTCGGCAGTGTCGGCTTCCAAAAAAGCCTTCATCGTGACGCGTTTTGCCGACCTCGGATTCCTCATCGGCATCCTTATCCTTTCGTTCTACACCGGCACATTCAACTTCACCGAACTCACATCCGCTCCCGTCGACGGCATTGCCGACGTGTTCCGTGTGAGCGAAGGCACGGCTGAAAGTGTGCGCAACATCTTCCTGAGCAGGAGCAGCGCCGCACCTGTGTTCCTCGGCGGTTCGGTACTCACATGGGCGCTCGTGCTGATATTCATGGGCGGAATGGGCAAATCGGCCATGCTTCCGCTTCATATATGGCTTCCCGACGCCATGGAAGGCCCCACTCCCGTGTCGGCTCTCATCCACGCAGCCACAATGGTTGTGGCCGGTGTCTATCTCGTGGCACGCCTTTTCCCGCTCTACCTCATGGAGACTACGGCGCTCGAAATTGTCACATGGGTAGGCGCCCTTACAGCTCTGTATGCCGCAGTGGTGGCATGCGCACAGATCGATATCAAGCGTGTGCTCGCCTTCTCCACCATCTCGCAGATTGCATTTATGATGGTGTCGCTCGGCGTTGCGCGTCCCGAAGTGCATGAAGGCCTCGGCTACATGGCTTCCATGTTCCATCTGTTCACACACGCCATGTTCAAGGCTCTGCTCTTCCTCGGCGCAGGCGCTCTTATCCATGCCGTAGGATCCAACGACTACACTGCCATGCACGGCTTGCGCAAGCATATGCCCATCACCAACTGGACATTCCTCATCGGCTGTCTGGCCATAGCCGGCATCATTCCGTTCTCCGGATTCTTCTCCAAGGACGAGATTCTCAGCAGCTGCCTCGGCAACAGCACTGTGGTGTATGTGTGGATGTCGCTTGTGGCCGGTCTTACCGCTTTCTACATGTTCCGTCTCTACTACCTTATCTTCTGGTGGAAGGAACACAAAGTGCATGAAGGCCATCATGCTCCCCACGATCAGCCCTGGACTATGACGCTGCCTTTGGTGGTGCTCGCAGCCGTTTCCGTCGTCGCCGGATTCATCCCCTTCGGCAAACTCGTGACATGGAATGGCGAACCTTACGACTTCATGGCCCACTTCGACTGGTCTGTGGCAGGCGTCAGCCTTTTCGTGGCAGTTGCCGCTATAGCGCTCGCGACGGTCATGTACCGCAAGGAGAACGAACTCCCCGCCAAATTCCGCGCGGCTCTGCCGGCTCTTTGGACATGGGCCCACCATCGTTTCTATTGGGACGAACTGTACATGTTCATCACGCATAAGATTATATTCAACGGCATCTGCCGCCCCATAGCATGGTTCGACCGCCAGATTATCGACGGCACCATGGATGCTTTCGCAACCCTCGCCAACAAGGCTTCCAGGGCCATCAAGCCTCTGCAGAGCGGCCAGGTGCAGCTCTATGTATGGTGGTATCTGCTCGGAGCCCTCGTGCTCGGAGGCGTGACAGCGCTATGCCTGCTCTAAAAGAATCCACACCCACATCTAAATATAGTAGTACAGAATGTTTAGCAATATATTAATCTGGTTTGTGGTGATTCCCCTGCTCATGCTTGCAGGGCTCGCCCTCTGCCGCGACATCAAGCAGATACGCGCAGTCGCCGTGGCAGGCTCCACAGCTTTGGTGGCGCTCAGCGTCAAGCTGCTGGTAGACTATCTTGCCATACGCGCCACAGGCAACACCGCCCCCATGCTTTTCACCGACAGCTGGAGCTGGTTCGCGCCGTTGAACATCAACCTCGCCGTCGGCGTCGACGGCATATCCGTGGCCATGATTCTGCTCTCGGCCATAATCGTGTTTGCCGGCTCTTTCGCTTCCTGGACGATTCCCCAGCCTAAAGCCTTCTTCCTGTGGCTCATTCTTCTGAGCACTGGTGTGTTCGGCTTCTTCATTTCCATCGACCTGTTCACGATGTTCATGTTCTATGAGGTGGCTCTCATACCCATGTACCTGCTCATCGGCGTGTGGGGTTCGGGACGCAAAGAGTACTCGGCCATGAAGCTCACGCTTATGCTCATGGGCGGTTCGGCATTCCTCATGCTCGGTCTCATCGGCATATATTACCATTCGGCTCCCGCAGGCGAGCCCCTGACGTGGAACATCCTGGAGATTGTGCGCAACAATTCCATCGGCCACGGCTGGCAGTGCTTCCTCTTCCCGATGACGTTCGTCGGCTTCGGCGTGCTCGGTGCCATGTTCCCCTTCCATACATGGTCTCCCGACGGCCACGCTTCGGCTCCCACTGCGGTGTCTATGCTCCATGCCGGTGTGCTCATGAAACTCGGAGGTTACGGATGTTTCCGCGTGGCCATCTATCTGATGCCCCATGCAGCCAACGAACTGGCATGGATATTCCTTATCCTCACCGGCATATCCGTGGTGTACGGAGCATTCAGCGCATGCGTGCAGACCGACCTCAAGTACATCAACGCCTATTCTTCCGTGAGCCACTGCGGCCTTGTGCTTTTCGCCATACTCATGCTCAACACCACCGCAATGACCGGCGCCATCATGCAGATGCTCTCCCACGGTCTTATGACGGCATTGTTCTTTGCCTTGATAGGCATGATTTACGGACGCACGCACACACGCGACATCCGTGCCATGGGCGGACTTATGCGCATCATGCCTTACCTCTCGGTGTGCTACGTCATCGCAGGTATGGCCTCGCTCGGTCTTCCCGGTCTCAGCGGCTTTGTGGCTGAAATGACTATTTTCGTAGGTTCGTTCCAGCACACCGACATGTTCCACCGCGTGTTCACCATCGTGGCCTGCTGCTCCATCGTCATCACCGCAGTCTATATCCTGCGTGTCGTCGGCAAGCTCCTTTTCGGCCCCGTGCAGGACAAACACCATCTGGAACTCACCGATGCCACATGGTGGGAGCGTTTCAGCACCGTCACCCTCATCGTGTGCGTGGCTGCCATAGGCTGCTTCCCCAACTTCTTCAGTAATCTGATTAAATTCACATTCAGCCCCGACATTTTCGCGGTGCTGGGCATGAACTAATCCATAGACACAGCAAGCAATGGACTATTCACAGTTTTTGGTCATGAAACAGGAACTCGCCCTCCTGGTCGTTTTCCTGCTCGTATTCCTTTACGACACATTCATGCCGCAGCGTGCCGGCAAGGCTCTGCCCGTAGTCAGCACAGTGCTTCTGCTGCTGGCCACAGCAGCAGGTTTCTGCTCGCACTGCCTCGGCTCGGCATGTGCCGGCGAAGCTTTCGCAGGCATGTATGCCACATCTCCTGTAATCACAGCCATCAAGAGCATTCTCAACATAGGTGCCGTGATTGTGCTCATACAGAGCATGTCGTGGACTGGCTCCGAGCACATGCGCGTTCGCCGCGGCGAGTTTTACGAGCTGCTGCTCGTCACGCTTTTCGGCATGTACCTTATGATTTCCGCACGCCACTTCCTGTTGTTCGTGATCGGTCTTGAATGCGCGTCGCTGCCCCTTGCGGCCATGGTGGCATTCAACAAAGACCGCTACGAAAGCCACGAGGCTGCCGTGAAATACATCCTCACTGCCGTATTTTCCTCGGCTGTGTTCATGATGGGTATCAGTTTCGTCTATGCTCTCGGCGGCTCGCTCTACTTCCACAAGCTCTATGCAGCGCTCGCTGCCGGACAGCATTCGCTTATGCTCACCCTCGCCATCGCGTTCGTAATCGCAGGCATGGGCTTCAAGCTTTCGCTCGTTCCTTTCCATCTCTGGACAGCCGACGTGTATCAGGGTGCCCCCACGCCTGTCACTTCGTATCTCTCCGTCATCAGCAAAGGCTCTGCCGCCTTCGCCTTCATGGTGATTCTGGCACAGGTGTTCGGCTCGCTTTATAGCTCCGTATGGGAGTGGATGCTGTATGCCCTCATCATTCTTACCATAACCGTGGGCAACCTCTTTGCCATGCGCCAGACCGACATGAAGCGCTTCCTCGCTTTCTCGTCCGTGTCGCAGGCAGGCTATATCATGCTCGGCATCATAGCCTTCAACACCATGGGTATGGCTGCGATGATGTACTACATCCTCGTGTACGTGTTCAGCAACCTTGCCGCCTTCGGAGTCATTGGTGCTATCGAAAATGCCACAGGTAAAGTGGATATGGCTGACTACCGCGGCCTCAGCAAGACGAATCCCCGTCTGGCCTTTTCTATGATGCTGGCAATGTTCTCGCTTGCAGGCATTCCGCCCTTTGCAGGTTTCTTCTCGAAGTTCTTCATCTTCACCGGAGCCATCAACCAGGGCAGCATTGCGATATACGTACTTGTGCTTATCGCGCTGATAAACACTATCGTGTCGCTCTACTATTATCTGCTTGTGGTAAAAGCCATGTACATAAGCCCCGACGAACCTGCCATCGCAGGATTCCGCAGCACCTGCGGAGAACGCGTCGGCTTGTGGATAACCGTAGGCGGAGTAATACTGCTCGGTATCGTAAGCTGCGTCTACACATGGTTGCTTGACATAAGCTTTTTCAGCACAATGGCCTCTTACTTCGTGTAAGTCCGGCTTGATTCAATACCCCGCGGGGGCGCATGCGTGCATGTCACGCTGCGCCCCCGCGAAGTTTTTGAACAAATGTCGGTTTTTTATTGTATATTTGTGCAGAAACGATATTAAATACCTTCTTTTATGCGTACATCCTACATCTTTCTTGCCGAAGGTTTCGAGGAAATCGAGGCTCTTACTGTTGTCGATACTCTCCGCCGTGCAGGAATGGACATAAAAACCGTCAGCATCACTCCGCTGTCCAGTGTGCGTGGCGCGCACGGAATAGAAGTGAACGTCGATGCTCTTTTTGCCGACACCGACTTTTCTTCGGCGGAATGGCTGATTTGTCCCGGCGGTCTGCCCGGAAGCAGCAATCTCGCTGCATTCACTCCCCTTTGTGAACTGCTCAAATCGCATCGCCGCGGCGTCGCCGCCATTTGTGCCGCACCGGCGGTGGTTCTGGCCCCTCTCGGTCTTGTCGACGGCAAGGACGTGACATGCTACCCCGGCTTTGAAGACGCCTGCGAGCTTGGCGGCGGAAAAGTGAAGCATGGTGCCGCCGTTGTGGCTCTCGACAAGTTCGTCACCGCAGCCGGTCCCGCTACGGCTCTGCCGTTTGCCCTCGCCATAGTAGCTGAAAGCCTTGGCAGCGAAGCCGCCCACGAAGTTGCCGCAGGCATGCTCACTGCATTCTGAAAAAACATTGTCATATTTGTCTTGATATTGACAGGCTGCGGGAAAACGCCGTGGCCTGTTGTGTGTCTTGACGATTCTTTTTTATATTGGAATATTTTGCTAATTTTGAGAAATCAAAATCCGAGTATTATGTACGCAAAATTTAAAAGCCTGTATCACCTGTTCCGCAACCTGTTTTTTAACGGCAACAAAGGTCTTATTTGGAATCTTTTATTTCTAAAGAATGGTAACGTGTTGAAAATTAGAAATTTGACTACGGGGGGGTGAAACAATGCCGATTTAAATTTATAGGGCGTAATTGCCGTATTGAAATAGAAAAAGGATGTAATTTGACCGGCCTGTCGATTTTGATGGGTGGCGATGGCAGTAAAGTGATTATAAAATCAGGATGTGTCATAAATGCCACAAAATATAATCCTGTGGTTATGAATGCATTTGAGGGGAAATGCATATTAATAGAAGAAAACTGCCTGTTTTCAAACAACATACAGCTTCATACGACGGACTATCACCCGATTTATCCGATAGATTCGGATAAAAGGCTTAATGAAGCCAAGGATATTGTGGTGGGCGCCCACACATGGGTAGGGCTTAACACATTAATACTTAAAGGTACGAAAATCCCCGGCAATTCGATAGTTGGTGCCGGTTCGCTTCTTTCAGGCATATACGAGGGCGAAAACTCGGTAATAGCAGGACTCCCGGCGCACACATTAAAAAACGGCGCGCGCTGGGAGCATAATATAAGATGACGTTGCCTCAGAATTGTGTCCTTACAGCCCGTCGGCCGCATCGCGCACGGCGAGATACATGCGTCGGTCGGCCTCGGTGAGTTCCACATGGCGGCGGCCCATCATGCGTATGGCCGTGTCGAAGAACTGCTCCATAGGCACGTCTGTGAAGCCCGAAGCGTTGCCCGTGGTGAACGAGGGGATGAAGGTGCGGGGCAGTCCCGGGCCGAAGATGTTGCAGCCTACGCCTATCACCGTGGCCGTATTGAACATCGTGTTGATGCCGGCTTTGGAATGATCGCCCATGATAAGGCCGCAGAATTGCAGTTTGGTGCGTTCGAATCGGCGCAGCGGATAGTTCCACAGCCGTATGAGGTCGTAGGTGTTTTTAAGGTTGGATGCCACGCAGCCCGCGCCCAGGTTGCACCATGAGCCCACAACGGCGTTGCCTAAAAATCCGTCGTGCGCCTTGTTGCTGTAGCTGTGCATCACAGCGTTGTTCAGCTCGCCTCCGGCTTTGCACCATGGGCCTACGGTAGTGTCGGGATACACTTTCGTGCCCATGTTTATGGTGGCATGCTCGCAGAGGGCGAATGGTCCGCGGATGAGCGAGCCCTCCATCACCGTTGCGTCCCGGCCGATGTATATGGGACCCGTGGTTGTGTTCAGCACGCAGCATTCGAGGCTCGCGCCTTCTTCCACGAACACGTTTGAGGCGTCGCCTATCACGCGCACGCTGTCGCTGAGCGGCGCCGATTTACGTCCGGCTGTCAGAAGTTTGAAATCGCTGCGCAGCACGTCTCCGTTGTGCAGGAAGATGTCATACAGACGTTCCACCACAACCAGCGGCTCTCCCGCATAGTCGCGGCGTTCGGTAGCGTTGCCCCGGCGTGCTATCAGCACATTGTTGTGGTAAAGGCCTTCTCCCTCGCTCAGCGAAGCCACGGCATGTGCCAGCGCTTCGTCGGGTACCACGTTGCCGGCCACGTACAGCGAGTCGGGAGTGGCATGGCACGGGTATAGCTCACTGAGATATGGCTCCGTCTGCCACGAATAGTCGCCGGGAATCAATTGCTGCCATTTTTCAGCGATGGTTGTGACGCCGATGCGGAGGTCGCCCACCGGCCGTGTGTAGGTAAGCGGCAGCAGGTTGTCGCGTGTGGGATGAGGGTCGAATACGATAATGTTCATAGGTGAATTGTAAATAAAGCTTTTGCAGTTGCAAAATTAGTGAAAAATGCGATACCCTACAATATTTGCATGCTTTTATGCGCATATCTTCCTATGCCGGGTCCACATCGTAGTGCACAATGGTTCCGCGCAAAGCTCCGGCTGCATTCAGCTCGGCGTGCATTCCTCGCAGTATTTCCTTTACGCGCGGCATTGAAGCCTCAGTCTCCACACGCAGCATTATGCGGCGGATGTAGAAATTCTGCACGCGCGCCACGCCGGGTGGTTCCGGGCCGGACACGCGTGTGCCGAAAAGTTCGCGCAGGCGTCCGGCATAGGTCTGTGCCTGTGTGTCGAGCACACGCTCGTCGCGGTGGCGCAGCACTATGTATATCATACGTGTGAAAGGCGGATAGCCGTAGGCCTTCCGTTCTTCGATTTCGTGCTCGAAAAATCCGGCGTAGTCGTGGGCGCGAACAAAGCCTATCACAGGATGGTCCGGTGTATACGTCTGCACCGTCACGCGTCCGGGTTCGCCGCGGCGTCCCGCGCGTCCCGCCACCTGTTCGAGCATGTTGAATGCACGTTCGGCCGAGCGGTAGTCGGGGTAGAATATCACATTGTCGGCGTTCACTACGGCCACCATGCCCACATCGGCGAAATCAAGCCCTTTTGTCACCATCTGCGTGCCCACGAGTATGTCGGCCTTATGTTGCGAGAATGCGTCGATTATGCGGTCGTAGCTGTCTCGTGCGCGCGTCGTGTCGAGATCCATGCGCAGAGTGCGGTAGCCGTCGAATTCGGCACCTATGCCGTCTTCCACGCGTTCCGTGCCGAAACCGGCCACTTCCATGGCCGCTTCGCCGCACTGTGGGCAGGTGCGCGGCATGGGGTAGACGGAGCCGCAGTAGTGGCACATCAGCGAGTCGATGCGCCGGTGGTAGGTCAGCGCCACGTCGCAGTGCTCGCAGCGCGGCACATAGCTGCACAGCTTGCATCGTGCGCGTGGCGAAAAACCTCTGCGGTTGTGAAAAAATATCACCTGGCGTCCTGACTCCAGTGTGCGCCGCGCGCTTCCTATGGTGGTGTGGGCCAGAGCGCCGTCCACGCTGCGTCGCTCATGCTCGCGGCGCATGTCCACGATGTCGATGTCCGGCAGCCTGACATCGGAATAGCGTTGCGTGAGGCTTACGAGGCCGTATTTGCCGCTGCGTGAGGCTTTCCAGTATGTTTCCACCGATGGCGTCGCGCTTCCGAGCAGCGTTTTCGCGCCGTGCATGTGGGCCAGCATTATGGCGGCGTCTCGCCCGTTGTAGCGTGGTGCGGGGTCGAATTGTTTGTAGCTCGGCTCATGTTCTTCATCCACGATTACCAGTCCAAGCGACGCGAACGGCAGAAACACGGCCGAGCGTGCGCCTATCACCACGCACGGTTCGGTGCTGTCGAGCAAGTGGCGCCATATGTCCACCCGCTCGTTGTCGGTGAATTTCGAATGGTAAATTACGACGCGTGTGCCGAACACCCGTTGCAGCCTCCGTGTGAGCTGCGTCGTCAGGGCTATTTCGGGCACGAGCATCAGCGCCTGACGCCCGAGGCGCATTATTTCGTCGATGAGATGTATGTATAGTTCGGTCTTTCCGCTGGATGTGACGCCGTGCAGCAGCACTACGCCATGGTCGCGGAAGCTGTAGCGCACGTCGGCAAGGGCCGCCGCCTGCGCGTCGCTAAGCTGCGGCAGGGGGGCGGCGGGGCGTGAATCGTCGTAGCTGAAACGTCCCACTTCACGCGTGGCTATACTCACCAGGCCTTTTGCCTGTAGCTGCTGCACGGCGCTCCATGTGCCTGCGGAGCGTTCGAGCAGCGCGCCGCGTTCCACGGGCTGCAGTTTTTCGTTTGTCCGCGTGAACCGGCTTGCCTCAAGCAGGGCCATGAACACGCGTTCCTGCGCCTTGCTCCGCCGCAGCATGCCGAACGCCTCGGCAAGGGCTTCGGCGTCGCCTCGCGGCAGTGACGGCGTTACGAAAGTCTGCTTTACGGCGCGGTAGCGCTCCACGAGGCGCTCGCTCACGGCAAGTATGCCGCGTTCCACGAGGGAGGCCGCCATGCTTTCCACCTTTCGCCCGGTGGCCTTGTCGATGTCGCGGGGAGTCATTTTCCCCTTGTCTCGCAGCAGCGACACTATTTCTGCTTCGGCCGGAGTGAGCCCGTCAATGTCGTCGGGTTCGATGTCGGGGGCGAGTTCCATCATGGTCTCGCTTTCCACTTTCAGCCCGGCCGGGAGCGCGGCCTTCATCACGTCGCCTATGCCGCACAGATAGTAGTCGGAGAGCCAGTGCCAGAATTGCAGCTGCGGACGTCTTACCACGGGGTAGGGGTCCAGCACGGCGGCGACGGCTTTCACATCGTTCAGCTGCGGACGCTCGTGGTGCACGGCCTCGACGATGCCGGTGTAAAGATGTCTGGTTCCGAACGGCACGAGCACCCGGCTGCCTTGCTGAAGCTGTGCGCCCATCTCTGCCGGCACGGCGTAGGTGAAGCTTGCGTTCAGCGGCACCGGCACTATCACGTCGGCGAATACCGGACGCATGTCATTGCTGCTGTCCATCGTCGTTCCCCTGTTCGGCGGCCCTGCGGGCTTCTTGGAATTTGGCCCTCATGGTGGGATTGCCGTAGGTAAGTTTTTTTATGGTGAGACCCTGTGTCTTGTCATTGGCCAGGCGCAGGTTGGTTTCCGAACCTATAAGGGCTTCCTTCACCTTCATTAGGTGCTGTATGGTCTTGTCTATTTCCTCGATGGCGGTGTTGAATTTCTTGCTGGCCTGCTCGTAGTTTCGTCCGAATCCTTCGCGGAAAGCGCTGAGTTTGGCCTCGAAGTTCGTCACGTCCACACTCTGCCGCCTGGCTTCCTCGAGTTGCTGCAGATACACGATGCTCTTGCGTGAAGCCTGCGAAAGCAGCGAGATTATCGGCATGAAGAACTGTGGGCGCACAACGAACATTTTGGGGTAGCGGAACGACACGTCCACGATACCCTCGTTGTATAGTTCGCTGTCGGCTTCGAGCAGCGACACCAGCACGGCATATTCGCAGCCCTTCGAGCGGCGGTCCCGGTCGAGTTTCGCAAAAAAGTCTTCGTTGCGGTGCTTTGTGGCGGTTTCATCCCCCTCGTTTTTCATCTCGAACATGATGGAGATGTACTCCGTGCCGTCCTCGGAGAAATCCCTGAATATGAAATCGCCCTTGCTGCCTCCGCTGGCGTCGTTGTCCTTTTCGAAATAAGCGCCAGGATAGAGCGATGCGCGCACACGATTGAACTCGTTGCTGCAATGCTGCTCCAGCGATTCGCCTATCATCTTGGTGGACATGCGCGCCTTCATCTCCTTGTAGTAGTCGATCATCTCCTGCTTTTGCCGCAGCTGCAATGCGAACTGCTCCTTGAGGCTGCTTTCGCGCAAGGTGGCCTCGCTGCGCTCGTTGGCTGCACGGTTGCGCAGTTCGGCTATCTCGGCCTCTTTGGCCTGCATGGATGCCTGCGCGCGGTTCTTTTCTTCAAGCACTGCCACGCGCAGCATGCTGTCGTTGCGTTCCACCGTTGCGCGGAGCTCGGCGATTTCGCGGTCTTTCCCCGCAAGTTGCTGCTCGGTTTTCAACCTGGCCATTTCGGCCATGCCGTTTATCTGTTCCTTCAGCCGTTTTATCTCCGCCTGACAGTCGTGCAGCTCCATGTCTTTGGCGCCGAGGCTTTCGCGCATGCGCTGTTCGGCTTTGGCGTTCTCGGCCTGCCGTTCGGCGAGCATGCGCTGGCGCATTTCGGCCTCACGTTTGTCGAGTTCTTCGCGGAATGCTTCGTTCCTCACCTGCGCGGCTATGGAGCGGAACGCGTCCTCGTCTACTTTGAACACGTGGTTGCACTGTGGGCATTTCAATTCTTTCATGCTTCAAAATTACGAAAAAATCCGGAACGAAAGACGCCGTCTTCCTATTTTGACCGTTTCATTGGTTGCGGATTACTATGAAAAATCTTTAAAAACGTTTGCCGCATGGGCGAAAATGCTTAATTTTGTATTCAGACATACTCTGAAAATGATACAAGCATCCGGCATACATAAAAGTTTCGGACATGTGGAAGTGCTTAAAGGCGTCGACCTCGGTGTCGCTGCCGGCGAGATTGTGGCCCTTGTGGGCGCGAGCGGCGCCGGCAAGACCACGCTGTTGCAGATTCTCGGGACGCTTTCGCGTCCCGACGGCGGCAAGGTGCTGTACGGCGGTACTGATGTGTTCGCCCTGAAAGACCGCGAATTGTCGCGATTCCGCAACGAGCACATCGGCTTCATATTCCAGCTCCACCGACTCCTGCCGGAATTCACCCTTGCCGAAAACGTGGCCATGCCGGCCCTCATCGCCGGACGTTCCCGGAGCGAGAGCATGGCCCGCGCGATGGAACTGCTGGACTACCTCGGCCTGGGGCCGAGGGCTTCGCACCGCCCTTCGCAGCTCTCAGGGGGCGAAGCGCAGCGTGGAGCCGTTGCGCGGGCGCTCGTCAACCGTCCTTCCGTGGTGCTTGCCGACGAACCCTCGGGCAGTCTCGACTCCCGCAACCGCGCCGAGTTGCACCGCCTGTTCTTCGACCTGCGCCGCGACATGGGCGCTACGTTCCTCATAGTCACACACGACGAGAATCTTGCCGCCGATTGCGACCGGACTGTGCGCATGGCCGACGGCATGATAGAAGCTATCCATACTACCTCTACAATTATCTAAGATATCTAAGAAAAAAGATGAAACTCCTACAGAAAAAACTATCCATCGCCCTGTTTGCCGTGTTGGCATGTATCTGCATGGCGTCATGCTCCGGAAGCGAGTCGGGCGGCGGCTCCGTGACTCCTCCCGCCAACACATTCTACAGCTTCGCCACCTACAACGGCTCGGCCGAAGGCAAATCAAGCTTCGATGTGCAACGCGACGGCAATTCTCCTGTTGCCACCATCACATTCGCACGCGAATTCACAAAAGACCAGCTCGCCGCCGGCACGCGTGTCTATATCGCCTACACAACACTTAGCGGCCAGCAGTACGTCAGCGGCCCCGGCCAGCTCTACTCCATAACAAAAGTGGACGGAGGCAAGCCCGTGGAAGCGACCGACGCCAATGCCGTGCGCCTTTCGTCGCCCATCAAACTCGCCGAGATGAAGCGCACAGGCGATTATCTGAACGTCGTGTTCCAGGTGTCGATGCTGAATACGCTCATGCGGGTACAGCTTACGGAGAAAGAGAACACCAAGGAACCCGAATATCCTATGCTCGGCCTCTACGTGCTCTCCGACAGCGAACTCGGACAATACCGCTATGCCCGCGCAAGCTTCAACGTGAAAAGCGTGCTTGACCGCGAGGATGTGGAAGGTTTCAAAGTGGAATATTACGGCGACCGTGGCATCGACACGCTCACATTCCTGAAAAACAGCGGCCCCGGCACCATCACACCCATCGAATAATGAGAGAGTGGGATTCCCCGCTCTAAAAACAGCAATATACCGACATGGACAACAAGAAAGAACTCAAGATCGAAATCACTCCCGAAGTGGCCGCCGGCCACTACAGCAACCTCGCTGTAATCAGCCATTCTCCCAACGAAGTGTTTGTCGACTTCATAAACATGGCTCCCAATATGCCCCAGGCAAAAGTGCAGAGCCGCATCATCATGACCCCTGAAAACGCCAAAAACCTGCTCGCGGCGCTCAGCGACAACATCCGTAAGTATGAGGCCACTTTCGGCGAAATCGTGCGCAAGCAGCCCAAAGGGGGCGCACCCAAAGGCGAACTGCCCAACCCCTTTATGGCCTGAGGCATGAAGCCCAACGACCTTGTGATATACAACTCTCTGTCGCGCGTGAAGCAGCGCTTCACGCCGCTGACGGAGGGGCGTGTGGGCATGTACGTGTGCGGCCCCACGGTCTATGGCGACGGCCATCTCGGCCATGCCCGTCCGGCCATCACATTCGACGTCGTGGCGAGATACCTGCGCTATCTCGGCTATAAAGTGCGCTATGTCCGCAACATCACCGACGTGGGGCACCTTGAGCACGACGCCGACGAAGGCGAGGACAAAATAGCAAAAAAAGCCCGACTCGAACAGCTCGAGCCGATGGAAGTGGTGCAGCATTACCTCACACGCTACCATCGGGCCATGGATGCCTTGAACGTGTTGCCGCCCGACATCGAGCCGCATGCGTCAGGCCATATTATTGAGCAGATAGAGTACGTAAAGGCGATTCTCGATGCAGGCTATGCCTACGAAAGCAACGGCTCGGTTTATTTCGATGTGCCCAAGTTCAACGCCACCCATGGCTACGGACGCTTGTCGGGACGCAACATCGACGAACTGCTGTCGGCCACGAGAGAACTCGACGGACAGAGCGAAAAACGCAACCCCGCCGACTTCGCTCTTTGGAAAAAAGCCTCGCCGGAGCATATAATGCACTGGCCCTCTCCATGGAGCGAGGGTTTTCCGGGGTGGCATCTCGAATGTTCCACGATGAGCGAAAAGTACCTCGGCCGTGTGTTCGACATCCACGGCGGCGGCATGGACCTGAAGTTCCCGCACCACGAGTGCGAGATAGCCCAAAGCGTGGCCCACAACGGAGCCGACGCTGTGCGCTACTGGATGCACAACAACATGATTACCATCAACGGACAGAAGATGGGCAAGTCTCTGGGCAATTTCATCACTCTCGACGAGTTCTTCGCCGGGTCGCATCCGCTGTTGAAGCAGGCCTATACGCCCATGACGATACGCTTCTTCATACTGCAGGCGCACTATCGCGGCACTGTCGACTTCAGCAACGAGGCGCTGCAGGCCGCGGAAAAGGCTCTTGCTCGTCTCAACGACGGCTATCGCCGCCTCCAGACGCTGAAACCCGCCTCCGAAAACGATGCGCTCGACATTGCAGCCATTGAAGCCGGGCTTCAGGCAGCTATGGACGACGACTTCAACACTCCGCAGGTGATAGCGGGATTGTTCGACATATGTTCCACGGTCAACAAGGCCAACGATGGCGCCATCCGTCTGAGCACCGCCGACATTGAAGGCTTGCGGCGTATCGTCGATACGTATATGACCGGCATCCTCGGCATCGTGCCGGAAGGCGCCGCCGCCACGCAGAGCAATATGGAACCGTTCGAGCGTGCCGTCGACTTCGTGCTGGAAATGCGCTCGGAGTCAAAAGCACGCAAGGACTGGGCCACGAGCGACCTTATCCGCGACCGCCTCGCATCCATCGGATTCGATGTCAAAGACACCAAGGACGGCTGGGAGTGGAGCGTTAAAAAATAGAGGGGTCGCGGCTCATTTTCCTCCGTTCAGTAACGGATGCCCCGAACGCTATTTTGAAACAGCCCCCCCTATCTTCAAAACATGACAGCCGAAGACTTTGAGAAGGAGATAATCCTGAACTTGCCTTATACGCCCAACGAACAGCAAAAAGCCGTGGTCGGTGCGTTGGCGCGCTTTTGCGCGCCGACAGCACCCGAGACCGCGGTTTTTGTGCTTAACGGCTATGCCGGCACAGGCAAAACATCGCTCACTGGCGCGCTCGTGAAAGCGCTTCCACGAGCCGGCCTCGGAGCCGTGCTCATGGCTCCCACAGGGCGTGCCGCAAAAGTGTTCGGCTCATTTGCCGGCCGGCCGGCCTATACCATCCATCGTAAAATCTACCGGCACACTCCCGACGGAGGCGGTGATGCCGGGCCGGCGCTTGTGGAAAACCGCTCGCGCAACACCATTTATATTGTTGACGAAGCCTCAATGATAGGCGGCGAGGGTGGTGCGGGCCGCGACAGCCTTCTTGAAGACCTCGTGCAGTACGTGTACAGCGGCGACAACTGCCGTATGATTCTTATAGGCGACACGGCGCAGCTGCCTCCCGTAGGCTCCGTCGAATCGCCGGCCATGGAGCCGGAAAGGCTCCGTATGTTCGGTTTGAGGCCTTCGCGTGCCGTGATGACAGCTACCATGCGTCAGGGTGTCCGTTCTGGGATACTCTACAATGCCACAGCGTTGCGGCGCTCCATGGCGGCGGGGGCTGCCGAGATTCCGCAGCTGCGCACAGCCGGGTTCTCCGATGTCAGCGTAGTGTCGGGAGAGGATTTGCCCGAAATGCTTGAAACGGCTTATGCCCGCGACGGCATAGAGGAATGCCTGCTCATATCGCGCAGCAACCGCAGGGCCACGGACTACAACCGTGCCATACGCGCCGAGGTGCTGTACCGCGAGGAGCAGCTGTGCCGTGACGAAATGCTCATAGTGGCGAAAAACAATTATCATTGGGCGCGGAAAGTAAAAGGCCTCGACTTCGTGGCCAACGGCGATATAGTCCGGGTGGTGCGTGTCTATGGTGGCGAATGGCGCTACGGATTCCATTTTGCCGATGTGCGCCTTGCCATAGCCGGCAGCGGGGGCGAGGCCGAATTCGATGCAAAACTGATGCTTGAGACACTCTCGGGTGAGACGGCCGCCATGCCTTACGAGCGCATGCAGCAGTTGTATGAGGCTCTTGTGCGCGACCCTGAGATGTTCGATGCGGCCATGCCTTACGATTTACGTGCGCGACACCTGCACGACAATCCTTACTGGAATGCCCTGCAAGTGAAATATGCCTATGCCATGACCTGCCACAAGGCTCAGGGAGGCCAGTGGCGCAACGTGTTCGTGGATTTGAGCTATATACCGGACGACGCCCTCGGCATGGAGTTGTACCGATGGCTGTACACGGCCGTGAGCCGTGCGCGTTCGCATCTTTATCTGATAGCTCCTCCGTCGGCGTTGCTCGGGTAATTGCTATCGGGTTTCCAATGTGCTTATAATCAATTCTGCGGCTGTCGAGGCGGCGTCGTTGCTGCCGAGAATGGCTCGCATTTCTTCATAGCCGTCGAGTTGGGCGCGGCGTTCGTCGCTGTCGCGCAACAGTGGCGCGAGCTGTCCGGCCACAAGTTCGGGGGTGCATTCGTGCAGGAGCATTTCCGGCACAATGCCGCGTGAGGCTATTATGTTCGGCAGCGACACATGGCTGATTTTAAGCACCCGTTTCATAACGTTGTAAGATAGTTTCGAACCGTTGGAGCGGTAGCATACCACTTGCGGCACACCCGCGAGGGCTGTTTCGAGTGTGGCTGTTCCGCTGGTCACAAGCGCGGCTCGCGAATGGGCCAGCAGGGCGATGGTTGCGTCGCGCACCACAGGCAGTCCGGTCAGCGACGCATAGAACTCATTGTCTATGCCCGGTGCTCCGGCCACTACGGCCCGGTATTGGGCAAACCGGCGCGCCGCCGATTCCATGACGGGAAGGTTGTTGCGCAGTTCGCTGCGGCGGCTGCCGGGAAGAAGCGCTATGATGGGGCGGTCGCGCAGCCCGTGCTCGCGCAGGAAGTCCTCGCGTGAGGGCGCGGCTTTCATGGCCGCGCCGATTTCTGCCACCGACGGGTTGCCCACATAGTCGGCGCGGAAGCCGTGGTCGGCGTACCATTGCGGTTCGAACGGGAAAATGGCGAGCACGCGCCGTACGGTGCGGCGTATTTCTTTTACACGCCACGACTTCCATGCCCACAGCTTCGGGCTTATGTAGTAAAACACGGGCACTTCTGCTTTTGCGGCCGTACGTGCCACTTTGAGGTTGAAACTCGGATAATCCACAGCTATGAATGCGTCGGGCTTTGACTTCAGCAGCTCGTGCTTGGCCGTGCGGAGGTTGCCGAGCACTTCAGGCAGATGGCGCAACACTTCGCTGAATCCCATATATGCCATGTCCCGGTAGTGGATGATAGGCCGGTTTCCGGCTGCGGACGCCATCATGTCGCCTCCGAGAAATGTGAACCGGGCTTCGGAGTCGGAAGCCCGCAAAGCCTCGATGAGTTGCGACGCGTGCAGGTCGCCGGAGGCTTCGCCCGCTATTATGAAGTAGTGCATGTCATCAGGATTTAACTTTTGTTATGAAACACCCTCTTACGCCTGTTTCTGAAAAAATCTTGCATGAGGGTGCGGCATTCGTCGGCAAGCACGCCCGATACGACCTCCGCCCGCGGGTGGAATGGCGTGCGCTGTGTGTTGGCGCTGTAGCCTCCTTTCGGGTCGGGCGTGCCGATGACTATGCGCGAAAGATGGCTCCAGCCTATGGCTCCCGCACACATCAGACACGGCTCTACGGTGACGTATAGCGTGCAGTTGTCCAAGTATTTGCTTCCCATTGCCGATGCCGCGGCCGTGATGGCCTGTATTTCGGCATGTGCGGTCACGTCGCAGAGCCGTTCCGTAAGGTTGTGGCCGCGCCCGATTATCGTGCCCGACCCGCTTGCCACTACAGCGCCTATGGGCACTTCGCCCAGCATGGCGGCTTTGTTTGCTTCGCCGAGTGCGATGCGCATGAAGCGTTCGTCTGTCTGTTCTGCGAGGGTGCTCATGGTTCGAATATCAGTCCTTCCTTTGCCGCTGTTATTTTGCCGCCGAATTCCTCCGCGGCCTGTTTTGTCAGCAGGCTTTCGTCAGTGATGGACTTGGAGTAGTGGCCGATTACAAGATGCTGCGCTCCGGCCTCGCGTGCCACGGCCGCCGCCTCACGCGCTGTGGAGTGTCCGCGTGCAGCCGCTTTGAAAGCCTGCGCGTCGTCGTAGGTGGCTTCGTGGTACAGGCAGCGCACTCCGGCCACAGAGCGCGCCACGGCGGCTTTGCGCATTGTGTCGGAGCAATAGGCGTAAGACACCGCCGGTTCGGGGTCTCTGGTGAGCCATGCGTTGGGAATCAGACGCCCCTCGGCGTCTGTGAAGTCGGCGCCTTCTGCAATGCTGCGGCGTGCTGCCACCGGCACTTTGTGAAATTCCAGCATGTCAGCACGCAGCGGGCGCCGTGGTTCTTTCTCCTTGAACATGAACCCCGAACAGGCTATGCGGTGGTAGAGCGGGAATGTCGACACCGTGAGGGATTTGTCCTCATACAGAACATACGAGCCGCCGGGTTCGATTATGTCGTATTTCAGCTCGAAACCCGTGTCGCGGCACAGCACTGCCATAATCTGTTGCAGCAGCACAGCCCCTTCCGGGTGGATGTGTACGGTCACTTCGCCTTCTTTTTGGTGCAGGGCCATGGTCGACAGCAGTCCCGGCAGTCCGAGGACGTGGTCGCCGTGCATGTGCGAGATGAAAATATGGTTCAGGCGCGAGAATTTGAGCCCTTGTCGCCGGAACTCGAGCTGCGCGCCTTCGCCGCAATCGATCATGAATAGTTTTCCGCGCGTTTCTATCACCTGGCACGACGGCTTGTGCTTAGCCGTCGGAGTGGCAGAGCCGCAGCCGAGTATGTGCACCTTGAAGTCGGGCATCAGAGCGTTTTGAAGCGGTAGATTATGAATTGGGTGTACAATTCGCCCGTGCCGAGAATCTGGCTTGGGAAGGCGGGTTTGTTTGGCGCGTCGGGCATGCCTTGGCATTCGATGGCCACGCCGTCGTTGTCGTCGTACGGGCGTCCCTCCTTGTTTACGGGCGACGAACCGGTGAGCCAGTTGCCTGTGTACACCTGCACGGCGGGCTGTGTTGTCTCCACTTCGAGCACGCGTCCGCTGTGCGGAGCCGTCAGCACGGCGGCACGCGTAAGGTGGTGTTTTTGCCAATTGTTTAGTACCCAGCAGTTGTCGTAGCCTTTGCCGTATTTCAGCGCCGGGAAGTCCTCGCGGATGTCACGGCCGAGGGTCTTGGGCGTGCGGAAGTCCATGGGCGTGCCTTCCACAGCGGCTATCTCGCCGGTGGGGATGAGGGTGTCGTCGGTAGGAAGCCAGCGGTCGGCGTTCAGTTGCAGTGTGTGCTCGAGCACACTGCCGGAGTTGTGGCCTTCGAGGTTGAAGTATGCGTGGTTGGTGAGGTTTATGATGGTTTTGGCATCGGACGACGCACTGAATTCTATGGCGAGTTCGTTGCGGTCGTTCCAGCGGTAGGTCACCGCTGTGTCCACGCGTCCGGGAAATCCTTCCTCTCCGTCGGGCGATGTATAGTCGAAACGTATCCCGTCGCCCACGAAGCGGCCGTTCCATATCTTGTTCTGGAAGCCGTTGCCTCCGTGGCAGCAGTTCGGGCCGTTGTTGATGGGCAGCTGGTACTCTTTTCCGTCGAGCCGGAAGCGGCCGAGGGCTATGCGGTTGGCATAGCGGCCGGGAGTCTTGCCTGTGCAAGGTCCGTCGTTGTCGTAGTCGGCAAGGTTTTTGTAGCCTAAGGCCACGTCGTCGAGTTTTCCGTCCTTGTCCGGCACACATACGGCCACGATGGCCGCGCCGAGGGTGGAGAGCGTCACCGATGCTCCTGTAGCATTGGTGAGTGTATAGAGTGTGATGTCGCCGCAGCGTGTGGTGTCTACTTTCATGGGTTGTATTGTTATGTTTTTGGCAAAGTTACCGAATTTTGCCGAAAACACAAAAAAGCGGAGCCTGCTGCGGCTCCGCCTGTATTGTATTATTTTACCTTTTTATTGTCCGTGGTTTATTTCGCGGGTTTTTCGAATCCCTCCTTTGTGGCGCGCTGCTCCATGCGTTCGATGCGCAGGTCGAGGTCGGGGTGCGACGAGAAAAGCTGGTTCATTTTGCTCGATTTCTTGGCGCCGGCTTCTTCCTGAAGGTTCTTGAGACGGTGGAAGCTCAGAGCCATCGCCCACGGGTTGCGTCCGTGCTCTTTCAGGAACTCGTAGCCGTAGTCGTCGGCGGCCTTCTCCTGCTTCTGCGAGTAGGTGGCCGAAGCCAGAGCCTCGCCGAGGTTGCCGAGCTGCGAGTCGGTGAGGGCGGCAGCCACTTTGCCTGTGGAGCCTACCGCATCTTTGAGCGCGGAGGTAAGTAGCGACTGCTTGAACGCTTTCTTGGAATCCTTGTGTGCGACATGGCCGATTTCATGGCCTATGACGCCGAGCAGTTCCTCGTCGCTCATTATGTCCATGAGCGAGGAAAACACGCGGACGCTACCGTCGGGGCATGCGAACGCATTCACGTCTATCACGTCGTACACTTTGAAGTTCAGAGGAATGCCTTCTACCGACGTGAGTCCTTCCGTGAGGCGGTTGAGGCGCTTGGTGTATTCGTTTTCAGGGCCGGTGACGGGGTTGTGTTCGTCCATCCAGTCGATGTATTCTTTCACATAGGCGGCCATCTGCTCGTCGGTGATGGTGAGAGCCTGCGCCGTTTTGCCGAGGGCCTTGGCGGCTTTTGCGCCGTTGATTTTGAATTGCGCGAACGCGGGTGTGGCGATTGCAAGCATTAAAGCTACAATGGCCGTTTTGAAGCTGTGCTTTTTCATAATGTGATTTTTTTGGCGCTGCAAAGATACGAATAAAACTCAAATTTAGAGGTTGTTTAATAATCATTGTTAACGACAGGGTGGTGTATTTTATGTTAAGGTGCAGTTTATGAGGAGGGAGCAATGGGGTTCCATTGTGACCGACGAGTAAATGCGCATTAACATAAAAGACGCCATGCAGAAGTAATTTTAAAGTTCTGTTAAGGTTCTAAACAATGGAATTAGCGACGCCTCCGAAATTTTTGAGCGTCTTTATCCCTTTGCTTCAGTCGCATAGCACGCTATGCTCCTTCGCCGCAGGAATAAATCCATCTGAAAAATTTCGGCCCTGTCATTAACAAGCATTATTAAACAACCTCTTATTTTTGTTTTTCCGTAAGGAAGTATCTTAAGACGCAGCCGGCCTTGCAAAAAAACGTCACACAATGAGCCGTGTTTTTGTGTAGCTTTCGCGGAACACCTTTGGCGTACAGCCCTTTTTACGCTTGAATATGCGGTTGAAGTTCGAGATGTTGTTGAAACCGCATTCGTAGCACACCTCGGCAATGGTTTTGGTGGTGTCCACGAGTGCGCGTGCGGCATGGCCAATGCGCACGTCGATGATGTATTCCGACAGTGTGCGGCCGGTGCGCAGTTTGAAAAAGCGGCTGAACGCCGTCGGGGTCATTCCGGCGAGCGATGCCATGTCGCCGAGGTATATCGGTTTTGCGTAGTCGCGGCTGATGGCCTCCTGCACTTTGAGAATGCGGCGCGAGTCGCTCGGTGTGTGGACGTTGGAGAATGACGTCGACGACAGCAGGTGGAAGTCGGACGAGATGGACAGGTAATATAGAATCTCTAAAAGCCTAAGCATGCGTATGAAGCCCGGCTGGGCCTGCGTCAGATCGTCGAGCCGGTCGTATATTTTCATTATTGCCGGCAGATGGAAAGCGATGCCGGTGCGCGCATTGTTGAAAAGCGTGCGCAGGCTGCTCATCTGTGTCTTGCTCAGGAATGTGCCCTCAAGAAAGTCCGATGCGAATTGTATGGTGATTTCGCGCATGTCGCATTCGGGATGGTTGTGGTTCTCCCATCCGTGTTCTATGTCAGGGCCTACGAGCACAAGGTCGTAGGTGGACAGTTCCTCCATGCTGTCGCCTACGATGCGCCGTGCGCCGTTGCAGTTGGATACGAAGTTCAGCTCGTATTCCTCATGGCGGTGCACAGGATAGTCGAAATAGGTCTTGTGGCGGTCCACGAGATAGAAGCAGTCGCTTTCGCCCAGGGGAGTTATTTCTGTTATGGTATGGCTCATGCGGGATATATGATGGATGCAACATTCAAAGTTATACCATATTTTCCGTAAAAGCAAGAGTTGTGATACTTTTTTACCTTATTCTTGATTAAATGCGGTTTGATTTGCCAGTTAGCCCTTTTAAGGTTAAATTTGCAATGCACATTTTGAATAACTCTAAAACCATACAGACACAATGATTCTTCCCTGTGGAAAAAAGACTCTGACGGCATTTGCCGCGTTTGCAGCCATTTGGGTCCCTGTCGGAGCCGAAACTCTGCATGTTGCCACCCCCGGAACATCTCTCGTGCTTGAAGCCACCGAGGGTGCCCCGCTGAAATTCGTATATTATGGCGAACGCCTTGGCGCTGCCGACGTCGACGCCATGATGGCTTCCGCGCCGCGCACTCTTGATGCGTATCCGGTGTTCGGCCTCGGCGCGTTGCGCGAGACCGCCATGAGTGTGACGCATCCCGACGGCAACATGACGCTCGACATGTCCGTGTCGGGTGTGAGCGAAAGCGATGGTGCCGACGGCTCGCATACCGTCACGGTGAGTATGTCCGACAAGCATTATCCTTTCGGTATCGATGTCAATTACCGCACCTATCCCGACGCCGATGTCGTTGAGACATGGGTGGAGGCTGTGAACAAGGGCAAAGGCACGGTGTTGCTGCGCGAGTTCGCATCGGCCTATCTGCCCATACGTCGCAGCGATGTCCATCTTACAAGTTTTTACGGAGCCTGGGGCAATGAATGCCGCATGGAGGAAAAACGGCTGCCGCACGGCATGGTGGTGATAAACAACCGCGACGGCGTACGCAACTCCCACACGTCGCATGCGGAAGTGATGTTCAGTCTCGATGGACAGCCCGATGAGCGTAACGGCCGCACAATCGGAGCCGCCCTCTGCTATAGCGGCAATTATAATCTGCGCATCGACACCGGCAGCAGCGATTTCCACGATTTCTTCGCCGGCATCAACGACACGCATTCCGCCTACAATCTGAAGAAAGGCGAGCGTTTCGCCACACCTCCGCTGGCGCTCACCTACAGCAACGAAGGCAAAAGCGGCGTGAGCCGCAACTTCCACCGCTGGGGACGCAACCACCGTCTCGCACACGGCACAGACCTGCGCAAGATTCTCCTCAACTCTTGGGAAGGTGTCTATTTCGACATCAACGAGCAGGGAATGGCGCAGATGATGGCCGACATTGCAGGCATGGGCGGCGAACTCTTTGTGATGGACGACGGATGGTTCGGCGCCAAATATCCGCGTAACAACGACGTGTCGTCGCTCGGAGACTGGACCGTGGACACACGCAAGCTCCCCGCAGGCATAGCCGGACTTTGCGCCCAGGCCGAAAAGAACGGCATACGCTTCGGAATATGGATAGAACCTGAGATGGTCAACAGCGTCAGCGAGCTTTATGACACGCATCCCGAGTACATTGTCAAGCCCACCAACCGTCCCCTCCGTCAGGGACGTGGCGGCACACAGCTGGTTCTCGACATGTCTAACCCCAAGGTGCAGGATCTCGTGTTCGGGGTCGTGGACACGCTTCTTACGAAATATCCGCAGCTGGATTATATAAAGTGGGATGCCAACGCACCCATCATGAACCATGGCTCGCAGTATCTTTCGGCCGACGAGCAGTCGCACTTCGCCGTTGAGTATCATCGCGGTTTCGCCAAGACTCTTGACCGCATACGCGCCAAATATCCCGATGTGACTATTCAGGCATGCGCAAGCGGTGGCGGCCGTGCCAACTGGGGTGTGCTGCCCTGGTTCGACGAGTTCTGGGTGAGCGACAACACCGATGCGCAGCAGCGCGTGTTCATGCAGTGGGGCACGAGCCACTTCTTCCCCTCTGTGGCCATGGCCTCGCACATCAGCGCAGCGCCGAACCATCAGACACACCGCACCATTCCGCTCAAATACCGTATCGACGTGGCCATGAGCGGCCGCCTCGGCATGGAAATACAGCCCAAAAACATGACCGACGAGGAAATAGCCATGTGCCGCAAAGCCATAGCCGAATACAAGCAGGTGCGTCCCGTAGTGCAGCAGGGCGACCTGTACCGCCTGCTCTCGCCCTACGACGGCAAAGGCGTGGCTTCGCTCATGTACGTGTCGCCGGCTAAGGATGAGGCGGTGTACTACTGGTGGCGCCTCAACAACGACGTGAATCCGCAGCTGCCGCGTGTGACGATGGCCGGTCTCGACCCCGACGCCCTATACACCGTGCACGAACTCAACAGCATAGACAAAGAGCCGCTGCCCTACGAAGGCAAGAGTTTTACCGGCCGCTACCTCATGTCCAACGGCCTTGAGTTTCCTGAACGCCACAACGTGGAGTACAGCACACTGAACGACTATTGCAGCTACGTGCTTCAACTTAAAAAGAAATGATAGCAGAACTGTCCCGACCCATAGTTTTCACTCCCTATTATAAGCCCGTGATATGGGGAGGCGATGCCATAGGCCGCCTCAAAGGAGAACGTATCGACATCGATTCCGTCGGCGAAAGCTGGGAAATATCGGCTGTGCCGGGCCACGAAAGCGTGGTGGCCGAAGGCCCTCTTGCCGGCATAGACATCGTGGAACTGATGCGGCGCTATGGTGCGGACTTCATCGGCACGGAGCCTGCCGCACGCTTCGGCTGCGACACGTTTCCGCTGCTGATAAAATTCATCGACGCGCAGCGCGACCTCTCTGTGCAGGTGCATCCCGGCGATGCGCTTGCCGCGGAGAGGCACGCCTCGCCCGGCAAGACGGAGATGTGGTACATAGTGGACGCGCGTCCGGGCAGCCGCATATACAGCGGCTTGCAGGCGCCCCTCACGCGTGAGGAATATCCACGGTGTGCCGCCGACGGCTCCATCATGCAGCGCATAGGAGTGCATGAGGCGCAGGCGGGACAGTTCTATTTCATTCCTGCCGGCACGCTGCATGCCATAGGTGCGGGCACTCTCGTGGCCGAAGTGCAGCAGACGAGCGACATCACCTACCGCGTCTACGACTACGGCCGTGTCGATGTCGACGGCCGGCCGCGGCAACTGCACACCGCGCAGGCTGCCGAAGCCATCGACTACCGTTTTCCGAATCCCGTGGAACCTACGGCGAAATGTTTCACGTGCAACACTCCCGGGGTTGTGAACTGCCGCTATTTCAATGTCGACTATGTGGCCGGCGGCGAAGTGGCCGTAGGCGGCGACCCCGCCAGTTTCACGGTGCTTATGGCAGTGGGCGGCGATGCGGAAATCACAGGAGCCGACGGCGCACGCACACGCGTGCGCCGCGGCACCACCGCCATGCTGGCCGCTGCCGCTCCCGTCCATAAAGTCATGGCCGGAGGGGCGCTCCTTGTGATTACCATAAAAAAGTAACCTTCTATATAAATTACATATGAAAAACACATTCCGCGCCATCGCGGTAGCCGTGTCTGTGGCATTGGCGTCCGTGGCGGTGGCGCAGACTCCCGTCGAGCGTCACGGACAACTTCGCGTACAGGGCACGAAATTAGTGGATGAGCATGGCGCGCCCGTGCAATTGCGTGGCGTAAGCATGGGCTGGCACAACATGTGGCCGCGGTTCTACAACGGCGGAACCGTGGAACGTCTCACGCGAGACTGGGGAGCCGACATCGTGCGCTGTTCAGTGGGAGTGGCCCACCTCGACAGCGGCTTCGACTGCGACAGCGTCGCGGCATATGCCGTGGTGGACTCTATCGTGGGAGGCGCTGTGCGCAACGGCGCTTATGTGCTTGTGGATTTTCACAGCCATCCGAATAAACTCGCCGACGCCAGGCGCTTTTTCACGCATGTGGCGGGAAAATACAGTCATCTGCCCAACATGATGTATGAAATATGGAACGAGCCCACGGAAGTGCCGTGGAGCGAGTGTAAGGAGTATGCCGAGGCGCTTGTGCCTGTGATTCGCGCACTTGACCCCGATGCGGTAATCGTCGTTCCGACCCCGCGGTGGGACCAGGAGGTGGATAAGGCGGCAGATGACCCCGTTGAAGGCTTTGGCAACCTCCTCTATTCGCTGCACTATTATGCAGCAACCCACAAGCAGTGGTTGCGCGACAAAGCCGAATATGCCCGTGCCAAAGGACTTCCGCTCATAATGAGCGAATGCGCGTCGATGCTCCACACCGGCGACGGCGTGCTCGACACCAAGGAGTGGGACGAATGGATGCAGTATGCCGACAACCACGGCATCAGCTGGATAGCGTGGAGCCTCAGCGACAAAGACGAATCCTGCTCTATGTTGCGCCCTTCGGCTGCCTCCGACGGCCGAGGGTGGCTCGACAGCGACCTTAAGCCGTGGGCTGTCCTCGTGAAACATTATCTTAAACGCAACCGATGAAACGTACAATTCTATTTGCAGCCGCTGCGCTCGCCTCGTCGGCGGCAATGGCTGAAATCACCCTGCCCGACATAGTGGGCGACAACATGGTGCTGCAGCAGAACACCGAGGCTCGTATCTGGGGATGGGCCTCGCCGGGTTCGGAAATCGAGGCGATGGCCTCATGGCAGACTGAAAGTTCTCCTGCGGTGCGTGCCACGGCCGGTCCCGACAGCCTGTGGACACTCACATTGCCCACTCCGGACGCTTCGCGCAAAGCTTATACCGTGCGGTTGCGCGGCGACGGCTCCGACATACTTTTGGAGAATGTTCTCATAGGCGAGGTGTGGCTGTGTTCCGGCCAGAGCAATATGGATATGCCTTTGCGCGGATACTTCACGCAGCCTGTGGAGGGCGGCGGCCGCGCTATCGCTTACAGCGGCAGCACTCCGCATGTGCGTGTGGCCACTGTCGACCGCCGCGGCAGCTACGAGCCTCAGCAGCGTGTGGGCGGCGCATGGAAAGAGAGCAAGCCGGCCAATGCCGGGGAGTTCAGTGCGCTGGCCTATTTCTTTGCTGAATCGCTCAACCGCATTCTTGATGTGCCCGTAGGCGTCATAGTATGCGCCTACGGAGGTTCGCGACTTGAAAGCTGGATGCCTGCCGAGATGCTCGCGTCGCTCGAAGGTGAAGACATGGCGGCTGAACGCGACGGCACGAAAAAGGTGGACGAGTGGCACCGTATAGGCGTGCGCTACAATGCCATGCTGCTGCCCGTAAGCCGCTACACTGTCAGTGGTTTTCTGTGGAACCAGGGCGAGAGCAATGTGGGCAAGCACGAAGAACTCCCGAAGCGTCAGCGCGACATGGTACAGCACTGGCGCAAACTATGGGGACTTGGCGAACTGCCTTTCTACTTCGTGGAACTTCCGCCGTGGGACTACGGCAACCGCGACGCCGACTATGCAGCCATGTTCCGCGAAGCGCAGCATCTTGCGGCAGCCGTGACTCCTCGTAGCGCCGTCGTGTGCACTTCCGATCTCATATATCCCCACGAGGTGGCCGACGTGCATGCCAGCCGCAAGCGCGAGATAGGCGAGCGGCTTTCGTGGGTAGCTGCGGCAGATGCCTACGGCGTTGAGGGTATGCCGGTGCTTTATCCGCATTTCCGGGAAATGGAAGTGCAGGGCGACAAGGCCACGCTGCGTTTCACGGGTGCCGATTCCGGCTTCACCCCCAACCAGTATCTCGAAGGTTTCGAAGCTTGCGGCGCCGACGGCGTGTGGCATCCGGCCACGGCCTACGAAGGACTGGATTCGCGCGACATACACATCACATGTCCCGACGCCGGCGAAATAAAAGAAGTGCGTTATTGCTTCAGAAATTTCGCAGTAGGCAAGGTGCACAATATGATGGGGCTTCCGCTTATACCGTTCAGAAGCAGCGTGCCTACGCCTCTGTCCACATGCTTCGGCGGCAAGCAGCCGCCTGTGAAACGCCGCTGACGACATGAAAAAGATATTATATGCCATAGTGCTCGGTGCTTTTGTCGCAGCCGGGCTCAGCATGTGCAAGCCTGCGGATGCTGCCGCAGGACAGCAGTATGTGTCGGTGCGCGACGGCGAGTTCTACATAGGCGATTCCGTCTACCGCTACGTGGGCGCCAACTTCTGGTACGGGGCCATACTGGCCTCGGAGGGCAGGGGAGGCGACCGCGCCCGTCTCGCCCGCGAACTCGACCTGTTGCAGAGCATCGGTGTCGACAATCTGCGCGTGCTCGTTGGGGGCGACGGCGAGGAAAATGTGCCGTCGCACATCATGCCGGTGCTCCAGACATCCCCCGGAGTGTACAACGACACCATTCTCGACGGCCTCGACTATCTTATGGCCGAACTCGAGCGCCGAGGCATGAAAGCGGTGCTTTTCCTCAACAACGCATGGGAATGGAGCGGTGGCTACGGCACCTACCTCGAATGGGCCGGTGCGGGCCGTCAGCCCAATCCTGCCATCGACGGCTATCCTGCGTATATGGCCGCCATGGCGCGTTTCGTGACCAATGATTCCGCGAAAAGTCTCGCCATAGACCATGCGCGCCGCATGGCGTCGCGTGTCAACCGATATACCTCACGCCCATATGCCGAAAGTCCGGCTCTCATGTCGTGGCAGGTGGCCAACGAACCGCGTGCTTTCGCCGGCGACAGTGCCACCAAAGCCGCGTTCGCCGATTATATAATATCAACGGCGAGAGCCATAAAGGAATGCGACCCGAACCACATGGTAAGCACCGGCAGTGAGGGTGTGCACGGATGTGAGTATGATATGGCCCTGTGGCGTAAAATCCATGAAGCGCCCGAGATAGACTACGGCATACTGCACTTGTGGCCCTACAACTGGGGTTGGATAGACAGCCTCTCCGTGGCCGACAGCGTGGCTCCGGCCTTCGACAAGGCCGTGGCATACATACGCCCGCATTATGAGGCTATGCATGCGGCCGGAAAGCCGCTCGTGCTCGAAGAATTCGGCTATCCCCGCGACGGCATGCGCTACACTCCCGGCAGTCCCGTGCACGGCCGCGACGCTTTCTATAGCCGCATATTCCGCCTTATAGCCGACTCGGGAATGATAAACGGCTGCAACTTCTGGGGATGGGGCGGCTATGCCGCGCCCGCACACGAAAACTGGCAGCCGTGGGACGATTACACCTGCGACCCCGCACAGGAGCCGCAAGGTCTAAACTCGGTGTTCGCAGCCGATTCCACCACGCTTGCCATAATACGCGGTGCAGTGAACGAAATAAACCCGTAATACTATGAATAAGACAATTGTTTTTGCGGCAGCAGCCATAGCTATGGCCTCGGCCGGTGGTGCGGCCGCTCGCAATCTGCGCGTGGAAGTGGACAAAAGCCACAATCTGTGGTGGAATGCACCCGAGCGGCCGCAGATGGTGCTGACAGTCAGCGACACTCTGCCGTCTTCCTCCAAGAAGGAATCGCAACTGCGCTTTCCGACGGACGCCTGCGCGCGATAGCTCCCTACATCCCGTTTCTGAGTGATTATCCCGACTATTTCCGTATTGTGGGCTGGCCCGCATCGTCCGTCAAGGAGGAAGCCTCGCGCCTCGGCCTTTCCGACAGCCGGATGTATGCCAATCTGAGCTACTTCGACATAAAGAATTTTGCGCGCCTCATCACGTGACCTGTGCTCATGGGCATAGGGCTGCAGGACACGACCTGCCCTCCGCACACGAATATGTCGAGCTACAACCTCATCACATCTCCCAAAGTGCTGGTTATATATCCCGAATGCGGTCATTATGTGGACTACGGCGACTGGAATCGCCGTCGCGATGCATTCTTTAAGCGTTGGTGGTAGAGCCGGAAAACCGAATCCATAGACGGCTTATAAATAATACAGGTGCCGGACTCGCTGTCCGGCACCTGTATTATTTATAATAATTGCTAAAATAGTATATCTTTGATTCTTTGATATTGTATTTCGTAATTTTCGAAAATACGTCCGTAATTTTGGTTCTGTGAGTGGTATCTATTGTAATTGCGGACATAAACATTCAATTTTAAGGTAAGTGTTAATTTGCATTCGTTAAAAATACGATAAAAAGATGTTGTTTAACATAAGATGTGTTTTGCATAGTTAAAGATAAAAAAGTATAGTTTTGACTTGTTTAATTGCACTAACTTTGTGTCGATGAATACCTCCATTGTCTATGCGCTGAGGCGCTATACAATATAATAAGCCAATATAAACCAATCCATAACTTAACCTTTTAAAAGCTGTTCATGAAAACATGTAGCAATCTGAATGTCAAGTTCCTGCTTTTGGCACTATTCGCAATAGTGTCCATGAGCCTGACAGCGCAGGTCACGGTTACGGGTACTGTCCTGGATTCTACGGGCGAAAGCATCATCGGTGCTTCTGTGGTAGAGAAAGGCCAGACCGGAGGCGCGACCACCGACATCGACGGCAAGTTCACCATTCGTGTGGGCAATGCCGACGCAACACTTGTAATTTCTTACGTCGGGATGAAGACGCAGGAAGTCAAACTAAAAGGGCGCAAGAACATCGACGTCACACTCGAGGATTCGAGCGAAGCCCTCAGCGAACTCGTCGTTGTGGGCTACGGCACCCAGAAGCGCAGCGACATCACAGGCTCCGTGGCGTCGCTTTCCGAGGATCAGATGCGTCAGACCATCGTCACCAATGCCGACCAGATGCTTCAGGGCAAAGTGGCCGGTGTGCAGGTGACGCAGAACTCCGGTGCACCAGGCGGCGCCACCTCAGTGCGTATCCGTGGCGCAAGCTCCCTTAACTCGTCCAACGAACCCCTGTACATCATCGACGGTGTGCCCATGGGCGGCAGCACCAGCATAGGCGGCTTCGACTGGATGGGCGGTTCCAACGGTCAGACCACAGTGAATCCGCTCGCCTCCATAGCTCCGAGCGACATTGTGAGCATCGACGTGCTCAAGGATGCCTCGGCATGTGCCATATATGGCGCCGCAGGCGCCAATGGCGTAGTCATGGTGACTACGCGCCGAGGCTCCGCCGGCCACACCAACATCACATACGACGGCTATGTGGCATGGCAGCAGACAGCCAAGCGCCTCGACATGATGGACCTGCGTGAATATGCCGAATATCAGACCCAGCTTTACAACGAGGGCGTAATCGGCGACGGCAACTACGACAAGATGTACAGCGACCCGAGCCTGCTCGGAAAGGGCACCGACTGGCAGGACGAAATCTTCCGCACAGGCTTCATGCAGAGCCATCAGGTGGGAGTCACGGGCGGCAATGAGAAGACCGTCTATGCCATGAGCGCCGGATGGATGAAGCAGGAAGGCACCGTGATAGGCTCGGACTTTACCCGCTTCAACACCCGCTTCAATCTCGACAATAACTTCACGTCATGGCTGAAAATCGGCGGTTCGCTGGCCTATACCCGCACCGACGAGACCATCACCCGCCAGGACGGCAACGACGGCATCATCATGCAGGCCATGACCATGATGCCTTCCGTGCCTGTGCGCGATTTCGACGGCAACTGGGCCGGTCCCACCACCACCAACGGCGCTTCGAAGTACAATCCCGTGGCAATGGCGCTCATCACCAACAATACGCTGCTGCGCCAGCGCGTGACAGGCAATTTCTACGTCAACGCCGACTTCCTGAAGTATTTCACGTTCCGCGCAGAGTATGCATTCGACGCCTCGCAGAACCAGAACAAATCGTTCCAGCCCACCTATAAGTTCGGTGTGAACGGCAACGACACCAACCGCATGATGCAGCGCGAAGACCATAACTTCTACTGGATGCAGAAAGACTACATCACCTACCACCAGGTGTTCGGCGAAAAACACGACGTCACGGTGATGGCCGGTTTCGAAGCCTCCAGGAGCAGCTGGGAGGGTACTCAGCTCATCAAGAAGAATTTCTCCAACGACTACATACATGTGATGGGCGAGGATGGCGAGTTCCAGAGCAACAGCGGCTGGAAAGACGCCAGCACCACCGCTTCCATATTCGCACGCGCCAATTACGGATTCGACAACCGCTACCTGCTCACGGCCACCCTGCGCCGCGACGGCAGCTCCAAGTTCGGCCGAAACAACAAGTGGGGCACATTCCCCTCGGTGGCTCTCGCATGGCGCATCAACCAGGAGAAATGGCTTGAGAGCGCCCATTGGCTCAACAACCTCAAGCTCCGTCTGGGCTATGGAAAGGTGGGCAACAGCAACATCGACACCTACCGCTACGGCTCTGGCATGCAGACCGTGCTCACTCCTTTCGGCACAGGATATATCCCTCAGAACCTCGCCAATCCCAACATCAAATGGGAGGCTTCCGAGCAGTGGAATGCGGGTGTTGACTTCGCTGTACTCGACAACCGCCTGAGCTTCACCGTCGACGTCTACCGCAAACAGACACAGGACCTGCTCATGCAGATGTTTGTGCCCGGCCACCTCGGCCCGAGCGGCGACGACGTGTGGGGCAGCATCGCGCCTCCATATGCCAACGTGGGCAAGACGCGCAACACCGGTATTGACGTGCAGATAAACGCTATCCCCGTCACCAACAAGGATTTCCACTGGAGTTCGTCCGTCACTCTGTCGCACAACCGCAACAAAATCGTCGCTCTTAATGAAGACTCGCAGGTAATCTATGGTAAAATCGACTGGTTCAGCGAATTCGGCACCTGCACCATGTTCAAGGTGGGCGAACCGATGGGCGTATTTTACGGCTACGAGACCGACGGCCTGTTCATGAACGAAGCCGACATCCTCGGCCACGCCACACAGACCGGCGGCGACACTCCCTATGCCAATAAAATAGACAAGGTGAGCGGCGCATGGATAGGCGACGTGAAATTCGTGGACCAGAACGGCGACGGTGTCATCAACGATGCCGACCAGAAGGTGATAGGCGACCCCAATCCCGACATCGTATACGGCTGGACCAACACATTCAATTATAAGAATTTCGAACTCAATATCGGTCTCACAGGCCAGTTCGGCGGCGACATCCTCAACTGGGCCCGCTCCCGTGTGGAAGGTCTCAGTTCCATATGGGACAATCAGAGCACCGATGTGCTCGACCGCGCCCAGGCCATGCTCATCGACCCCGCCGGCGGCGACGTGATAGCCAATCTCATGCTCGCCCCCGGCAGCAACGGCATCCCGCGTTTCAGTAACCTCGACGCCAACGGCAACCAGCGCATGAGCGACCGCTGGCTCGAAGACGCCACCTACCTGCGCATACAGAACATCTCGCTGGCCTACAACCTTCCGCAGAACTGGGCTAAAAAGGCCTTCCTTCAGAATGCCAAACTCTACTTCAACGTGCAGAACGTCTACACCTTCACGAAGTATAAAGGCTACGACCCCGAAATCGGTGCTTTCAACCAGAGCTCTCTGCTACAGAACATCGACCGCGGACGCTATCCCACTCCCCGCACCTACACGATAGGCCTTAACCTCGCATTCTAATCTCTCTTAAGCAAAACAAGTAAATGAAAAACATATTCAAGACTTCCGCTCTGGCCCTTGTCCTTGCCGGCTCGCTCGCAAGCTGCGACGACTTCCTGACGGTGGACCCCGTGGACAAGCCCGTGATGGAGAGCTACTACGTCACTCCCGAAGCGCTCCGCTCGAGCACTTCGACAATATACAGCGCCAAGACATGGAGCAATTTCCACATGAATTTTCAGTGGAAAATGGACATGATCAACGGCGACATGTATTACACCTACGGTGCCGAAGGCCAGTGGTTTTTCGGAACATACACGCCCATCAACCAGTACATCAACGAAGGATGGAAAGGGTTGTACAACGTGATACTGTTCTGCAACTCCATCATCCACGACATCGTGCCCATCTGCGGCGGCACCATCACCGAAGCCGACAAGACCCAGGCTTTGGCCGAAGCGCGCGCCATCCGCGGCTACTGCTACTACGTGATAGCCGAAGTGTGGCACGACGCGCCAATAGTTGAAAACAACTCCGAGACCATCTCCAGCGGCAATTTCGACCTGCCTCGCAACACGCAGGCGAGCATCTACCGCTTCGCCATGGACGACCTCGACTTCGCCGTGGCCAATCTCCAGCCCTCAAACTCCGACGCATGGCGTCTTGATGTGCGCAAAGCCCGCGCGCTGCGTGCCAAGCTGGGTGTGACCATGGCTGCCCACAAAGACTACGGCTACGACCGTGAGGCGCTCTACAAAAAAGCCGCCGCCGACGCCCTGTACTGCATAGAGAACACCGAAGCACTCACAAGCATCGACTTTGCCACGCTGTTCGACGTGGACAAGAACAACGGTCCGGAAAGCATCCTTGCGATACAATGCGGATCGCTCGGATACAGCTACGGCAACGGCCGCACCACGGCGTGGAGCCGCTCTGACCTTCTCGCCGACGAGCAGTGGGGAGGAGGCAAAGGCCCCACCATATCGCTGCAGCAGAGCTACGAACGCAACGACCTGCGCCGCAAGTGGACTTTCATGAAAAACGGCGACTTCTATCCCGGCCTCAGCAAGGCCAACGGAGGCTACACTTATAAAATCGTCAACCGCATGGACGGGCAAGACACCCCGGTCGAGGACCGCAACGAGATGAATGCCCATGTCAAGAAATACATCGTGGGCAAGAACGCCGATACCGGCGGCCTCAGCGGTACCATGCAGGATGCCGCCAACAACATCTACCTGATGCGTCTTGCCGATGTATACCTGACCTACGTGGAAGCCGTGATGGGCACCGCCGACGCTACATCCGACGCCACCGCCATGAAGTACTTCAACATGGTGCGCCAGCGTGCAGGACTTTCCGAGCCGTCTTCGGTGACGTATGCCGAACTGCTCAAAGAGCGTCGTTGCGAACTTGCTTTCGAAAGCCAGACGTGGTTCGATACACAGCGCCTGCGCTACCGCAGCGGCGACCAGGCGGCACTCGACTGGGTGAACAACGGCCACGGCACCGGCTACAACCGCTGCACGCAGTACATAGCGCGCCGCGACATGGCCGTCGACCCTACCAACGAGAACCAGGACGACAGCTACGAGCTTGTCGACAGCAAAGAGGACTATGCAATGTACGACCACATACTGCTCAGCGCCTCGTCTTTCGTATGTCCCATTCCGGCCGCCGTGTCGTCAAGTTCGCCGTCGCTCAGCGGCGCGCCCGTCGACTATTTTGAAGGCGCCGCCCCCGACACCCCCCACACC
>VSPG01000012.1 GCA_009775265.1 Muribaculaceae bacterium
TTAGGGCTGACTCCTGCAATAGGTGCCAGCCCTAATTTTCAACCGCTACTAAAAAAGTTTAGCGGACAGTAATAACTTTTTTTATGAAATTTGTTGCAAAACGGGAATTGCAACGTCTATAATGCGAAAACCCACGACGATGGAAGAAGACAAACTCACCACAGCATTCAGGCGCATATCCATGCGCCTGCGGCAATCGGCCCGGAAACTCACCGGAACAGCCGACGATGCCGACGACGTGCTGCAGGAAGCATTCTTCCGCCTGTGGCGCAAGCGAAGTGAAATCCACGATGAGGAGCACGCCGAAAAACTGCTCACGGCCATAGTGCACAACGTCGGAATCGACCTGCTGCGCTACCGCGCACGCTACAGCGACGAAACTCCCGAAGAACAGGCGGAACAAGCCCCGGACGAAGACCGCACAGAACTGCTGAGTGATATCACGGCACTCATCGACCGCACCCTTACCGACGAACAGCGCCAAATACTATACGAACGAGACCGCGACGGGTGGGAAATCGAAGACATAGCACTACGACACGGCCTCAGCGAAGCCAACGTGCGCATGATTCTCAGCCGCAGCCGCAAACGCGTGCGCGAACTTTACCAGAAACGAAAAGCCCGACAGATATGAACAACCAAGAGCTACACCGACTTATCGAACTCTACTTCAATGGCGATACAACGCTTGCTCAGGAATCGGCACTCCGACAGGCACTCGCCCAACCTTGGGCTACCGGCGAGGAGGCCGACGAAGCACGCGCCGTAATAGGTGTGTCAATCGCACAGCGGGTTCAGAGCCGGCATAAAAAGCACCATGCTTCATGGCGCGCGGCTGCCGCCATTGCCGTATTTGCCGCTGCCGGCGCAGCATTGACAATATTACCTGAAAGGAACACAACAAACGCCACTTACACTGCATATTGCTCAGGCCACACCACCCACGACCGCAACGACGTGCTCGCCATAATGCGCGACGACCTCGGCGCAATGGCTGAAGCGGCAAGCAACGTGAATATTTCTATAAAAGACGATTTCGCAGCCATAAACAACGCTTTCAACACATTAAACTGATATAACAAATGAGACACCGAATACTCCTCACGCTCATACTCGCATCGGCGTTTCCGTCGCTGGCTCAAAAGGGGTTGGCCGTGGAACATTTGTTCCACGGAATGTTCCACGATTACCCGAACGCCACGGAAACCTTAATAAACGGAGGCGACATCAAGAGGCATAAACTCAGCCTGTACCGAAGCCTGACACTATCCGCTCCCGACGCCGCTGACATCCGAGGCATCGAACGCAGCGTCAAACAAGACGGAGCCCACGCCATCTCCAGAGAGGTACAGTTCAAAGACAAGCGACTCTATTACGGCTTCTATGAACTTCCCGACCGCGACGGCAGCAACCGCTACCTTTTCTATCTGAACCAACTCGCTGCCGGAGGCAACAAAGTAATAGTCATCTACATGGAAGGCTCGGCGTCGCTCGAGCAAGTGAAGAAAATGCTTAAATAAACCATATGATAATGAGATTCATCACACTGGCCACGACAGCCATCATAGCTGCGACGGCAACGGCACAAGAGGCATCCGACACGCTCGCTTCAGTAAAAGGCGCCCGCGAAATCACTGTCACACGCTCGCAGGAGGGTCTGCATGCAGTGGTGGAAGGGAGCGCAGACGATCCGGCCTATTATTACGAATATACTACGAAATATTCCGATAACGGAACAGAAAGCGGCACGTGGACACTCAACCTGCCATTCCTTTCCTCCGGCAACGAATACAAAACAAAGAAAAAGGCCTTCATAATGGGAGGCGAAGTGTATGCCGGCTCGTCAATACCGACAGGCGACACTCCAATGTCAGCCTCATTTGAAATAGGCCTGAGCCGTGTGCTCAACGGCAGCTACCGCTTCGGCACGTTCAGCGTAGACGCCGGATTAGGATTCGGCTATGTGCAATATGCCGTAGGCGGCATGGGCTTCGATTCCGACCGACAGCACCTCGTGTTTGTACCATACAAGGAGAACAGCCGCGACAACAGTTCACGCCTACGCATTTTCCGTGTACACGTGCCGGTGACATTGACATGCATGCTTACAAGCAAGGTACGACTTACGGCAGGAGCCTGGTTCAACCTCAACTTTGATGCATGGGCATCGTCGTCCCACACGATGGGCGATATAGAGGAAAATCACACATTCAAGCACCTTCACCAACGAATACTCACCACCGACGCTTATCTGTGCGCAGGCTACCGCAACATAGGCATATATGCCCGCTACTGCCCGCAGAGCCTTTTCCGCAACGGGTGGGGTCCGGACTTCGAGAGTGTCTCTGTAGGTTTAACATTTAATTTATGACACAATGCGATTCAAGTATATTTCCGCCATATGCTCCATTTTTACCGCTATAGGGCTTAATGCCATGACGGCATCCACTGACACGGTGTTGCATGCCACCGGAGTTGACGTATTAATAAGCGAAAACGCAGAAGGTCTGCGCATAGAAACCTCAGATTCATCATCCGCAGCCACTTTCACCGAAGTTTTCCCTGAGAACGCCACCATAAGCTCAGAACAACACTTCAGGAAGCCTTTTATAGGATTATGGGGCAATAAACACATAAGCTGGGACGTGATTACATCAAACGTACTTGCGGGTTTCGTCAACGCCGCCGGAGCGCCCGGCGAAATCGACTTCGAGCAAGGCAAATCCTACGAAATAAGCGTCCTTAACGCGGCCGCCATACGATGCAGCATAAACAGCACACACAGCAGCATTTCAGCCGGAATAGGCATAAGCTGGCGCAATTACCGTACCACGACGGGCATGCAGCTGACACATGGCAATGACGGCTCGGTAGGCTACGAACCTTTTCCGGACGATGTTTCGCCACGCTACTCGCGCCTGAAAGTGTTCAGCCTCTCTTTCCCCATTCTTTTCACTCAAAAATTCCGCATTCCGCATGCGCGCCACCTGTGCCTGCAGTTCGGCCCCGTCCTTAACTGGAACTCGCACGCAAGTCTTTCATCGCGATGGATCAACAGTGATGGCAGCAAAGGAAAGTTTAGCACCAACGATGTGGCTGCTCGCCGTTTTTCCGTCGACATTTACGGAGCCTTGGAATTGTTTCAGGGCATAGGTCTATATGTGCGCTACTCGCCCCAAAGCGTTCTGCGAGCATCTCCGGCTCTCGGCGATTTCAAATCCTTATCCACCGGAATAGTGCTGGCTCTTTAGAACCAGCAAAACAACATATAAAAAACGTCCTGCCGGTCAGCGGCAGGACGTTTTTATATGCGTTCAGGCATCAGATGCGCTCAAGAACGGTTGCCACGAGGTCGCGCACACCGCTCTTATAATTGGGGTTGGCTTCTGTGTTAAAGCGGTTTGCTATGATGGAGCATACGGTCATGGCACGATGTCCCATGAGTTTGCCGAGTCCCTGAAGGGGTGCGCTCTCCATCTCGTAGTTGGTGACGTGGCGGCCGTTGTATTCAAAGGCTTCGATGCTGCTGTTAAGCCCCGGATTTGAAAGCGGGAGACGCAGCTCGCGGCCTTGAGGTCCGTAGAAGCCTACAGCGGATATTGTGATGCCCCGCACCATATCGTCGCGGCCTATCTGCGCCACAAGTTCAGGATCTGCAGGCACCACATAAGGTTTCGCCCAGTTCTCATTCCAGTCGGTATGGTGCGTGAATGCTTTCTCGAAATCGAGGTCTGCCACCTTATTGCGTCCGGCATAGTAATTGAGCACGCCGTCGAATCCTATCGAATGCTCGGCAATGACGGGGGTGCCGAGACTCAGTTCCGGCTGCAGGGCACCGCTGGTGCCGATGCGAACGAGGGTGAGCACACGCTTCTGTTCGCGAACCTCGCGCGTCTTGAAATCGATATTGGCGAGGGCATCGAGTTCGTTGATAACGATGTCGATGTTGTCGGGTCCGATACCATGACTGAGACACATTATGGGCTTGCCCTTGTAAGTGCCGCCTATAGTATGGAACTCACGGCTTGACACTTCGAACGTGCGTGTGTCGAAGAATTCCGCAACCATGTTCACGCGGCCGGGGTCGCCTACGAGTATAACACGGTCGGTGAGCTGTTCAGGAAGCAGATGAAGATGGAACACTGAACCGTCGGGGTTGATGATAAGTTCCGATTCGGGTATGAATTTCTTTTCCATGTCTTATTAGTGTGGGTTAAGAGGGTTGATTTTCTGATAATATAACGTATTTGCGGCTTGTCGGTTTCAATGGTCAAGCACAGCATAGCGGCCTCCGGGAAGAGTCATCACAACGTCGCTCATCTCCATTTCGAAAAGAGCCGAACTAAGCGAAGCGAATGTCATGCCAAGTGCCACACACATGTCATTGACAGATGCCTGCGGATTGTCTCTAAGATAGTCGACTATGCGCTGCTGTCCAGCAGACAATTCAAGCAGCAGTTCCTGCTGGGTGCCCTCGGCCGAGCGTGGTGCCCAGCCAAGAGCGTCTCCGATGTCCTCGGCTCCGCGCACCACCGAAGCCACACGGCGGGCGAGCAAGTCAAGACAGCCCCGGCTATACGCGTCGGAGGTTCTGCCCGGCACAGCGAACAGTTCGCGACCATAAGCCGACGCTATGCGCGCCGTGGCCATCGCTCCTCCCCGAATATCGCTTTCCACCACCACAACCGCGTCGGCGAGGCCTGCCACTATACGGTTGCGCGCGAGAAAATAACCGCGGTGGATACGCGCGGATGTAGGATACTCCGATAGCAGCATCCCGCCGGCCCGCACCATACGCGCCGCTATGTCGCGATGCTCGGCCGGATAAACGGTGTTGAGAGCGTTGGCCATTACGCCTACGGTGGGAAGACCCTCGCGCAAAGCCGCCTTATGGGCCGCCACATCTATGCCGTAGGCCAGACCGCTGATGATGGCGACGTTGCCATACATTTCCGCAAGTCCGCGAACCAGCCGCTCGGTAAATTCGAGTCCATAAGCAGTGCTGTGCCGCGTGCCAACAATAGCCACAGTGCGCATTGAGTCGAGAGGAGTGTCGCCGATGGCATACAGCATTGCCGGAGCATCGTCGCAGTCAAGAAGCCGCTGCGGATAATTATCGTCGGTAAAGAACAATGGCCTGACAGATGAAGCGCCCACAAACACTTCCTCTCTCTCCGCCCTGGCAACGACACCGCGGCGGTATTCGCCATCAGCTATACCTCCGCTGCGCCCCATGACGGCTGCCATTTCGGCCTCACTGCGCGTGAACACACTTTCCACCGATCCGGCGCGACGCAGAAGTTCACGACCGGTGGAAAGGTTGATGCCGTTCAGCATTCCGAAGGCAATTCGGGCACAGAGTTCAGTCATGTCGTGGCTACAGATATTCTTTGAATGCTTCGGCAAGACGTTCGCCCCGCGTGAGACGGCCGCCTTCAAGGCAGGCAATGTTGACGATAGCGTGGATTACCGGTTCGCCGCCGGGGGTGAAGATGTCCTGACGGAACACGAACAAAGGTCCCTGGCGGTAAAGCGCGATTTTACTGACCATGGAATCACCAAGTCCGAGCGGACGAAGATAATCTATCTCGATACGACGCACCACGGGGTCAAGCCCTGAAGCATGCATGTCGCGGAACGACACACCGGCATGCTCGCAGAACATGTGGCGTGTGTGTTCAAGATAATGCTGATAGTTGGCGTTGTTGACTATGCCCTGGGCGTCCACTTCGTAGTCGCGCACCTTTATGGGCATCTCGAAAACATATTCAGCCGGAGTAAGCATGCTCATGGCGTCATCCTCCGAAATTGTCGTAATGGATACTTGAAGGCTCCACACCGAGACTGTCAAGCATGCCGTTGACAGCATTGCTCATAGGCCCGGGGCCGCACATGTAATACTCGATGTCCTCCGGTGCGGGATGATCTTTGAGATACGTGTCGTATATGACCTGGTGCACGAATCCCGGAGTGTACTTGACGCCGGCGGCATCGGCTGCCGGGTCGGGACGGTCGAGGGCGAGATGGAATCTGAAGTTCGGAAAATCTTTTTCGAGCTGCAGGAAATCGTCGAGATAGAACACTTCATTGAGCGCGCGTGCGCCGTAGAAATAGTTCATCACGCGGTCGGTAGTCTTGAGAGTCTTCGTCATATGCATTATCTGCGCGCGCAGAGGAGCCATACCCGCACCGCCGCCTATCCACATCATCTCGGCTTTGCTGTCGAAAATGGGATGGAAGTCGCCATAAGGACCGCTCATCCGCACCTTGTCGCCCGGTTTGAGAGTGAATATGTAGCTGGATGCAATACCCGGCATTACGTCCATGAAGCCTACTTCGGGTTTCGGCTTGAAAGGCGGAGTGGCTATGCGCACAGTCAGCATTATGCGATCGCCTTCGGCCGGATAGTTGGCCATGGAATATGCGCGCACGGTAGTCTCCGTGTTGACACACTTAAGGGAGAACAATCCGAATTTCTCCCATGCGGGCAGATATTCAGGACCGATAAGTTCCTTGTCGATGTCCTTGTCATAGTCCATCGAAAACGGCGGAATCTTAATCTGCGCATACGAACCGGGGACGAAGTTCATGTGCTCGCCGGGAGGCAGAGCCACAATGAATTCCTTTATGAAAGTGGCTACATTGCGGTTGGATATGACTTCGCATTCCCATTCCTTGACGTCGAGCACGCTGGCCGAAACCTTTATGCTCATGTCTTCCTTCACTTTCACCTGGCAGCCGAGACGCCAATTGTCCTTTATTTCCTTACGTGTGAAATGCACGGTCTCAGTAGGCAGGATTTCGCCTCCGCCTTCCGTGACCTGCACGCGGCACTGTCCGCAGCTACCCTTGCCTCCACATGCCGAAGACAGGAACACATTGCTGTTGGCCAGCGATGAGAGCAATGTAGTACCGCTAAGACCCTCCACGGTCTTAGCGTCGTTGATGGTGATACGCACCACACCCGTGCGCACGAGAAAACGCTTGGCCACGAGCAGCACGGCCACGAGCAGAAGCGTGATTAGCAGAAACACCGCCACGGCGCTTGCCACCGTGAGCGCTCCGGCAGCAAGTGCCGTCGATATATATGCTGTTGTCATGTGCGGTCAGATTTTAATGCCGAGGAAACTCATAAACGCTATACCCATAAGCGCCGTTATTATAAATGTGATGCCCACGCCGCGCAGAGGAGCGGGTATATTGCTGTACTGCGCCAGGCGCTCGCGTATGGCGGCAATGGCGGCAATGGCAAGCAGCCACCCGAGCCCCCATCCTCCGCCGGCGCAGACGGCAGTCCACACACTCGGAAAATCCCGCTGCTGCATGAACAACGAGCCGCCAAGGATGGCACAGTTCACGGCTATGAGCGGCAGAAATATGCCGAGGGACGCGTAAAGCGACGGACTGAATTTTTCGACAGCCATCTCCACAAGTTGCGTAAGCGAAGCTATTACGGCGATAAACACTATCAGCGAAAGAAAACCGAGGTCGACTTCGGCGTATTCGGGGCCGAGCCACGAAAGGGCACCGGCACTGAGCACGTAGGTCTGAAGCAGATAGTTTATCGGGAGCGTGATTACGAGCATGAAAGTGACGGCAACACCGAGACCTACGGCCGTTTTCACATTTTTGCTCACCGCCAGGAAGGAGCACATGCCCAGAAAGTAGGCAAAGATCATGTTGTCGACAAAAATCGACCGTATGAATATGTTGAAATTTTCCATATTTTCCTAAGCTTACTTTTCTTGAAGGTCTTTATTGACAGAGCGCTGCACCCATATGATGCACGCCACCACGACGAGAGCCATAGGCGGAAGTATCATCAGGCCGTTGTTGACGTAGCCCGCCTCGTAGAAACACTGCGGCACAACCTGATGGCCGAGAAGCGTGCCGCTTCCGAGCAGTTCGCGGAAAAAGCCGACAATGACGAGGATGACAGTGTAGCCGATGCCGTTGCCCACGCCGTCGAGAAAACTCGGCCATGGGCGGTTGCCCATAGCGAAGGCCTCAAGGCGTCCCATCAATATGCAGTTCGTGATAATCAAGCCGATAAACACCGACAGCTGTTTGCTGACATCGTAGGCGTAGGCCTGCAGCAGCTGGCTTACAATGACGACGAGTCCGGCCACAACGACAAGCTGCACGATGATGCGTATGTTGGTGGGTATGGTGTTTCGCAACAGAGATATTATAACATTTGAAAAAGCCAACACAGCTATGACGCTCAACCCCATCACGATGGCGGGTTCGAGTTTTGCCGTGACGGCGAGCACGGAGCAGATGCCGAGTATCTGCACCACGACGGGATTATCCTTGGAGAAAGGATTGAACAGTACCGATTTATTGCTTGTTTTTTCTGCCATGGCGTTATTGTCTTAATGTTGACAGATATGCTTCATACGGAGCGAGGCAATCGGCGAGCATGGAGCTTACGCCTTTGCTTGTTATGGTGCCGCCGCTGATTCCGTCCACGTAGTCCTCGTCGCCGGAAGGTTTTTGTCCGGCTTTTACTACAGCTACGGGCAAAAATCGTCCGTCCTTGAAGATGTGCTTGCCTTCAAACTGCGAACTGAATGCAGTTTTTTCAATTTCGGCACCAAGGCCGGGAGTCTCACCCTGATGCGCGAAATAAGCGCCATAAATGGTGGTTCCATCAGCATCAAGCGACACATAGCCCCATATGGGACCCCAAAGGCCGGCACCGTAGACAGGGAGAACATATTTGACTTCACCGCCGTCCACACGGCATTCATACACCGGAAGCAGACGTTGCAAGGCAGGCTTTTTGCTCTGCTCGGCCATATTGACGGCAAAAGCGTCGCCGCCGACCTCTTGCCCCTGCACGTCGACAATGAAGCTGCGTGTCACAGTTGATTCGTAGGTGTCTATCACATCGCCCGACTCGGGAGTCACGAGCACTGAAGCCAGAATCTGACGCATCTTGTCGGCATCGGCATTGGCCTGCTGGCGCGAACGCAGCGACATGGCCGTGAAAGCGAGCGCTGCTCCGACGACGAGCACCATCACTATTATATATATTATGGTGTAGGTGTTTCCCTGCTTATTCATGATTCGGATGTTTTAGCGGTTAGACGGCGCATGCGTCGGCGGATGTTGGCCTGAACCACACACCAGTCGATAAGCGAGGAGAAAACATTCATAAGCAGCACAGCCAGCATGGCACCCTCGGGATAGCCATTGTTATATACACGGATGAGCACAGCTATGACGCCTATCAGAAATCCGTATATCCACTTGCCCGTGTCAGTGCGCGCAGCCGTCACAGGGTCGGTGGCCATAAACACAGCGGCAAAACCGAAACCTCCATAGAGAAGCTGTTCCCACGCCGGAAGCATCGAAGCCGGGTACAATGGCGTGGAGAATGTGTTAGCCACCCACCCCATGAGCAGGCCTCCGGCAAACACACTTAGCATAATGCGCCAGTTGGCCATACCGCTGAACAATAGAATTGCAGCACCGATGAGGATGCAAAGCATCGATGTCTCACCGAACGAGCCTGGGATAAGCCCCACAAAAGCGTCCCACGCAGTAAGCGCATGGCCGTCGACGCCCGTCAGAGCAAGGGCACCTTCGCTATGCGTGGCTATCTGGCCAAGAGGAGTAGCGCATGTAAAGCCGTCGGCCACTGGAGCGCCATAGCCCAATGCCGTGCCGGTGGCGACGAACACCTTGTCGCCGCTCATCTGCGCCGGGTATGCAAAGAAAAGGAACGCACGCGCCACAAGCGCAACATTAACAACATTGTAGCCTGTGCCGCCGAACACTTCTTTGGCAAAAACCACGGCGAATGCAGTGGCCACAGCCAGCATCCACAACGGAGTCTCTATGGGGCATATCATCGGGATGAGAATACCCGTCACGAGGAAACCTTCCTGAATCTCCTCCTTTCGCCATTGCGCGAAAGCAAATTCTATACCGAGACCGACTGCATAGGTCACAACCACACGCGGAAGCACAGCGAGCAGACCGTAAAGCATCAACTGCCAAAACGGAAACTCTGTGGCTCCGAGCGCGAGCCAATGCTGATAGCCAGTATTGTACATTCCGAAAAAGAAGCAGGGCATAAGCGCCGCCACCACCACTATCATGGTGCGTTTCGAGTCGATGGCGTCATGGACATGCACCGAACCCGGCCCCGAAGTGGTGCGGGGCGTGAGCATGAATGTCTCGAACCCGTCGAACACACTGCCCAAAGCCGACAGACGCCCTCCGGGTTCAAACGCCGGACGCGCCTTGTCGAAAAATTTTCTAATGGAGTTCACTTTTAAATTATTATGAAAGTGTTATCATTCAAGTTCTTTGCGCAGATAGTCGAGACCTTCGCGCACAATGTGCTGCAGCGGAAGCTTCGAAGTGTCGGCATATTCGGCAAGGGCGAAATCTTCCGGAGCCACCTCGTAGATGCCGAGACGCTCCATATTGTCGATGTCGCGGGCTATTATGGCCTTAAGCAAATATTCCGACATGATGTCCATCGGCATAACCGCATCATACTCTCCGCTCATAATCATAGCCCTGCGGCCGCCGAGCAAGCGGGCATCGGGCTTGAAAAGGCGTTTCAGGAAATGCCCCGGGAAAGTGCGGTTGCAACTCATCTTCGACGGGGAGAACGTAGCCCACCCCATGAATTCGTCTATGTCGTCGCCTTCATCAATGATCGTAATCTGGCGATAAGGGTAGCGCAGATAGCCGTCGTCTTTTATCGCCGTACCGACAAGCACATTTCCGCTTATCACACGATGGTGACGCCCGTCGGACACCTCGCGGCCGGAAAGCAGCGGTGCTATTTCAGCCCCGACCACAGTTTTCGCCACATACGGACTCGAAACCGCCGGGCCGCACACACCCACTACGGCACCGGCGTCGAATGTGCGATGAGCAAGCAGATATCCGATACGCCGCAGCGTCTCTATATCAAGCGTCCACACGGTGTCGCCTTTATCGACAGGGCGTATGGCTGCAATCTGCACTCCGGCATTACCTACCGGATGCGGGCCGGAAAACTCGGCCATTTCGGCTCCGCTCACGCCACCCAACGTCCACGAGGAGTCGTGCGACAGATACACTTTGCCTGTCGTGATTCCGGCAAGGAACTCCGCAGCCATGTCGAGCAGCGGCTTGTCTTCCGCTTTTATGCGTGCCGACAACGGCAACTCGAGCGGAGCGGAATAAATCGCTGTCACAAAAATATCGCGGGGAAGCACCTCCGGGTCAGGAACCACATCATACGGACGCGTACGCATCATAGCAAGCAAGCCGCTATTTGCGAGCAACGCCACGGCTTCGCGCGGCGTATTCCATGTGATGTCGAACGACTCGGCCTCGTCGCCGGACATTTCCACAACAACTTTAAGGAGCTTCCGGCGCTCGCCGCGTTCTACTGCCACGACCTTGCCTGCCACTGGCGAAACCAGCTTCACTTCCGGATGCCGCTTGTCAAACATAAGCGCGGCTCCGGCCTTGACGGCGTCGCCGGGCGCCACTTCGACCTTGGGCACAAACCCGGGATAGTCGGAAGGCACGACAGCGGCACGCGTGACAGCGGCAAAATGCGGCGTCACGTCGTCCACAGCTCCGGCAATCGGCAGATTCAAGCCTTTGCTAAGCTTTATTTTCATTGTATGTAATATAGTGAGATTTCAATGGTGCAAATTTACCAACTTTTCTTTATACATATTTTATATACGCCCTATTTTTTCATACCTATTCTTAAAAAACTTTTAAGCCGCGTTTTGTTTTCGTGAAAGAGCGAAAAGTTTGCCTAAAAGCCATAGTATCTTATTAAAATTCTTTAGCAGGCAGCCATTTTCACAAATTTGAAGCGGTTTTATTTTGAAAAGCGAAAAATCCTTTATACTTTTGCGTAGCTTTTATGCATACCCTAATGGAACAAACCTCAAATCGCATACCGGCAACCATCAAGCCAATCAAGCATGCCGCAAAGCATCGGCTATTAGACAAGAGACAAGGAAACAACTTTTCAATCAATACACTAAACAATTTTTAAAACCCATCAAAAACAACTATGGAAGCTCAAAAGCCCAATGTTGCCACCAAGCCCGCAAAGGTTGCTGACAACAAGAAATCCAATGTTCCCGGCATCAAGAACGCCATCTGGGTAATCATTGCCTGCGCAGTGGTAGCCGTTTGCCTGTTCATCTTCTGGTTCGGCGCTGACATGCACTTCGACGAAGACGGCCATCCTCAGAACATCTGGGGCACCATCTACAAAGGCGGTTTCATCGTGCCTGTTCTTCAGACCCTTTTCCTCACCGTTATCGTTCTTTCTGTTGAACGTTTCTTCGCTCTTAACGCCGCCAAAGGCAAAGGCAACATCACCAAGTTTGTCGCTTCCGTGAAAAAGAGCCTTACCGCCAACGACATCAAAGGCGCTCAGGAACTCTGCAAAAAGCAGCAGGGTACAGTTGCAGCCGTTGTAGCCGCAGCCCTCAAGAGCTATGAGGAAATGGACAAGAACACCGAACTCACCAAGGAGCAGAAAATCCTGAACCTGCAGAAAGCCGTTGAAGAAGCCACCGCTCTCGAAATGCCCTCGCTGCAGCAGAACCTCCCCATCGTAGCTACGATGACAACCCTCGGTACTCTCGTGGGTCTTCTCGGTACTGTAATGGGTATGATCAAGTCGTTCCAGGCTCTCGCACAGAGCGGTGCTCCCGACTCGACCGAACTCTCGACCGGTATCTCCGAGGCTCTTATCAACACCGCCTTCGGTATCGCAACCGGTGCATTCGCCGTTATCTCCTACAACTACTACACCAACAAGATCGATACTCTCACCTACGCCATCGACGAGATCGGCTTCTCTATCGTGCAGACTTTTGCAGCCAGCCACTAATCCCCTATTTATCCGGTTTAACAACAACAAACTCTCAAACAGGTAAATATGGGAAAAGTAAAAATTAAAAGAAAGAGTACGCTCATCGACATGACCGCGATGAGTGACGTGACTGTTCTTTTGCTTACTTTCTTCATGTTGACTTCCACCTTCCTGCAGAAAGAGCCTACGATTGTCTACACTCCGTCGTCCGTGTCCGAGGAAAAAGTGCCCATGAACAATTTGGTCACCGTCCTCGTGTCAAGCGCCGACAAGAGCGGCAAACTCGAAGACCCCGCCACTGTAGAAGGTAAACTCTTCATTTCGTTCACCGGCGACGCCGACTCCGTATTCTCCAGCGAAAAAATTCGCGGCATGATGCTTGACGAGGCCGTAGCCATCTACAACGAACAGCACAAGAACAACCCGATTGCTCTGAACGCAGCCCAAAAAGCAGCGTTCCGCCAGACAAACATGTTCGGTACCTCCTTTGCCCATCTGCCCGATCTGCTCAGCATGAGCGTGACCGAGCGCGACAAGGAGCAGGGCGACCTCACAAACGCTGCCGTTGGTATACCCATCAACGACAACAAGAACCGCGACGGCCGCCTCAACGACTTCCAGATCTGGCTCAAGGCTATCTACAATGTAGCACAGCGCATCAACAATGAACAGCGCGAAGACCCCTCGCTCACCGAGGAGCAGCGCGCCAACATCAGCAACCTCTACACTGCACTGATGCGCAAAGGACAAGGTATCGCCATCAAAGCCGACAAGGACACTCCCTTCACCACCGTCCAGCTCGTCTTTGACAATCTCCAGACCATGAAACTGAACAAGTTCAGCCTCATGACGGCTCTCAAATCTGAAGACGAACCCACCCAGTAAAGTAAAGACCAATGGCACAAATAGAACAATCCGACGGCGGCAAGAAAAAGAAAGGCGCCCAGAAAAAGATGTCTATCCATGTGGACTTTACCCCCATGGTGGATATGAACATGCTTCTGATTACTTTCTTCATGCTGTGTACGACCATGATTAAGTCGCAGACTCTGCAAATCGTGCTCCCTACCAACGAAAACGTGAAGAAAGAACAGCAGAGCCAGGCCAAGCAGTCTGAAGCTATCACGCTGATTCTCGACACCGAGTATGAAGGCGACAAGCCCAAGGTTGACGGTGAAACCGGCAAAACCATCCACAATATCTATTATTACGAAGGTATTGCCGACACCCTCTTCCAGACCTCTAAGTACCTCACCAAGGAACAGTTCATCGGCAACGTGAACCGCGAGGCACAGGGTATCCGCAAGATTCTCCGTGGCAAGAACCAGCAGGTGATGGCCGAGTACGAGAACCTGAAAAACCAGTGGAAAAACAAGGAAATCACCAAGGAGGAATTCGACAAGCTCGCTAAAAAGAACGCTGCCGACTCCCTCAAGACACGCCCTGTAGTTGTGATCAAACCCGGTCCCAACACCACCTACGAAGGTCTTATCAACGCTATCGACGAAATGAACATCAACCAGATTTCGCGTTATAGCATTGAGCTGCCCAGCCGCACCGACACAGTTCTGCTCAAACACTACGAGCAGACACACCCCGGCGAGACTATCATCCGTCCTCTTGTAAGAAAGGCCGAATCCTAACCCTTTAACATGAAAGTAAAATGGCAAAAGACGTAGATCTTTCATCGCAAGAATGGCGCGACATTGTCTTCGAAGGCAAAAATAAGGACTTCGGTGCGTATACCCTGCGCAGCGCGTCCGACTCCCGCCACAACAAAGCGACCTTCATAGTACTCGTATGCCTCGCTGTCGTCCTCGCCCTTCTCATCCTCATGATGAAAGGCGTATTCTCGAAAGCGGAGGAGGAACAGCTCGTTTCGGCCACCGAACAGGAAATCGTGACTTACGAACCTGAAGAGGAGGAAATCGAAGAAGAAGAGGTGTTCGAGATTCCCGAGGAACCAGAAGAAGTCATAGCCCCCGAAGAAGTTGCCAACGAGCAGCGCATCACCGACCTTCTCATCGTCCAGGACGATGATTTCCAGAAGGACAAAGAGGTGAAGAACCAGGAGGAAATGATGGAGAATGAAGCTCAGGCCGGTACCATCGACATTACCGAAGGTACCAACGACCTTAACAAGGTGACCGTAAAAGAGCAGGTTATCGCAGAAACCAAGCCTGTTGAAGAAGAAAAAGTCTACAACATCGCGATGGTGGAGCAGAAGCCCGAATTCGCCGGTGGTGAAGCAGCCATGTACAAGTGGCTTAGCGACCACATCAACTATCCCGCAGCAGCAGCCGAGGACGGCGTGCAGGGCCGCGTGGTAGTGGAATTCGAGGTGTCCAAAACCGGTAGTATCGAAAAAGTACGCGTTATCCGCGGACGCCATCCCGCTCTCGACAAGGAAGCCCTCCGTGTCGTGAAGGCGATGCCCAAATGGAACCCCGGCCGTAACAACGGCCAGCCTGTGAAAGTTACATACACACTGCCTGTGGCTTTCCGACTCCAGTAAGAATTCGCTTTCGAATTCCATATTCACTTAAGGCGGCTGCGGATTCCCGCAGCCGCCTTTCCATTATCAGTAATTAATCTATATCCCAAGAAAATGTCCAAAATAAGCATTGCAGTACTCACCTCTTTTTTATTCCTCTCTACTCCGGTACGAGTCTTAGCCGAAGATTATCCGCTGAAGACGGAGAAAGTATACAACATCGCCATGGTGGAGCAGAAGCCGGAGTTCAAAGGTGGAGAAACAGCCATGTACAAATGGTTAGCAGACAACATCCGCTATCCGGCAGAAGCAATTGCCGACGGCGCGCAAGGACGCGTAGTGGTGGGGTTCACAGTGACCAGGACAGGCGCCATCGAAAATGTGCACGTCCTGCGCGGACGCCACCCGGCTCTTGACAAGGAAGCCATCCGTGTCGTGAAAGCGATGCCCGAATGGAATCCCGGCCGTAACAACGGCCGGCCTGTGAATGTCTCCTACTTACTGCCTGTGACTTTCCGGCTTCCTGACAGAACTGAAAGCCATGACACCATTCAGTCCAAAAAGACAGTATGCCCTTGCTGTGGCAGATAATTTTCAGAATATACGCTATCGTATTTTATTAACCAGACATTCCGGTTTTATACACGTATTACACAAAATTGTGTAATTTTGCAGTATGAAAATGGAAAACATCCTGCATGACACGTGGGACCGCGAACATCTCTGGCATCCCTATACTTCAACCATCGACCCGTTGCCGACCTACAAAGTGGATTCTGCTCACGGGGCAACAATAAAACTTGCCGACGGAACCGAGCTTATCGACGGCATGTCGTCGTGGTGGTGTGCATGCCACGGCTATAACCATCCGAGGCTGAACGCAGCCGTGGAGCGCCAGCTGCACGACATGAGCCATGTGATGTTCGGCGGCTTTACGCATGACCCGGCCATACGTCTCGGCAAAATGCTGCTCGAAATGGCACCGGACACGATGCACAACATATTTTATGCCGATTCCGGCTCCGTGGCCGTGGAAGTGGCCATGAAAATGGCGGTACAGGCAGCCATAAGCAAAAGCGGAGACCACAGACGCACCAATTTCGTGACCATCCGCTCCGGCTACCATGGCGACACATGGAACGCCATGAGCGTGTGCGACCCGGTCACGGGCATGCATCAGGCATTCGGCAGCGCACTGTCTGTGCGCTTTTTCGTTCCACAGCCGCGCTCACGCTTCGGAGGCGAGTGGCATGAAAGCGACATTATCCCACTGCGACAAATACTTGACGAGCACACCGCAGAAATTGCGGCACTGATTCTTGAGCCCATCGTGCAGGGTGCGGGCGGAATGTGGTTCTACCATCCAGAATATCTGCGACAGGCTGTAGCCATGTGCCGCGAACGCGGAATATACGTAATTTTCGATGAAATAGCCACAGGATTCTGGCGTACAGGACGATGCTTTGCCTGGGAACATGCCGGCGTACAACCCGACATCATGTGTGTGGGCAAGGGACTAACCGGAGGCTACATGACCATGAGCGCCGTGCTGACAACCGCAGAAGTGGCCGACACAATATCGCGCGGGGAGGCCGGGGTGATGATGCACGGCCCAACGTTTATGGCAAATCCGCTTGCATGTGCCGTAGCCGCCGAATCTCTGCAGATTATGCGCGAACAGGACATGGGCGCCGTCGTCGAACGAATGGAACGCAACATGCGTCAATGGCTCGCCCCCGCGGCGAGCCTGCGCGGCGTGGCCGACGTGCGTGTGCTCGGCAGCATAGGAGTGGTGGAGACAGAAAAGCCGGTAGACGTCGGCCGTTTTCAGCGTAAATGCGTAGACAAAGGCGTATGGATAAGACCATTCGGCAGAAACGTCTACATTATGCCACCTTATATAATTGACGACGCCCGTCTGAAACGTCTCTGCGAGGCGCTGATAGAACTTGTGAAAGAAGAAGCATCCTGACAGACATGTACATAGACGAGACTTTATCCAGGCTGCAGGCCGAAGGAAACATGCGCCGGCTACCGCCTGACAGCAGAGACTCCGCATGCCTTGACCTTTCAGGCAATGACTATTTAGGCATTGCGCTGCGCGACGACCTGCGCTGTGAATTTCTTGCCGAAGCCGCCGAGCACCATTATTCCATGACGGCATCCGCTTCGCGCCTGCTTGCTTCGCGCCAGACAGAATTCGAAAGTCTCGAAAAAGTCATTTCGGATGCATACGGCCGCCCTACCCTGCTTTTCAACAGCGGATACCATGCAAACACCGGCATGATAGCGGCTCTTTCAGCCGACAAGCACACACTTGTTGTGGCCGACAAACTCGTGCATGCGAGCATAATCGACGGCATGCGCCTCGGCGGAGCGCCGATAGCGCGCTTCCGCCACAACGACTACACGCATCTGCGCCACATCCTCGCCACAAAAGCAGGCGGTTTCCGCTCTGTGCTGATAGTGGCAGAAAGCATCTACAGCATGGACGGCGACCGCGCCGACCTCCATGCTCTCGTCGAAGCCAAGGAGTCGACACCCGGCGCCATGCTGTATGTGGATGAAGCCCACGCCGTAGGAGCCATTGGGCCTTGCGGGCTCGGACTCGTGCAACAGGAGGGATTGGGTAGCAAAGTAGACATCGTAGTGGGCACTATGGGGAAGGCTCTCGGCGGAAGCGGAGCATACGGAGTAATGGACAAAAGGCTGAAAAACTTCATGGTAAACAAAGCCAGAAGCCTTATATTCTCCACGGCTCTGCCGCCTATATGCGCGGCATGGAACCGTTTTGTTTTCGAGCGTATGCAAGGCATGGACAATGAGCGCAGTCGTCTCGCACAGCTTTCCCATGCGCTTTACGACATTCTCGGCCTCGAAGGCGAACCAAGCCACATAGCTCCGCTGATTGCGGGCTCGCCCGAACGTGCGCTCGCAATATCGGCAGAACTTGAAAATCTGGGATTCCATGTGCTGCCCATACGCACTCCCACCGTGCCTCCCGGAACCGACCGCCTGCGCTTCTCGCTATGTGCCTCTTACACCCGCGAACAGCTCACACCTCTCAGAGACTGCATCAACGCACTGAAAAAAGGATTGAAATGAAGCATGCTTTCATACAACACAACGGCGAAAAACGCCTCATTGTCATATTTGCCGGATGGGGTATGGATCAGCGCCCGTTCCTCGGTCTCGAACGCCCCGGCTATGACATCATGGCCGTATGGGACTACCGCACGCTCGATTTCGACCCATCATGGACAGAGGGCTACGAAGAAGTGTGCGTGCTTGCATGGTCGATGGGAGTGCAGGCGGCTCAACTGTGCCACAACGCAATAGCCGGAAAAGTCACGGCACGCATAGCTGTGGGAGGCACACAGCGCCCGGTAGACGATGAGTGCGGAATACCCCACGAAATATTCAGCCGGACGCTTGACGGACTTGACGAACGCTCGCTCGATCGCTTCATGCGACGCATGTGCGGAGGTGCAAAAGCTTATGCCGGATTTGAAGCGCGACGTCCCGAGCGCGACATCGACGGACTGCGCCACGAGCTCCGCGCCATAGGCGAACGGTGCGCGGACGACACATGCGCCCCGCGCTTCGACCACTATCTGCTTACAGCACGAGATGCCATATTTCCGCCAGAAAACCAGCGTCGGGCTTTCTGCGGCACGGACATTGTGGAATGTGATAGTCCGCACCTGCCTGATTTCCAACACATCCTCGACAATTATTTCATAGACAAAAGTCTCGTATCCGAACGTTTCGGCAGAGCAAGCGAATCCTACGACGCCAATGCCGAGGCTCAGGCACTGATTGCCGATTACATGGCCAACCTGCTGCGTGACACCGACAGCCGGGCAATTCTGTCGCGCAAAGATGCCGATGTTCTCGAGGTTGGTTGCGGCACCGGTCTTTTGTCGCGGCGCATCGCTGCAATGAAGCCATCCGCACGGCTTACATACCACGACATCTCACCCGTCGCCCCACAGGGAATAGACGCCCGCACCTACAAATGCTGCGACGCCGAAACATCCATGCTCACACAACCCGCGAAAAGCCTCGACATGATAATCTCAGCATCGACAATGCAGTGGTTCAACTCGCCGGAACGCTTCGTGGAAAGATCTATCAAAGCCCTGCGCCCCGGAGGCATACTGGCCGTATCCACTTTCGGACGCGGCAACATGCCTGAAACGGCAGAAGCATCGGGAGTGGGCCTGCACTTGTGCGGCGCAGACATATGGCGTGAAGCCGTGGCCGCAATGCCGGACGCGGAGATAATGCAGATTTCCACCCTTAGCATGCAATGCCGCTTCGACACTGCGATAGATGCGCTGCGTCACATAAGCCTGACAGGAGTCAACGCCATTTCACGAAGCGGAGGCAACGCACGCAGCATTGCAGGACGCATGCTACCCGACGAAAACGGACAATACACCATAACTTACGAACCGCTGTTCATACTTTTAAGAAAAAAGCCGTGAAACAATACCGTACCATCTTTATAAGCGGAATAGACACCGATGCCGGAAAAACATACGCGACAGCGTGGCTTGCCAGCAGGATAGAAGCGGAAAACCGCAGCGTCGTCACTCAAAAATTCATTCAGACCGGATGCACCGACACATCCGAAGACATAGAGGCACACCGACGCCTGTGCGGCAAAGCACCCCTGCCACAAGATCTTGACGGCACAACAGCCCCTATAATATTCAGCTATCCCGCATCCGCCCAATTGGCCGCCCGAATCGATGGAAAAGAGATAGACCTCAGTTTAATCGACAAGGCAACGGAAAGGCTGGCGTCCGCCTACGACTGCGTGCTAATCGAAGGCGCCGGCGGACTGATGGTGCCGATAACCGACGATTTCACAAGTATAGACTATGTGGCGACACGCCGGTTGCCGCTCGTGCTCGTGACTAACGGACGACTGGGCTCCATCAACCACACCCTGCTCTCTCTTGAAGCCATAAGCCGACGAAACATAGAACTGGCCGCAGTAATTTATAACCGCCATTTCGACAGCGACCCCGTGATAGCCGACGACACCCTCGGCTTCATAAGCCGCTATATGGAGCGCCATTTTCCGGATGTGCCACTTCTCGACATGCCGCATATAGACTGACACATACGTTTTTTACCGCAAGTTTAACGATTTAGAGCTTACTAATAATATCATCTTATATTTGCACGATTCCACAATAATCGTTAACTTTGCCGATGCAAAGGAAAGGGAACGCGGTGTGAATCCGCGACAGTACCTGCTGCTGTAAGTCCCCCTATGCCTGCCTTGCGCAGGCACATGCCGCCGCACTCTGCCATTGGGAAAGTCTCTCCCGAGAAGGCGCGGAAGCATGAGGGACAAGTCAGAAAACCTGCCTTGCAACTATTAATTAACAATTTGCCGCCTGCAGGATAAACGGGTAGCAATTAAAACACAGCCATAACATGCCGCATAGGGATGGGGCAATATAAAGGCAGGATGTTTTGAGTGCGCACGTTCCACAGGCGGACAAAACAAAAAAACTCAAAACATTATGTTCAAAAAAATCATTTATTTACTTCCGCTTGCAATTATCTCTACCGCATGTAGCGATGAGAATGATGAGCCCGGCTCCAGCTACGAGCTGCGCACACTCACTTTTGAGGACACGGATGCCAAATTCAGCCCCTACAGTTTTGCCGACCGCAGCGACATAACCATTGCCGACTGGAGCGACCTGATAGACGATGTACAATACAACGGCGTATTGCTCTACAACGACAACAATCCCACAAACTACGCATGGATCGACGGCGGCAATACCGAACTGAGCAGCGGCATAGTGGACGGCGGAGCATACTGGAACGGCGGCCATGCCGTGTCGAACTATTTCCTTTCCGACCTCACGAACATAGACTACATGCAGCAGCTCTCCGTAGCAACCGGCCGTGAAGGCGCTGCAGGCCACAACGGCTCAAGCAACTTCTGCGTGCACAACGGCTATGTGGACGGCGAATCGTACAAGGACAAGCTCCCCGCACTCAGTTTTAACGACGGCGTAGCGCGCACCATAGACCACATGTACGTCACCAACACCGCCTATACTTATGCCACCCTCAGCAACGGAAATGCATTCTGCCCCGCAGCCGGCGAAGATTCATGGCTTAAAATCATAGCCATCGGCTATGACGCCGCAGGCAAAGAAAGCGGCCGCGCCGAATTCAAGCTGTGCGAAGGCAAGAAAATCGTGAGCGACTGGACTAAATTTGAACTCAGCAGCCTCAAGGAAGTCGTAAAGGTGGAATTCAACATCGACGGAAGTAAAGACCTCCGCGGCGAATACGGACTGAACGTACCCGCATACTTCGCCTACGATGATGTGGCCGTACGCTTTCCGAAGAAATAACGCCTGAATGGGCATAGAACGCTTCTTTTCTGCAATCCTGCTTTGTGCAGCCTTAACGGGCTGCATGAAGTGGGATTATAGCGATTCCGAAGACCTAAAAGCCTCCGGAAAAGGTCTTTTCATCACCTGCGAGGGCAACTTCCAATACGGCAACGCCACCCTCAGCTACTACGACCCCGACGGTGGCAAAGTGCAAAACGAAGTGTTTTACCGTGCCAACGGCATGAAACTCGGCGACGTGGCACAGTCAATGGCTATATTCGGCGGACGGGGCTGGATAGCCGTAAACAGCAGCCACGTGGTGTTTGCCATCGACCCTGACAATTTCAGGGAAACAGGGCGAATAGAAAACCTACCCTCGCCGCGCTATATCCATTTCATAAACGACCGTAAAGCCTACGTGACCCAGCTCTGGGACAACCGCATATTCATCATCGACCCGCAGAGATACGAAACCACAGGCCACATAACTGTCCCGGGAATGTCGGCTGAATCAGGTTCCACCGAGCAGATGGTGCAGTCCGGCGACTATGTGTACTGCAACTGCTGGAGCTATCAAAGAAATATAATAAAAATCGATACGCGCACCGACCGCGTTGTGGCCACGCTCGACGTGGGTGTCCAGCCACGCTCCATTGCCCTTGACAAATACGGCAAGCTCTGGGTGCTGACCGACGGAGGATTTTACGGTAATCCCGCCGGACATGAGCGCCCGTCGCTTGCATGCATAGACACAGAGCGCTTCGAGATAGAACGGCGTTTCCGCTTCGATATTGACGATGCGCCTGCTGCCCTTTCCATAAATGCAACCGCCGATACTTTGTACTGGATAAACCGCCATGTATGGCGCATGCCGGTGGAGTCGGCCCAACTGCCTGAACTGCCATTCCTGCGCGAGCCGGAATATGGGAAATTTTACAGCATCACCGTAAGTCCCTATGACAATGACGTGTATGTGGCCGATGCCATCGACTATCAGCAACAGGCATCAATCGGGCGCTACAGCCCGCAGGGAGAAATAAAAGATGTATTCAGCGTCGGCATAACCCCGGGGGCTTTCTGTTGGAAATGAAAACTCTAATCGTCTTTGCCGCCGTTTTGGCCGCTACGCCGCATGCCTTTGCCGAACAGCGCGAACTTCGCGAAGTAGTGGTGAGTGCCCGCCGTCCGCTAAAGGAAACGGGCATAATGAAAACATCGTTCGACTCCACGGCACTCAAAGAAAACATCGCCCTTTCCATCGCCGACGTGCTGAGTTACAACTCATCGGTATTCGTAAAGAGCTACGGACGCGCCACGCTCTCCACCGTGGCTTTCCGCGGCACGTCGGCAAGCCACACACAGGTGACATGGAACGGCATGCCAATAGTGAACCCCATGTTGGGGATGACAGATTTTTCCACCATCCCCTCCTATTTCATCGACCGCGCAAGCATGCTGCACGGCAGTTCGTCGCTGTCAGAAAGCAGCGGCGGCCTCGGCGGTCTTGTCCGACTCGCCACCGCCCCTGTCGACCCTGACGGCCTGAAGATGCAGTATGTGCAGGGAGCCGGGTCGTTCAGCACATTCGACGAGTTTCTGCGTATTAGCTACGGCACGGAGCACTGGAGGGCAAGCACGCGTGTGGTCTACTCGTCGTCGGCCAACGATTACAGCTACATCAACCACGACAAGAAACTGAACATATACGACGAGGACAAGAACATAATAGGACAATACCATCCGCGCGAAAAGAACCGTAGCGGCGCATTCAAGGATTTCAACGCACTCCAGGAAGTATATTACCGCGACGCCGACAACAGCGCGGGACTGAGTGCATGGTACACGCATTCCGACCGCGAACTGCCCATGCTCACAACCGACTACGGCGACGAGGCATCCTTCGACAACCGGCAACGCGAGCAAAGCCTGCGCGCCGCGGCTTCATGGGAACATTTCGCCGAGAAATGGAAAAGCACCATCCGAGGAGGATACATCTACTCTCAGACAGCCTACGACTACAGCCGCGACGCCGGAGGAGGAAACATGACGGCGATGACCCGCGCGAGAAGCTACGTCAACAGCCTGTACGGACATGCCGAAGGAGAATACACTCCCGTTCGAAACCTTAACTTAAGCATATCCCTCTCCGCACGCCAGCATTTTGTGCGCAGCCACGACAAAAGCCTGAGCACACCGTCCGCACCGGAAAGCCGCACGATAGGCTTCAACGCCAGACGCGCGGAAATATCGGCAGCCGCATCGGCTAAATGGCGTCCGATAGAGCAGGCAGGCGTATCGGTGCTTGTAAGGCAGGAAGTGGACGGAGGCAAATGGACACCTGTGATGCCGGCCGTCTTCGCCGATGCGATGCTGTGGCCGGCCATCAATCTGACGGCCCGGGCGTCGATAGCGCGCAACTACCGGTTTCCTTCGCTCAACGACCTTTATTTTATGCCGGGAGGCAACCCCGACCTGCGTCCGGAACACGGATTCAGCTACGATGCCGGACTGGAATTCAAAACCGGACGTCAAGACTACTACACAATCGGTGCAAGCGCAGGATGGTTTGACTCGTACATCGACGACTGGATAATGTGGCTGCCCACACCTAAAGGATTCTTTTCGCCGCGCAACGTCATGAGCGTGCACGCTTATGGGATAGAAACGAGAGCCGATCTCGGCATTCGCCCGGCAAAAGGATGGCTCATAGACGCCGGAGCCTCTTTTTCATGGACCCCCTCAATCAACGCCGGGGAACCGGTATCGGCCGCCGACAAGTCGCCCGGCAAGCAATTGCCTTACGTGCCGAAGCGAAGCGCTTCGGCTACGCTGCGTGTCAGCCACTGCGGGTGGTCATTCCTCTACAAATGGTGCCATTACTCGCAACGCTACACTATGTCGAGCAACGACGCCACCCTCACCGGGCATCTGCCTCCATACTATATGAGCAACATAGAGTTAGAGAAAAACATAGACCTGCGTTTTGCCGGGCTGTCTCTGAAACTGGCCGTCAACAATTTGTTCAACGAAGATTATCTTTCTGTGCTCTCACGCCCCATGCCCGGCATAAATTTCGAGTTTTTCGTAGGCATCACGCCACGTCTGGGCAAGCGCTGACATGACGCAAAGCCCTGTGTGAACTATCGGTAACGAGATTTGTTATAGTATTGGCATTGCGAAAAGCGACATTTTGTCAGCCGAAGTCCAAGCTCAGCTATTTGGCACGGAATGTGCATTATACTATGTCAGAAACATTACTAATAAAACACTAAACTCACATACTATGAAACTTAAACCTCTGGCCGACCGCGTCATCATCCGCCCGACCGCAGCAGAAGAGACCACCGTCAACGGCATCATCATCCCCGACAGCGCCAAGGAGAAACCCCTCAAAGGCACCGTAGTAGCCGTGGGCAACGGTACCAAAGACGAAGAAATGGTACTTGCAGAAGGAAATGAAGTTTACTACGGCAAATATGCCGGCACCGAGCTCGAAATCGATGGCGAGAAAGTGCTCGTGATGCGTCAGAACGAAGTGCTCGCTGTAATTGAAAAATAAAAAATTTCAGACTACTATGGCTAAACAAATTGAATTCAATATCAAAGCTCGCGAAGAACTCAAAAAAGGTGTCGACGCTCTTGCCGACGCCGTAAAAGTGACACTCGGTCCCAAAGGACGCAATGTCATTATCGACAAAAAATTCGGTGCCCCCCACATCACAAAAGACGGTGTGAGCGTAGCCCGCGAAGTCGAGCTTGAAGACCCCTTCCAGAACATGGGTGCACAGCTCGTGAAGGAAGTGGCTTCCAAGACCGGCGACGACGCAGGCGACGGCACCACTACCGCAACCGTGCTCGCACAAAGCATCATCGCAGTAGGTCTTAAAAACGTGACTGCCGGAGCCAACCCCATGGATCTCAAACGCGGTATCGACAAGGCCGTAGCCACCGTAGTGGAGGCTATCCGCAATATGAGCGAGGAAGTAGGCGACGACTTCAAGAAAATCGAAGATGTGGCACGCGTATCGGCCAACAACGACGAAACCATCGGCCATCTCATCGCCGAAGCCATGAAGAAGGTGAAAAAAGAAGGCGTAATCACCGTTGACGAAGCCAAAGGTACCGAAACCACCATTGACATCGTGGAAGGCATGCAGTTCGACCGCGGATATATCTCGCCCTACTTCGTCACCGACCCCGAAAAGATGGAATGCGTGATGGACAGCCCTCTCATTCTCATCTACGACAAGAAGGTGAGCAACCTCAAGGATATTCTCCCCATCCTCGAACAGAGCGCACAGAGCGGACGTCCGCTGCTCATCATTGCAGAAGATGTAGACCAGGAAGCACTCGCAACCCTTGTTGTCAACCGTCTGCGCGGCTCACTCAAGATCTGTGCAGTGAAAGCGCCCGGTTTCGGCGACCGCCGCAAAGAAATGCTTGAGGACATAGCCATACTCACCGGAGGCACCGTAGTGAGCGAAGAAAAAGGCATGCAGCTGGCTACAGCCACAATGCAGGACCTCGGCACAGCCACAAAGGTGACTATCAACAAAGAAAACACCACTATCGTAAACGGCGCAGGCTCGCAAGAGGCCATAGCTAAACGCGTGGCACAAATCAAGGCGCAAATCGAAACCACCACGAGCGACTACGACCGCGAAAAACTGCAGGAGCGTCTTGCCAAACTCGCAGGAGGCGTGGCAGTTCTGCACATAGGCGCACCCAGCGAAGTGGAAATGAAAGAGAAGAAAGACCGCGTGGACGATGCCCTCAGTGCTACCCGCGCAGCCATTGCCGAAGGCATAGTGCCCGGAGGCGGCGTGGCATACATCCGCGCTCTCGCGTCTCTCGAAAGCCTTAAAGGCGACAACGACGACGAACAGACCGGCATAGCCATCGTGCAGCGCGCCATCGAAGAACCCCTCCGCCAGATTGCACGCAACGCAGGCGTGGAAGGCGCCGTAGTGGTGCAGAAAGTGCGCGAAGGCAACGCCGACTTCGGTTACAACGCCCGCACCGACAGCTATGAGAACCTGCTTTCGGCCGGTGTAATCGACCCTGCCAAGGTGACCCGCGTGGCTCTTGAGAATGCAGCAAGCATTGCCGGCATGTTCCTTACCACAGAGTGCGTAATCGCCGACATCAAGGAAGAAACTCCCGCCGCAGGCATGCCCGCAGGAGGAATGGGAGGAATGGGCGGCATGATGTAAAAAGGCCATCCGTTCAATTGAACGATAAAAAACTCTGCGCTCTTTCGGGCGCAGAGTTTTTTGTTTGCCTATTGATTAATAGCCGGCGTCAACCGAGTTCTTCTTCAAGAAACTCTGCGGCATCTGCCACGCAGTCGTTGCACTCACGCAACACGCAGCGAGTTTCCACACCTTTCAAATCCTTACAGCATGTAGAGCCGTTGCGTGACCGGAATTTCGTCATGACGCGCCGCATGGCCTGCATGGAAGCCACCCTGTCGTTCATTGCCATACCGAGCACAATACCGGCACCGACAAGAGCCCCGCATGTGCCCTCCATATTTCCCATGCCGACACCGAAAGCCCCCGCGACCCGATACATCATTTCCTCATCGGCTCCCGCCATATCGCAGTAGGCGCATGCGACTGCCTGAGCACAATTGAAACGCCCGCTGCGCTTTCGCTCTACTGCCTGGTTTACTCTTGATTCCATAATATCTTCAAAAAAGCGACCGACAGGCGGCATTTCTGCTGTTTGTCGGTCGCAATATTTTTTACGGGACAATTTATTAGTCTGCGATAAGGTCGTGGCCGGTCATTTCAGCAGGCTGCTTCTCTCCGAGGATGTGCAGAAGCGAAGGCGCCACATCGGCAAGACGGCCGTCGGTCACATGCGCATGCTTGTTCTCAGTCACATAAACAAAAGGCACGGGATTGAGCGAATGGGCAGTGTTGGGTGTGCCGTCGGCATTCTCGGCGAAATCGGCATTGCCGTGGTCGGCAATGATAATCACCTCATAGCCTGCCGCGCGAGCCGCTTCAACGGTGTCGTGCAGGCACTTGTCGAGCGTTTCCACAGCTTTCTGTATAGCTTCGTAGATACCGGTGTGCCCTACCATGTCGCCATTGGCATAGTTCACGACAATGAAATCATATTTTTCTTCCTTGATGGCCTCCACGAGTTTGTCCTTCACTTCGGGAGCGCTCATTTCGGGCTTAAGGTCGTAGGTGGCCACTTTAGGCGAAGGCACGAGGATGCGGTCTTCACCATCGAAAGGCTGCTCACGTCCGCCATTGAAGAAGAACGTCACATGTGCATATTTTTCAGTCTCCGCTATGTGAAGCTGCTTGCGGCCGAGCGACGACAGGTATTCGCCGAGCGTGTTGCCTACGTTTTCCTTGTCGAAAAGGATGTATACGCCCTTGAACGACGCATCGTATGGAGTCATGCAATAGTATTGCAGACCGGGGATGGTGTGCATGCCTTCCTCGGGCATATCGTGCTGTGTAAGCACCACAGTGAGCTCCTTTGCGCGGTCGTTGCGATAGTTGAAGAATATCACAACATCGCCTTCCTGTATAGTGCCGTCCACATTGACATTGTTGATGGGCTTGATGAACTCATCGGTGATATCTTCGTCGTAGCTCTGCTGCATGGCCTCTACCATATCGGCGGCCTGCTTGCCTTCACCCTTTACGAGCAGGTCGTAGGCCACACGCACACGTTCCCAGCGTTTGTCGCGGTCCATTGCGTAGTAACGTCCTATGATGCTGGCTATAGTGCCTGCACTTTGGGCACAATGGTTCTGCAGCTGTTCTATGAATCCTTTGCCGCTGCGGGGGTCGGTGTCACGGCCGTCCATAAAGCAATGCAGGAACACGTCGCTCAGGCCATAGTGCTTGGCGATGTCGCAAAGAGCAAAAATGTGTTCGAGCGACGAATGCACACCGCCGTTGCTTGTAAGACCCATGAAGTGCATGCGTTTGCCATTGGTTTTGGCATATTCGAATGCTTTCTTGACCATGGGATTGTCAAGAATCGAGCCGTCGGCAATGGATTTGTTGATTTTCACCAAATCCTGATATACCACGCGACCGGCACCGATATTGAGATGACCTACTTCGGAGTTGCCCATCTGACCGTCGGGCAAGCCCACATCTTCGCCTCCGGCATGAAGCTGCGAGTGCGGATATGTGGCCAAAAGGTGATCCCAATAGGGAGTCGGAGTGCTGTAGATGGCATCGCTGTGGGTGTGGTTGCCGATGCCCCATCCGTCAAGGATTATCAAAAGAGCTTTATTTGCCATGATATGTTGTGTATGATGTATTTGTTATTTGTCGTTGTTTCTGTCCATATCCGCCTGCCGTTCCTCGCGGTACCTTTCCCGTCGGCGCAGACTGAAATGGAGCAGTATCAATATAACAACCGTGATGGCTATTACGCCGAAATAATACAAGGCCGACGTGCGTCCGGAGGCATAATCGCCCCAGCCTATAGAAGCCATGACCATGAGGTAGACGGCCAACACGAGCGGAATGAGAGTAGAGCGCTTTATCTTTTTCATTTTTCGTCATGATTGGTTTCAAGTTCCGGCACTACACGGAAAGGCGATTCCGCGGCATCGAAGCGGCCGGACTCAAGATGCTTATAAACGTGCAGGCACGCCCAGGAGTCGAGCGCGGCATAGGTCTGCTGCTGAGGTGTGAGCGACGACGCTTCCCAGTTGGTAAGGCGTTGCTTCTTCGAGATGCGCTGACCGAACACTATTGCATAAATTTTCTGAAGCGAACTGTCAGAAATGTGGAATCGCTTTACGTAGCTCTGCAATTCCACAAAACCTTTTGGTTCGACAGGTTCCGTGCGACGCATCACATTGAAATCATCGCGAACGGAAAGCCCTATTTTGGTTATGCCCGGATTTTCAAGAAATTCGCGCAATGGGGCTGGAATGCCAAGCTTGTTAAGGCGTATGAGGTAGTTGTGCGTGTCTGTCGACAATTGCATAAGGGCCACCTTGTTGAGGCAGCCTTTCTTGAACGACGGCTTAGTCTCCGTGTCAAACCCCACGAGAGTATGCTTTCCGAGATCGGCCAAGGCTTTGTCGAGAAGCTCGGGAGTATCGACAACCATAATCGGAGCGTCGAAAACGACCGCAGGCATCTCTGCCACGGCCTGCTTGCTTATTGCGAGGGAAAATGTGCTCATTTTCATGACATGCAAAGTTACGCATAATTTGCGACAAATGCTCAAAACTACCGTTTTTTTGACGTTTTTACATACATTGCACAGGTCGCCCCGGAACTGCATTCGGATATGCACTCCGGGGCGACTCGCTTACGCGCGGGATATACTATTTATTGTACTTCGAGCACGGCTCCGGCGGAGTGTGCCGTCAATGCGGGAGCGAGAGCGCTCTGCACTGTCGCAAGACCTGCGGAGAAAATGCCCGACAGGCCGGCTGTGCAATCGTAGCTCAGCTGATAAGTCCCCTTAGGCAGATAGGAGATGAACATCCGGGTGGAAGCATCGCGGTTCTCACGATAAAAACGCGCTCCCCCGCTTGTCACATATCCGGGAGTCTGGTCAAGCGGCTCGAGAGAAGCTGCACGCTCGTCGACAACCGTTACGTATTCCATGTCGCGGCTCACATGCAACGTCAGCAACACACGCACACGCTGTCCGAGCTCAACATTGTCGGCATAAGAGAGAGTGCCGTCGGCGGCTACCGCCATAATACGTTTTTCCACCGATATGGCTTCGCACGATGCGGCTTTCACATCCGAAGGCTCGCTTCGGTACGAACTTATGAGCGCACCATAGGACGGCACATCGGCCATCGGCGCAATTTCGAGCATCGCACCTGCCGCTTCGCTGCCGAGTGCGACCGTGGCTTCTCCGCCATAGCTGCATGCATTGCCGAGATCGACACGGCGTCCTCTCAGCGTCACAGACGCTGGACGGTTGTCTGTGTGCCACGGGGTTCCGCTGTTAACAAACGCACCAACGAGCTGGGTGGCATCGTACGCCGCAAGGCCAGATGTGGCCTGCTCGCGCACAATGAGCCACTGGCGCATGCCGTCGATAAGCGGTGATGCCGGGGATATACGTCCGTAGGCCATGAGCATGGGCGCATACTGCCCGATACTGCCCACGGAGGGGAAACTTATGCCCTGCGAAGGCGTAGCGACTGCAAACTCATCTACAGAGCCGAGTATCTGCTTCGCTACATTTCCATAGCCGTATATGTCAAGCAATATCGCCATATTGGCTTTCTCCGACGTCGATGCAGAGCGCCAGTTTTTTATGCAATGCTGCAAAGTAGCCTGCAGAACGCGCTGTCCGTGCAACGACGGAGACACATTTTTCCACATGCTGCGCATCACGGCATAAGACATGTCGGGATAAACCTTTCCTTCCGACGATTCTTTGAGTTTCACGTCGATATATCCAAGCGCACTATTCAGAATAGCCTCCAGACGCGAATCGCGCGGAAGATAGCCGGCCATCTGCAGCAACCCGAGATCGTGCAGGGCAAGCATAGTCGCCCAATGCGACGATTCTTCGTTCCACTTGCCCCATTTCAGGCCTCCGTCGCGACAAGCGAGCGACGACAACACGCCGATGGAGGCTTTGACATTGTCTTCTATGCGTCCGGCATCGAGCAGCAACGAGAGTCGTGCCATGCGTTCGCTGTCGCTCTGCGCAGCCTGCACCCACGGAGTGGCTCGCAAAGCGGCTATCTTCAGGGCGTCGTTCTGCTCGAGACGCGATGTGATGTCATCTCCTTTCCATGCCTTCATGGCTTCTGCCACCTGAGGCGTACGCTCCACGATTCCGCGTGCGGTGCATGCGGCAAAGAGAGAGTTCACTGCACCGGGAGTACTCGTGGACTCGTATTCTACAAGACCCGGAAGCGCTTTTATTATGCTCCATAACGGGTTCTGACAATACTGCAATGTATAAGATACGTCCCTGCCTGAAGGCACACGGAGCTTAAACGGTTTATCGCCGGGATTAAGATAGAACGCTGTAGACTCGACGACATCGCACTGAGCCGATTCGACAGGTATCAGCGCCTGTTCTCCGTCGGAGAAAGCGGCGTTGCCGCTACGCACGCGGTAGCCTATCGCAGTGGCATCATACGGCGCAACAATGTCTATGGCTACCACAGTCGAGCCGTCGGCGGCAACTATGTCTGTGCTTTCGGATGAAAACAGCGTTTTCATCGAAACAGGGTCGAACACTTCCACAACAGAGTTGATTTCGCACTCTTCCCCGCTGTTGTTGTACACAGTGGCAAGCACGCGCGCGCTGTCGCCCTCGCGGAGGAAGCGCGGCAGGTTGGGTTGTACCATAACAGGCTTGGCAGCCACGAAGTCGCGGACAAGTTTACCGGCCTGCATGTCGGAAGTCCAGGCGAGAGCCATCATGCGCCATGTGGCGTTGGCATCGGGCAATACAAAATCAATGTCCACATTTCCTGCTTCGTCGGCAGTGAGCTGCGGCATCCAGAACGCCTCCTCCACATCGGATTCACGATAATCGAAACATTCCGCCGAGGGAGAGTCCGCACCCGACTCGGATGCGCCGGTACCTGTATCGCTGTCCATAACCACCGCTCCCTCCTCAAGTTCTATGCTTTCTTCCATGGCCGCACCATTGGCCGATGCGGCAGACTTCATCATCATGCGGGGAGCGGCAGTTGCTGAAGTTCCTCTCACTACAACATTATCGTACAACACGGCGTAGCCCGCCTCAGGAAGGAATCTAAGCTTAGGAGTCACAAGATCTTGGGTTTTGAACCATTTCACATCCGCCTCCATGGATTCTCCTATTTCATGAGACTCAAGACGGCTCAAAGACATCTGAGGCCAACGCACAGCAAGACCGAAAGAAGACGGCCACGACATGGGCTGCAGAGCATCAAGCGAATGGTTATACATGGTTGCGGCCATTGCTGCGGCTGCAGGCGTGCCGTTGTCATGAGCCACATGCAGACGCCAACGTTCGCCGCTTCCGGGCACGAGGCGGTCGCGGAAACTGTCGCCGGTTATTGTCAGCGTACGATGCTCAGGGCGCACCACCTCAATATTATATGCAAAAACACGTCCGTCGCGCACCGTGAATATCACAAGTTTTCCGCGATCGGCCCCCGACGGCAAATCGAGAGACAGGTGCCGGAACCCTTTTTCGCGTTTGTGCACCTCCACTTCCACTATTTCATTGCCTGCACACAAGGCTGCGTAAAGCCAGGTGTCGTTGGCCGCCACACCATAGCGGAAAGAGGCACGACCGGCATCGTTCGTGGTTATGCTGCGGCTTTCGACAAGAAGCGGGAGCCCGGCAGGCATAGAATTCAATGCCACGTTATAAACCGCTATATAGTCTGCCGAATTTTCCGTTTCAGCCAAGGCGGGGTCAGCCGGCTCGACGACAAGACGGTAATAGCCGCCACGCACCCTGTCCAAATCGGCAACAGGCTTGAGCGAACGGCACCGGCCTGACGCCACAACCCTGCTGCTTCCTTTCTCTTCCAATTTCCATTTAAGTTCAATATCGGCTTTATTTCCTTTGGCATCATAGACCGATACAGGCAGAATGGTTTCAGTAAGCGCGTTCATGAACTGCCCGGCTATAATGTTAATCAGGTAGGGGCGGCCGTTTGTGAACGGAATATCGGCGGTGGCGGTCTCGGCTGCCACCGTAGTCGCTACGATTGATGCGGAGAAATCATGGCCGTCGTTTTCTTCAAGCATTCCGGCAGGCACAACGAGCGAAAAGCGGCCGCCCTCGTCGGTTTCGGCCACAACGCGTCCGAGCCTACGGGCAGGTTGCCACCAACGCCAGCGCAGAGCCTCGCGGATTTCCGCTACAACCTGCGCGCGCGCCACCGGCATGCCGGAATATGTCAACGCACGCCCTTTGAGCGTAACTTCCCCTGTAGTCGGCTCATCTCGCAACACATCCGTGTCGGTAATCTCGAAAGTGGGCATGCGATAGTCGCTTACCATTACATACGTACGGCCTTCCACATCGCCGGAGATTTTCGCGAGCAGACTATAGTTGCCGGTGAGGGCGCCGTCGTCAGGCAGCACGAAGCTTCCGAACGCGCTGCCATACCGGTCCGTCACCACTTCGGCCGTGTCTACCGGCTGGCCATTCGCATCATTCAACACAACAGAGGCCATCAAAGAAGCGGCAGCCGAACGCGAACGCAACCCGTCGTCGCTGCAGTCGGCTATCATGACCCATTTCAGCGTGTCGCCGGGATGGTATATTGGCCTTGCCGGAAGCAGCGCCACATTAAACTGACGCTGAGGATGTTCCTGACCGACCCACGGCGAGCGAAGGTCTACCCTGCCGGCAAAATCAAGACGACGGCCGTCCGGGGTAATTGCCGACACTTCATAGCCTCCGTTTCCAGGCAGCCTGAACCGCGCTACACCGAGATGGTCGGTAGTTGCCATAGGCACAGGCGAGCCATTGCTGTATTTGGCGGCAAGCACACGCACACCCTCCACCGGCGCACCGCCGGCGTAATCGGCCATGACGACAACCTGTTCGCTCGTTCCGGTGAATGCTACAGGCAGATACGGAGTGCATACAATCAGCTTATATGAACCATAGCCACGCTTACTCCCTGTTTTACCGTTAAGAGTCGGCACCACCGCATACATACCCGGCTTGTCAAGAACAGCTGTCATAGTATGTTTTGAAGAATCAAGAGTGTCCACTGCCTCGAATCTGAACGTTTCCAAGGCTTTAAGACCCGCAAGTTCTATGCCGTTGCGGCTCTTGAGCATTTTGGGAGTAACGGCGTACACTTCGGCTCCGGCAGTGGCCGCGTAAGACGCATCGGCATTTATTTCAAACGGAACCGACGGACATACGAGCGACGGGCAGGCTATGTCTACGCCGGGACGACGCAGGTTTATCAGCATGTTGCGCAGCGTATTGTTGTCCCAATATAACGGAAAGCGCTCCAGCGAAATTTCAATTTCTTCAATGAGTTTACGCCGGAAAGCCGCATGGGCTGCATTCCCGTCGCCCGCATACGGCGGGTCTATGGCGGAAAGTATTATTCGCGCGTATTCATCACGGCTATGGTCTTCGTAATACTCCAGCAGACGCTCGGAGTAGCGCGGCGTCAATGTCGATTCCCGGAATATCTGCAACTCCCAATAATAGTACGAAGCCGATCCCTTGGACGAAGCGTCGCGACGCTCGCGCCTTATTTCCGAAGCGGCCGAGGGCATGTCCACTTCGTCAAGAAGTTCGGCCACATCTACAGCCACAAAATCGGCTAACATAGGAAAATATATAAGGGTACGGTCATCAGCCTTTACCGCTTCCGAATATTCCGCCAAAGGCACATCAGCATCCCGGGCCATGGCCATGGCTGCTTTCGCCCTGCCAGCTATCTGCGCGCGGAACTGCACGCCGCTCCATTCCGAAATATCGGCAGGCAACGGCTCGGCCGGGGTATCAATTCGGTCGTAAACCCACTTCTGGCGCATATAAAGGCTATATAGAAGTTTTGCATCTATCAGCCGCATAAGCGATTTCGCCGGCTTCACCGTCTCCGCCGCGGCAAGCTGCTCCACTGCGCCGACAAGCGAAAACGCACTGTCGGGATCGATTGACTGCGAAGCCGTGCAGATTTCGAGAACAGCACGCACCCTTTGGGGCGCAGCATCGTCCCGGCCCTCAGTAGCCTTTAACGTGGCATATGCATCAGCCAGCACCTTCCGCGGATAAGTAAAATCCGGTTCCGACGTTTTTGCCGCCACAGAAGGCGTTACGCCGGCAAAAACTATGCCGAGCGACAATAATATTTTTTTCAGTAGCATCATATCTGTCATCGTAAATATATGTAAACGCAAAATTAGCAAATTTTGTGAGACGTCCGAAAAAAAATCACTAATTTTGCGGTATGAACAACGACAAGCCATCCGTAAGACGCTTCTACAGCAAGCACCCCATAGTCAGCCATATCATAATCATGGCAGCAACAGCCGTGGTGCTGGTATGGTTCGCCATGATTTTCCTGAACGTATGGACTCATCACGGCTCCACCTCAACGGTGCCTCAGGTAAAGAACCTCCCCTACTCCACGGCAGCCGAACTGCTGCGGGACTGCAGCCTGAGCATAGAGATTTCCGACTCCGTATACGACAGGGACGCAGCCCCCGGCACAGTGCTCGAAAGCTGGCCGCGCGCAGGCGCCGTGGTTAAGCGCGGACGTCAGGTATATGTCACCGTAACGGCGTTCTCGCCAAAAATGGTACGCATCACGATGCCCGTCACCGGCGTGTCTTCGCGCCAGGCTGTAAGCTATCTGCGCGGGCTCGGCATCACCGGCATACGAATCGTTTCAGTGCCGTCGCAATATCCTGACCTCGTGGAGTCCGCCAAAGCTGACGGAAAGATGTTGCGCGTCGACAGCGAAATCCCGGTGACAGCAACCGTCACACTTGAAGTGGGTTCGGCTCCTGAAAAACCGCAAACGGAAGACGTACCCTACGACAACACCGAACTGCAATCCGAAAACGCCACCACTGCAGACGAAGACGGCAACGCAATTTTTGACTGATGGACGAAAACAAGGATTATTCCGTTGCCGGCACAGAAAGCGCCGACAGCGAAGCGCCTCGCATTGTCGACCTCGGAGACGGACGTGAGCTATACGAACATTTCCGATTCGTAGCAGACAAGGGCCAGGAATTGCTGCGTGTGGACAAATTTCTGGCGCTCAGGCTTCAGAAGTCGAGCCGCAACCGCATTCAGCAGGCCGCACAGGCCGGATGCATAGTCGTGAACGGCCGACCTGTAAAAAGCAACTACCGCGTAAAGCCGCTCGACACCGTGCTCGTAGTGATGGACCGCCCGCGCTACGACTTTGAAATCATAGCCGAAGACATTCCGCTCGACATTGTGTACGAAGACAAAACGGTACTCGTCGTCAACAAACCGGCCGGACTTGTAGTGCATCCGGGACACGGCAACTATTCCGGCACGCTCGTCAACGCTCTCGCATGGCATTTCCGCGACACCCCCGACTATGATGTCAGCGACCCGCGTCTCGGCCTTGTGCACAGAATAGACAAAGACACGTCGGGACTGCTCGTGGTGGCCAAAACACCCGATGCAAAAACCCATCTCGGGCGACAGTTTTTCAATAAAACCACGCGCAGGGAATACGTGGCCGTGGTGTGGGGCGTGCCTGACCCTGCGACAGGCCGAATCGAGGGCAACATCGGACGCAACGAGCGCGACCGGCTGCAAATGGCCGTATATCCGCCGGGCGACGAGCGCGGCAAGCATGCCGTCACCCACTACGAAGTGCTCGAGAATCTCGGACATGTGTCAGTTGTGCGCTGCGTGCTCGAGACCGGACGCACACACCAGATAAGGGTGCATATGCGCCACATAGGCCACACACTATTCAACGATGCACGCTACGGCGGCGATACAGCCCTGCGCGGACTCCGCTCTGCATCGTACAATGCTTTCGTGAGCAATTGCTTCGCCACCTGTCCGCGACAGGCCCTGCACGCCCGTACCCTCGGATTCGTACATCCCGATACAGGCAAAGAGCTGTTTTTCAACTCCGAAATACCCTCTGACATGACGGCTCTCATAGAACGATGGCGCAACTATTCGGCCTCGCACAGCGTTTAATTGAATATTTTGTTGTAATTTTGCCGCTCGAAACGACATCGATTCGCAACCATGATGACGAATAGCAAAGACTCAGAACATATACTACCCGAAGAGTTTCATGACATAGCTCCCTACGACGACTCACAGTTCCACGACAAGATGCGGAATCTTGTAAAAGAACCTGGATTCGAACATGCCGTGCGTTATGTCATGCCAGACGTCGACTATGACGAATTTTGCCGCGAACTGCTGCAAGTGCCTACTCAAGACGATTTCCAGCGTGGAATCATGGGTAAATTCCTTGAATTTCTCGCCGCCCGTACCACCTCAGGAATAAGTTTCGACGGTGTCGAGAACCTGAAGCCCGGCACCAGCTATACATTTATTACCAACCACCGCGACATTGTGCTTGACGCATCGTTCCTGAACCTGTGCTTCATACGCAAAGGCATGCCCGTCACGCAGGTGGCCATAGGCAACAACCTGCTCATCTACGAGTGGATAAGCGACCTCGTGAAGCTGAACCGCAGTTTCATCGTGAAACGCGATGTGAAGATTACCGATGCTCTGAATGCAGCGCGCCAATTGTCGGCCTACATACACTACACCATCTCGCAGCGCCATGAATCCGTGTGGATAGCCCAACGCGAAGGACGCGCCAAGGACAGCAACGACCTCACCCAGGAAAGCCTTATAAAAATGCTCGGTCTTGCCGGAGAAGGCTCCGTGCGCGAAAGACTCATGGAGGTGAACCTTATGCCGGTGTCGATAAGCTACGAATACGACCCCAACGACTATCTGAAGGCAAGCGAATTCCTGATGCGCCGCCGCGACCCCCACTTCCACAAAAGCAAGCGCGACGACCTGCTGAGCATGGAAACCGGTCTGCTGAGCCCCAAAGGACGTATCCATTTCCGCATCGGCCCGTGCATCAACGAAGGACTCGCCTCTTTCGGCTCAGACGAGCGAAGCCCGGTGGTGCGCGAAACATGCCGCCTGATAGACACCGCCATACACCGCGGCTACCATATCTACCCGTGCAACTATATCGCGTATGACGAATATCACGGCACAGAACGTTTTGCCGACTGCTATACGGCAGACGACGTGCAGCGCTTCGACAACTATATAAATGCCCAGCTCGACAAGGTGGAGATTCCTGACGTGAGCAACGAGGAACGCGCCTATATGCGCCATATGGTGCTTATGATGTATGCCAACCCGCTCGTCAACCAGCTTCGGGCGCAAGGCGTCAAAACCGACGCCTGATGAGGCTTCCGCTTGTATTGGCCCTTGTGGCGTTAGCGCTCAACATTGTTGTTGACGCCTATGTTTATTCCCGTCTCCAGAAGAGGCCGGGGCTACGCAAGGCGCATGCCGCTCTGTCGGTTGTGCTTACGCTGTTATGGATAGGGATAATATGTGTACCGAAACGCATTGGCGACGATTCATTCCTTTTAGGTCTGATGTGGGTCATATACGCCTACTGGACGGTGTATATGCCGAAATATGTAGCAGCCGTGTTCGACATCGTAGCCGCAATTCCAATGATATGGCACGGCAGACGTTGGCGCATCGTAAGCGGAGCCGGCACAGTATGCGCCACGCTGGTGTTTGCCGCAATGTGGTGGGGAGCCACGGAGGAACGGTTTCGCCTTGACATCAAAAAAATAGAAATCGAGATTCCGAATCTGCCGACATCCATGCAGGGCACCAAATTGGTGCAGATAAGCGACTGGCATGTCGGAAGCTACGGCACAGACACCACCTTCGTAAGCCGCACGGTAGACGCGATAAACGCACTCAGGCCGGATGCTGTATTGTTCACCGGCGACCTCGTGAACCGACACAGCGACGAACTTCGCCCCTTCACAGGAGTTTTGTCCCGCCTCAAAGCGCCTATGGGTGTGTATTCGGTGATGGGCAACCACGACTACGGCGACTATTACCGCTGGCCCGATGAACAGGCACACCGGGCCGACGCCGACAGTCTGCGCGCCATGCAGGCCGATATGGGTTGGCGTGTACTTGACAACGCCATGGTAAATCTCGGAGAAATAAAACTAATCGGAGTCGAAAACATAGGCGATCCTCCATTCCGCACCCATGGCGACCTGCGCAAAGCATGTCCGGGACTTGCCGACCTTTCGCCAAAGATTCTTATGTCGCACAATCCGGCACACTGGACCGACAGCATAGCCGGACGCAAGGACGTGAACATAGCGCTCACGCTCTCGGGACACACCCACGCCATGCAGATAGAAGTGGCAGGATTCTCGCCGGCCAAATGGAGGTACCCCAAGTGGGGAGGCCTGTACGACGACAATGCCGGCCACAGACTCTACGTCAACACCGGCCTCGGCACTGTAGGCCTGCCCATGCGCATAGGAGCCACACCGGAAATCACGGTAATAACGCTTAAATAACAATATTGCAACAATCAATACCCCTAAAAAGGTGCCCGACTTATTGTCCGGACGCCTTTTTAGGCGTAAATTTGCGTCAAAACCAATATCATGAGAAAACACATTTTCTACATTACAATCGCCGTTTTCGGAATCATGTTCCATTCATGCACGTCCGGGAAACAAGAACAAAAGCAAGCAGAAGCCACCGACAGCATCACAGCGCTGGAGTACGCCCGGTCCATGGGTGCGGGATGGAATCTCGGCAATCAGTTTGACGCCTATAAAGACGGCGTAGCATCCGAAACAGCATGGGGCAACAAACCTGCCACGCAAGCGCTTTTCGACAGTGTCGCAGCCGCCGGATTCAACCACGTACGCATTCCTGTGACATGGCTCGGGCATTTCGGACCAGCACCCGACTACCGCATAGACTCAGCATGGCTCAACCGTATTGCCGAAATTGTGGACTACGCTGAGAACGCAGGACTCAAAGCCATCGTAAACATCCATCACGACGGCGGAGATTCAGCACATTGGCTCGACATAAAGGGAGCAGCGACCGATTCTGTACGCAACGCCGAGGTGACCGCGCAGTTTGCTGCCATGTGGACACAGATAGCACGCCGTTTTGCCGACAAAGGCGACTTCCTGATGTTCGAGGCCGTCAATGAAATCCACGACGGCGGATGGGGCTGGGGAGCCAACCTCAAGGACAACGGCGCCCAATACGCCACGCACAACGGCTGGATGCAGACATTCGTCGATGCCGTGCGTGCCACAGGAGGCAACAACGCCACCCGTTTCCTCGGCATTCCCGGATACTGCACAAACCCCAGAATCACCATCGACAATCTTGTCCTTCCCGCCGACAGTGTGCCCGACCGCCTGCTTGTGGCCGTACACTTCTACGACCCTGTGACATTTGCCATCAACGGAAAAAAGACCGAATGGGGACACACAGGAGACCCGGCACTCACCGAGAAATGGGGCGACGAGAAAAACGTGACTGACACGTTCGACGCCCTGAAAGCGAAATTCATAGACAACGGCGTGCCTGTGTATATCGGCGAAGCAGGCTGCGGCAACCGCGACGGCGAACGCGCAGAGGCCTTCCGCCGTTATTATCTGTCCTATGTATGGCGAGCTGCTGCCGACCGCGGCATAGCAATAACATATTGGGACAATGGTTACAACACGACCGGTAACGAAGCATTCGGTCTGTTCGACCGCTCCACCGGCAGTTTCTACAGCCCCGTCACGCGTGCGGCAGCCATGGCAATGACAGACAGCTACAACCGCACCGACAGCACTATTACACTTGAAAACATATACAACAACGCTCCATCAAAAAAATGAAACACATAGCACGAAACATATTCGCGGCACTGCTTGCCGCAGGTTCCTTGTGGGCATGTTCGGAAGACGCCCCCGTTCCCGCTCCCATCCCAACCCCCGACCCCACCGAAGCGTATCTCAGCGTAGAAAGCATCACACCGGAGAATATCGGTGAAGCAGGCGGAGAAATCACCATTACTATAAAATCGAGCCGTGTAGCCACTGCAAATCCGGCAGAGACGTGGGTCACGCGCAAGTCGTCGGGACGCGAAGGCGACATATCCACTTTCATCTTCACAATAGCTCCCAACGACGGAGCCGAGCGCAGTTCGTCCATAACCTTCACCGCCGGCCAACTCAAAACCGACGCCACCATAAAACAGGCTGCACGCAAAGCTCCGGACAATGTAGAACCGCCTGTAATACCGAACGCCGACAGTTCCGTTGAGTATGCAGCACTACTCGGCCTGGGCTGGAACCTCGGCAACCAGTTCGACGCCCACAACAACGGCACGGCATCCGAAACAGCATGGGGCAACCCTGCCACCACGCAGCAACTGTTCTACAAACTCGCCGAAGCCGGCATCAAATCGGTGCGCATTCCTGTGACATGGCTCGGAAAATTCGGTTCCGCACCAGGCTACACCATCGAGGCCGCATGGCTCGACCGCGTGGCCGAGGTAGTAGGCTATGCCGAAAATGCCGGCCTCCGTGCCGTCATCAATATACATCACGACGGTGCTGACTCCGCACATTGGCTCGACATAAAAGGCGCATCGACCGATGCAGCAAAAAATACCGCCATAAAAAACCAAATCGCCGCGATATGGACGCAAATCGCGGCACGCTTCGCCGACAAAGGCCAATTCCTGATGTTCGAGGCCTTCAACGAAATCCACGACGGCGGATGGGGCTGGGGCGACAACCGCAAGGACGGGGGCAAGCAATACCGCACCCTCAACGAATGGAACCAGACGTTTGTCGATGCCGTGCGCGCCACAGGCGGCGAAAACGCTACCCGTTTCCTCGGCATTCCGGGCTACTGTACCAACCCGTCTCTCACAATGGAAAACCTTGTGCTGCCGACCGATCCTGCAAATGACCGCCTGCTCGTGGCAGTACATTTCTACGACCCCAGCGAATTTGCCATAGAAGCGAAATATACCGAGTGGGGGCACACCGGCGCGCCGGGCAAAAAGGCAAACTGGGGCGACGAACAGAACGTGACCGACACATTCACAGCCCTGCGCAATAAATATGTCGATGCCGGCATCGGTGTATACGTAGGCGAGTTCGGTGCCACTACCCGCGCCACGGCACGCGACGAAAGCTTCCGTCTCTACTATCTTGAATACGTGTGCAAAGCCGCCACCGACCGCGGAATATCACTTTTCTTCTGGGACAACGGCTCCACATCGACAGGAAAAGAAGCGTTCGGCCTGTTCAACCATGCCACAGGCAACTACATAGGCGCAAAATCCGAGCCCGCCGTGGCTGCAATGCTCAAAGGATATTACAGCACAGAGCCGGGATACACACTCGAAAGCGTCTACAACGGCGCTCCGAAATAAATCACGGATAAATATCCTTTAATACTCAGGACCCGCTGATGACGTATTGCAATCAGCGGGCTCTGACATTTTTAACAATTAGATACGTATTCCTTTTTGTTATTTTATCAGATTTTATTAGAAAACCATTAAATTTGCAGCCAATCATACTTACTTAAATCCGACACTTATGAAACTGCCCCGTATTTTTGCCGCCATTATAGCGATGGCGGCTACGGCAATCGGCGCGACCGCCCAAGATGCCATGTTCGCCGTAGGCCCCTTTAACGGATGGGACGCAAAAGCTCCATTGTCTTTCGACAAAGAGGGCGACCTGTACAGCATCACTCTCGACTTTTCATCCGACCGCGACTTCAAGATGAGCACCACCTCCGGAGCGGGAGCGCAAGGCAACGGCTGGGAAGAATTCGACTCCGGCGCCTTAAAGCCTGTCGGAACCGCCGGAACGGGCGAATGGATAGCCATAGAACACAACAGCGCAGGCAACATAGCCGCACCCGAAAACAGGATGCTCACGGTGCAGGTAGACCTTGCAGGAATGCGCATGCGCTTCGTGCGCGACACTTCGTCGGAATATTCCGGCACGTTGCCGGTTCTGTTCATCGCCACCGAAGGCGGGGTACCGGTCACTTCCAAAGAAGACTATCTGAACGGCACATATTACCTCGACCCGATGGGTGCGGAAGGCATAGAGGCCATCGGAAACGCCGAAGCCCCGCTCACGCTTGAAATACGCGGACGCGGCAACTACACCTGGACTGGATTTGACAAAAAGCCTTACCGACTGAAATTCACCGACAAAGCGGCCATCCTCGGCATGGACAAAAGCCGCCACTTCGCCCTGCTCGCCCATGCCGACGACCGCGTAGGGTTCATGCGCAACACTCTCGGATTCGCCGCTTCTCGCCACCTCGGACTGCCATGGACTCCGGCACAGAAGCCTGTGGAAGTGGTCCTTAACGGCGATTATATCGGACTGTACTTCCTCACGGAAACCATCCGTGTGGACAAAAACCGTGTAAACATAACAGAACAGGACGACCTCGCCACATCCGATGTGGACGGAGGCTGGCTTGTGGAAATAGACAATTACGACTCCGACCCGCACGTGACCGTCCATGAAGGCGACTACCCGGTATGGTTCACCTACAAATCGCCCGAAGTACTGTCGGCGCAGCAGGCCAAATTCCTTCAGGGACAGATGCAAAGCATACAGAACGCCATAGCCGCCAAAGACTATACGGCCTTCTCGGCATTGGTGGATGTGGACATGCTCGCACGATACTACATAGTGCAGGAAGTGCTCAACGACTACGAATCGTTCCACGGCAGCTGCTACCTCACCCGTCAGCGCGGCGACAGCGAGCGATGGAAATTCGGACCCGTATGGGACTTCGGGAGCGCCCTGTTCAACGACAACAGCAACCGCTTCATATGGGACTCGCCGGAATTCCATCAAGTGTGGATAGGCTCAGTGTATGCTTCATTCCCGCAATTTGTGGAAACCGTCAAGGACACGTGGGCCCGATTCTTAGGAGATAACGGCCCCGCTGCGATACTTGCCGACGGAGAAGCCACCGCCGACGAAATAGCTCAGGCCGCGAAATGCGACTACAGGCGATGGCCCGAATACGGCAACTACGACGAACAGGCCGACGCCGCCAAGGCATTCCGCCGAATGGAATCCAAAATAGACTGGCTTAAGGCGCAATGGGGAGAGTCTGGCGGCCTGACAGAGGCTATGAACGGTGGCAATTTCAGAGTCTACGCCTGCAACGGCACGCTCCACATAGTGTCAGCAGCACCACGATGCGTAAAAATCACGAGCATAGACGGCCGCTCTGTCAGTGTCAGGCTGGCCGCAGGCGTCAACAGCATATCCTCATTGCCACGCGGCTTTTACATCGTCGAGGGGCATAAAGTGGCATTGTGACGGCTCTTTTGCATTTACGCCGAAAAATTGTATCTTTGTGCATTGATAGACCCAATGCACATTATGAAAAAATTCCTTGCAATATTAGCGCTTGCCGCTCCTGCGGCATTTGCCGGCACAACCACTCCATTGTGGCTGCGCGATGTAAAAATATCCCCTGATGGCAAATCCGTGGCATTCTGCTACAAAGGCGACGTGTGGATAGTTCCGGCCGCCGGAGGCACTGCCACACGCCTCACCTCAGGAGCGTCCTACGAAGCCAACCCCGTGTGGAACCCGGACGGCTCGCGCATAGCATTCGCATCCGACCGAAACGGAAACATGGACGTATATATCGTGGACGCCACAGGCGGAGCACCACGGCGGCTCACATACAACTCCGCCTCCGAAATACCGGAAGCTTTCACGCCCGACGGCAAACAGGTGATGTTTTCAGCATCCATACAGGATCCGGCAAGCAGCGCCCTTTTCCCGGAAGCACGCATGACGGAGCTGTACGCAGTGCCGGCCGACGGCGGAGCTACAACGCGCGTGCTCGCCACCCCGGCCCGCTATGTCAGCTGGGAGCCGGATGGCGCGTCGTTCCTCTACCAGGATGTCAAGGGATTTGAAGACGAATGGCGCAAGCACCACACATCGGGAGTGACACGCGACATATGGCGCTACGACACCCGCAGCGGACAGCACACCAACCTGACCGAACGACGCGGCGAAGACACGAATCCCGCAGCCGGAGCGGCGGGCAGGAACTATTTCCTGAGTGAACGCAACGGAGGCACAATGAACGTGTACAGCCTCGGCTCTGACGGCAGCGTGGCGCAGCTGACACATTTCACCACACACCCCGTACGCTTCCTTTCACGAGGCTCCGACGGCACCCTGTGCTTCACCTACGACGGCGAGATTTACACCATGAAAGAAGGCTCGGAGCCGACCAAGCTCAGCATACGGCTCGTGGACGAGTCGCTTCCCGACATCGAAAAAATGTCGGCTTCACGAGGAGCGTCCGAGGCTTCGCCCTCTCCCGACGGCGAACAGATGGCACTCGTATGGCGCGGCGACGTGTACGTGTCGTCAGTGGAGTACGGCACCACACGTCAGGTGACCGACACTCCTGCCGCCGAGAAGCATGTGCAATGGAGCCCCGACGGCAAAAAACTCGTGTACGCATCCGAGCGCAACGGCCGCAGCAATATCTATACGGCAGAAATGGCGCGTCCCGACTCCGAAGGAAATTTCGCCAACGCGACCTCCTTTACCGAAAAAGCCCTTTTCCCGGACGACAGCCACGAACGCAGCTGCCCGTCCTACTCCCCCGACAGCAAAAAGCTGGCCTTTGTGCTCGACCGCACCCGGCTGGCAGTAATGGATGTGGCAACGGGCACCGTGCGTGAGCTCACAGACGGCAGCACCAACCCGCAGCGCAACGGCGCTTTCAGTTTCCACTGGAGCCCCGACTCGCGCTGGATAGCTCTCGATGTGGTGGCACGCCGCCACGAGCCCTACTCCGACGTGGCCATAATCAATGTGGCCGACGGCAGCATGACAAACCTGACCAACAGCGGCTACTTCGACGAGACCATGCGCTGGACGCTCGACGGCAACGCCATCCTTTTCGGCAGCGAACGCTACGGCATGCGCAACCACGCATCGTGGGGTTCGCAGTACGATGCCATGCTCGTGTTCCTCAACCGCGACGCCTACGACAAATTCCTCCTGAGCGAAGAAGACTATGAGCTGCGCAAAGAGCTGGAAAATAAAGCCAAGAAAAAGGACGGCGAAAAAGACAAAGACCGCAAATCCAAAAAAGGCAAGAAAACCGGCAACGATGAAAAGGCCGAAGATGACGAAAAAATCATAAATGTAGAGCTCGACGGCATAGAAAAACGCATCGTGAGGCTTACACCCATGTCGGCCGACCTAATCGACGCCATTATCACCGACGATGGCGAGACTCTTTACTTCACAACGCAGGCCGACGAAGGCGCCAACCTCTGGCAGCTCGCCCTGCGCGATGAAGACGGCTCGATGGAGATGGTGAAGAAAATAAGCGGCGGCGCGTCCTTCGACGCCACACCCGACCTCGGCACTATGTTCATCATAGGCTCGTCCATCCGCAAATTCGACCCGAAAAGCGCCAAACTCACCCCGGTGGGCTACACGGCCACAAAACGCCTCGACCATGATGCCGAACGAGCCTATATGTTCGACTACGTCGCACGCGAGGAGGCCGAACGCTTCTACACCGCCGACATGCACGGCGTGGACTGGCCGGTCATGACCGAGGCCTACCGCAAATTCATGCCGCACATCTCCAACAACTACGACTTTGCCGAACTCCTGAGCGAATGGCTCGGCGAACTGAACGTAAGCCACACCGGCGGACGCTACCGCCCCGCCGCAAGCAGCCGCGCCGACCGGACCGCTTCGCTCGGACTCATCTACAACTACAGCTTCGCCGGCCCGGGCCTGCGCGTGGACGAAATCGTGAAAGGCGGCCCCTTCGACAAAGCTTCGTCGAAAATGCGCGCAGGCTGCGTCATCAATTCCATCAACGGCAAGACCCTTACACACGACACCGACTACTCCGAGCTGCTCGCCGACATCGCAGGACGCAAGACACTCGTAAGTTTCAGCACACCCGACGGTACTGCCATGGACGAAGTGGTGCTGCCCATCGGCGCAGTCGCGTTCACCGACCTGCTTTACGAGCGCTGGGTGGACGCACGCCGTGCCGAAGTGGACAGCCTCTCAGGCGGCCGCCTCGGCTATGTGCACATCGCATCGATGGACGACGACAGCTTCCGGCGCGTGTACAGCGACCTCCTCGGACGCTACAACGACCGTGAAGGCGTGGTTGTGGACATACGCTGGAACGGCGGCGGACGCCTGCACGAAGACGTGGAAGTGTTGCTCAGCGGCGAAAAATACCTTACACAGGAAATACGCGGCACGGCCACCTGCGACATGCCCTCGCGCCGCTGGAACAAGCCCAGCATAATGCTGATGAGCGAGGCATGCTACAGCAACGCCCACGGCACGCCGTGGGTGTACAGACAGCGCGGCATCGGACGCCTCGTGGGCGCACCGGTGGCAGGCACCATGACGTCGGTCAACTGGGTGCGCATGCAGGATCCCACCATGATATTCGGCATCCCCGTCATAGGCTACCGTCTGGCCGACGGCACCGTGCTCGAAAACCAGGAACTCGAGCCGGACGTATTGGTGCGCAACACGCCCGAAGGCATCGCCGCAGGCCGTGACGAACAGCTCCGCACCGCCGTGCGCGAACTTCTCAAAGACATCGATTCGCATAAGAAATGAACGTCGAAGGACTAATCACCGACCTTGCTTTCATCCTGCTGCTCGGAGCGGGCGTGACAGTGCTGTTCAAATGGATAAAACAGCCAGTCGTACTCGGCTACATTGTGGCCGGCTTCCTCGCCAGCCCGCACTTCGAGTATCTGCCGTCCGTCACCACAGAGGCCAACATCGACTTCTGGGCGCAGATAGGCATAGTGGTCCTGCTCTTTTCGCTCGGACTCGAGTTCAGTTTCAAGAAACTGATGAGTGCCGGCGGCTCGGCCGTGGTCACTGCGCTTATCATCGTGGCAGGCATGATGTGCGCGGGATATGCGGCCGGCAGATTCATGGGCATGAACAGCATCAACAGCCTTTTCCTCGGCGGCATGCTGTCCATGTCATCCACCACAATAATAATAAAGGCATTTACCGACATGGGGCTTCGGCAGCAGAAATTCGCGTCGCTCGTCCTTGCCGTGCTCATTGTAGAAGACCTTTTCGCCGTGGTGATGATGGTGATTCTGTCGTCCATCGCAGTCAACAATGCCGTAGAGGGTGCCGACCTGCTGTTCAGCGTCGGCAAACTGCTGTTTTTCCTCGTCATGTGGTTTCTGGTGGGCGTGTACGTCCTGCCGTCGCTGCTCAACCTCTGGCGCCGATTCCTCAACAGCGAGACCCTGCTTGTGGTGTCGATGGGGCTGTGTCTCGGCATGGCCGTATTCAGTGTCTACTGCGGCTTCTCCCTTGCCCTCGGCGCCTTCGTCATGGGCAGCATCCTCGCCGGCACGAGCTACGCCGAGCGCATCGAACACGTCGTCACTCCCGTCAAAGACCTGTTCGGCGCCGTGTTCTTCATATCGGTGGGCATGATGGTGCAGCCTGCCATTCTCGCCCAATACTGGGGGTCGATATTAATCATATCGGGCGTGGTAATCGTCGGAATGATCGTATTCGGCACCTTCGGCATGCTTGTGACCGGACAGACCCTGCGCGTAGCGATGCAGAGCGGTTTTTCGCTCACCCAAATCGGAGAATTCGCCTTCATCATAGCTACATTGGGCATGAGTCTCGGAGTACTCCAGCCCAGCCTGTACCCAATCGTGGTGGCTGTGTCCGTTATTACCACCTTCACCACACCCTACTTCATTAAAATGGCAACTCCGGCCTACGAGGCCGTGGAACGCCGACTGCCGCCGCGTCTGAACTTCCTTATCGACCGCTACCGCTCGGATGCCGTCAAAGAACAGGCCACGCCAGGCGCTTGGGCCCGCATGCTGCGCCGCGCACTGCCCTCGTCGGTGGCCTACGCATTCGTGCTCATAGCCATCATAGCCGTGTGCAGACGCCTTTTGCTGCCGTTTCTCTGCGGCATGTTCCCCCAATGGGGCGCAACCCTGACCGCGGTATGCACCCTCGGCGCCATGGCTCCGTTTCTGTTCGCGCTTGCCGTGCCGGTGCGCATGCCGGCCGGCGAATCAGCCGCTTCGGCACGCATTCCGACGATAGTCATGAGCATTTTCCGTGCTCTGCTTGCCTTGATGCTTGCCGCCTACGCAGTCAGCATCAATTTCTCGTCCCGCGCCATGGTGGCTCTTGTGGCCGTTGTAGCCGTAGTGGCCGTGTTCGTGCTGTCGCGACGGCTGCGTGCGCGTCTCGACCGCATAGAAAACAAGTTCATCGACAACCTCAACGAGCGCGAGCTGCGACGCAGCGGCCGCAACAACCTTGTGGTGAACGACCTGCATCAGGCATTCATGACCGTGGGCACAGGATGCGCGTTTGTGGGCGAAAGGTTCATGGACAGCGACCTGCGGCAGCGATTCGGCATCAATGTGGTGAGCATACAGCGCGACCAGCGCATAATCCCCATCCCCAACGGGCGCACCCGGATATTTCCCGGCGACGTGCTCGGAGTCATCGGCAACGACGAGCAGCTACGAGCCGTGTTGCCGGCCATAGAAGCGGAGCGCGAGCCGGAACTTCTGCCTGCAACCGATGTCACCCTGTGTTCGGTGATGCTCGGAGACCATTCGCCGCTGATAGGAGCCACCCCGCGCACCGCATCACTGCGCGACAGCTACGACGCCGTCGTCGTGGCCGTGCACCGCGGCGACGAATTCATAGATTCCAACCCCGACCTTGCTTTTGCGAAAGGCGACATACTGTGGCTCGTAGGAGATCGGAACAAAATCGAAAAACTGGAATGAAGGAAAACAAAGAGCCTCGGGCCGATGTTTTAAAATGTGGTTGACATATCGTTTTAATGCACTCTTAAAAACTTCATGAATTTTCCGCGCAGCATCATAAACATAGCAATGGCAGCCGGCACGGCGCTCGGCATCGCCGCCTGCGGAGGACATGCCGCCGACGGTTCACGGACGTTGCCCGACACGCTGCGCGTAGCCACACTCTACAGCCCCACCTCCTACTTCATCTACCGCGACGAGCCAATGGGCTACGACTACAGCATGGTGAGCGACTTCGCCAAAGCCAAAGGCATGGTGCTCGACCTGCATGTGGCACACAGCATGAAAGAGGCCGTGGCGATGCTCGACAGCGGAAAGGTCGACCTGCTGGCATGCGAAGTGCCAGTGACCTCGCAGTTCAAGGGACGGGTGGTGGCCTGCGGCCCAGAGATGCTCACTACACAAGTGCTCGTGCAGCCCAAGGAAAAAGGCGCGGCGTCCATAACGGATGTGACGCAACTACCCGGCCGCGACATATACGTGGAGCAAGGCTCGCGCTACGAACAGCGCCTGAAGCACCTCAACGACGAACTCGGCGGCGGCATAAACATCCACCTCGTCGATTCCGATTCGCTGATAGAGGAAGACCTCATACAGATGGTGAACGACGGCAAAATCCCGCTCACCATAGTAAACCGCAACGTGGCGCGGCTCAACGCCACGTATTACCCTGACCTTGACGTGAGCCTCGACGTGAGTTTCCCGCAAAGGGCGGCGTGGGGCGCGGCTCCCGACATGGCGTGGCTGGCAGACAGCGTGGACTCATGGCTGGCCACGGCCGGAGCGCAACGCGACAACGACGACCTGCTCAAGCGCTACTTCGAAATGAGCAAAGGACGCACTTTCGAGCGCTTCGACTTCTCGAAAGGCTACATATCCAACTACGACCGCCTGTTCAAGACCTATGCCGGCCGCATAGGCTGGGACTGGCGGCTGCTGGCCGCACAGGGCTGGGCAGAAAGCCGTTTCCGCCCCACTGCCCGTTCGTGGGTGGGCGCACGAGGCCTCATGCAGATAATGCCACGCACGGCACGCGGCTACCGCACTCCGGTGTCGGCGCTCAACAACCCCGAGACAAGCATCCGCGTGGCCACGCAGCTCATCGACGACCTCGACCGGCAGCTGCAGAAATACGTGCCCAACGACCGCGAGCGGCTGAAATTCGTTGTCGGCAGCTACAACGTGGGCATAGCACATGTGCTCGATGCAATGCGCCTGTGCGACAAGTACGGCATGGACCCTCAAGTGTGGGACGGCAATGTGGAGCGTGCGCTGCTTATGAAATCCAAACCCGAATACTACAACGACCCCGTAGTGAAATACGGCTACTGCCGAGGCTCCGAGCCGGTAGCATACGTGCGCGACATCATGGAGTTCTACGACAGCGCCCGGAGAGAGATACAAGCCTGAAACATCATCATTCATCTATTTATATTCATCATCACCCACTCTAATATTACATTTTTTTATGAAAAAGACCTATCTAAGCGTAGCCGTGGTGTGCCTTCTCGGCGCATCGCTCCTCGGCAGTTCCTGCATCGGAAGTTTCCAGCTCACCAACAAGCTTCTCAGCTGGAACCGACAGATCGGCAACAAATTCGTCAACGAACTCGTGTTTTTCGCGTTTTGGGTTCTTCCCGTCTACGAAGTGAGCGCCCTGGCCGACGTGCTCGTGCTCAACAGCATCGAATTCTGGAGCGGCAACAACCCCGTGGCCTCCGGCACAAAAGTGATTGAAGGCAACGACGGACGCTACCTCGTGGACTGCGACGGCAAGGGCTACACCATCACCTCCGAAAGCGACGGCAGCGTGGTACGCCTCGACTTCGACGCAGACGAACAGACATGGAGCGTCAACGCCGGCGGAGAGACACATAAATTCCTCACATTCGTCGACGACTCGCACGTGAGCATGCCCGGCCTTGACGGCCAAATGCACACCGTGGAGTTGTCACAGCAGGGCGTCTACGCTTATCAGCAGATGGTGGGCGGAGCATCGTTCGCTATGGCACGCTGATAGCGCCGATATGAGCCAATGCGTCCCGCGCCCGGAATTATTCCGGCGCGGGACGCATCTTTTTATGACAAAATGACACCAAAATTCAGCCCATTGCATCCAATTCTTTAAAAAGAAATATTACTGTCCGCTAAACCATAAAAGGGTGAGTCCAACTTCTTGAACAGCAGAAGTTGGGCTTACTTTTTGTATTT
>VSPG01000013.1:0-5866 GCA_009775265.1 Muribaculaceae bacterium
TTACTCGTCGGTCACAATGGAACCCCATTGCTCCCTCCTCATAAACTGCACCTTAACATAAAATACACCACCCTGTCATTAACAATGATTATTTAACAACCTCTTAATGTCCGCAATGGCATCCGCATCCGCCGTCGGCCTGGTCGTCGCATCCGCAATGGTCGTCGCATCCGCAGCCGTCTCCGCCGCATCCGCATCCGCCTTGGGCTGGCGTGAGTTCTTCGGGGGTGGCGTCGCGCACCACTTTTATTTCGCCGTCGAAGCGCACTGTCTTGTCGACGAGAGGGTGGTTGAAGTCCATTTTCACATGTGTGGGGGTCACTTCCGCCACGAGGCCGTCGATGCGGTAGCCGTCGGCGGTCATCATGGGCAGGCGTCGGCCGGCCTTGATGTTTTCTTCGTCGAACTTGCCGTCGATTTCAAATACTTCGCGCTCCAGTTCGGCCACCTGTTCGGGGTCGTGATGGCCGAAAGCCTCGTCGGGCGATGCCGTCACGTTGAATTTCTCGCCGGCGGCAAGGCCGTCGAGCGCTTTTTCAAGCACGGGCAGCAGGCCGCGAGTCACTCCGAAGATGAGTTTTTCGGGTTCCTCAGCGTCGCTTTCATAGATGAGGGTCTCTGTTCCGTCGGCGTCCACCTGGTAGAGTTTATACACGAGCTCGGCATATTTTCCGGGCTTGATTTTTTCTTTATTTTCCATAATTTCGTTTCGGTTTTTATGTTTCTACATAAGCGATAACAAATACCATGCCAAAAAGTCGTATGTCATGCCGTTAAGGATGAACCCGGCGTGCGATGTGCGCGTTATATATGCAAAGAGCCGGGGCACCGCACATATCGGCAGCGGGGCTTCCGGGGCAGAAAGCTCCACAGGCGGCTGAAAGTGCTGCCGGATGCACCGAGGCGGCACTTATCGCGGTTCCCCCACACCACAAGGCTCATAGCTATACATATTTTATCTTCCGGACAAATGGCTGCGCTGTAGATTGCTACGACGCAGCCATTTGCTGTTGTCGGCCCGCGATGCTACCGGCTGGTTTCGGGAGCAGGCTCCCAGAACACTTCTTCCACGCGGTTGCGCATGTTGATGGTGCGGGCGAGTGCGAAAAGATAATCGCTGAGCCTGTTGACAAGGCGCATGGCCACAGCGTCCACTTCGATGCCCGCAGCAGCCAGGGCCACCATGCGGCGCTCGGCGCGGCGTGCCACCGTCCGTGCCACATGGGCGCGTGCGGCGTCGGGATGGCCGCAGGGCAGAATGAAACGTCTGTGGCGTGGGAGCGCTTCGTCGAGGCGGTCTATCTCGGCCTCGATGGCCTCGATGCAGCCGGCGTCCATAGGCCCGGGCTGCCAGCGTGATTCGGGCTCTGTGGCCAGCATTGTGCCGACGTCGAACAGCCTGTGCTGCACGGTGCGCAGGGTGGTGCGGTCGGTGCGGTCGAGGGCGGTGGATGCCGTCAGTAGCCCGAGATGGCTGTTTAGCTCGTCGATGCTTCCGTAGGCTTCGAGGCGTGCGTTGTCTTTTCCGACACGGGTGCCGCCCACGAGCGATGTCTGTCCGGCGTCGCCGGTGCGGGTATAAAGTGAACTTTTCATAGATTAGCGGGTATATGTTATTTGAAAATTTCGTCGAGGGCTTCGGTTATCTGTTCAGGCTCCGTGACTACGCGCAGGATGTCCATGGCCGAAGGGCGCAGCAGGCCTGCGTCAACCATTCGCTGAAGCTGTTCGAGCAAGGGGTCGTAGAGGCCGTCTGGGTTGAACAGCACGATGTGTTTGTCGGGCTGGTCGGTGAAGTTGATGTAGCTGAACGATGTGGAAAATTCGTCGAGTGTGCCGTAGCCTCCAGGCAGCACCACGAAAGCGTCGGCAAGCAGTTGCATGGTGCCTTTGCGCTCGTTGAGGTCGCTTGTCGGCACTACGATGTCGTTGTAGGGCGACGCCCAGTCGCGTCTGCGTGTCGGCACGACGCCCACCACGCGGCCGCCGGCTTCGTGGGTGGCCCGGGCCACGGTGGTCATGAGGCCTGCGTCCACGCCTCCGTACACCAATGTGGCGCGGCGTGCGCCTATCCATGCGCCTGTGGCGCGTGCTCCCCGCTGCCAGTGCTCGGGCAGATCGGCCACGGCGCTGCAATATACGGCAATAGTTATAGTGTCTTTCATAATGGCGCAAAGATACGCTTTTCAGTCCGGTTTTGCAACAGTAGGTGGCATCAGCGGCTCCGGAAATCCGCGGGTGGACAATATGCGCATGCTGTCGGGCGCGGCCGGGTCGGCCACGGCAAGCAGGATGGCTGTGCCCGGAAGGCTGTCGGCCATAGCCAGCGCGTTTTCGGGAGGCATCAGCATGGCCGCTGTGGCCATGGCGTCGGCGAGCAGGCACGACGGGGCGGTGACGGTGGCCGACAGGACGGCTGATGGTACGTTGCGCCCCGTCAGTGGGCTTATTATGTGGCCTGTGCGTCCGCCGTCGGCAAGCAAGCGGTAGTTGCGGTAGTTGCCCGAGGTGGCTACGCAGCGTCCGCCGTCGAGATTCAGCATGAGCAGGCGGTCGTGGCGCAGGCCTTCAGGGTCGTCGGCCGGTGCGTCCACCTGTATGCGCCACCGTTCTCCGCGCGGATTCATGCCGCCGGTGGCCACTTCGCCGCCTATCTCCACCATGTAGCGCTCGGCGCCGTTGCGCCGCAGCATTGCGGCCACGGCGTCCACGCCGGCACCCTTGGCTATGGACGAGAAGTCGAGGCGCGTGTGTGGGTGTTTGCGCACGAAGCTTCCGTCGGGCTTCATGCGGCACTCTCCGAGTCCCACCATGGCCAGGGCGCTGTCTATCTGCGCCTGTGTCGGTTCGGACGTCTGTCCGCCGGGGCCGAACCCCCAAAGTTCCACGAGGGGCATGACTGTGGGGTCGAACATGCCTCCGCTCAGATGCCACACGCGCTGCGATTCCGCCACCAGTCCGGCGGCCATTGCGTCCAGTCTGTCGCTGCGTCCGGCGTTGAATGCCGTCAGGGCCGATGCCGGCTCGAACGGCGACACGCTCAGCTCCACCTCTCGCATGACGGCGCGTATGCTGTCGTGCAGTGACGCCGTGGCATGGTACGTTATGTGGTACAGCGTGCCCCATGCGGCTCCTTCGTCGCGGTGCCATCGCTGCTTAGGTGTGCAGGCTGCCACTGCCGCAGCTGCCGCCAGAATCAAGAGCGTTTTTTTCATTGCGGACTCTCGAGGCTGTCGAGTATGGCGCGCAGTTCGGCGTCGGTGGCGGTAAGGCGTGCTCGGCAGGCTGCGAGCAGCTCGGCGGCGCGGCGTGTCATTGCTGTGAGCGCGTCCACGTCGCAGTTGTCGCCGCGCAGTTTTGCCACTATGGATTCGAGTTCGGCCACTGCTTCGGTGTAGGTCAGTTCTTCTGCGGGTTTCATATGTAGTCTTCTGTTTTTTCTATTATAGGGGTCAGCAATATCGTGCCGTGTGCCATGGTGGCTTCCACCATGGCGCCGGGAGCTATGTCCGCCGGGTCGGAGACGGCGCGGCCGTCCACACGCAGCACGCTGTATCCGCGTGCCATGGTGGCTGCCGGCGACAAGGCTTCGACGAGTTCCGACAATGTGTCGAGGCGGTGTGTGCGCCGGTTCATCACGGCCTCCACGAGCTGCGGCAGCTGTTCGGCCACGGCGTCGAGGCGGGAGCGGCGCTGTTGGATGTGTCCGGCGGCAAGTTGCGGCAGCATCGCGCATATATAATCGAGCCGGCGCAGTCTGCCCGAGAGCTGCTCCGAACTGAGGCGCACGGTTTCGGCTGCCAGCCGCCTGAGCATGTCCAGCTCCGCCATGCCTTGTGCTATCAGCCATTCTGCAGCAGCGGTCGGTGTCTTCACGCTAAGCCATGCCACATCGTCGAGCACTGTGCGGTCGCGCTCATGCCCTATGCCCGCTATAACGGGCAGGGGGAATTGCGCCACATTGGCGGCAAGGTCGTAGTCGTCGAGCGTGGCGAGGTCGCTTGTGGCGCCTCCGCCTCGGATTATCACTACGGCGTCGAACGAATCAGCCTCGGCGGCCACGCGCTCCAGGGCTTTGATGATGCTGCGCGGCGCCTGTTCGCCCTGCATCACGGCTTCGAAAAGCCGTAGCTCAAAGCGCAGGCGCGATGCGCTTGTGGCTATCTGGTGCATGAAATCGCCGAGGCCGGCTGCTCCCCGCGCGCTTACCACGGCGATGCGCAGCACGGGGCGTGGCGCGGGGAGGCTGCGGTTCATGTCGGCCACGCCTTCGGCTGTCAGTCGCCGGAGTATCTCCTGGCGGCGGCGCAGAAGGTCGCCGAGCGTGTAGCCGGGGTCGATGTCGCTTATGACGGCTCTCAGACCATAGACGGCGTGGAACGATGCCGACACGCGCACCATCACCTTTATGCCGCTGCATATGCCGCTGCCTGTGGCGGCCGCGAACATTGCATTCAGCCTCGGAAGCGCGGACGCCCATATGCTTGCGCCCATACGTGCCGCCGTTGCGCCGGCAGCGTCTTTCTCGATGAGTTCCATGTACATGTGGCCGCCGCTTGTGCGCACGTCCACTGTCTCCGCCGTCACCCATACGCCGCGCAGTTCCGGCGCGGCCATGGCTGCGCCGATGCGCCGGTTGAATTCGCTGAGAGAAATGGCTTGTTCGTTCATCATTCTGCAAAGATAACGTTTTCATCATATATTTTGTCTGCCATATTTCTGAAAACGCCGAAAATGTGTAACTTCGCGTATTGCATAAAAAAGCTGTAGCAGAAGCTATGTCAAAAATTATCGTTCAAAATACACCGATTACGGTTCTTTCGGTAGAAGAACAGGATTATATCTCTCTTACTGATATGGCTACGGCCAAAGAAGGCGCCAGCCGCTCTGCCGATATTATAAAGAATTGGCTGCGAAATCGCTATACCATTGAATTTCTCGGCACATGGGAAGTTATACATAATCCGAATTTTAAAGTGGTCGAATTTGACTACTTTAGAATGAACGCCGGACTGCCGTCGTTTGTGCTAAGTGCATCGGAGTGGATTGAGCGTACGGATGCAATTGGCATAATAGTAAAGAAAGGTCGTTATGGAGGCACATATGCCCATAAAGATATAGCATTTGAGTTTGGCTCGGCAATAAGTGTGCCTTTCAAATTATATCTTATAGAGGAATTTCAGCGGCTTAAGACGGAGGAACAGCGGTTGTTGGGCTGGTCGGCGAAGCGCGAATTATCGAAAATCAACTATCGCATACATACCGATGCGATAAAGCAGAACCTTATTCCTGTGGAGATTACCCCGGCGCAGGTGAGTATGATATATGCCAATGAAGCAGATGTGCTGAATGTGGCCATGTTTGGCGTGACGGCAAAGCAATGGCGCGACGCGCATCCGGAACAGAAGGGAAATATACGAGATTATGCCACAATTAACGAACTTATATGCCTGTCAAATATGGAAAACCTCAATGCTGTCTTTATCGAGCAAGGAATGACGCAGAGCGAGCGGCTTGTGAAGCTTAACCAGATAGCCATTCATCAGATGGGCGTATTGGAAAACGGTGGCAGTGACAACAGAAAATTGATGAAATAATCCGTTGAATATAGATGTGGCTGGAAATGGAGCTGACCGATAGGAGGGGTTTGTTGCAGGGGCGATGATTTCTCTGTAATCTTGATTTTTTGCGAAAAAGTCTCTTTTGATGCATTTTTTTTTCAAAAATCTTGCAAGATTCGATTGTTTGTACTAATTTTGCATCGCTAATCCCGGAGGGGAGGGCATAAACGCTTCAATAGCTCAGTCGGTTAGAGCATCTGACTGTTAATCAGAGGGTCGATGGTTCGAGTCCACCTTGAAGCGCA
>VSPG01000013.1:5966-46499 GCA_009775265.1 Muribaculaceae bacterium
CGCTTCAATAGCTCAGTCGGTTAGAGCATCTGACTGTTAATCAGAGGGTCGATGGTTCGAGTCCACCTTGAAGCGCAAAAGAGGATGCACCGGCAGGTGTGTCCTCTTTTTGTATTAAACTCTCTCTTTAAGCCACTTGGATGAAGTCTATTCCCAATAAGATTACCCGTATAATACTGCTGCCTTGCGTTGTCTGGATGCTTGCGTTGTTTTGCTCCGTGCCGTCTGTGGCGTCAGAAGCCCGTTGCTACATGCTTAAGGACTCCTGTGCGGCGGCCACACGCAGCACCGACCATCGCCGTGCCCTCGAATCGGCTACGGAGCTTTATCGCGAAGCCGACAGGCTCGGCAACCGGTATTTCACGGCTTATGCCCTGTACTTCCAAGGGGTGTCGAATGTGATTCTCGGAAATTCTGCCATAGGAAAGTCGCAGCTCGACAAAGCGTTCGCTTTGGCCGACAAAGCCGGAGACGATACTCTGCGTCTTTCCGTATATAACGGCTACGGCGTGTATGAAGCCAACGTCAATGCCGATTATGCGCGTGCCCAGCAGTGTTTCTACAAGAGTCTCGAATATGCCGTGGAGATAGGCGACCCGATGCGCCAGGCGCTTGTGGAGTGCAACCTTGCGGAAATAGCCAGCATCCGCCGCGACATCACAGGACTGAAATATGCGTTGAACTGCTACAACTGGGGTGTGGCCAACGGCAACGACCACATAAGCTTCGCAGGAGCCTACCATTGCGCCAACCTGTACAATATAGCCGGCAATTATGACATGGCCCTTAAATATATTAAGGAGGCCGACAGCATAGGCCTGCGCTCGGGCTATGCCGAGCGTGCCGCCGTATGCAACCTCTATGCCTCCATATATGCAGCCATGGGGCATAACGAGCAGGCGCTTGATTGGCTGCGTGAAGCGGAGCGTAATTCCGGCGGCGCGCAGGGCGCCACTTTGTCGGAGACCTACCTTGCCTATGCGCGGGTGCTTGCCGCACTGGGGCGCACGGCCGAGTCGGAACGCATGGTGGGGCGCGGACTCGCCATGTGCGACAGCCTCTCCATCCGCTCCATGGTGTCGCCGCTGCTTGAGCAGCGCGCCCTTAATCTCGAGCGTCTGGGCGACTACAGAAGCGCCCTTCAGGTGTACAAGGCCTACAAGCAGTCTTGCGATTCGGCCTATGCGGAGCGTCAGCAGCAGTCCATCAACGAAATACGCGTGCAGTACGACATCGACAAGCGCGAACAGGAAGCCGACATGCAGCGTCTCATGCTCCAGGACGAACGCAGGCGTGCGGCCATATTGATGATTTCGTTGATGTCGGTGTGCGTGATTCTGCTTGTGCTGTGGCGGCACTACAGGCGTCAGAAGCGTCTTTACCGGCGAATTGTCATCAGCAACCGCGAGTCCATGGCCCGTGAGCAGCAGTTGCGCGACCGCCTCGACGAACTTATGTCGGCTGCTCCGGCTCCTGCCGGCGAGGATGAACGGGCCGATGAGCGGCCGGCTGCGCACGACGATATTTTCGACCGGCTCACCGACATTATGGAGCGTGGTGCCGTTTACCGCGACAGCGGCCTTACGCGCGAGCGTCTTGCCGAAATGCTCGGCACCAACCGCACGTATCTCTCCCAGATGATAGCGGCCCACACAGGCAAGGGGTATTACCAGTTTGTCAACTCCTACAGGATAAAGGAGGCTGTGAAAGTGCTTTCCGACGCAGACAATTCCGACTATCCGCTCAAGGCTCTCGCCGCCGATCTCGGTTTCAAGTCGATGAGCACGTTTTACAAGACATTCCAGGAGACGGTCGGAATGACGCCGTCGGCCTATCGCGATACCGCGCGCAGACTCTGATTTTTTTACATCTAAGGCAAATTGCCGTATCCGTAATATAGAAGTCTTGATATTTAATGTCTTGACTGCTAATTTTGCGATTAGCAATCTCTATATTTTTATACCCCAATCAGTCATTATCCAAAAAGCATGAAGAGAACTACAATGTTATTGGCCGCCGCCACGCTGGGTGCCACCATCCTCGCCGTGGACCGCGCAGGCAATCTCCGTGCCGAAGCGGAATCGCAGACGCCGGTTTCCGCCATGGGTTTCCTCATCAGCGACGATGAGCGTCCCGTCGGCTGGTACACATTCCCGATTACGGATGCCTCCAATCCTGCAAAAATAAAAGAGACCGACGCCGTGAGCGCCGGCGCGATGGCGTGGAACACATATTATGCCATGAGTTACACGCCCGGTCCCGTGCCGCTGGCGTGGAACACTGTCGATGTGTCCTCCGGCGAATTCACCAAACTTGCCGACTGCACGGAAGAGCATCCGCTGTACGTGGACATGACCTACGACTATTCCGACGGAAATCTGCTTGCCATATACCACTATGGCGGCAATTCGTCGAAAATATGCATTGTGGACCCCGCCGACGGCACTCCCACGGAATATGCCGATGCCGGAACTCTGTGGCTTATGACGCTGGCGTGCAGCTACGACGGCGATATATATACGCTTGCCAACAACGGCCACCTTTACCGTTACGACAAAGGCGCCAGGCGCCTTGTGGATGTAGGCGACACCGGAAAAAGCATGGAGTACATGCAAAGTATGGAGTTCGACCATTCCGACGGCACGCTCTATTGGGCGGCTTCCACCTATTCCGACGGATACTTTTATAAAATAGACCCCCGGACGGCTGAAGTCACGTTTGTCAGCAGTATGGGTAAAGAAGGCGAGTTGACAGGGCTTTATATCCCGTTCAGCCTGGCCGAAGACGGCGCGCCTGCGGCGGTGGATTTCGAAGTGACGAATCCTGCCCACGACGGCGTGGCCGATATTCGGGCCGTATTGCCGTCGGCCACAGCGGGCGGACAGTCTCTGGAGACAATTCTGTCGATTGTTCTTGAAGTGGACGGCATTCAGGCCAAGACATGGCCCGGCACTGGCATGACACCCGGCTCGGAAGTGTCGCTGCAGGCCGAAGTGGCCGAGGGCATGCACGCTTTCAGACTCTATGCCGTGAATGAGGCCGGCAACGGCCTGCCGCGCACGCAGCGCTGCTTCATAGGCGAAGATGTGCCGGCCGCACCCGCAGGTGTGAAAGTGGAGGCCGACGGCAATGCCGCCGCCATCAGCTGGGATGCCGTTGTGACAGGTGCAGCCGGAGGATGGGTCAACACTGCCTCGCTCGGCTACGACGTAGTGCGCATGCCCGGCAGCCATGTCGTGGCTACGGGTGTGAAAACCACGTCCTGTGCCGACGAGGTGCCGGCCACGGGAGTTTACACCTACACCGTCACCGCCGTTTCCGGAAAGGGACGCAGCGAGGCCGGCAGTTCAGCTCCGATTGTTGTCGGCACGGAACTCGACGTGCCGTATTCCTATGATTTCGAGAACGAAGACGACCTGCTGATGTGGACTATCGCCGACGCCAACAACGACGGCGCTACATGGGCCCGCGGCAATACCTATGCCCAGCAACGCACCATGATGATGCGCGGCAATTACGGCCGCACGGCCGACGACTGGCTTATCTCGCCCGCCGTCAGGCTCGAAGCCGGGAAAGCCTACAAGATAGTTTACGATGCCGGATGCATGAACGCCTACTATCCCGCGTCTTATTCCGTTACCATCGGCCGCGATGCCGCTACGGAAGGCCATACGGTGATAAAGCAGCTGACCACCGACCTCGTGAACCTAAACAAGACATACGTGTATCTCCCTGAAATAGAGGAGACAGGAGCGTATCACATCGGCTTCCATGCCGCATGGGAACCGGGTCTGCCCACGCTCTACATATCCAACTTCACGCTGGAAGAAAACCGTGCGTCGTGGCTTACGGCCACGGTGACCGACGGCACCTCCCCCCTTGCCGGCGCTACCGTGAAGTTCGGAGACCCTGCCGCTACATATGTCACCGACGAGCAAGGCCGTTTTGAGATCATAGAAATAGAGCCCGGCACGTATCCGCTGTCGGTCGAGAAATTCGGCTTCGAACCCGTGTCGGCGAGCTATACTTTCGCGCCGCTCGAACACAAGGAAGAAACCATAGCCATGACGGCCATAGCCACGGCCTCGGTTAGCGGCAAAGTGGTGGATGCCGCCGGCCGCGGCATTGAAAATGCCACTGTGAGCGTGCACGGCTATGACAGCTACAATGTGCAGACCGACCGCGACGGCAATTTCACAGCCGAAGGTGTGTACCGCAAAGGAGGCTATACGATAGACGCACATGCGTTGAACTACGAGACGGCCTCGCGCTCTATAGAAAGCCTTGACGGCGACATCGACCTCGGCAGCTTCATGCTTCAGGAAAAACTCATCGCGCCGGCCAATGTGGCAGTGGAGTCGGACCGCGCAAACGCCGTCCTGACGTGGGACGCCCCGCAGGACCTTCCTGTCGAGTTCCGCTATGACGACGGCACTGACGATTACGTGTTCAACATGGAGATGTCGGCCGTCACCGACTACACCGTAGTCGGTGTAGTTTACGACACGCCTGCCGTGTTCACTTCGATGTCGTGGAACGTGTGGAACTCCGGCGACAACGGCAGACCGGTGGACGTGGTGGTGTTCGACCTCGACGAGGACGGCAAGCCCACCAACCATATCCTTTATGAGGAAAACGGGCTCGAAAGCGAGAACTACAACTGGCATGAGTGCGTGTTCAAATATCCCGTGGTGGCTCCGCGCGGAGCATTGTTCGCATTGCGCGGCGACGCGCGTCTGTGCATGGACCATGCCGGCGAGAACCCCGACTGGCCCGCACGCCTCGACAAGATGGTTCTGTGCAAGGACTATCGCACCGAGCCGTTCAACAGCATTTATCCGGAAGGCGACCACATCTTCCGCGGCAATCTGACGCTGCGTGCCGCAGGTCTTCCTTATGGCGCGCCGCGCAAGGCTGCCGCCGAAACGCCTTCGCACAGCTACGATGTGTGGCGTCTTCTTCCCGGACAGGAGTCCGAGCCTTCGCAATGGACCAAGCTCAACAGCGCTCCCGTTGCCGCCACCACGTTCTCCGACCCGACATGGGCCGCAGCCCCGAAGGGCACGTTCCGCTTTGCTGTCAAGACGGTGTATGCCGACGGCAATGTGTCGTATCCTGCATTCTCGGGCGAAGTGCCTCATATGCTGCATTCTGCTGTGGAACTGACGTTTGCCACAAATGTTCCCGGAGAGGACGCTTCAGCAGCGGCGGTAGTGCTTGCCGGAAAAGGCAATACCTACAGCTATAGCGGCATGGCCGACGAATCGGGAGTGGTGCGCATAAACGGTGTGCGCGAAGGCGCCTATGTGCTCACATGCACCAAAAAAGGCTTCGAAGCCCTTGAGGAAGATATAGAAGTGTCGGGCGACGTCGATTTCTCGCAGTCGTTCACCCTTAAAGAAGCCACAAAGGCTCCGGCCAACCTTGTCATAGAGGCAGCCGCCACGCCAGACTCCCGACTGCTGAAGTGGAATGTAGTCACGGGCATATTCGACGACTTCGAGGATCACGACGATTTCGAAATCAATTCGCCGGGCGATGCCGGCTGGACTTATATCGACGGCGACGGCGTGCCGACATACTCGTCGCCCGACTATGATTATCCCAATGCCCGCGAGCCCATGGCGTTCATTGTCATGAATCCATCGAAGACCGTCCCGAGCATGCTGGACGCCGATTTCCTTGACACGCACAGCGGCGACAAAGTGCTTGTGTGCATGGCTCCCGGCGAGGGCACCGGCGTTAACGACGACTACATCGTGTCGCCCCGCCTCGAGATGGGCGGCGATTTCGTGGTGAGCTTCTGGGTGCGCGGCTATTGGTGGCGCTATGAGGAGACACTGCGTGTGGGCTATTCCACCGACGGCAATGAGGCCGAAGACTTCGTGTGGGTGGGCGAACCCGTAAAAGTTGACTTTGACGACTGGCAGCAGATAGTCACCACCATACCGCGCGAAGCACGGCATGTGGCCATCAACTGCATCTCCGACAACGCCTACTATCTGGCCATCGACGATATTTACATCGGTGCGGCCGACAACATCCCCGGGGTCACGGCTGCGGCCATGCGTGCTCCAGGCAAGGCCACCGGCTATGATGTGTATCTCGACGGCGTGAAACTCGCGTCGACGACGGCCACGGAGTATCTGCTGGAAAACCTTACGGACGGAACCCATACGGCAGGCGTGACAGCGCGTTTTGCATCCGGCGACACCGAAATGTCCACAATAGATTTTGCCGTTCTGCTTTCGGGCATCGGCGATGTGGAGAGTGCGGTCGTGAAGGTGTCGGCCCGTGGAGGTAAAATCCATGTGGCAGGTGCGCCCGAAGGTTCCTTGATACGCATCGTCCGCCCCGACGGGGCTGTGGTTGCGGCAGTAGAGGCTTCGAATGGAGCGGCATCCGTGCCTGTAGCTCCCGGGGTTTATATAGTAATTGTTGGCGACACCGTTTTCCGCGTGACCGCCATCTGATTGGATTGTGATAAGTGAGAGCGCCCGGCAGTGTGAATTGCCGGGCGCTTTGTATTGGATGTGTTTAAGGGGTTTATGTCATTGGGTCTGTTGAAAATGGGGAAAGATGAGTCGCAGCTATGCAGCTCCGTACACGATGCCGGCATATCGTCCAAAGGCTGCGACTGCGATGTGGCCTTTGCCCGTGGCTAAGAGCAGACTCCGCTTCAGGTAGCACCGGTGCCATTACATCCGAAACAAGACTCCTGAATTGATGGAATTGCTGAAAACAATGCGTCGGCGCTCGCAACCTCTAATTATAAAGGTGTGGCTGCGTAGCAGTGGCCCTTGCCCATAATCAATGGTCGCGCGCTATGATGTAGTCGAGGATGCCGAGGAGCGCTTCTGATGCGTCGGAGCAGGGCAGGCCGGCGAGCAGCGCCGCTGCTTCGTGGCGCAGTGCAGTCATGCGGTCGAATGCGTAATCGATGCCGCCGTTGTCGCGCGCATATGCCTGGAGGCGCAGAATTTCGGCGTCGGACAGCGTGTCGTTCTGCAACAGCCGCGTCATTTCTTCGCGTTCCGGAGCGTCGTTTTTTAGCAGGACGTGCAGCAGGGGCAGCGTCACTTTGCCTTCGCGCAGGTCGTTGCCTGTGGGTTTGCCCACCTTGTCGGCGGGGTAATAGTCGAAGATGTCGTCGCGAATCTGGAAACACAGTCCGAGCAGACGCCCGAATTCGGCGAGCGTCTCTGTGTGCTCGTCGGAGACTCCGGATGCGTAGCAGCCCATCCGTGCGCATGCCACGAACAGCGAAGCCGTTTTTTTGTCGATATTGTTGAAATAGGCTTTTTCGTCGAAAGTGTGGCTGCGTGCGGTGTCTATCTGGCTCAGTTCGCCGAGGCTGAGCAGGCGTCCGAGGTTGGATATGGTGCTGATGATGCGCATGTCGGCGGTCTCCGTGGCCTCGCGCAGTGCCGAACTGGTGAAGAAGTCGCCTACGAGCACAGCTATGTGGTTGTCCCACACGGCGTTTATGGTGGCTGCGCCGCGGCGCAGCTTTGATTCGTCCACCACGTCGTCGTGGATAAGCGACGCGTTGTGCAGCAGTTCCACGGATGCGGCGGCTGCAAGCACCTTGTCGGTGACTTTGCCGAACATATTGGCGCACAGAATCACCACAAGGGGGCGAATCTGTTTGCCTTGCGTGCGCAGATGTGAGCGCACGATTGTATCCATCAAGGCGTTGTCCGATGTCAGACGTGCGTGGATGCGTGCATTGAGGCGCTCGAGTTCGGGCGCGGCATTCTGCCGTATTTCTTCGTATTTAGTCATTAATCGAGACAAAATCGCTGCAAAATTACGAAAAGTATCGTAAAATAGCGGCTTTCGCGCATGCTTTTTTGCGTAGTTGTCGATTATTTGCGATATTTGCTTTTGGTAAGGAGTGATTAATACGCCTGCCGCTCTCCGTTTTTTGAATAATTTGCATAATAGACCAAACTTTCGTACCTTTGTGACAATTTTTATGAGTAAACACTATCACATCCTCAAAGGCGCGTGCCTTGCCGCCGCGCTTGCGTTGGGCTTCGACGCCATGGCGTGCACAAGCCTTATTGCAGCCAAGGGAGCTACCGACGACGGTTCCACGATGATAACCTATGCCGCCGACAGCCACACGCTCTACGGCGAGCTTTACCATCAGCCTGCCGCCGACCATGCCCCGGGCACAATGCGTGCCGTCCACGACTGGGACAGCGGCACATACCGAGGCGAAATTCCGGAAGCCGCACACACCTACGCCACCATCGGCAATATGAACGAGCACGGCCTTACCATAGCCGAGAGCACATGGGGCGGACGCCCCGAACTGGAAGGCAGCGGCCTTATCGACTACGGCTCGCTGATTTACATCACGCTCCAGCGCGCCCGCACGGCCCGCGAGGCTGTGGATGTGATGACGGGGCTTGTGCGCGACTACGGCTATGGCTCGTCCGGCGAATCCTTCTCTATCGCCGACCCCGACGAAGTGTGGGTCATGGAGCTCATCGGCAAAGGCAAAGCCGACAAGGGAGCCGTGTGGGTGGCGCGCCGTGTGCCTGACGGCTACATAAGCGGCCATGCCAACCATGCCCGCATACACCGCTTTCCGCAGAACGAGCCTGAAACCACCATCTACTCGCCCGATGTCATCGACTTCGCCCGCAAGCAGGGGTATTATAAAGGAAAGGACAAGGATTTCGATTTTTCGCGTGCCTATGCCATCACCGACGTGGGCGCCACCCGCGGATGCGACGGACGTGTGTGGAGCTATTTCCGCCGTCATGCCGCCCCATCCGACTCCATGGACAGCTATCTGCCGTGGGTGATGAAAGGCGAGGGCGAAGTGCTGCCTCTGTGGGTGAAACCCGCCCGGCCTGTAAGCGCCAATGACCTTAAGTGGATGATGCGCGACCATTTCGAAGGCACGCCGCTCGACATGGCCACGGACATCGGCGCAGGCCCCTTCGATGTGCCTTACCGCTGGCGTCCGATGGAGTTCAAGGTGGACTCCGCCACCTACACCCATGAGCGTGCCATTGCCACGCAGCAGACCGGGTTCTCTTTCGTGGCATCCATGAACGGCGAGCGCCCCGAAGCCATGCGTGGCATCCTGTGGTTCGGTGTCGACGACGCCAACACCTGCGTGTATATCCCTGTGTTCAACTCCACGCCCGAACCGCCGCGCGAACTCGCCCACGGCAACGGCGACATGCTCACACTGTCGTGGGACGCCATGTTCTGGGTGAACAATTATGTGGCAAACCAGGCCTACAACCGCTACTCGCAGATGATACCCGACATACGCCGCGTGCAGCGGGGCTATGAGGATATGCTCGAGCGCGACACAGCCGCTGCGGCCGCTGCGCTTCGCGGGCTGCCCTACGAGAAAGCCCGCCGCCGTCTGGCCGAATTCACAAACATGGCCTCGGCCGCTGTCACCAAGGGCTACCGCGACCTCGGCGACTACCTGCTCGTCAAGTTCCTCGACGGAAACATAAAGAAAGAAACCGCACCCGGACATTTCGAGCGCACCGCCACAGGGATGCCCGTGCAGCCCGTGTTCGGCGGCTACAACGAGCGCTATTTCCGTTCGATAGTCGACGGGACCGGCGACCGATACCGCATAGACTGAAAAACGTCAACACCCGCAGGCCGCACGGATTCCGGCGGTCTGCGGCGTTTATAAACCAATATACAAGTAGAAAAAGTCACAAAGATGAAAAAGATTGTAACGGCCGCGCTCGCGATGTGCATCGCTCTTGCGGCCTCGGCCGAAGGCTATCAGGTGAACACACTCAGCACCAGACAGCTCGGCATGGGACACACCGGCGTAGCCCTGAAACTCGGCGCCGAAAGCATGTTCTTCAACCCCGCCGGCATGGCGTTCTCCGACAAGACCATCGATGTGAGCGCGTCCGTGACAGGCATAGCGCCCACAGCCACCGCCACGCTGCCCGACGGCAGCGAGTGGAGCACCCACAACCCCGTGAGCACCCCCCTCGATTTTTCGGCATCATTCCGTGTGTACGACTGCCTTCAGGCGGGCGTCACATTCTATACGCCCTACGGCAGCAGCATAGACTGGCGCGACAACTGGCCCGGCGCCGTGCTCAACCAGCGCTGCGACCTGCGCGCGTTCACGGTGCAGCCCACTCTCAGCTGGCGCATCACTCCGCGTCTGAGTGTCGGCGCCGGCCTGATGGTGACGTGGGGAAGTGTCAACCTTGACAAGGGGCTCGTGTCGGCATCCTCTATGGACGCCATGCTCGCAGGTCTTGCCGCCACAGGCGCGGGCGCTGCCATGGGCATCCCCGCCGACTACCGCTTCGGCACCACAACTCCCGCATCCGTAAACCTCAACGGCACCACCAAGCTCGCTTTCGGATTCAACGTGGGCGCAATGTTCGACATCACGCGCAACCTCACCGTGGGCGCCTCTTTCCGGTCAAAAATGAAAATGACGATGGATGCCGGAGTAGCTTCCGTGCGCTATGCCAACGACCTCGCTTCCGCTTTGCTCCAGCCCACGCTCGGCATTATAAACCAGAGCAATTTCGAAGCTTCGATGCCGTGCCCCTATGTGCTTGCTTTCGGCCTCGGCTACAAACCGGCCGAACGATGGACGCTGGCTCTTGACGCGCAGCTCACGGGATGGAGCGCCTACAAGTCGCTCGACGTGGTGTTCCTCGACGAGAAACTCACCTCTTTCGACCAGCACCTGCCTAAAAACTACAGCAATTCGTGGGCTTTCAAGGCCGGAGCCCAGTTTGCCGCCACACCGCGCCTGGATGTGCGTGCCGGCCTTATGGTGGACTCCACGCCCGTGCCCGACGGCAATTACAACCCCGAGACTCCCGGAACCACGAAAATCGAGCCTTCCGCCGGCCTGTCGTTCCGCCCTGTCAAAGGTCTTAGCGTAGACTTCGCCCTGATGTACATAGCAGGCCTCGACGCCGCCGGCCGCAGCTGCACCTACACCGACCTGCTCGCAGCCTCGCAGCCTGCGCTCGGCCTGCCAGTGCAGCGCACGTTCACTGCCGACTACAGCATCCGCGCATGGGCGCCCTCTGTCGGCGTCAGCTATTCGTTCTGACGAAAGCGCAAATAAACAATTTATAAAGAGAAACGGCAACCCGACGATGAAAAAGTCGGGCTGCCGTTTTCTTTTGACTTCGTATTTTAAATTTTTGTCAAGGTTGTCAACAATGGAATTGTCAACCCCTCCGAAATTTTTGAGTGTCTTTATCCCTTTGCTTCAGTCGCATAGCCCGCTATGCTCCTTCACAAGCATTATTAAACAACCTCTTATCTTATCTCCATTTTCGACACAAGAAGTCGAGGTGGTAGGAATTGACGTTAATGGCTAACCGGAATATGTTGGTTGAACCACTCCATATTACGTCTGAGAGCGTTCTTAATCCTATCTGCTCTAAGTTGTGCGGTTTGGGTCGGGGCATCATTCCATCTCTTGCCGTCATTCTTCCAAGCCTCTCCAAGAGGAAGAAGTTCGTCATCAATATAATCATATATTTCCGAAAGCTTGCTCGGATAAACCTCGCTCCAAACATCTCTGACCGCTTGACAAAAACTGTCATATTGGATTATCTCTCCAATCCAATGCGGGATAAACCCGTAATGGACTTTCATCTTAAATGTATAGTCGGTTTTCTCACGGTTATAGCATAACAAATCCTATATCGGACCGGCAATCCATTTGGAACCGTCTTTCAAATCCTTATGGAGATAGAAACTACCATGAAAACCATCGGGGTTGTCCATGACTTCCTGCAATATAAAGAAACGAGCCATACTTTCCACATCAATATGCTCCTCCCATGCGGTCGAGGTCTTGTCCGTCGAATATATAGCCGTATTTATAGCCTTGAATTCATTCGTAAGCCATTGCAGTTGCGAATTAGATAAATCCTCCGGCGAGTGATAGCGCAATGTAAGATTCCAACGATTATTTTCAGGAATGGTAATTTGACATTCGTCATGGTAATTGTCAACATCAACAAGCCAGCCTCCACTTATTAAATCGGGATTGGTCTCTTGGTCTTGTTGTTCGTAGATGTTGACGCGATTTTCGTCTATGCGGATAGTTTCAGTAAGAAAATATAACCCGATATAGTCTCCGTTCAACACAACTTCCACAGGACGGAAACTCGGCGTCCAAGTCATATTCATAAGTTTACCTAAATGTAAGCCGGCAACTGTGTCTTCGGTGGGTTTAAGCAATGCCCAGTGTTTGTTTTCAGGCATACCCATTATTGCGGTCTTTTTACCGAGTTTGATTTTGTAAGGTTTCTTCTGGCCTTTCCACGAGGAATGTCCTCTGCCTCGTATCTGCATGGGCAACGGTTCTGCTTCCGAGCCGAGAGGAGCCATATCATCAATGCCGACTGGATCGAGCCAATAGCCGGCATTGATATACTCAGTTTTGGATGTTATCGGCTTTTGGTTTTCAGTATTGATGTATAAAACCGGGAGAGTGCCGGAAATATGAGCCACAATCGGTGTTGTCGGTTCATTTGTTTCTATATCATCAGCACAGCACATTAAAATCAATGCGAAAAACATACAACATAATAAACGAGCCAGCATATTTTAGGAATTAATAGATTATAAATTCGGAGACAATTCGCCAAATGTGCGTGATATATATGAAACGTATTGACGGTTTCTTTATTATCCGTATTGAATGCCCTAAGAGCCGGAATCATAATTTGAAACTACTTCCCGCTCGGTGTAAATCCCGGTGTCCGTGTCATTGTCATCACAAGCCGTAACTAAAAAATATTAATATGATATGCAAATGTACGTCCGGTTTAAAGGGCTGGAGATGAAAAAATGTGTAACTTTGCAGCATGACCGGTGTTCGTCCAAAAAAAGCCTTAGGGCAGCATTTTCTCACCGACCTCGGCACGGCGCGCCGCATTGCGTCCACGCTGGAGGCCGCCCCGTCTTTGCCGGTGCTTGAAATAGGCCCCGGCACAGGAGTGCTCACACAGTTCATTCTCGAAGCCGGCCGCGACCTGCGGGTGGTGGAGATAGACACAGAGAGCGTGGACTATCTGCGCGCCAACGTGCCTGCGCTCGACGGGCGCATAATCGAGGGCGATTTCCTTCGTTTGCCGCTCGACACGCTCTTTGGCGGAAAGCCGTTCGCGCTCATAGGCAATTATCCATACAACATATCTTCGCAGATATTTTTCCATATGCTCGACTACCGCGACTGCGTGCCGTTCTGCTCGGGCATGCTTCAGCGCGAGGTGGCCGAGCGCCTCGCGGCGCCTCCGGGCACAAAAGCGCGCGGCATACTGAGCGTGCTGCTTCAGATGTGGTACGACGTGCGCTATCTGTTCACCGTGCCGCCCGGAGTGTTCAATCCGCCGCCCAAGGTGCATAGCGGAGTAGTGGAGCTGAGGCGTAACTCCCGTGTGGAGGCCGGATGTGACGAAGCTTTGTTCAAGACTGTCGTGAAGACTACATTCGGCCAGCGACGCAAGACCATACGCAACGGCCTGCGCGGACTCCTTCCTCCCGGGGCTTCGATGCCCGATTCGCCGCTGCTGGGCATGCGTCCCGAGCAGCTTTCGGTGGAACAGTTTGTCGAACTCACCCTTGAGGTGCAAAAACTCCGTCGGCAATGAAAGACTTCACTCCCGAATATCTTGAACAGATCCGCGATATAATAAGCGGACATGACGACGAACGCGCACGCACGGCTCTTGCCGACTTGCATCCCGCCGACATAGCCGAGCTGTACCGCGACCTTAATCTCGCCGAGGCCGAATATCTCTACCGCCTGCTCGACGACGACACTGCCGCCGAGGTGCTGATGGAACTCGACGACGACGACCGCCACAAGCTTCTCGAGGCCATGCCGGCCGAGATGATTGCCAAGCAGATAGACCACCTCGACACGGACGACGCCGTGGACCTCATACAGCAAATCGACGAGGAGGACCGCGACGAGATTCTTTCGCACATCGACGACGTGGAGCAGGCCGGCGACATCATCGACCTGCTGAAATACGACGAGGACACGGCCGGCGGCCTCATGGGCACGGAGATGCTCGTCGTAAACGAGAATCTTTCCATGCCGGAGTGCATCAAGGAACTGCGCGCGCAGGCCGAGGAGATGGACGAAATCTACTATGTCTATGTCGTCGACAACGACTATAAACTGCGCGGTGTGCTGCCGCTGAAAAAACTCATCACGCACCCTTCGGTGTCGAAAATAAAACATGTCATGGAAGTGGATCCGGCAAGCGTGAAGGACGACACTCCCATCGACGAAGTGGCCCACGACTTCGAGAAATACGACCTTGTGGCCATGCCGGTAGTCGACAGCATAGGGCGTCTGCTGGGCCGCATCACCGTCGACGACGTGATGGACGAGGTGCGCGAAAGCAGCGAGCGCGACTATCAGCTCGCAAGCGGTATCAGTAGCGACGTGGATGCCGATGACAGCATTCTGGCGCAGACGAAGGCGCGCATTCCGTGGCTTCTTATCGGCATCGTGGCGGGCATCGTGGCCTCGCTGATACTCGCTGGCTTCGAGGAACAGCTTCAAGCCGTGACGGCGCTCGCGCTGTTCATTCCCATAATAGGCGGCACGGGCGGCAACGTGGGCGTGCAGGCCTCGGCCATAGTGGTGCAGGGCCTTGCCAACGGCTCGCTGGACATACGCCAGTTCTCGCGCCAATTGGGCAAAGAAGTGGTGATAGGGTTGCTGAACGCCACCGTGATGAGCGCTGTCATGCTCGTCTATAATCTTGTGTTCCTGCCCGGGCAGTACGCAGTCACGGCGAGTGTGGCCGTGTCGCTCTTCGCCGTGGTGATGTTCGCCTCGCTGCTCGGCACAGCCATCCCGCTCACACTCGAAAAACTGCACATCAACCCTGCGCTTGCCACAGGGCCTTTCATTCAGATAAGCAACGACATTTTCGGCATTCTCATCTATGTCGTAATATCGACATGGTTTCTGCAGCTCTGGGGCTTTTAGAGGGTGTTTATTGCACGAGTGCTTTCTCCACCACTATGCCGGGGCGCACGTGCAGTGTCACGGCGGCGAAACGCCCGGAGGCCTCGCTGGTGAAGCGTATGTGGTAATATTCACGGCCGAAAAAATCCATCACCCACACGGCTTCTCCCACTGCCGGGCCTCGGCCCGCGCGCAGGCGTTCGGTGAGCGTGACGTCGAAGCCGGCCACTTCCGCATCGAGCGTGGCCGCGCCTTCGTCGCCCACACCGCTCAGGCCTGTGCGCCGCAGTTCCACGCGCCCGTCGCGCATCACACGGAACACGAGTTTCGGCTCCGCCTCCCCGTCGCCGGGCATCAGGTCGCCCTCGTAGCTGAAATTGCGCGCCTCGCGGGTGCGGCGGGGCATCGCACTCAATGCCACTACGGCAGCGGCCACCACGCATGTGATGACGTAAAACTCTACGGTCTGGAATATGCTTAAAGTAATCATGGTGGCAAATTTACAACAAAATAGCTTATCTTTGCCATGTGAAGCATGTTTTCCTTTCGCTTGCCGACGCTATTGCGCCGCGTCTGTGCCCCGTGTGCAAGTGTTCGCTCATGCGTGGCGAACGGCTTATGTGCATGGCCTGCCTTGCCGCCCTTCCGCGCACACGGATGCATGTGCGGCCCGACAACGGCATTGTGGCGCGCCTCGCGCGTCCCGGGCTCAGGCTGGAACTTGCGGCCGCATGGATGGATTATAGCCGGCATTCGCCATACGCGTCACTGATCCGCGATGCCAAATACCGCTCCATGCCGGCTCTCGCCCGTGAGGCCGGGCGCTGTTTTGCCCTTGAGATGCAGAGCGATGCCGTGGCGGCGCTGTCCGATATAGACGTGCTGCTGCCGGTGCCGGTGCATTGGACGAAACTGCTGCGCCGGGGGTACAACCAGAGCCGCGAGGCTGCCGTGGGCATTGCCTCGGTGCTTGGTGTGCCGGTGGGCGATAACTTGCGTGCGCTGCGTCCGCACCGCACACAGACACGGCGCGGAGCTTCCGAGCGTCTGCACGCCATGAAAGGGCTGTTTGCGCTTCGTGCGTCCGACGAGTTGCGCGGGCTGCACGTGGCCGTGGTCGACGATGTGGTGACTACCGGCGCCACTATGGCCGAAGCCCTGCGTGTGCTTTCCGAGGCGGGTTTACGTGCCATTTCCGTACTTGCCCTCGCTGCCGTCCGCAGCGACGAATGGCACTTTGCCGAGTAGCTTTAAAGGTTCCGGGCCGTTTGCTTACTGCATGAACCCGAGCATGCTGTCGATAATTGCGCGGTCATTGCTCAGGCGCGGCACTTTGCGCTGTCCGCCCAATTTGCCGGTAGACGCCAGCCAGCGGTCGAAAAGTCCGGGGGGAGCTGTGGTGACAGACGGCGGGTCGAGGAAAATTGTGCCGGAGCGCTTGGCCTGGTAGTCGCTGTTGACGCGTTGCAGAGCTGTGTCGAGCGCTTCGGCAAAGGCCGGTATGCTTTCCGGCTCGCGTGCCCATTCTATGAGCCACTGGTGGCGTCCGCGGTTGTGTTCGGTGGCGAACACAGGGGCAGCCGTGTAGTTGAGCACCTGTGCGCCGGTGGCAGCCGAGGCTTCGGCTATGCCGCGGTCGGCGTTGTGCACCATCAGCTCCTCGCCGAAAGCGTTGATGAAACTGCGCGTGCGGCCGGCTATGCGTATGCGCAGCGGGTCGGCCGACTCAATGCGCACGGTGTCGCCTATCGCGTAGCGCCACAATCCGTTGGGGGCGGTGATGAGCAGCGCATAAGTGCGGCCTTGCTCCACCTCCCATGCCGGTACGGCGTCGGGATAGCTTTCGCCGCTCTGGTCGAGAGGCACGAACTCATAGAACACTCCTGCGTCGAGCAGCAGGAGCATCGAGCCGGGCTCGCGCAGGTCCTGCACGGCAAAAAATCCTTCCGATGCGTTGTATGTCTCAAGATAGCGCATGCGCGCCGGGCCGGTGATGCGGGCATACTGCTCCCTGTATGGCTCGAATGAGATTCCTCCGTGGAAGAACACCTCGAGGTTGGGCCATATGTCGTGCACCGATGCTGCGCCGCAGCGTTCGATGGCTTTCCGCAGCAGGGTGAGGAACCACGACGGCACGCCGGATATGTTGGTGATGTCCTGCCCCACAGCGGCATCGATGAGTGCGGGAAGCTTCTCGTTCCAGTCGGCCATCAGAGCCACGCGTTTGGAGGGCACACGCAGCAGGTTGGCCATAGGGTTCATGGCGTCGATAAGGTTGGCCGAAAGGTCGCCCACAGTGACGCCGCGCGGCACGTCGGCGAGCTCGTTGGCGAAACTGCCGCCGAGTATGAATGCCTTTCCGGAAAACAGGCGGCTCTCGGGATAGAGGTGCAGATAATGCGCCACCACGTCGCGGGCGCCGAGATAGTGGTTGAGCCGCAGCGAGTGGTCCGTCACCGGGATGAATTTGCTTTTTCCGTCGCTTGTGCCCGAACTTTGCGCGAATCGGCGGCAGCGTCCCGGCCACAGCACGTCGCGCTCGCCGGCCACCATGCGCATCACGTCGGGGCGGATGTCGGCGTATGATACGGCGGGAACGGCAGCCTTGTAGGCTTCATAACTTCTTATGGCGGCGTATCCGTGGCGCTTGCCAGCGGCTGTATTGCGTGCCGTGTGCAGCAGCTGCATCAGTTGCCCGGTCTGTACTTGGCGAATATGTCCGGCCCATGAATGCGCCGCTCGCACCCGCGACGCAAAAAACGGTTTCAGAATCGGCGTCAGGTTAATCATCGTGGCATGGTTATGGTAACGCAAAATGTTTACTCGTTCACGTCTACAGCCTGAGAATCTTATGGATGCGCTGCAGGGCGGCGATGAACGCGTCCACCTCCGCTTCGGTGTTGTAGGCGGCAAACGAGGCACGGGCCACACCGGTGACTCCGAGCGCGTTCATTAGGGGTTGGGCGCAGTGGTGGCCCGTGCGCACGGCTATGCCCATGCCGTCGAGCAGCATGCCTATGTCGTAGCTCGAAGCATCGTCGCCCATAAGGAAACTGATGATGGCGCATTTGCCCGGTGCGTCGCCGAATATCCGCATACCGGGCATGGCGCGCATGGCCTTTTCGGCACGGATAAGCAGGCGCTGCTCATGGGCGGCTATAAGGTCGATTCCTGTTGCCTCCATCCAGTCGATGGCCTTGTGCAGGGCGGCGATTCCGACAAAATCGGGTGTGCCGGCTTCGAATTTGAACGGGAGTTCGGCCCATGTGGAGCGTTCGATGTCGACGTGGGCTATCATTTCTCCGCCGCCTTGGTATGGCGGCATGCGCTCAAGCAGTTCGCGGCGTCCGTATAGCACACCCACGCCTGTGGGTCCATACATCTTGTGCGACGAAAAGGCAATGAAGTCGGCGTCCCATGCGTGTACGTTCACGCGTTCGTGTGCCACGGCCTGTGCCGCATCCACGAGTGCAACGGCGCCGGCGGCATGGGCCATGTCCACCATGCGGCGCACGGGGTTGGCTGTGCCGAGGACATTGCTCACGGCCGTGAACGCTGCCACGCGTGTACGGCTGCCGAGCATCGCCGCATAGGCGTCAAGGTCGAGTTCGGAGGAGCCGGGGCGCAGCGGCACGGCGCGCAACACCAGGCCGTAGCGCTCGGCAGCAAGCTGCCAGGGCACGATGTCGGAGTGATGCTCCATCACGGTGACGATTATTTCGTCGCCTTTTTCGAGCATGGAGCTGTAGCTTGCGGCCACCAGGTTTATCGCCTCGGTGGTGCCTCGGGTGAAGATGATTTCCTCGTGGCTGTCCGCTCCGATGAATGTCTGCACGCGCCTACGTGCGGCTTCCTGCGCGTCGGTGGCTTCCTGCGAGAGGGTGTGCACGCCGCGGTGCACGTTGGCCTTGCGCATCGTGTAGCCGTCCATGATGGCGTCGAGGACGCAGGCAGGGGTCTGCGATGTGGCCGTATTGTCGAGATACACCAGAGGTGACTCGCCGATATTGCGCTTCAGAGCAGGAAACTGTGCACGTATGGCTTCTATGTCGTAGTTGCTTGTCATTGCAAGGTGGTGGTGCATGATGCGGAGCAGTCGCCGCATCCGCGGCGGTCGCCCGTAAGGCGCCGTTCCACGAGCAGGCGCAGGCGCTCGTGAAGCGACGGCAGTGTTATGGTGTCTATCACATCGGCCATGAATGCCTGCATCAGCATTTTGCGGGCCTCCCGCTCGGGGATGCCGCGGCTGCGCATGTAGAACAGCGCTCGCTCGTCGAGCTGTCCGGTGGTGGCTCCGTGGCCGCATTTCACCTCGTCGCAGTAGATTTCGAGCTGTGGCTCGGTGTGCATGATGGCATCGGCGGATGTGACGAGGTTGCGGTTCGTCTGATATGCTTCGGTGAACGCCGCGCCGTGGTCCACGCGTATCAGTCCGCGGAAAGCTCCCGTGGCGTTGTCGTCGAGTATGTATTTGAATGTCTGGTTGCTGCGGCAGTGAGGCGCATGGTGCAGCACGAGGGTGTCGTTGTCGGTGTGCTGGCTGTCGCCGCAGATTACCATTCCGGCCATGTTGGCTTCGGCACCTGGGGCGTCGAGGTGCACGGTGTAATTGTTGCGTGTGTGTCCGCCGCACAGTGTCGTGCCGTTCACGCTCAGGCGCGAATCTGCGTCGAGCGAGGCGAATACCGAGCTGACGCGTGACGTACGGGCGGTGCTTTCCTCGAGATGGTAGTAGTCGAGCTGTGCGCCGGGCGCAAGGAATATTTCGGTGACCTCCGAGGCGAGGTAGTCCACGTCGGCGCGCTGCGAATGGTCGCATACGAGCAGTCTCGCGCTTGCGCCGCGCTCAAGCACCACGAGCACGCGGCGCGCAGCCAGCGACGGCACTCCGGCGTTGAATATGTTGATAAGCTGCAGCGGTTTCTCGCATTCTACGCCAGCTGCCACGTGCATGAGCACGCCGTCCTGGGCCAGCAGGGTGTTGAGCTGAGTGGCGGCATCGCCTTCTGCCGACAGGTTTCCGAGGCGTTCGAGCAGGGCGGGTGTGGTGCGGGCGGCTTCGGAAAAACTTGTGAGTGTGACTCCTTCGGGGAGGTTGCGCAGCAGTGTGGCCGTGGGGCGGAATTCGTCGCCGGCCACGACGCCCATGAGCGTGCTCACGTTGGGCACGTCGCAGCGCAGCGATGCGGCCACGTCGACGGGTGCAGGCACGCGCATGATGTTGATGCCGAAATCCGGGGCGAAGATGGCGTCGATGTCGGTGCGTGCATATCCCTCGTCGCCCTTTCGGGGCAGGCGTCCCGCCTTGTTCAGAGCCTCGAAAGCGGCATCCCGCAGCCTGTTGAGCGCCTGCGGGGCATGCGAGTCTATATCGGCGCGGTGTGCCTCATAGAGTTCGAGATATTGAGTGAGAGAGTTATTCATTGTCCACCTGTTGTTTGATCCAGTCGTAGCCTTTTTCTTCGAGCTCGAGAGCGAGGTCGGGACCTCCGCTGTGCACTATGCGTCCCTTGTATAGGATATGTACGAAGTCGGGACGTATATAATCGAGCAGGCGCTGGTAGTGGGTGATTACTATGGTGGCGTTCTGCGTGGTTTTAAGCTTGTTGACGCCTCCTGCCACTATGCGCAGCGCGTCTATGTCGAGGCCGGAGTCTGTCTCGTCGAGGATGCTGAGGCGCGGTTCGAGCATCGCCATCTGGAAAATCTCGTTGCGCTTCTTCTCTCCGCCCGAGAATCCTTCGTTCACCGAGCGCGATGCGAGCTTGTTGTCGAGTTCCACTATGGCGCGTTTCTGGCGCATCAGTTTCAGGAAGTCGCCGGCCGAGAGCGGTGTCTCATGCAGGTAGGCGCGTTTGGCGTTGATGGCCGCGCGCATGAAGTTGACCGTCGACACCCCGGGGATTTCCACCGGATACTGGAACGACAGGAACAGCCCTTCGTGCGAGCGGTTCTCCGGCGCAAGCGAGAGCAGGTCGACGCCGTGGAATGTGGCCGAACCGCCCGTCACGGTGTAGCGCGGGTCGCCGGCAAGCACGCCGCTCAGGGTGCTTTTGCCCGAGCCGTTGGGGCCCATTATGGCGTGGACTTCGCCCGGCCGCACTTCGAGGTTGATGCCTTTTAATATCTCTCGGCCGTCTATGGCTGCGTGCAGGTCGTTGACTTTAAGGAGTATGTCTTCTTGCATGATTTTTAAATTTTAAACAAGCTCTCAGCCTATGGAGCCTTCGAGGGTGATGGACAGCAGTTTCTGCGCTTCTACGGCGAATTCCATGGGGAGTTTGTTCATCACCTCCTTGGCGTAGCCGTTGACTATCAGGCCTACGGCTTCCTCCGTGGGGATGCCGCGCTGGTTGCAGTAGAAAAGCTGTTCTTCCGATATTTTGCTTGTCGTGGCTTCGTGTTCCACGATGGCTGTCGGGTTGAGGACGTCGACGTAAGGGAAAGTGTGCGCGCCGCAGTCGCTTCCGAGCAGCAGCGAGTCGCATTGCGTGTAGTTGCGCGCCCCTTCGGCCTTTGGCGCCACTTTGACGAGGCCGCGGTAGCTGTTCTCGCTACGGCCGGCGCTGATACCTTTGCTGACGATGGTGGAGCTGGTGTTGCGCCCCACGTGTATCATCTTTGTGCCGGTGTCGGCCTGCTGGCGGTTGTTCGTCACGGCCACGGAGTAGAACTCGCCCACCGATTTGTCGCCCTGGAGGATACAGCTCGGATATTTCCATGTGATGGCCGAGCCTGTCTCCACCTGGGTCCACGACAGTTTGGAAGCGTAGCCGCGGCACAGCCCGCGTTTTGTCACGAAGTTGTACACTCCGCCACGGCCTTCCGAGTCGCCGGCGTACCAGTTCTGCACCGTGCTGTACTTCACTTCGGCGCGGTCTTCCACTATGATTTCCACAATGGCCGCGTGCAGCTGGTTCTCGTCGCGCATGGGTGCGGTGCAGCCTTCGAGATAGCTGACGTAGCTGTCGTCGTCGGCCACGATGAGCGTGCGCTCGAACTGGCCTGTGCCTGCCGCATTGATGCGGAAATAGGTGCTCAGCTCCATGGGGCAGCGCACGCCTTTTGGGATGTAGACGAACGAGCCGTCGGAGAACACTGCCGAGTTGAGCGCGGCGAAAAAATTGTCGCGGTAGCTCACCACGCTGCCGAGATAGCGGCGCACGAGGTCTGGATAGTCTTTCACTGCTTCGCTGAACGAGCAGAAAATGATGCCTTTTTCGGCGAGAGCCTCGCGGTGGGTGGTTTTCACGCTCACGGAGTCCATCACCGCGTCCACGGCCATTCCGCTCAGGGCTTTCTGCTCCTCCAGCGGGATGCCGAGGCGGTTGAATGTGTCGAGAATCTGCGGATCCACCTCGTCGAGGCTTTCGGGGCGTTTTGCCGCACGCGGTGCGGCGTAGTAGCTGATGGCCTGGTAGTCTATCGGGGGGATGCGGAGATGCGCCCATTGCGGCATTTCCAGAGTGAGCCAGTGGCGGTATGCTTTCAGGCGGAAGTCGAGCAGCCATTCCGGCTCCTCTTTGAGGGCAGAGATGCGGCGCACCACTTCCTCGTTCAGGCCCCGCTCGATGCGGTGGGTGTCTATGTCGCTGACGAATCCGTATTTGTAATCGCCCTGTGTGGCGTCGCGGATTATGTCGTCGGAGTTTCTATCGTTTTCGTTAGTCTTATCCATGTGGATATAACGTCTTATTTGCAATGAGAGTTTTTGGCGGCCTGCTCCATCACATAGCCGCACACGGCCGGGGCAATCCTGATGATGTGCGCTCGTTCGGGGTGCGCTGTTGTGTCTGTGAGGTCGCTGCCCGGCATAATAGCCGCCCATACGTTCAGCAGCACGCTCAGGATGAGCATCCACACTCCTGTCTTGAACGCGGCGCCTGCCAGCCTGTCGATGAACCCGAGGTGCACAGCCCCTACCGCTCCGCGCAGCAGGTGTGCCACAAGCAATACCACGCCGTAGGCCACAAGGAAGGTGAGGGCGTAGCATATGGCCGTATTGGCGGTGTCGTCGGGTGCGGATTCGCTGAACCATGCCACGACGTGGGGCGCGAGTATGCGGCAGGCAAGTATGCCTCCCACGAGGGCTATTATCTGTCCGGCCTGTGCGATGAGTCCGCGTCGGAAGCCCAATATGCATGCCATTACAGCCACTGCTATGATGAAAATGCTGAATGCGCTCATGAACTGAGGGTTTTATATAGTAATTCAGATGCAAAATTAGCAAAAAAAGCCGATGGATGGATGTCCGTCGGCTTTTATTATTGATTCTTATGTATTGTTCACCGCTTGTCCGCGTGCAGTTCGGCGTAAAGGTCGAAGTAGCCCGAGAGGTTGCGGCGCATGTCGAACCGTTTCTCGGCCAGCTCGCGGCATGCCTTGGCGCTGTAGTGTCCCGTGGCGCAACGTTCGGTCTCGCGCGCCAGGGCGTCGACGCAGTCTTTGCCTACGGCGGTTCCGGTTTCCGGCGTAAGGCCTTCTGCGGCTCCGCCCGAGTCGTAGGTAACCACAGGCGTGCCGCAGGCCAGGGCTTCCATTTTTGTCAGAGGGTCGCCCTCGGCTTGTGTGGGGTTGACAAAAACGGTGGCTTCGGAGTAGTGGCGTGCGAGTTCTGCGGCCGAATTTATGCGTCCCAGCCCTTCTATGTCCGGGGACAGCCGTCTGCGCTGCCTTGAATCCAGCCCTATGAGGCGCATGCGCCAGTGGGCGGGCAGCATATGCCGGAGGGCGCGGAAATCCTTGAGTCCCTTGCGTTCGTCCCAGTGCGATGCCACTCCCAGCGCCAAAGGCGAATCCGATGGCGGTTTTGGGGCGCATGGCCTGAAGGTGCCGAGGTCTATGCCGTTGCGTATCACGCGCCTCGGGTAATGGCCGAGAAGGCTTTGCCCTGCCACTTTGTCGAGCCAGTCGCTCACGGGCACTATGGTGCAGCGTTGAAGCTTGGCGAACGTGTTGCGCTTCAATTTATGGTTGGATTTCGAGCGGTCGGCGAGCAGCGATGCGGGATATGTGCGCAGCAGAGGGCATTTGTGGCACCCGCTGCGCCAGCGTTCGCAATTCCTGAAAAATGCGCAGTGTCCCGTAAGCGGCCAGCAGTCGTGGAGAGTCCACACCACCGGGCATCCACTTCCTCGCAGCCAGTCGAAAAGGGTGGGGTAGTGCAGGTAATATCCGTGGATGTTGTGCAGATGTATTACGTCGGGGGCGAAAGTCTCGGCTTTGGCAATGAGTCGTCTGGTGGCCGCGCGCGAGTGCAGCCCGTGGCGGTCGCAGAGTCGTGTGGCGGCCCAGTGCACGCCGGTGGAGAATGCGTCGGCCAGCGTCGTGCGGCCGCCGGCGCTGTTTCCCCGTCCCACGGCCATGAGCATTTCGTGGCCGAGAGTGCGGCCCATTTCCTGTATGCTGTCAGGGACGCCACCGGCCACGCCGCGTCCCGCGGCGGTGTTTATCTGCAGAATTTTCAATCCTCAAGATAATATGTGATATAAGTGACTATGCGCACTGTCTTGATGTAGGGTGTGTAGCGGTCGCGGTCTTCGATGGAGAACTGTCCCTGCGATGCCGTCTTGATTTTGCCGAGGTTGCTGTCGGAGTCGGCCGCGAAACGGTCGGCTGCCGCGCGTGCGTTGCGGGTGGCTTCGGCTATCATGTCGGGTTTCACGTCGTTGAGTTCGGTGTAGTCGTACGTGATGGGGTAGCTGTAGTCGCCGGCCACGATGGCTATGCCCTCTTTGAGCAGTTCCGTCTGCTTTTTTATGAGCTCGTTCACCTTGTCCACCTTCTCGCTCTTGACCACAATCACGTTGGTGACCATGTAGCGGTAAAGCTGTTCGCGCTGGTTGTAGGCGTTGGCCTGCACGTCGTTCACCTCGGGTGCGTTCACGCTGATTTCGCTGTCCGTTATGCCGTTGGCGCGCAGGAAGTTGAGAATGGCATTGTTGTTGGACTGTATCTTGTTGTATATTTCCGGAAGGTCGTTGCCCATTTCTTTGGTGACGATGGGCCACGTCACCACATTGGCGTTGACTTCCTTTTCGCACAGTCCGCGCACCGTCACCACGCGGTCGCGGCTGCCGTAATTGTCTATGCCGGCCTTGATGCATAGGCCGAGAAGCAGAAGACCCAAAGCCACAAGAGCGGCTGAAATGTAGTTTTTCATAAACGGAGTATTTTTAGTTATCGCAAATATACGCTCTTTTTTGTCATAACAAGCATTATTTTTTCCTATTTTTGCACGGAAATTCAGAAAATATGCGAATCGACATCATAACAGTGCTCCCCGAAATGTTGCAGGGGCCGCTCAACTGCTCAATACTGAAACGTGCGCAAGACCGCGGTCTTGCCGAAATCGTGGTGCACAATCTGCGCGACTATACCACCAATAAACACCGCAAGGTCGACGACTATCCCTTCGGCGGAGAAGCCGGCATGGTGATGCAGGTCGAGCCTGTGGACCGCTGCATCGAGGCATTGAAATCGGAGCGGAACTACGACGAAGTGATATTCACCGCCCCCGACGGCGAGCTGTTCTCGCAGCCTATGGCCAACAGCCTGTCGATGCTCGACAACATTATTATACTATGCGGCCATTACAAAGGCATAGACTACCGTATCCGCGAGCATCTTGTGACGCGTGAGATAAGCGTGGGCGACTACGTGCTCACCGGCGGAGAGATGCCGGCGGCCATAATCGCCGATGCTGTGGTGCGCCTGCTCCCGGGGGTGCTCGGCGACGAGCAGAGCGCCCTTAAGGATTCGTTCCAGGACGGCCTGCTGGAACCCCCCATCTATACCCGTCCGGCCGAGTACCGCGGATGGCGTGTGCCCGATGTGCTGCTCAGCGGCCACGAGGCCCGCATCGCGGCATGGCGCCATGAGCAGGCCGTAGAGCGTACGCGCCGTCTGCGCCCGGGGCTGCTTGATGAGTAAGGAAAAAAGAAAAGCGCATCGCCGATGGGTGATGCGCTTTTCTTGTGACTCGCACAGGATTCAAACCTGTAACCTTCTGATCCGTAGTCAGATGCTCTATTCAGTTGAGCTAGCGAGCCATGCCGCTTATTGCGTTTGCGACTGCAAAGTTATACATTCTTTCCGAAATGCCAAAATTTCTGCGCATTTTTTTGTCGAAAAACTTATGCGCCGTTATTTTTCGGTGTGGAAAGTGCGAGCTTTTAAATGTGTCACCGGGCGGTGTCGTAGGTGGTCGCGGCGGCGGCGACGGCCGAGCGTGCCGTCATGTCGCTGTCCACGGGCACCACGGTGACGTAGCCCTGCGCGAGCCAGTATTCGTCGGTGTCGGTGGCTTCCGGCTCTTCATTGACGAAAAGTCCGGCAAGCATGAAGAAATCGCGGCGGTGCGGGTCGGTGTAGCGTTGGTAGCCGTCGCTCCAGCGTCCGTGGCACGCACGGCATGCGCGCACGCCTTTTGGCGTGATGTGTGCCGGAATGTTTATGTTCAGGCATATTCCCGGAGCCGGAGGTTCGGCGCGGAATCTGGCCATTATGTTTCGCAGGATGTCTGTCGACAATGAAAAATCGGCCGACATGGAGTGGTGGAGCAGGGAGAATCCTGCCGACGGGATGCCTTCCACGGCTCCTTCCAGCACAGCGCCCATCGTGCCGCTGTAGAGCACGTTCACTCCGGCGTTCGAGCCATGGTTGATGCCCGAGAACAGGAAGTCGGGGCGGCGAGGCACTATGGTGTACAGAGCGATTTTCACGCAGTCCACGGGAGTGCCGTTGTCCACCGTGTAGTACTTCACACCCGGCACCGCCGTGTCGGGACGTGTTTCGGCTATGCGCAAAGCTTCGCCTACGGTCATTGCCGACGATTTGCCCGACTGGGGGCGGCGCGGAGCCACGCACACCACCTCGGCCCATTCTGCCGCAAGGGCCGCAAGGGCATGAAGGCCGGGGGCGTCTATGCTGTCGTCGTTGGTGATGAGCACCAGAGGGCGCTCTGCTGTGGTATTGTCCATGAGAAATTCTTTAGGTTCTGCAAATTTACGAAAACGGCGGTAGTTTTTCAACAATTAGCCCCACTTATCTACATATTAAATAAAATCGTGGAACAATTTTTTCGTGGAACGGAAAAAAATCATTTACTTTGCAGCAGTTAACGATAAGTGTCACAGACAATCTCATACATGGGAAAAATCATCGCAATAGCCAATCAGAAAGGCGGCGTGGGAAAAACCACCACCACTATCAATCTGGCTGCCTCTCTCGCTGCCGAGGGCAAGCGCGTCCTCATCATCGACGCCGACCCGCAGGCCAATGCCACCTCAGGCTACGGCATAGACCCGCGCAGCATGACGTCTTCCATCTACGAGTGCATGGTCGACGATTATCCGCTGCTGGGGTCGCAGGTGGCCACATGCATGAAAGGTCTCGACCTGATAGGCTCGCGCATCGACCTCGCCGGTGCCGAACTCGAACTCATCAACAAGCCCGACCGCGAGCGGGTGCTCGAGCGTCTGCTCGGTCCTGTGGCCGAAAGCTACGATTATGTGCTCATCGACTGTTCGCCGTCGCTGGGTCTCATCACTGTCAATGCCCTCACGGCGGCACACAGCGTCATAATCCCCGTGCAGGCGGAGTATTTCGCCCTTGAGGGAATCAGCAAGCTGCTCAATACCATACGCATAATAAAGAGCCGCCTCAACCCGTCGCTCGAAATCGAAGGCTTCCTGCTTACCATGTATGACGCCCGCCTGCGCCTCGCCAACCAGATTTACGACGAACTGAAAGGACACTTCGGAGACATGGTGTTCAACACCGTGATTCCACGCAACATACGTCTGAGCGAGGCTCCGAGCCACGGCCTTCCGGCACTCCTGTACGATGCCGACAGCCGCGGGGCCACAAGTCACATTCTGCTGGCAAAAGAACTGATAGCCAAACATAAGCATAAAAAAGCATAACAATGGCAGCATTAAAACGCAATGCTCTCGGACGCGGCCTCGACTCGCTTATATCGATGGACGACGTGCCCGCACAGGGCAGTTCGGCCATCAATGAGGTGCCGTTGGATCAGATTCAGCCCAACCCCGAGCAGCCTCGTACGAATTTCGACGAAGAAGCCCTGGCGGAGCTGGCAATGAGCATCCGCGAGCTCGGAATCATACAGCCCTTGTCGTTGCGCAAGCTTGCGCCCGACTCGTACCAGATAATAGCGGGCGAGCGGCGCTTCCGTGCCGCGCGCCTTGCCGGTCTGGATTCCGTACCGGCCTACATACGCACCGCCAACGAGGCCGAACTCACCGAAATGGCCCTTATCGAGAACATACAGCGCGAGGACCTGAACGCAATAGAAATCGCGCTGACGTTCAAGAAACTCATCGACCAGTACAAGCTCACTCAGGAACGCCTGAGCGAGCGTATAGGCAAAAAACGAGCCACCGTGGCCAATTTCCTGCGCCTGCTGCGTCTCCCTGCCGAGGTGCAGCTCGGGTTGCGCGACAAGCGTGTGGACATGGGGCACGCCCGCGCGTTGCTCACTCTTTCCGACCCCTCCCTGCAGCTCCGGCTCTACAACGAGATTCTGCGCCATGGCCTGAGCGTGCGGCGCGTAGAGGAAATCGTGCGCGAATGGGAAAGCGGAGAACCCGCGCCTGTGAAAAAGCCGTCCGCACGCGAACGCACACAATCGGCCTCGCGCGACTTCACCGCCCTGCGCGACCAGCTTTCGGCCGTGTTCCGCACTCCGGTGCAATTCGCATGCGACAAAAACGGCAAAGGACGCATCACATTTCCGTTTGCCAACGACGACGAGCTTGTGCGCCTTATCACCATGTTCGACTCTTTGAAGCTAAACCAGGAGGCGAATGGCAATTAAACGCATCCTGGCTGTCCTTTCCGTCGTATTGTCGGTGGCAGTGGCTTCGCGTGCTCAGATGGCGGAGGAGGCTGCCGACAGCCTTTCCGCCGTATACGAGCCGGTGCCCGCTGCCGCAGACGCGGCATCCGACAGCGTGCACGCTCCGCTCGCCGTGGCCGACAGCCTTGCCGGCCGCTTTGCCGCTTATGATGTGTGGGAGGAACGCACCGTGGTTTTCAATCCCGACCCCACGAAAGCGGTGTGGATGTCGGCGCTTTTTCCGGGGCTCGGCCAGGTGTACAACCGCCGCTACTGGAAACTGCCCATAGTCGTCGGTGCCTATCTCGGGCTCGGCTACGCGACATCGTGGAACAACGGCATGCTCGACGACTATTCCCGGGCCTACCGCGACATAATGGACAACGACCCCACCACCAATTCCTACATGGATTTTTTTCCGCCCACGGTGACGGAAGATTCGCTTGACAAAACGTGGCTGACATCGTTGCTGCAGTCTCGCAAAAACTTTTACCGGCGCAACCGCGACCTGTGCATAATATCCATGGTGGGCGTATACCTGCTGGCCATGGTGGACGCCTACGTCGACGCCTCTCTCAGCCATTTCGACGTCAGTCCCGACCTATCGATGGATGTGTCGCCGGCTGTAATAATCGAAGGACGCGGGCAGCGTCCGGCTTTCGGCCTCCAGTGGGCCTTTAATTTCTAACGTGAGAAATTGTCTGAAATAAATGAAATATACCCGCCGATTCCTACTATCCCTCGCGCTCTGCGCCATGGCTGCCGATGCCGCTCAGGCCGCCTCGGTGCTCGACGTGCGCGAATCAGTGAGCGACAAATCAATTGTATATCCTGAAAGCTTCGAGACCGATGTGTGCCGCATGCGGGACAACTGGTATCTGCGCCGCTATGCGGCTTTCGACGACAAGGCCGACACGCGTGCCGACGCCCCGGCCTCCGACCGCGACATCATAGACCGCCTGAAAGCAATGCCCGTCACCATAGAAATGCCGTACAACTCCGTGGTGCGTTCCTACATTGACATGTACACGCAGCGCCGCAGGCAGATGGTGGAGAACATGCTCGGCCTGTCGCACTACTACATGCCCATTTTCGAAGAGGCTCTTGACCGCCACGGCATGCCGATGGAGCTGAAATATCTGCCCATCATTGAATCGGCCCTCAACCCGGTGGCCGTGTCGCGCGCCGGAGCCACGGGCCTGTGGCAGTTCATGTTGCCCACGGCCACCGGACAGGGACTCGAAGTGAACTCGCTCGTGGACGAACGCCGCGACCCTTACAAAGCCACCGATGCGGCTGTGCGCTATCTCAAGCAGCTGTATGAGACTTACGAAGACTGGTCGCTTGCCATAGCCGCCTACAATTGCGGCCCCGGCAATGTGAACAAGGCGCTCCGCCGTGCCGGCGGGGGCAAAAAGGACTTCTGGGCCATATACCCCTTCCTGCCCGCCGAGACGCGCGGCTATGTGCCCGGATTCATCGCGGCCAACTATGTGATGACATATTATGGCGAGCACAACATAGCGCCCGCTCTCGCCCGGCGTCCGCTTGTGGTGGATTCCGTGCATGTGAACCGCCGTGTGCATTTCGAACAGATAGCGGATGTTATGGGCATCACGCTCGACGAACTGCGAGCACTCAATCCGCAGTACCGCAAGGATATAATACCCGGCAATATAAAGCCTTACCCGCTTGTGCTGCCTTCGCTGCAGGCTTATGCCTACGTGGCCAACGAAGACAGCATAATCAACCATAACGCCTCGCGCTATGCCACACGCGACGTGGTGGAGCCGGCAACCGGCACCTCGGTGCAGGGCAGCGACGAGCGCGGCGACTATGTGGACGAGACCACGGTGAAGTACCACAAGGTGCGTAAGGGCGAGAACCTGACGTCCATAGCCCGCCGGTATGGCACTACGGTGGGCGCGATACGCCGCAACAACGGCATGGGGCGCAAGTCAGGTGTGCGACGCGGCCAGAGCCTGAAGATTATAACCACCACACGCCGCTATGTGCCCAAGGCCGAGTCTGCCGAGACATGCCGACAGGTGGAGCCGGAAAGCCCGGACACACTGAGTGTGTCGCCCGCAGCCTCCGAGGCTGCCACGGCCGACAGCGCGCTCACCAGGCAGGCGGAGGAAGTGGTGCGTGCCATCACCGCTCCTGAAAAGACTAAAGCGGAGCCGAAGCCCAAAGCGGCTGCGAAACCGAAAAAACAGACATCAAGGCAGGCGTCCGCCACTATCTATACGGTGCGCAGCGGAGACAACCTGTACAACATAGGGCGTCGCCACGGAGTCACGTCCGACGCCATAATGAAAGCCAACGGAATGAAGAACGACAGGCTTCAGCCGGGACAGAAGCTCAAGATACCGGCGAAGAAGTAACATAAACGAAAATCAATATCATATTTCAACACTCATGAATAAAGACAATACCGCGCCAGCCGAGGTGGACCCTGTCGAGCTGCCCGACAACGCGTTCCGCGAACTTGCTGCCGACGAGCACTACCGTCCTCTCATGCATCCCGCGCGCCAGTACGCCGAAGTCACGCCCTATTCCGTGGGCATGGGTCTGTTGCTGGCGGTCGTGTTCAGTGCCGCAGCCGCCTATCTTGGCCTTAAGGTGGGACAGGTGTTCGAGGCCGCTATCCCCATAGCTATCATAGCGGTCGGACTGAGCGGAGCCCTCGGAAAGAAAAACGCACTCGGGCAGAATGTGATAATACAGAGCATCGGCGCATGCTCGGGTGTAATTGTGGCCGGTGCCATATTCACATTGCCTGCGCTTTATATCCTGCAGGCCAGCTATCCCGACATCACAGTCAGCTTCCTCGAGGTGTTCCTCAGCTCGCTGCTCGGTGGTGTGCTCGGCATCCTGTTCTTCATTCCTTTCCGCAAGTATTTCGTAAAGGACATGCACGGCAAGTACCCCTTCCCTGAGGCTACGGCCACCACGCAGGTGCTCGCCAGCGGCAACGCCACCGGCCCGAAAGCCGGAGCACAGGCCAAACTGCTCGTTGTCGCCGCCCTGATAGGCGGCATCTACGACTATATAGTCGCTACATTCGGCTGGTGGGCAGAAACAATCACCACCACAGCCTACAGCTGGGGGCAGACACTCGCCGACAAGACTAAATTCGTGCTTTCGTGCAACACCGGCGCCGCCGTGCTCGGCCTCGGCTACATAGTCGGCCTCAAATATGCATTCGTCATCTTCGCAGGCTCCATATTCGTGTGGTGGGTCATTATACCGCTGTTCGGCGCCTACAGCGCCACAGGCTGGGCCATGAGTCCCGACGAGATTTACCGCGACTACGCGCGCCTTATCGGCATCGGAGGCATCGCTATGGCCGGCATCATCGGCATAATAAAGTCGTGGGGCATCATCGCGCAGGCTGTAGGGCTTGCGTCCCGCGAGCTGCGCGGTGCGGCGTCGGGCGCTGCCACCGTGCGCTGGCAGACGGACATCTCCATGAAGCACATAGCCTATTTCATATTCATCGCCCTTGTGGCCGTGCTTCTGTTCTTTTGGGTGGGTGTGATACACACCTTCTGGCAGGCTCTCGTGGCATGGCTTGTAGTCACGGTAATCGCATTCCTGTTCACCACGGTGGCCGCTAACGCCATAGCCATCGTGGGCTCCAACCCCGTGAGCGGAATGACTCTCATGACTCTGATTATAGCTTCCGGCATCTTTGTGGCCATCGGTCTGAGCGGCACGGCCGGCATCGTGGCCTCGATGGTGATAGGCGGCGTGGTGTGCACGGCGCTTTCCATGGCCGGCGGCTTCGTCACCGACCTTAAGGTGGGCTACTGGCTCGGTTCCACGCCCCGCAAGCAGGAAAGCTGGAAATTCCTCGGCACGCTTGTGTCGGCAGCTACGGTGGGAGGTGTCATCCTCATGCTCAACCATGTCTATGGCTTCACCGGCGAAAACGGCCTCGCGGCTCCGCAGGCCAACGCCATGGCCAAAGTGATAGAACCCATGATGATGGGTGGTTCCACGCCGTGGACGCTCTATATAGTGGGTGCTGTGCTGGCGGTGATTCTCAACTGGCTCGGAGTGCCGGCCCTGGCGTTCTGCCTCGGCATGTTCCTGCCCTTGCATCTGAACACTCCCATGCTCGTCGGCGGCCTTGTGTCGTGGGCTGTAAACCGCAGCACCAAGGACGAGGCCCTGCGCCGCGCCCGCAACGACCGCGGCACGCTCATTTCCTCGGGCATGATTGCCGGCGGCGCCCTGTTCGGGGTGTTCTCGGCTGTCACTATCATGTGCGGCAAGCAGTTGCCCGAAGGCGGCGGAGAGTTCCTGCCTCAGATTCTCGGCATTGTGGCCTATGGCGGCATCATAGCCTATCTGTACTTCAACTCGTTGCGTGCAAAGAAAGACTGAACCTGCGGGGCATGCGCCTGTGCGGCCTCTGAACCGTGAAATCCTTGCGATAGCCCTTCCGGCCATCGCTTCGAACATAACCACTCCATTGCTCGGCCTGGCCGATGCGGCCATAACAGGCCACATCGGCTCGGCCGTTTATCTTGGCGCCATAGCCGTTGGCGGCACCATGTTCAACATGCTGTACTGGGTGCTCGGATTCCTTCGCATGGGGTCGGGTGGACTGACGGCACAGGCCTATGGCCGTGACGACGGCCATGCGCAGGCCGTGGTGCTATGGCGCGGGTTGCTGCTCGCCGCCGTGCTCGGCACGGCCTTGATTGCGCTGAGCGGCAATGCCGGAGCCGCGGCGCTGCGTTTTCTCGATGCCGACGGCGCGACGGCTTCTCTCGCGCAACGCTATTTTTCCATTGCCGTGTGGGGCGCGCCGGCCGTGCTCGGCTCATATGTGCTGAGCGGATGGTTCCTTGGCATGCAGAACGCACGCGCGCCCATGTGGGTGGCTTTATGGACAAATGTCGTCAACATTGCCGTGAGCCTCGCACTTGTGGTTGGAGCCGGATGGAAGATAGAAGGTGTAGCGACAGGCACGCTTACGGCGCAATGGACCGGACTGGTCATCGGCCTGCTGCTCATGAGGCGCTACAGGCCGCGGCGCGTGGGCATACGCACATTGCTGCAAGGTGGCGGCCTTAGGCGGTATTTCAGCGTCAATGCCGACATATTCTTGCGCACGCTGTGCCTTGTGGCGGTCACGGTTTGGTTCACACGCAGCGGTGCGGCGGCGGGAGTGACGACACTTGCCGCCAACGCCCTGCTTATGCAGCTTTTCATGCTGTTCAGCTATTTTATGGACGGTTTTGCCTATGCGGGCGAAGCTCTCGGAGGCCGTTTTCACGGAGCGGGCGACAATGCGTCGCTTCATCGCCTTGTCGGCACGCTTTTGCGATGGGGTGCGTGGCTTGCCGCCGCATTCGCCGTGGTCTGTTTTTTCTGTGGAGGCCCTTTGCTGCGGCTGCTCACTGACCGCCCGGAAGTCGTGGCCGAAGGCATGCTGTATCTGCCGTGGGCGGCTCTCGTGCCGCTTGCCGGCGTGTGGGCTTTTGTTTGGGACGGGGTTTTCATCGGGCTTACGCGCACCCGGGCAATGCTTGCGTCCATGGCGGTCGCTATGCTCGTGTTCTTTGCGGCATGGTTCGTCTCCCGTGCTCTCGGCAACCATGGCCTGTGGCTCGCTTTCTGCCTCTATCTGCTCGTCCGCGGCCTTGCCGAGTGGTGCCTGTACCGTCGCGCATGATTTGCGATAGTTAGTAGAAATCGATTTTGACCGGGGATGTTTGGTATTGTGCCTTATCTCGGTAATTATCTTATTGGCAACTTCAGTAATATCAGACTTTCACAATTCAAAGAATATCTTTACATATGTGATAATAGAACTTATGAGTTTGAAAACACTCTGACTGTTCTGTTGATAGAGGTTGTTCAATCTGTACCATATTTTGTGGATATTCAAAATCTTCTCTGTAATGAGGGCAAGATGCAGCACAATATGGAGAAGGTTTTCGTTGCAAGTTATGTTTTTTATACAGAACACATAGTCTCTCTCCATCCAGGTCCTGCTTGCTGAATTTGCATAAGAAACAATTGCGAATTTTTACACCACGTTTAGAAAATTCTTGAAAAATCTCTTTGAATGGAGTCGCTATCTCGGTTATGTAATAATGGACATTGAACGGTAACTTCTTGCTTACTTCATAACAGTGGCAATTAAATGAACTGAATTGACCTTGGCTATTTAACCAATAAACTATTGTGTTTTTTCGACTAAAGCAGTCCTCATACTCAGCGAATATTCCTGCGGGGTCAAATGATTCTACTTTATTGAAGTAATATAAAGTAATACTTCTACCGTTAGAATAACTATAATTATAATGATTATGCCTTACAGCCGTTAATTTACAGTCATTAACTATATTGTCAATTTGTTCTTCTGATTGAATTGGGATCTCAATAATACGAACACCATCTCTAATTTTGTCCTCAGTACATTTATGAGTAACCATAATCTCAATTAACACAGGCGGTGTTTTGGGATTTGTAGACGATGTTAAAAGCAAGTCTGCTTTGTATTGGTGGTAGGTTGCTTCTATCTCGCAGGTATCATAGTATCTACGCAAATCGAATTCAACATGCTTTTCACCTTCACATTTTGAAAAACCAATGAAGGGACATTCTAAAGAGCAAATTGCCTTAGCATTGTAGGAAAGCTGGAAATGCTCGGAAGAAAGAAATGCTTCTCGTATCTTGATTTTCGCTAACTTATGAAGGTATGATTCATAAGAACAATTTCCCGCATTTCTATGAACGAAATGCCATCTACGCACTTTGCCCATATGCGGATTCATCAATTCTCCACATATAGGGCAAAAATATTTTTCGTTACGTTGAGCAGCTGAAACATTGATAAGATCACCGCTCGAGTTATTGGCGTAGCTATAATTTTGAGAGGGGATTTTAGCCATATTATTCTTTTTTGCCGAAAACAGTTTGAAGTTTTTTTCGAATAGCCCCTAAAGCTAATTTTTGGTCTTGTGATATTGACAATCCTATACCACTACTTTTAACAACCGCAACGCTTTGGTCTGTATAAAGGTCATAAAAGGTTATGGTAATGTAAGTATGTCCACCATCCCACTTTTCCGACTTGACATTTATATGAGGCGTAAGAGTATAACCTAAATAATCCTCAGGAGCATACGTTAAGGAAATTGGCTGCAATTTAGTGTTTGCGATTTCATTTTGGACCAATAGCATAACATCATCCAATTCCCTATCTCCAGTTTGTTCTTTGCCGAAACTCACATACTTGTATTTAGATATGTTAGTTCCGTTTGAAACTACCAATTTAGCCGATGACGAACAAGAAGTGAACATCATCGAAAGTAATGATAACATCAGTAAAAATGGTACTATGAAAATTCGAGAATGCATAGGTGATGAATCGAAAATTATTGTTTTAATTTTGAACATATTTAGGTTACAAAGTTATTGAAATTTTGCGAGAGGTGGGTTGTCCACGACGGAGTTTTTTAACATTGGCGACGCATGCTGTGCTTTTGCAGAGATGGCTTCATCATTCTGTGCGCCTGCATCATGCGGCGGTAAACGAAGCTGCGTCGGTGTCGGTAATACAGGAGTGTTGTTCCGTTATGTACAAGTCCTGAGACTTCAGGGGATGTGCAACAGGCGCGTAGCGCCGAGCGGCCGCGTCAGCGGCAAGTCTGCTGTTAGCCTCGGGCAAAGGCCGCGTCAGCGGTCGCAGCCCGAGGATGGAAGATGCCGCACCGTGAGCAGAGCTGCGTAGCTGCGGTTCTTCCTCCTTTATTAGCTCCACATGTCTCAAGCATTATTACGGCACAGCCTCCTATTAGGTGTTTTACTCCCTCCATATCTACAATGTGTAGTTCTCAGGGAGGGCACTTACTTCCCTGAAATTATACAAACAAATTTTGCTATCAAAGAGCATAAAACACCAGCCATACAAACAAATTTTAATTGCTTATATGGCTGGTAGCAAATAGATTATATGTAAATCTAAGCCTTAATACTCGTCCTCGTTGAACAGAAAATCTTCTTTGGAGGGATAGTCGGGCCAGATGTCTTCGATACTTTCGTAGGTTTCGCCTTCATCTTCTATTTCCTGAAGGTTCTCTATCACTTCAAGCGGTGCTCCGGAGCGCATGGCATAGTCTATGAGTTCGTCTTTCGTTGCGGGCCAGGGAGCGTCTTCGAGTTTGGATGCCAGTTCGAGTGTCCAGTACATGGTCGTGGATGTGGTTATGTGGTTGTTTATGAGATAAAGTGCGCAAAGTTACACAAATTATCAATAACAACGGCTATACTCGCCAATTATTTCACGCGCCGGAAGATTATTTGTCGCCTTGGCGTTTTTTTGCGTCGTTGTGCACTTTTATTACGAAGATTATCAGCGAGCAGAGAGCTGTGATGAGGTTGGTTATGACGAGCGGTACATTGCCTGTCAGCGCTCCCTGCACTATGAAAAATATGCTGCCGAGCCCCATCATGCAGAATGTGCTCAGCGCTATGCCTTCTGTGTCGCGTGTGCGTATGGTCACTATGGCCTGCGGCAGATAGCCGAATACCATGCATACGCATGCCACGTAGCCTACGATTTGTGTGAATACTTCCATGTGTGTAAATGTTGATTTGTTGTTGAGAAAGCGCCCCCTGCCGGTCGCGGCGGGAGGCGCTTGGGGTTATAAGTTTGTAGTTTTGGCTTATTTGGCGTTCTCGAGGGTGCAGATGCTTACGCGGTTCCACGATTCTTCCTCGAACATGTTGCCGATGCCTTCGCCTTTGGCGTCGATGCGGTCGGCGGCGATTTTGTAGCCCTTGACAAGTGCGTTCTTCACGCTTTGTGCACGCTTTTCGGCGAGCTTGATGTTGAAGTCGAGGTTGCCGTCCTTGGAGGCGTAGCCGCGAATCACGACTTTGGCCTTGGGATGGTTCTTCATGTAGGCGGCAATCATTTCAACGTTGGGCTGCTGGTCCTTTGTGATTACGGAGCTTCCTATCTTGAAGAATACGTAGCGCACGCTGTTGAGCTGGTTGCTCACTTCTTTCACTACTTCGGGCTTCTTGTTCATGCAGGCCTGGAGCTGTGCGGCCAGTTCGGCGTTCTGCGCTTCGGTGACGGCTGTGGCTGCAAGGCTGGCGTCGAGTGCGCCGCGCAGGTCGTTGATCTGTCCGTTGAGGGCGTCGATCTCGTCCTGGTTGTAGGGGCGTACGAGCTGGAAGCCGGGGCCGAAGTTATAGGTAAGGCCTGCGAGGAGCTGGAACGTGGCGGCGTTGGCGTTGAACGCGCAGCTGCTGTGGGTCGTGCGGTTGTCGGTCATGTTCCACACGATGGCCGGCTTGATGCCGAGGGTGAGCGAGGGTGTGAGGGCGAAGTTGAAGTTAAGACCGGCTTTGGTAGCGAGGTAGTTGTTGTCGGGGCCGGCCGCTTCGTTGCGGTAGTCATGTCCCCAGCCGAGGCCGAGCACGGCTTCGATGCCGAATTTGCGGGCGGGGTCGTAGCCGCTGAAGAATGTGGGCAGGTCAAGAGCGCCGTAGACGCCTACGTAGCTGTTGTCGATTGCTGTGGAGCTCTTGGGGCCGTACCAGCTCGATGTGTTCACTCCTGCGAGACCTTCCGCGCCGAGGGCGAATGAGGGGGTCACCTGTTTTTGAATATGTGCGCCGAATACTCCGCGCATGTTGCCGAAGAAAGCGTGGTGTGTCAGAGGGGTGGCAACGCCGCCGTCAAGACCGATCGACCAGTTGTCGAAAAATTTAGGCTGCTCATAGGCTTGTGCTGCCGCTGTCAGTGCACCCAGTGCAAGGACAGCTGTTAGGAGGGTCTTTTTCATCTCTTTTGTGTTGAATACGTTATAAATTCGTTGCAAAGTTATTGTTTGTGTTATATGATATCAAAAATATTTTCAATAAATTTACTTAAAAAGGTTGATTATTGGTTTTGCTCTTCCGTTTTCAGGAGCGTGTGAATGTAAAACGAACGTGCATGCCGAAATGTTCGGAATGCACGTTCGTGATGGCGTTATTGGCCTGACAGCCTTATAGTTTTACGGCCTGCATCGCCGGCTTGCGGAAATCGCAGCTGCGCTCTGTCAGCAGTTCGGGCGTGCTCCATCCGGCGGCGTGAAGTCCGGTGGTGTCGACGCCGGCCGGGATGAGCATCAATGTTCCACGTGGCACATCCGACGGGGCTGCCGACACGGGCAGCAGGCGGTCGTGCAGATAGAAGTTGATGGTGAAAAGGCGCGATGCCTTGCAGTCGGCCATCTGGTAGACGGGTCCGGTGGGATGCGTGCGTGCGATTTCACGTGCCAGCGGCTCGTCGCTTTTGGCGTTCAGTATCATGGGACCTGCGGCCCCATGATAAGCAATGTACATTGCTGCCGCACATATCACTGACGACGCTACCGGGCGCGTGCGCCGCAGCAGCCACCACGCTCCGGCCACCATCGGCGGCACCAGGGCGGCATAGCCGAGGTTGGAAATGGCGCCGTCGGTAGCTGCGGCGTATACCAGAACGCCCACCGGGGCGGCAACCGCGAGACACGACAGCAGCCATGCCATGACCGAGGCCGGCCATCGGTGGCGCAGACGCATGAACACGGCGGCAAGCGCATAACACAGGAAGGGGTAGGCCGGCAGCAGGTATACGCTCCGTTTGCTTGCAGGAATGGTGTAGAACAGCACCACGATTGCCGCTGCGGTGGCGGCAAGCAGGCCGGCGTCGCTGAGCCTGCCGCGTCCGGCTCGCCTGCGCAAGTCGATATATGCTTTCGAGCGTATGCATATCGGAGCCATCACGGCAAGGAGCGTCCACGGCATCAGTCCTATCGCAAGTGTCATGAAGTTGTACCACCACGGGTTCACGTGGCTTTCATAACTCATTTTGCCTGTCAGGCGCAGGACGTTCTCCTCGTAGGCGAGGTCGTAGAATTCCTGTCCGCCCTGTTGCCATGCGGCATAGTACCATAGTGCGGGGAGGACGAACGACACGGCGCACACGGCCGTAAGCCTGCCGAGGGTGGGCCAGAAGCGCTCGCCGGCGAGCAGGAAGTAGACGCCTGTCACGAGGCACGGCAGCAGCGAGCCTACGGGGCCTTTGGTGAGTGTGGCGCAGCTCAGAAGGGCTGCGGCCGCCACGTAGCGCCATGCCGACGGGTGCTTTCTTCCTCTGTCGAGAATGAATATGGGGATGACCGAGCAAGCCGTCAGCACCATGTCGACACGGCATCCTATGCCGTCGCGGAACACTTCCGCCGATGTCGCGAGCATCATTGCCGTCAGCAGCCCGAAACGGCCGCCGCGGCTGTGCGCCGCCCAGCGGTATGTGGCCCAGCACAGGGCTATGAGCGCTATGGCCGATGGCAGCCGCGACACGTATTCATTCACTTCTCCTCCGTTGAACAGCAAAGCGAAAACAGCAGTCATCCATGCCAGAAACGGGGGCTTGAAAGGAATGTCGTGGCCGAACGATGTGGGCAGAATCCAGTTGCCGCTGTCGAGGATGGACACAGCCACGATGGCTTCGCGCGGTTCTCCTTTGGAGTTGAACAATATGTCGCCGAGCCATGGCAGGAACATGATGGCGAGGGCGGCAAGCAGCAGCGCCTGCGGCCGCCAGTCGAGGCTGTAGCCGCCGCGGATGTGTTCTTTCAGATGTCTATTCGTGTTAGACAAATTCATAGCTTATATATAATAG
>VSPG01000014.1 GCA_009775265.1 Muribaculaceae bacterium
TAGGGCTGACTCCTGCAATAGGTGCCAGCCCTAATTTTCAACCGCTACTAAAAAAGTTTAGCGGACAGTAATAAATTTTAATTTTTTGTTAAGGTTGTCAACAATGGAATTGGCAACCCCCTGTCATTAACAAGCATTATTAAACAACCTCTAAACTTTTTCCTATATGCGCGTGTTATATTACCAGTAAAAGCAAACATCACGCACAATATGGAAAACAAAAGCATTAAAGGCACCCGCACCGAGCACAACGTGCTCGCCTCCTTTGCCGGCGAAAGCCAGGCACGTTCACGATATACACTTTTCGCCGAAAAAGCGCGCGAAGAAGGATATGAACAGATCGCCGCTATATTCCTTGAAACCGCTGAGCAGGAACTGACACACGCACGCACGTTCTTCTCCCTGCTGGAAGGCGGAATAGTTGAAATCACTGCAGGCTACCCCGCAGGAGTCGTGGGAGACACCAAGACAAACCTTGCAGAAGCGGCTGCCGGCGAACGCGAGGAGTGGAGCGACCTTTACGAGAATTTTGCCAAAGTGGCACAGGAGGAAGGGTTTCCCACGATAGCCAACACTTTCAAACTCATAGCCCGCGCAGAACAGATGCACGAGCAGCGCTACCTCCGTCTTCTCGAACGGCTGAACACCGGCATGGAATTCTCGTCTGAGGAACCGGTCGACTGGCAATGCCGCAAATGCGGATTCGTAGTCAACGGTAAAAACGCTCCCAAGCGCTGCCCTGTGTGCGGCGCAGAAATCGGCTACTTCGAACGCAAGGCTGAAAACTATTGATTCATTCTCCTCTCGCCCTCTTTTTCTGACATTGCAGCCGCACACCATGTGCGGCTGTTTTTCATATAATCAGAGAATAAACGGCTATTCCGGCCGCGATGGCAATCCCGGCCAGCATCACCGCATCGCTAGTGCGCAGAGAGCGCCACAGAGGCTTGTCGCTGTATTGCGAAGCGGGAGCGATAATATCAGACAATCCAAAACACAGAGCGCCGAAAATACTCCCGAATACTGCCCCCACGAACAAGTCGCCCGGATAATGGACACCAAGATAAAGACGCGAGTAGGAATTAACGACAGCCCATATTATAATAAAAGCAGCTACCCTGCGGCTTCGCACCAAAAGAGCCGTAAACACGGCAAGCGCAAAAGAGTTTGCAGCGTGGCATGAAGGAAAACCATATGTGCCGCCACGATAGCCGTTGACTATTACCGCAAGTTCCGACAACGGGTTGTCGGGATTCGCCGGGCGAAGCCGTCCCACGGCCGGACGCAACAGATGGCCGCAAAACTGGTCGGCCAACACGATGGCAAGTACAATGCAAAGCACCGTAGCCACGGCTTTGCGCGCAGTGCAGTTGCGCAACACGGCATAAAGCAGTGCCGCATACATGGGCACCCATACAAAACGACCCGTGAACACCATCATGAACCTGTCAAGATAGTCGGTGTGCATTCCGTTGAAAAACAGAAAAACCTGCGTATCGGCCTGACTGAAAAAATCCATAATCACAAGCTGTCGATATAATTGTATAGTCGTTGCAAATAAGCCTTACACATACGAGCCGACGTCGGCTCCGTGCTATGCACGGACGAGGTGGCCACGTTCAGCAGCGCACTGTCTCCCGGCATTATCATCATAGCCTGCTCGGGCTCGCTGAAAAAAACGAAATCAGAACCGCACGAATCTGCCGCCATATTCCGGCTGAAAACGAATCTGTCGCTGTCAAGGCCGAGCTGGCCGAGCAAAGTGGCGGCAATATCCGTCTGCGATGCCAGACGCGACACTCTTTTTCCACCGCGTCTCAAGGCTCCCCCGGCCAGCACTATCGGTATGCTATGCCTTTGCTCCATAGCCTCGGGGCGGTCGGGGTAGCATCCATAATGGTCGGGGTAGCATCCATAATGGTCGGGCACGATAACAAGCAAAGCCCGTTTCCACGAAGGCAGCACGCGCAGACTGTCTACAAACGCTCCGAGGCAGCTGTCCGTATATGCAAACGCCCGCTTAGGACCCGGTGCAAAACGGGGATTTTCGTAAGGCACATCGAACGGCTCATGGCTGCTTGATGTCTGAACCACACTGAATCGCGGAGCAGCACCCGCCGTACGTGCATCATTGAGCGCGCGTTCAAACACGGCATGATCCGGCGCACCCCATTTAGATGCGCGCATAGACATCGGAAAATCCTTATCGCTTACCACTGTGGAAAAACCTCCGGCACGCAGATAGGCAAGCATATTGGTGAAATTGGCATCCCCACCATAATAATAGCCGCATTCATATCCTGCATCCCGCAACTCCGACGCTATGCACGGAAGTTTTTCTGCCTTTGACACATGTTTCATCAGGCTCTCCGTAGGCTGGGCGGGAAGCGCGCTCAATATGGCAGGTAATGCACGGTCTGTACGGAAGCTTGAAGCATATGCGTTATCAAACAATATACCCTCGCGGGCAAGCGAGTCAAGCCTCGGCGCAATGTCTTCTCCACCGAGCGACGGCATGAGATGCGACGAAAAACTTTCAAGAATCACAAGATAAATATCAGGACGCTGCGTATCCAGCCACTGCGCGCAGCTGTCCGTCCCGCATTCCACAGCTATCATGCCCGCCGTAAGGCTTGCCGCATCCTCATCGCTGAAGAAACGCATCTGGCTGCCAAAGTCATCGCGGTGCGTCAAAGAATACATCAGACTGAATGCAGGATTTATGGCCGCATGGTTAAGGCGCATATCTTCACTGAAATACGCACGGCTCAAGTTCATTGTGGAAACCGTGAGTCCTCCGCGGATAGGCAAAAACAGCATACCTGTGAGGACAAGTGAAAGCATAGCGCGCCACACACGGCCGCTACGCGAGGCCACAGGCCCGGGAGTGTGCACGGCCAAATAATAAAACAACGCGTAGAACGACGCCGAGCCAACGAGCCACGTTGCCACACCGGCAACTATCTCGCCTGCCGTGGCAGACGCCATGGCCGATGAAGGCGACGATATAAAATAAAACAGAGGCGTGGCGTCAAGCCGGAATCCCCAATGGCCGTACAATTCTAAATCAAGAGCCGCAATTCCGGCTATGACAAGAGCCGAAAAACCATAATACACGCTCTCAATAATCCTGAACGCACGACGTGCGTCCACAAAACACCGTGCAAAAACAAGCAGCGCGGGTATGATGGTAAAATATGCCGCCATACACATATCCATGGGCAACCCATGCCACATGGCAGCCACAAGCGAACGTGCCTGCGCACCGCTGTACACCGAAGCATAAGCAAGCATGAAAGCTGGCTTAAGAAGCACGAATGCCAAAAGCAACGACAGATATGCCGACAGAAATTTTACAAATACCCTTTTCACTCCACCTGATGCATCTATTTATTATACTTGTAATTTGTCATTCTTCCTCTTTCCCGAACAATTCACCGCGCTCATCCCTATGGTAATAAGCGGCAAGCAACGCTGTCATACGGGTGATTTTGGCAAGGGCATCGGTCGTGGCAGCGCTTATATCCTGTTTTTTCATGCGCATAAGAAGCATTGCGTAGAGCGCATTGAAGCAGGTTTCCACTTCGCCGGCCGGATGTTCGCCGGAACGGGAGCGCAACTCCACTATCACAGGCAGCGCGTCGTAAAATGCCTTGCTGTAGTCTGCGTAACGCGAATCGGCAAGCAGACGCCGGCTAAGGTCGGCAAGGTCGCCCAACGTGTTGCGGTTAATCTGCAGATGACCCGACTCTACGACTTCTTCCCTGCGCATCATGTCGATAAGCGACTCGTACCATTCGCTCATCGCAGCACGGGTCTCCTCCGGAATATCCGGCACACGGTCGATTATGTTTTGCCGAATCCGTTCTATATCAAGATTGAATGCACGCACTATATCCTCCACCTGCCACATATACAGCAGGTATTCCGCGATGTTTTCCTTGCGTTTTTGAGAAGCGACCAACATGATTTATGAATTTAAAAAATCCGGATGTGTGCCGGAACAAATGTCCGGCACACATCTGATTAGATTATTGATTTAACGCACAGCCACCACTTCGATTTCCACGAGAACGTTTTTAGGAAGCGTGCGCACAGCCACAGCGCTGCGGGCAGGATAAGGAGCTTCAAACACTTCAGCATAAACTTCGTTCATTGCCGCAAAATCATTCATATCGGCAAGGAAAACCGTGGTTTTCACCACATTTGCTGTCGTAAGCCCGGCAGCGGAAAGAATGGCTTTCACATTGGCCAGAGATTGGGCGGCCTGCGCTTTTATGCCTTCAGGAATTTCTCCCGTGGCAGGGTTGATAGGAATCTGACCGCTTGCAAATAGCATGCTGCCTGTGTCGATAGCCTGGCTGTAGGGGCCGATAGCGCCCGGAGCCTCGTTGGTGGAGATAACTGTTTTCATAATTATAATAACACTTGATAGATAATAATGTCGTGGTAACTTCGCCCCCGGCGCAGATACGACCTCACGCGTCCGCAAGAATTGAATCCGGAGGTTGCGAACAGCCGTCGCGACGGCTCATTGTCGTCCGCCACAAGAGCCATGAGCATGTGCATACCCAACACATCGCGCGCATAAGCCATTACAAGGGCTATCGCACGCCTTGCGATGCATGCCCTGCGGCTGGCGGGCTCCACAAACACCCCGATGCGTGCATGCCGGTCGCGAGGTTCGAAATGCGTTATGTCAATGGTGCCCACAGCACCCCCTTTTCCACATAGCTCTATTACAAATCGCAATTGTCCGGAAGAAAAAATATCCCCGTCGTAGGCGGCGATGTATTCGCTCAACATATGGCGGCTTAGCGGAGTCGCCGCAGAGCCGAAAGGCCAGAGCGACATATCATTCTCCCATATGTAAAGCCTGTCGATGTCGGAAGGTTCGGGAGCCCGCAGTGTTATAGTACCGTCAGAGAGAGTCATTGTGTCAGTTGGCAAAAGAGTCTGAAAACGGGGTGCGGTTAAGCAGCGAGCGCCCCAATGTGATTTCGTCCGTATATTCGATTTCGTTGCCCACGCTCACACCGCGCGCAAGCTGGGTCACCCTCACATCGCCGCACTGCGAAAGGCGCCTGTATATGTAAAAATTGGTGGTATCGCCTTCCATCGTGGCACTGAGGGCGAGAATCACCTCGTCGACACCTCCGTCTGTAACACGCTCCACGAGCGAAGCTATCTCAAGCGCGTCCGGTCCTATGCCGTCAATGGGGGAAATCAATCCTCCGAGCACATGGTATACTCCATGATACTCGCCGGTGTTCTCTATGCTCATCACGTCTTTTACGTTCTCCACCACACACACCGTGCGCGAGTCCCGCGACATCGACGAGCATATCGGGCATATTTCGTCCTGACTGATGTTATGGCATACGCGGCAATAGCGTATGCCTTCGCGCATATCGATAATGGCTCGCCCTAAAGCCGCAGCTTCGCGCGGCTCGCGGCGCAGCAGGTGCAGGGCAAGGCGCAACGCCGTCTTCCGTCCTATGCCCGGCAGACGCGACAATTCCGTGACAGCGTTTTCAAGCAATGCCGATGAGAACCTCTGCTCCATGACCTACTCAAAAAGCCCGCGCAAACTCTCGGGCGTGAGATTCTCGAAAGAGTCGAGTACAATATCGCCACAGCCGGCTATATCACAAGGCAAAAGCGTTGTCGCCATCGCGACAACTTTGCCTCCGGCACGCCTGGCCGCTTCCAGACCGGCACGGCTGTCCTCGAACACCGCACAGAATTCCGACGGCACACCGAGACGTTGCGCTGCAAGGATATATCCCTCCGGATCCGGTTTTGAGCGTTTCACATCGGCATCCGTCACCACAAGGTCAAAATAATCACGAAATCCCGGCAGCTGCCTGTAAAGGCCGTCCATTTTCTGTTCATTGCTGCTCGTGACTACGGCCGCCGGAATGCCCTCGGCGCGTAACGACTCCAGAAAGCGCTCAACGTGCGGAAAAATCCTGTACACCATATTCCGCTCATGTTCCTCAAGGTACTTGCGCACCTCTGCCTGGACTGCGTTATCGGAAAAATGAGTGTCAAGAATATCCGGCAGAGTGGTGCCTTTTATCGAATATGCAAAATTCTCAATCCCTGTGGGGAAAAGTTCATCCATGCGGGTCCAGAACTGCGTGTATATGCTCTCGCTGTCGATAAGCACACCGTCAAGGTCGAAAAGGGCTGCAATCTTTCTGTTCATCCAAACAATTATTTTATCGCAAATTTAGCCATATTTCGCGACATATGCAAAGACGTCCCGCAGCATGTATGCCGCGGGACGAATTATTAGAAATATTGCCCGTATTATCCGGGGACGTATTCTATTTCAAAGTGACGCTTACGATAGACATGGCAGGCATGTCGACTGTGAGAACGCCTTTGTTCACGCGCGCGCCCTTGAACTCCTTAAGTGTGACTTTTTCGGGCTGCCCGAAGTCATTGTAGTCATTGACTGAAGCGGCCGTAAGAATCTGCGCGCCCTGCACTTTCAGTTTCAGGTCGGCGAGATTAACGCTCACCTTATTACCCTTTTCAAGCGAAGTATTGGTGAGGGATATTGTATACACGCCATCTTTTTCAGAGCAAGTGGCGTCAAGTTCCGGCACTGACTGACGGCCTTCCACGCTTCGGCTCTCGGTCGTAACAGCCATGGGCACGAGACGGGCATCCTGATGAGGCACATACATCTTGAACAAGTAATATGTGGGAGTAAGTACCATTTCAGCATCACGGGTCAGAACCATCGACTGGAGCACATTCGCGATTTGCGCGATGTTGGCCATGCGCACACGGGCGGCATGTTCATGGAAAATATTGAGTGTAAGCGCAGCCACCATCGCGTCGCGCATCGTGTTCTGCTGGAAAAGATGGCCGGGATTCGTGCCGGGCTCTACTTCCCACCAGGTACCCCATTCGTCCACCATAAGACCCACGCGGCCTTCGGGATCGAAGCGGTCCATTATAGCGCTGTGGTTCTTCACCAGGTTGTCCATTTCAAGGCATATGCCGAGGGTAGTATAGTAGTCGTTTCCGTCAAACTTTGTGGCAGAGCCTTTGCTTGCCCAGTTGCCTACGCTGTAATAGTGCAGAGAAAGCCCGTGGAAATGCTGCATGGCGTCGCGCATAAGCACCTCGGTCCAGTGCAAGTCACCGGCATTGGCGCCGGAAGCTATTTTGTAGAGTTTGTTGCCGTTGAATTCGCGGCAATAAGTCTGATAGCGACGATATACATTGGCATAGAATTCAGCAGTGAAATTACCGCCGCAACCCCAGCTTTCATTTCCCACGCCCAAATACTTAAGTTTCCAAGGCTTTTCACGTCCGTTCTTTTTGCGGAGTTCTGCCATAGGTCCGCTTTCTGCGGTGATGTATTCCACCCATTTTGCCATCTCTTCTACGCTTCCGCTGCCGACGTTTCCGCTCAGATAAGGTTCTGTGCCCAGCAGTTCGCAGAAATTAAAAAATTCATTGGTACCAAATGAGTTATCTTCCACAGTTCCGCCCCAGTTGTTGTTTACCATCACAGGACGTTTGTCGCGAGGGCCAATACCGTCCATCCAATGGTATTCATCGGCAAAGCATCCGCCGGGCCAGCGCAATACCGGCACATGAAGTTCGCGAAGGGCGTTCAGCACATCTGTGCGGTAGCCCTGTGTGTTGGGTATTCCTGATTCCTCGCCCACCCACAGGCCGCCGTATATGCAACGGCCGAGATGTTCTGCAAACTGTCCGTATATTTCTTTATTGATTACAGGAGCATCGGCCGAAGGGCGCAACTCCACTGTAGAGGTCGAAGACGTTGCCGCATACGATGTGCCTGCCGCACACGCCACCAGACCAATGGCAATAGATTTCAGGTTCATTTTCAATATTTTTAATGTGGTTATCGGTTTGTGATGCAAATTTAACAAAAAAAGACATGCGGCAACGCTACAATTCTGATAAATCACTAATTTTGCATCAAAAATTTAACAAATATGGCTATCGACATAAAAGCAGACAAGGCGGAATTCATCGGCCTGCTCAAATCTACCGGCCGTGAAGGCATGGATTACGTAATCTCCGACCTTGAAGATCTCGGATTTTTCGACGCCCCGGCTTCAGCCGGCCACCATCTCAACACCGTCGGCGGACTCGTCCGCCATTCGCTGAACACGTACCGGGCCGCCATGGCGATATACGACAGCATGAAGACACTCGAGCCTTCACTTTCAGGAGACGTCAAACCCGAGAGCATAATCATAGCCACGCTGCTCCACGACGTGTGCAAAGCCGACATATACAAGCGCACCGTAAAGAAGCGCCGCGACCAGCTCGGCAACTGGGTTGACAGCGAAGGATACAAAGTGAGCTACCGCAACTTCCCGATGGGGCACGGCGAAAAAAGCGTGATATGGTTGCTGTGTGCCGGGCTTGCGCTCAACGACGACGAAATGCTGGCCATACGCTGGCACATGGGGGCATGGGGCATCAACATGAACAGCCTCGAGGAAACCCGCAGCTACGATACGGCTCGTAAGTTATACCCCCTGGTGTCCATAGTGCATAGCGCCGACACTCTTGCGGCAAGCCTGCTCGAACGCACCGCCGAGGAACTCGACGAGATATAGCCCCACTACGCTACCGGCCTTTATAGGCGTAATTCACAAGGTCGCCTGCAAGATACTTGTCGTACGAAGCCATGTCGACAAGGCCGTGGCCGGACAGGCAGAAAAGAATCACCTTTTCCTCGCCGGTCTCCCTGCATTTGGCAGCCTCGCGTATAGTGGCCGCTATGGCATGGCACGATTCCGGAGCCGGGATTATCCCCTCGGAACGCGCGAAAAGCACGCCTGCGTCGAACGACTCTATCTGTTCCACGTCCACAGCCTCCATCAGCCCGTCTTTAAGAAGCTGCGAGACTATAACGCCTGCACCATGATAACGCAGGCCACCGGCATGGACGTTCGGCGGAGTGAAATCATGTCCCAGCGTGAACATCGGAAGAAGCGGGGTGTATCCGGCTTCGTCGCCGAAATCATAGCGGAATTCGCCACATGTCAGTTTGGGGCACGAAGCAGGTTCGGCCGCGATGAAACGCGTAGACGATGCGCCCTTAAGATTATGCCGCATGAACGGAAATGCGATTCCGCCGAAATTCGAGCCGCCGCCGAAGCACGCTATCACCATGTCGGGATATTCGCCGGCCAAAGCCATCTGCTTTTCAGCCTCAAGTCCTATCACCGTCTGATGCAGAGCCACATGGTTGAGCACCGAGCCAAGAGTGTATTTGCACCCCGGAGTGGTGCGCGCAAGCTCTATCGCTTCAGAAATAGCTGTGCCGAGCGACCCTTGATGATGCGGGTTGGCCGTGAGAATATCTTTTCCCGCACGCGTCGACATGGACGGAGAAGGAGTCACCTGCGCTCCGAAAGTCTGCATCATACTGCGCCGGTAAGGCTTTTGCTCGTAACTTACCTTCACCTGATACACCGCCGCTTCCAGGCCGAACAGCCGTGCGGCATATGCCATAGACGCGCCCCATTGCCCCGCACCGGTCTCAGTTGTCACATTCGTCACGCCCTCCTTCCGGCAATAATAGGCCTGCGCAAGCGCTGAATTAAGCTTGTGCGACCCCATCGGACTAACGCTTTCGTTTTTAAAGTATATATGCGCCGGAGTGCCGAGAGCGGCTTCCAGGCCGTATGCCCTTACAAGCGGTGTCGAACGGTAATACTTGTATTTCTCCCGCACTTCATCCGGGATTTCTATCCAAGCATCACTGCTGTTCAGCTCCTGCCTGCAAAGCTCCTCGGCAAAAACCGGATACAGGTCTTCAGGCTTAAGAGGCTCACGGGTCGCAGGATTGAGAGGCGGCAGAGGCTTCACCGGCATTTCGGCCAATATATTATACCAATAGCGCGGAATCTCCTCCTCGGACAGGAAATATCGCTTTGTCTTTTCGCTCATGTTAATATGCTATTCGTAGAAAAATATTTGTTAAAGATTCGCAAAAATAGCACTTTTTCTATTTTTAACCAAATTGATTTTATGTGCAATTTGTCATATCGAAAATGCTCCATTTGGGATATTTTTGCTAATTTTGTACTCTCAGAGTTTATCTCAGCACAACATAAGACATGAAAATTTCCGAAGTAGAGCTTTTCGACATCGATTCCATTTCCGCAGCCGAACGCCTGAGCGGTCTACAATTGGACCGAAACGCATTCGTTCTATGTACGGCCGGAAGCATAACCATTGCTTTTGACGACAAAGAATTCACGCTCCATCCGGGCGATATTTACATATATCCGGCATTTTCAAAAAAAGCGGTCCGCTCGTCATCTCCCAATTTTCAAGGTTTCGGCGGAGCTGCCGACTTCGAGCTCGTGCTCAAGGCTCTCGAGGCCGTAAGCCACACGCAGCATCTCGCACGCATACGCACCCAACCCCACGTATCGCTCACCGCCGAACAATTCGGACGTATAACCCGCATGGTGGACCTCGTGAGACAGCGACGCAACGAGGCATCCGTCTTTGCCGAACGTATCGCATTGGCCCTCATACAGATTCTATTGTTTGAACTGATGGATGCATATGTCGCGAACACCCCCTCCGACGCCGCCGTCCAGAGCCGCGCCGACACCGTTTTCGTACGCTTCCTGTCCGTACTTTCACAAAACTTCCGCAAACAACGCGAAGTCAGTTTCTACGCTTCAGAGATGAATCTCACCCCACGCTATTTCGCTACCATAATACGCGAAAAATCCGGGATGTCTCCCGGCGGATGGATAGCCCGTTTCGTGATAGCCGAAGCGAAAACGCTGCTTGCCAACCCCGACAACAGCGTGAAGGAAGTGTCGAACCGCCTGAACTTCCCGAACCAGTCGTTTTTCGGCCGCTATTTCCGGCAGAACACCGGTCTGACGCCCGGACAATACAGAAAGAGCCTTATGCTCTGATGCCAAGGCATGCACACTTGCATGATTGATACAAATATCGTAACTTTGTATGGTTATAGATGCCACACCGATGACTCCACTCATACGCACAGCAACCGCAATTCTCTTTGCAGTCTCCGTCGCCACATCCCACGCGCTTGATTTCCAAGGCGTTTCCGACAAGGTAATCGAAATCACGCCGGAAGCCTCCTCGGGACTAAAAAGCGTGTACGTTTTGCGCGATGCAGCCGGAGCCACGGTGTCCTATCCATCTCCCGCTGCGCGATGGAGCACATTCGGAGCCGCCGGTGGAGCCTATGCCGAACCGATGGAATCTTCAACGTCGGCGTCTGCTTCATCAATAACGTTAGGCAAAGGCGACTGCGGAATAATTGTGGAAGACGCAGGCAGGCAACACTGCTATTGGATTGTGGACTATTCCGGCCATGAATTCGAACTTGATGCAGTACAGCCTATAGACGGCGAGTATGCATGCGACAACGTGATGCTACAGATTTCCGGTAAAGCCGACGCCATACGCTATTACAGCATAAACGGACGCGAACTGATCCTCGACAGAGAAATATCCGTAAGCTACCCCACCCTCGTTTACGATGAGGAAACTGCACGGTACATACAAGCCGACCACCAAGCATCTCTGCCGTTTTTCTCAGCTTCAAGCCACGTGCCGGCGCCGCTATGCGACACGCATTTCAGCATAAGCGGCGACCGGTTTCTGAAAGCCTGGGGCGATGAGCAGAGCGCTACAAGCGGCGAATACAGAGCCGTCGCTGTCGACGCACACACGCACGCAGAACAGACCGATCGCGATGTGGAAAACGAGCAGAACCCCGGCACACCGGGACTCGGCGGTTCGGCTCCCTGCGAAGTTACATTCTCGGCAGACGTCACCGACGCTGCCGTACACCATGAATGGCAGATGTCGCGCACGCCGGAGTTCGACATCCTCGAAAACAGCTACAATGAGACAACATTCTCCTATACATTTACCGAGAACGGCACCATATACGTCCGCTTCACTGCTGCCAACGCCGACGGCACATGCACCTACACAGGCGAAACCTACGAAGTGGGCATAGGAGAATCCAAACTCGTATGTCCGAATGCCTTTACCCCGTTCACAAGCCCCGGAGTGAACGACGAATGGCGCGTGAGCTACCAGTCTATAATCGATTTCAAATGCGACATATTCAACAGATGGGGCACAAAAATAATCACCCTCACCCACCCTTCGCAAGGCTGGGACGGCACGCACGGAGGAAAAAACGTCGGTTCGGGTGTTTATTATTATGTAATCCGGGCGCGTGGCGCCGACGGCAAGGACTACAACCTCAGCGGCGACATAAACATAATAGGTTCACGAGAACGGAATTCTTCCGTACCGCCGTCCGAATAGAATCTGCATCTATAAACTGACAAACGACATCATGAAAAAAATCATCCATACAATATTGTTTGCCGCAGCCTTAGCGGCCGTTCCGGCTACGCATGCACAACAACCCGCATCGAGCCGGATATTCTCCCGCGTCGTCAACCCCGACATACCCTCGTCAATGACGCTGTGCGGAAAAAACGTAAGCCTCGACCGCACCGACATGTACGAGCGCCTCGACCGCGAACTCACCTCCATGGCCTATACCCACGGAAACACGTTGCTCACAATAAAGCGCGCCAACAAGCTTTTCCCCGTAATGGCCCCGATTCTTAAAAGCAATGGCGTGCCGCAGGACATCCTTTATCTGGCCTGCGTGGAGAGTTCGCTCAACCCGCGGGCGCTCTCGCCGGCCAAAGCCGGCGGCATATGGCAGTTCATGCCTGCGACAGCCCGTCAATACGGCCTTGAGGTAAGCGACGAAGTGGACGAGCGGTACAATCTTGAAAAAGCCACGGCTGCCGCATGCCGCTATCTTAAAAATTCATTGAGCAAATACGGCGGTAACTGGTCGTCGGTTCTCGCATCGTACAACGGAGGCCCTGCGCGCATCAGTTCCGAACTCGGTAACCAACAGGCAGAAAACGCGTTCGACCTATACCTCACCGACGAAACCTCGCGGTATATGTTCCGTGTCATGGCTATGAAACTCATCATGGAGAATCCGGCCGCATACGGCTTCGGCTTGCGCACCCATCAGCTTTATTTTCCTCAGGAATACAAGGAAGTGAAAGTATCCGGTTCCGTCGCAGACTGGGCTTCGTGGGCAAAAGAACATGGCATAAGCTACCGCCAGCTGCGCGACGACAACCCGTGGATACGCGCACGAAAGCTCACCAATAAGTCCGGCAAGACCTACACCGTGAAGGTGGCCACGGCCGCATCCACAAGCCGTGCCAAGCAGAAACGCCCCGTATTCAACTCCAACTGGGTACGCGAATGAGCACTCTGCAACCATACGCAATGTCTCCGGAGGCCGAATGCCTGCACGTGGAAGGCGCAAGGGTTCACAACCTCAAGAACATAGACGTCACCATTCCGCGCAATGCCCTCACTGTCGTCACCGGGCTCAGCGGCTCCGGAAAGTCGTCTCTTGCATTCGATACAATATTTGCAGAAGGACAACGGAGATACATAGAAACGTTTTCCGCCTATGCCCGCAACATGCTCGGCTCACTCGAGCGTCCGGATGTCGACCTAATCACCGGTCTAAGCCCCGTCATTGCCATAGAGCAGAAAACCATAAACCGAAATCCGCGAAGCACGATAGGCACCACAACGGAAATATATGATTTTTTGCGCCTTCTTTATGCACGCGCAGGTCATGCACGCAGCTATCTGAGCGGAAAGGATATGGTGCGCTACACGCGCGAACGCATAGTGGATCTGATTCTGAAACGCTATGCCGGACAGAAAATATACATCCTCGCTCCTGTGGTCAGAAACCGCAAAGGTCATTACAAAGAACTGTTCGAACAGCTGCGTAAAAAAGGGTTCATCAACGTACGTGTGGACGGCGAACTTATGGAAATCACCCCCGGCCTGCGTCTTGACCGATACAAGAACCATAGCGTAGAAATCGTGGTGGACCGTCTTGCCGTGAGCGACAAAGAGGCCCAAAGGCTCGACGGCAGCGTTGAAAGTGCCCTGCGGCACGGCGACAAGCAACTGATGATATACAGCACTGACGACGATTCCGTGGCCCACTACAGCCAAAGCCTCATGGACCCGGAAACAGGTCTGAGCTACCACGAACCGGCGCCACACAACTTCTCGTTCAACTCGCCGCAGGGTGCATGTCCGTATTGCAGCGGGCTCGGCTATGTCGACGTCGTGGACAGCGACAAAGTGATTCCCGACCCTTCGCTCAGCATACACGACGGGGCTATAGCTCCACTCGGAAAATACCGGAACACCATGATTTTCTGGCAGATTTCCGCCATCTGCGAAAAATACGGAGTAGACCTCAAAACACCGGTCTGTCAGCTCGGAGATGACACTTTGCGCGAAATCCTCAACGGCACCAACGAACGTCTTGTGCTCAAAAACGAGACAATGAGCACAACAAACTATTTTCAAAGCTACGAAGGCCTCGTCAAATACATCGAAATGCAGCAGACCGACGATGCCGGAACAGCCGCCAACCGCTGGAGCGGCCGATTCTTCTCGCGGGTAGAGTGTCCGGAGTGCCATGGCGACCGCCTCAACCGTGAAGCACTGCACTTCTTTGTAGACGGAATGAACATAGCCCAGCTCACACGCATGGACATCGGCCGGCTATACAAATGGAGCTGCGGCGTACTCGACCGGATGGAGCCGCGCGACCGCGCCATTGCCACGGAAATCGTCAAAGAAATCAACACCCGCCTGCGATTCCTTGTAGAAGTCGGACTTGACTACATCCAGCTCAACCGCGCGTCAGCCACACTCAGCGGCGGAGAAAGCCAGCGAATACGCCTGGCCACACAGCTCGGTTCCGAACTCGTCAACGTACTTTATATCCTTGACGAACCATCCATAGGGCTGCACCAACGCGACAACCGACGCCTCATCGAGGCACTGACCCACCTGCGCGATGCTTCGAACTCCATAATCGTAGTGGAGCACGACAAAGACATCATGCTTGCCGCCGACTACATCGTAGACATAGGCCCAGGCGCCGGACGCAAAGGTGGAAAAGTCGTGTTTGAAGGCACACCGCAGCAATTACTGGACACGGATTCCCTAACAGCCGACTACCTGAACGGACGACGCCGCGTGGAGATGCGGCCCTCGCGCCGCGAAGGCAACGGCAAACATCTGCTTCTGCTCGGATGCACCGGCCACAACCTGCGCGATGTCGACCTTGACATCCCACTCGGCACCCTCACATGCGTGTGCGGCGTAAGCGGCTCGGGCAAATCGTCGCTCATCGGAGGCACATTGCAGCCGATACTAAGCCGCGATTTCTACCGCGCACAGACCGAACCGCTCCCCTATCGCGAACTGCGGGGCATGGAGCATATAGACAAAGTCGTCACCGTGGACCAATCGCCCCTCGGACGCACTCCGCGCTCCAATCCGGCCACATACACCGGCGTGTTCTCGGACATACGTTCGCTGTTCGTCGGCCTTCCCGAAGCCAAAATTCGCGGCTATAAGCCCGGACGGTTCTCGTTCAACGTGGCCGGAGGACGTTGCGAAGTGTGCAACGGCAACGGATACCGCACCATCGAAATGAACTTCCTGCCCGATGTGCTTGTCCCGTGCGAAGCCTGCGGCGGCAAACGCTACAACCGCGAGACGCTTGAAGTGCGCTATAAAGGCAAGAGCATAGCCGACGTGCTTGACATGACCATCAACCAGGCTGTCGAATTTTTCTCAGGCATCCCCACCATATTGAAAAAAATAAAAGTGCTGCAGGAAATCGGCCTTGGCTATATCAAACTCGGCCAGCCCTCCAGCACCCTGAGCGGCGGCGAGAACCAACGCGTAAAACTCGCCACCGAGCTTGCGAAAAAAGACACGGGGCGTACGCTTTTCATCCTTGACGAGCCTACCACCGGCCTGCACTTCGACGACGTAAACACGCTCATGGGCATACTCAACCGCCTCGTAGACCGCGGCAACACAGTGCTTGTCATCGAACACAACCTCGATGTCATCCGCTGTGCCGACCATATCATAGACATGGGTCCCGGAGGCGGCGAAAACGGCGGTCGAATAGTAGCCACCGGCACTCCCGAACAAGTGTCCGCCACACAATCGCCATCAGCGTCTTTCATTCGTGAAGAGCTTGAATCATACCACCGATTATCATCACAATAGCATATGCTTACATATAACAACCATCTTAAGAAACTCACATTGCCGGAATACGGCCGCAACATACAGAACATGGTGGACCGCTGCCTCGAAATTGAAGACCGGGAGCAACGCAACGCCGCCGCCGCGACCATCGTGGCCGCAATGATGCGCCTGTTTCCGCCCACCGGACCCGCCGAAGAATACCGCCGCAAACTCTGGGACCATCTCATCATCATGAGCGGCTACCGCCTTGATGTCGACACGCCGTACGACATGCCCATGCCTCCGGCCGAAGGCGAAGGACCTGCCCCGTTGTATTACAACACCGACCCCGCCCGTCGACGCCATTACGGACGTCTTGTCGAGTTGACCATTGCTGCCGCTGCCGATATGCCTCAGTGCGAAGCACGCGACGAACTGCTCTCGCTCGTTGGCAACCAAATGAAAAAACTCCTGCTCGCCATCAACCCTGAAGGAGTGGAGAACAGCAGGGTGTACCGCGACCTGTACGAGATGAGTGACGGACGCATACGCGTAGATGCATCCACGCTGCCACTTCACGAATTCAACATCATCGCCCCTCCTTCCACTAAAAAGAAGAAAAAACGCAAATGATATTGACAAGTGAACTATGCCCCATCGGCACCGCCATAAAGACCCACGGTCTGCACGGCGAACTGTCCGTCGAGCTTGACGCCGATGTGGACACGGAAGAAATATCCCATGTGGTGATGCGTATCGACGGCATATTCGTGCCTTTCCGCATAGCCGCCCAACGTCCTCGGGGAGCGCGCGGATTGCTGCTCACCCTCGCAGGCGTCGACTCCGCCGACGAGGCAGCATTATACACCGGTCATGAGCTATACGCCCTGCGACGCGAATTGCCTGACACATCCGAGTGCGACGACGACGGGGAGGGACTATATGCCGACGACCTTGCCGGATTCACCCTGACTGACCCTTATGGAAACACGCTCGGCATAATCGAAGTCGTAGACACTACGACTATCAACACGCTTCTGCACATAGGACAGCCCGACGGACGGACGGCACTCGTGCCGTTGGCCGACGAATGGATATGCGCGGTCGATGCCCAAGCGCGTACCATATCCATGGACGTCCCCTCTCAGCTTCTCAATTTATAACACCCCAACCCCCACACAGACATGAAAGAATACAACGAAGACGACGCTATCCGCCACATGCGAGCCAGTGTAGACGGAGCCGACGCATATGACGACGACCAGATTCTCAACCTCATCGATATAATCTTCGACTACTACGACGACAATGGCGGCCTCGACATAGACTGCGACACCGATGCCGACGACGACATCGAAGCCATCGCCGCCCATGCTTCAGCCCTTATCGCACGTGACAAGGGGAGCATCATACGTCAGGAGCACATAGCACCACTCGTGGCGGCAGAAATAGAATATGAAATAAGCCTCATATAACCAAGCGATTAAGAAACCTATGAGCAGATTCACACACACTCTCTCCGCACTTTTCATAAGCGCCGTTGCAGCTTTTGCCCAGACGGCTGAGCCATCAGAGTTGAGCCTTGAAGACAACATAAACACCCCGGTCATTGCTTCCAAGCAGCATAAAACAATAGCCGATAAAGCCGGTCGTCTGGCATCGGCCCTCAGAAGCCACGGCATGAAGACATCCACTCTCCGCAACGGAGAAGTAGTGCTCGCCACCCTGCCGTGCGACACCGTTTTTGCCGCCAATTCCACAACTCCGAAACCCGAAGCCATGAAGCGCCTGTCAGCGCTGCGCGAAGTTGTAGCCCAGCCCGCTCGCTATAAACTGCTCGTGGCCGTACACGCCGACGACACAGGCGACGACGCCTATTCCGACTCGTTAACCGAAGCGCGTGCCGGAGCTATCGACGACCTGTTGTGGCAGCTCGCCGACAACGACGACACCAACATCGTAATCTACGGAATCGGAAAAGACGAGCCGCTCAACGACAACACCACCCGGCGCGAACGACGTGCCAACCGACGTGTCGAATTTTACATCGTTCCGCTGCCACTTAAACTTTAAGAGGTTGCCGCTGTCAACGCTAAAGATGTAATTTTTGATATTTCGTGCATTTTACGTAATTTTGCACTATTGATAATATAACCAACCGACACATACATTACACAATGGCAATAGAACTAAAAGGTCTCACCAAACGCAGCGAAAACTACTCGCAGTGGTACAACGAACTCGTGGTAAAGGCCGACCTCGCCGAGCAGTCGGCCGTGCGCGGCTGCATGGTCATCAAACCCTATGGCTACGCAATATGGGAAAAAATGCAGCAGACTCTCGACAAGATGTTCAAAGCGACCGGTGTGCAGAACGCCTACTTTCCGCTCCTCATCCCCAAATCATTCCTCTGTCGCGAAGCAGAGCACGTGGAGGGTTTCGCAAAAGAATGCGCGGTAGTCACCCACTACCGCCTCAAAAACGACCCGAACGGCAACGGCGTAGTCGTAGACCCCGACGCGCGTCTTGAAGAAGAACTCATCGTGCGTCCCACATCCGAAACCATCATATGGGGCACATATAAAAACTGGATTCACAGCTATCGCGACCTGCCCATCCTTTGCAACCAGTGGGCCAACGTGATGCGTTGGGAAATGCGCACTCGCATGTTCCTGCGCACAGCCGAATTCCTGTGGCAGGAAGGACACTGCGCCCATGCCACCGCCGAGGAAAACGAAGCACGTACAGTGCAGATGATAAACCTGTACGCCGACTTCGCCGAAAAATACATGGCAATGCCCGTAGTACGCGGCGTCAAGAGCGCCAACGAACGCTTCGCAGGCGCCCTCAACACCTATACCATCGAAGCCATGATGCAGGACGGCAAAGCGCTGCAGAGCGGCACATCCCACAACCTCGGCCAGAACTTCGCCAAAGCGTTCGACGTCACATTCGCCAACCGCGACAACAAGCCCGAACTCGTGTGGGCCAACTCCTGGGGCGTATCCACACGCCTTATGGGAGCGCTCATCATGACACACAGCGACGACAACGGCCTCGTGCTGCCCCCGCACCTTGCCCCCATACAGGTCGTAATCGTGCCTATATTCAAGAATGCCGAGCAGCTCGATGCAATATCACAGGCCGTCAAGCCCGTCATAGAGCGCCTGCAGGAACTCGGTGTCAGCGTCAAGTACGACGATGCCGACAACAAACGCCCCGGATTCAAATTCGCCGACTACGAACTCAAAGGCGTACCCGTACGCCTCGCCATCGGCGCACGCGACCTTGAAAACGGCACAGTCGAACTCATGCGCCGCGACACTCTCGAAAAAGAAAGCCTGCCTTTGGCCGGTATTGCCGAACACGTGGCAGGGCTGCTCGAGGACATTCAGAACAACATCTTCGCCAAAGCCCTCAAGATGCGCGACGAACGCACATACATATGCGACAGCTACGACGACTTCAAGGCCCGCATCGACGGCGGCGGCTTCTTCCTCTGCCATTGGGACGGCACCACCGAGACCGAGGAGCGCATCAAAGAAGAAACCAAAGCCACCATACGCTGCATCCCTCTCGGCCAGCCCGACGAGCCCGGTGTATGCATGGTCACCGGCAAGCCCAGCGCACGCCGAGTTATCATAGCTCGTAACTATTGATTACATAAAATCCCTGCCATATCCATTTGCAAGTAAGTATATGGCAGGGATTTTAGTAACATTTATTTTTAAAGAAGCTCTAAAACCCTCCAAGACATGCCACCGCGAATAGCCATTGTGCTACCCTGCTACAACGAGCAGGAAGTGCTGCCATCCACCGCACGTACACTGCTTGCTCTGCTCGACCGCTTCGCCGCCGACGGCATTATCGCGCCCGACAGCTACATAATGTGCAGCAACGACGGAAGCCGCGACGGCACGCGCAGCATCATAGCCGCCCTGCACTCCGCCGACCCGCGTGTCAAAGGCATCACCCTCGCCCACAACCGCGGCCAGCAGGCGGCGCTGCTCGCCGGACTGATGAGTGTGCGCGAGCGTTGCGACGCAGCCATCACCATCGACGCCGACCTGCAGGACAATCCCGAAATGATGCGCCGGATGATAGAATTGTTCAGCCGGGGCACAGACATCGTCTATGGCGTGCGCTCGTCACGCGACAGCGACTCGTGGTTCAAACGCGTATCCGCCCAAACTTTCTACCGCTTTCAGAGCGCTATGGGGCTTCAGACCGTCTACAACCACGCCGACTACCGCCTCATGAGCCGCCGCGCACTCGACATCCTCAGCCAATACGGCGAAAGCAACCTCTACCTGCGCGGCATAATGCCCGACATCGGCTTGCGGACAGCCGTGGTGGAATATGCACGTACCGAGCGTACGGCGGGCGAAAGCAAATATCCGCTCGGAAAAATGCTTGCACTCAGCATTGACGGAATCACGTCGTTCACGGCAAAGCCCATGCGGATGATTTTCCTTGTCGGGCTGTCTCTCCTTCTTATCGACGTCATTGTGGCCCTATGGGTGCTCTATGTGCATCTCACCCACCACACCGTCACCGGATGGTCGTCGCTCATGTTGTCAGTGTGGTTTCTCGGAAGCCTGATACTCATGTCCATAGGCATTGTGGGTGAATATATCGGAAAAATATTTGTCGAAGTAAAACGCCGTCCCCGCTACAATATCGAGGAGGAAATTTTCTGAATCGAGGATGCCGTCAGAAACAAAACTCGACATAATTAAGCCAGACTTGTCCTCCGACCTCCCTCTGCCTTTGGCAGAAAGCGGAGTTCAGGCCGGATTTCCGTCTCCGGCTCAGGACTACACACCCGACAGCTTCGACCTTAACCGCGAGATAGTGCGCCATCCGGCAGCCACATTCTACGCACGCGTGCATGGCGACTCGATGTGCGGCGAAGGAATTGACAGCGGCGACCTTATCGTGGTAGACCGCTCGCTCGACCCTATGGACGGCGACCTTGCCGTATGCTGCCTGAATGGCGAGTTCACTCTGAAACGTATCGAGATACGTCCCGACGCCGTGTGGCTCATACCAAGCAACGAATCATACGACCCCATACTCGTCACTCCCGACGAACGATTCGAAATATGGGGCGTAGTCACGCACACCATAAAATACAACAGAAGGCGCAGATAGAGCGCCCCACTGTTTAAAAAGCCCGCTGCGCGGGCTTTTTAAGTATCAAATATCATATCTAATCGGTTTCAATTAGAGTTCCGTCCAGCGAGAATAAAAGATTGACACCGGAAACCAATTCGACATCATATCCTTGATAGTCCCTTGATATTTCATTAATCCCGTCGTTAGGGTAATAGTTGTACACATATTGTTCTATAACGGACGGGGCAATTCCTTCAGGAATCATCCGGCCGTCAGGGGCATCTACGTCGGTCCATCCTCCTATGGCATCGAACTCCACTTCATAGCCATTGGTGAAAACGACCTTGTATTCCGTATTGCTGTTGTTGCCGCTTTTCTCCACACTTTTCACATCAAAATCGGAGAAGTGCTGTGCAAGAAACTCCTGAGCACCCTGAGGGAGTTCAAGAGGGTTCAGCAGTTCGTCATCGTTGGAGCATGCACATACTCCTGCAGTAAGCAGAATCGCAAATGCGAAATAAAGGAATTTTGTCATAGCTTTAAAAGTTCTTGATTATTCTATCATATATAACAAACGAAGAGCAATACTTGTTCCGCACCGCATGTAAAAACAGCCGGAACCTTAAATCAGGCTCCGGCTGTTCCGTATTCAAACCGGAGTTATTCAGCGCTTTCGTTCAATATCTCAAGCATCTTTATGGCCGACGCGGGGATACGCGTGCCGGGACCGAAAATGGCGGCTACGCCGGCCTTGTAAAGGAAGTCATAGTCCTGAGCGGGAATAACACCGCCGGCTGTCACCATGATGTCCTCGCGGCCGAGCTTCTTAAGTTCCTCGATTACCTGCGGAATGAGCGTCTTGTGGCCTGCGGCCAGCGACGACACGCCGAGGATGTGCACATCGTTCTCCACAGCCTGACGGGCAGCTTCGGCCGGAGTCTGGAACAACGGACCCATGTCAACGTCGAATCCGCAGTCGGCATAGCCCGTGGCTACAACTTTTGCACCTCGGTCGTGGCCGTCCTGGCCCATCTTGGCAATCATGATGCGGGGCTGACGACCCTCGCGCTTGGCGAAGTCGGCGCACATCTGCTGAGCACGCACGAAATCGGGATCTTGTTTGGTTTCGTTTGAGTACACGCCGGAAATAGTTCTGATTACAGCTTTATAACGGCCCACAACTTCCTCGCAGGCATCGGAAATCTCACCAAGGGTAGCACGCAGGCCGGCAGCCTTGACTGCGAGGTCGAGCAGGTTGCCCTGCTTCGTGCGCACACATTCGGTGATAGCAGCAAGCGCTTCCTTGACTTTGGCTTCGTCGCGGTGGCCTTTTACTTCGTTCAGACGTTCAATCTGCTCGCGGCGCACTTCCGTATTGTCAATTTCAAGAATGTCGATGGGGTCTTCGTGGTCAAGACGGTATTTGTTGATACCTACGATAGTCTGACGGCCACTGTCGATACGTGCCTGCGCACGTGCGGCGGCTTCCTCGATGCGGAGTTTGGGAAGACCGGTTTCGATAGCTTTCGCCATTCCTCCGAGAGCCTCGATTTCCTGGATGTGTGCCCACGCACGATGAGCGATTTCATTTGTGAGGGCTTCCACATAGTAGCTGCCGCCCCACGGGTCGATCTGTTTGGTGACTAAGGTTTCCTCCTGAATGTAGATCTGCGTGTTGCGCGCGATACGTGCGGAGAAATCGGTAGGAAGCGCGATGGCTTCGTCGAGAGCGTTGGTGTGGAGGCTCTGGGTATGGCCGAGAGCGGCGCCCATTGCCTCGATGCAGGTACGGCCCACATTGTTGAAAGGATCCTGCTCGGTAAGGCTCCATCCCGAAGTTTGGGAGTGGGTGCGCAGAGCGAGCGATTTGGGATTCTTGGGGTTGAACTGCTTCACAATCTTGGCCCAGAGCATGCGGGCTGCGCGCATCTTTGCCACTTCCATGAAATAGTTCATGCCAATAGCCCAGAAGAACGACAGACGCGGAGCGAAAGCGTCGATGTCCATACCGGCATTCACGCCCGCACGCAGATACTCGAGACCATCGGCCAAAGTGTAGGCCAGTTCGATGTCGCATGTTGCTCCGGCTTCCTGCATGTGGTAGCCCGAAATGGAAATCGAGTTGAACTTAGGCATGTTCTGCGAGGTGTACTCGAAGATGTCGGCGATGATTCGCATCGAGAATTCCGGCGGATAGATGTAGGTGTTACGCACCATGAACTCCTTAAGGATGTCGTTCTGAATGGTACCTGCCATCTCCTCCAGTTTCGCTCCCTGCTCGAGGCCGGCGTTGATATAGAAAGCGAGGACAGGCAGAACTGCACCGTTCATAGTCATCGACACAGACATCTTGTTCAGGGGGATGCCGTCGAAAAGCACTTTCATGTCATCGAGCGTGCAGATGCTCACACCTGCTTTGCCCACATCGCCTACCACTCGTGCGTGGTCTGCGTCATAGCCACGGTGCGTGGCAAGGTCGAAAGCCACCGACAGGCCTTTCTGACCTGCCGCAAGGTTGCGGCGGTAGAAAGCGTTGGACTCGGCAGCGGTGGAGAATCCGGCATACTGACGGATGGTCCAGGGGCGCAAAGGATACATCGCGCTGTACGGACCGCGCAGGAACGGAGGTATACCGCTTACGTAATTGAGGTGTTCGAGACCTTCAAGGTCTTCCTTTGTGTATACAGGCTTTACGGGAATAAGTTCCGGGGTGAGCCATTCTTCGGCCGTGGGAGCAGCCTTGTGTGCGGCGCCGAAAGCGTCGGCTGTTATATCGATAGTCTTAAAATCGGGTTTCATATCCGGGCCTTATTTGAGAAGTTTGGCATTGAACTGCTGAAGGGTCTCAAGCACGTTGCAGCGCACGTGCACGAAATGCTCTATACCGGCAGCCTTGAGTTCTTCGGCGCAGGCGGGAGCGCCTGCCACCACGAATTCGGCACGGCCGGCAAGATACTTGAATGCTTCGGGAGCGAAAGTGGCGTACTCGTCGTCGCTGGAGCAAAGCACCACAATATCGGCTCCCTTTTCAAGAGCGGCATCAACTCCTGCCTCAACCGTCTCGAATCCGAGATTATCGATAATCTCGTAGCCGGCGCAGCCGAAGAAATTGGTGGAGAACTGCGCACGGGCAAGACGCATGGCAAGGTTGCCGATGGTGAGCATGAACACTTTGGGACGATTTGCCGATGCCTCCGTAGCAAGACGGAGAGCTTCAAAATCGGTAGCCGCACGTTTCATGGCAAGGGCATTGGCACCTTTCTGCTCGCCGCTGCAGCAGCAACCTGCCTTTTTCTCTATCTTGCCTGCGGCAAGCTCGTTGACGTTGGGGTACTGGTTGGTGCCGAGCAGGATTTCCTTGCGGCGTGCCACGTCAGTGTGGCGTTTGGCGCATGATTCGTTCACGGCAGCCTGTATCTTGCCTTCGCCGGCGAGAGCGAAGAAACCGCCTTCCTCCTCGGTGGCAAGAAACAGTTTCCATGCCTGTTCCGCGATGTTCACAGTAAGAGTCTCCACATAGTAGCTGCCACCGGCAGGGTCAACCACCTTGTCGAGGTGGCTTTCTTCCTTAAGCAGGAACTGCTGGTTGCGGGCGATGCGTTCCGAGAAAGTGTCGGGGGTCTTGTAAGGCTCGTCGAAAGGAGTGGTGACGATGGAATCCACTCCGGCCAATGCGGCCGACATGGTTTCCGTCTGCGAGCGCAGCAGGTTCACGTGTGCGTCGTAGATAGTCTGGTTGAATCGCGAAGTCTTGGCGCACACCATCATTTTTGCCGCGCAGGAGCATGCAGGCTTGTACTGCTCCACTATCTGCGCCCAAAGCATGCGGGCTGCGCGGAACTTGGCAAGCTCCATGAAGAAATTGCTGGACACGCACATGTTGAACTTGATGCGCGAGGCCACTTCGTCGGCTGTGCAGCCGGCATCGGTGAGCGCAGTCATCCATGCAGCACCCCATGCAAGAGCATAGCCGAGCTCCTGATATATGTATGCCCCGGAATTGCCGAGCAGCAGGCTTTCCACGTTAAGGCAGCGGAGAGCGGGCACTGGAGCGACAATGGCAAGCAGTTCTTTGGCGTCGGCCACTACGGCCTCGGCGTCGATTCCTTCCTTGCCTTTGACAAGCTGCTTGCGCAGAGGATTATAGTCTATCGAGCCGTGGAACGATTGTTCCACGCCCTGGGCCTTGATGCAGGCAACGAGAGCCTTTGCCACATCCTTGGCCTTGCACAGACAGCAGTTGATGTTGATTTCCACTTTTGCAAGGTCGATGCCTTTCAGCACCACAGCGACGTCTTCGGCCGACTCCACACGGAAGCCCAGCGAAGTCACGCCCTTGGTGAGCACATCCAGAGCCACTGCATTGGCCTCCTCCGCGCTTGCGGCAACCACGTCCTGACGGGTCAGCCAGTCGTTCTCGGCACGTGTGCCGCGCACATAGGGATATTCGCCCGGAAGCGTGCCGGTTGTCTTGAAATCGGCGATGTCTTCGGCGCGGTAGACGGGCTCCACGTTGAAGCCTTCGTTAGTGCGCCAGACCAGCTTCTTGTTGAAGTCGGCGCCTTTCAGGTCGGCCTCGACTTTGGCACGCCATTCTTCATAGCTCACGCCGGGAAACTGATCAAACAATTTTTCGTTCTTTTCTGCCATAACTGGGTAGTTATATATAAGTGTAGTTGGTATAGTCTGAGGTTATCTTAAACAGAGTACAAATTTACAATTCTTTTTTTGAACTGCAAATTTTTAGCCGAGCCACATTGTTTATTTGGCTCGATTTCGTAACTTTGAACTCAAAAGATATACAGCGCTATGGATTCTATTGATTTCATGCCCGACGAACGCGCCGAAGCACTCGCTCTCGCCGGCCGGCTGATGAGGCTTATGCAGCCCGTGACACGACCCGGCGACACCTCTGCCGTAAGGCGTCTGTTGCAGGCCAACGCAGCCACCCTACGCCGCGACCGCTTCGGGCTGCATCCGGTGCTGCGCCACATGCACACAGCCATTCTGCTTGCCGAACGCCTCAGCCCCGACCGCAATATGGCGCTCGCACTGATGCTGTACGAGTACGTGCGCACCGGAGCGGTGGAGCGCGCGCAAATATCCGCCGACTGGGGAGAAGACGTGGCACACATGGTAGACGGACTGCTCAACGTGGCTACGCTCTATAGCCGTAAGGCCGCCGTCGAGACCGACAATTTCCGCAAACTTCTCCTTACTTTCGCCGACGACATACGTGTCATAATCATAATGATTGTGGACCGTCTTGCACTGATGCAGGCCATAAACCACCATCCTGACGCTGAAGCCGTGCGCCATGTGGCGGCTGAAGCCAGCTACCTTTACGCTCCCCTCGCCCATCGCCTCGGACTCTACGCCATAAAAGGCGAGCTCGAAGATCTCGCGTTCAAATACTCCAACCGCGAGATGTTCACGCGTATAGCCCGAAAACTCAACCAGACGAAAACCCACCGCGAAAAATACATCGCCGACTTCATCGAGCCTGTGCGCCGCCGCCTGAAGGCCGAAGGCCTGAATTTTGAAATCAAAGGCCGCACCAAGTCCATATCGTCGATATGGAACAAGATGAAAAAGCAAAAAAACGACCTTGACGAAATCTACGACCTTTTTGCCATCCGCATAATACTCGACGTACCTCCCGAACTCGAGAAAAACCAGTGCTGGCTTGTCTATTCCATAGTCACCGACATGTACCGCCCCAACCCGGCCCGCATGAAAGACTGGATAAGCATACCGAAAAGCAACGGCTACGAATCGCTGCATATCACCGTATACGGCCCTGAGGAAAGGTGGGTGGAAGTGCAGATACGCACGCGCCGCATGGACCTCGTGGCCGAAAAAGGCCTTGCAGCCCATTGGCGCTACAAAGGCATCAAATCGGAAGGCGGCCTTGACACATGGATGAACAATGTGCGCGACATCCTTGAAGCCGGCGCCGACGGGCCATTGGAACTGATGAAAAACATGCGCATGGACGTCTACGACAAAGAAGTGTTCGTGTTCACTCCCAAAGGCGATCTTTACAAACTGCCGATGGGGGCCACGCTGCTCGACTTTGCGTTCAGCATACACTCATCGGTGGGTTCGCACTGCACCGGCGGACGCGTCAACGGCAAAAACCAGCGTCTCACATACCGCTTGCGCAGCGGCGACACCGTGGAGATTTTCACTGCACAGTCGCAGACACCTAAAACCGACTGGCTCAACATCGCCGTCACATCCAAGGCCCGCAACAAAATCCGGGTGGCTCTCAAAGAACTTGCCGGACGCCGTGCGGAACTGGGGAAAGAACTGCTGCAGCGGCGATTCAAAAACCGAAAAATCGACATCGACGACCCGCAGCTGTCCCGTGCCATAGTCAAAGCCGGCTACAAAAACATAACTGATTTCTACACGGCAATAGCCGATGAGAAACTCGATGTCAACGATGTCATCGACCTCTACACCTCATTCGACCGCACTGACGACACCACATCTGGCTCCACACACATCTCGGCGAGCGAATACGTCATGCCCGACCCTTTGGCCGATGCGGAGCACACATCACAGTCGAGCGACATCCTCGTGATAGGCGACAACATCAAAGGCATCAACTACCGCATGGCACGCTGCTGCAACCCCATTTTCGGCGACGACGTGTTCGGATTCGTATCCTCCGAAGGGGTCATAAAAATCCACCGCAACGACTGCCCCAACGCCGACAACATACGCCGCAACTACCCCTACCGCCTCATACGCACACGCTGGAGCGGAAAAAACGGCTCGCAGTTTGCAGCCACATTGCGCATCGTGGGACAGGACGAACTCGGCATAATAACGAACCTCACCTCGATAATCAACAAAGAGAAGAATTCGTCGTTGCGCAGCATCTCCATCGACAGCAACGACGGCCTGTTCCAAGGTTTTGTAGTGGTTGGTGTCAGCGACACCTCCGTGCTCAACCAGCTCATCAAAAAAATCAAAACAATAAAAGGAATAAAAGATGTCCAACGCAGCAAATAAACTTACAGCCATAGCCGTGCTTGCAGCCCTCGCCTCGGCTTCCTGCACATCCGAAGCCGAACGCCGCGCGGCTGCCGCCGAACAACTGCGCCAACAGGCCGAAACACTCGTAGCGGCCGGTAGCTACGACGATGCAATGTCTCTGCTCGACTCCATCGACAACGGCTACCGCGAACAGACCGCCGTACGGCGCAACGCCATGGCCACACGTGCAGCCGCCATTGAAGCACGCTCGCTGCAGCAGATAGGACCGGCCGAACAGCACATGGCTGCGGCACAACTGCGCGCCGACAGCCTTGCCGCACTTTTCGTCCATATCGACGGCCCCCGCGGACTGGAAGGCTATAGCGTGGCAAAAGACATCGCACGCCAGGATGTGACACGCGACGGCGGCATTCAGCCGCGTCTCGACTCTGACGGCTATCTCAGCATAGCAGCCGTAGTCAAAGGCAAAAAAATCGGACTCAATTCCATAAGCATAACCACACAGGCCGGCACACAGCAAGTAGAGCCGGTCAGCGGCGAACGTAGCATCGTGAGCGAAGGCGCCGAGCTCACTTCGTTCCGTCAGGAGGAAGTGGCACACCTGCTTGAAGCACTCGAAGCCGCCGACGGCACACCGGTGAAAATACACCTCGACGGCACGAAGGGTTCCGTCGAAGTGAAACTCACACCTGCCTTGCGTGCCGCACTCGTGCGCTCATGGCAGTATGCAATGGCCCAGCAACAATTGCGCGCCGCCAAGCTCGAACGCGAACGCCTCGAGCGCACACTGCTCACCGCGCGCAACCATCGCGCCAACGCCCCGTTGCCCTCGCAAGGCGACGAATAAATCAGTTGTCGGATTTTACGCCCAGCGGCCGAAGCAGATAGTACGTATATGGCAAAAGATTGAACTCTTTGCCCCACGCCGACGGGTGCATGCCGCTGTCGCGCACATCACAAAACTGATAAGCTTCCATAATTTCTCCTCCAATACTGACCTTGAACGGCCTGCCACCGCTGTAGGCAAAAAGAGGAATTTCATCATCCGGACAAAAACCGTCCTTCGCGATACACTCGATAAGGATATGATGGGACGTGGGCTGCCGTACTATATCGTCCATAACACCCCAGGCCGGAATTGCGACTTTTGCCGATTCGGCATCCAATGCCTGGGCAAAAACATTCACTTCCATAGTGTCTGTATGCAGCCGGACAGGCAATAATCCCACATGCCTTTCCACGACGCTGTCAGGCCAAACCTCCACGGCCACCAAATCGTATTCCGCTCCTGAACTGTCCGTGACAATCCTGAACGACAATGAATTTATGCCTTGAAATGACGCCAAATCATATGCATAACGGTCCGTTGGCGAAAGAAATTCAAGATCTATGTTTCGGCCGGAAAGCGAAAGCGCCAAGAATGCCAAGAAAAGCAAAAACAATCCTTTCATAAATTCATGAAGATATGTGACGATACATTGCACGGAAATCCCGTAGGGACCCGAACACGGTGAGGACGTCGCCTGCCGACAAGGTTATATCCTCGGCCGGCGTATCGGCGGAATAAACCACCTCCAACTCGTGGCCGGATAGCCCCAGGATGTTGCTTTTGCCACTTCTGCGGCAGACGGCCACAAGATGCAGCCTGAAATTCTCCTCCATTCGCAAATCAGCCAAAGCGAGCCCGACAAAATAGTCAGGCGCCTCGAATTTTATGATATAATGGTCTTTGTCCACCTCAAGAGAACGGATGCCGGCACCGAGTTCTATTTCGTGGGCAAGGTCGCGCGCCGCGCGCTGCTCGGGGGTGATGATTCGCTGTATGCCGAAACCTTCCAGTATGGCTTCGTGCAGTTTGTCTATAGCGCGTGCGTAGAGGCATTTCACCCCCATTTTCTTCAGCAACGCGACAGTGCGCACGCTCGCCCCGAAGTTCTCGCCGATGGCCACTATCACCACATCTACATTGCGCAGAGGAAGCACCGACAGGGCTGCTTCTTCCGTGCTGTCTATCATATAGACAGTGGATATATAGTCTTTTATTTCATCAATATTATTCTGCTTCACGTCCACACCGATGACCTCGTGGCCCATCTCCGTGAGGTCGCGCGCCAGATTGCTGCCGTATATTCCGAGACCTATTACAAGATAACGCATTTTGTATTTTTTCAATTAATTATTATCGGTTCTTGCGGAAAATGCACCGACGAATCTTTTCGCGACCCCACAAGACCCATTAGAAGCGAAAGTATGCCCACCCGGCCTAAAAACATGGCTGTGGACAACAACACTTTGGAAGCGTCGCCCAGGCGGTCGGTGATTCCCAGCGACGAACCCACAGTGAACAAAGCCGACAGCACCTCGAACAGCACTTCTCGCACTCCGAGCCCCGGCTCGAGAAGCAAAACCGCAAAAGCATAGATGCAGTAGCAAAGCATGCTGAGCACTATGACGGCATTGGCTCTGCGCACGCTCGGCAACGCTATGCTGCGATGGCAGGCGGCTACGCCTCCGTGGCCGTACACAACCGAGCGCAGATTCAAAAGAACCACCGCGAGCGTGTTCACCTTTATGCCGCCGGCCATCGACTGCGACGCACCGCCTATCCACATCTGCATCATCACCACAAGGAGCGTGGCCGGCAAAAAAGCCGCAGGACTAACCGACGCAAATCCCGCACTACGGGGCGTCAGAGCATTAAAAAGGCTCTGCGCACATTTCTCCCAGAGAGACATGCCCCGCAGGGTATTGTCATACTCCAATATAAAAAACGACACCGAGCCAAGAACCAACAACGCGAATGTGGTAATCAGCACCAGTTTCGTATTAAGATCGTAGACGTGCACAGGACACACCAGGCGACGCCCACGCAGCCCGGCGATTATCTTTCTGAGCCGGAGCAGAAGCACATCCTTGAAATTCACAAGAATCGGAAAACCGACAGCACCAGCAAGCACTATTGCGGCCGTAACTACATAAATCCATTGGTTTCCAGCCATGAGGGCCGCGTTCGACATACCGTCCGGTATATTGCAGAAACCGGCATTGCAAAAAGCTGAAAGACTGAGAAATGCCGAAAACACGACCTTATCGGCAACATCCAGCCCTAATCCGTCAGGCACGGTCATGTAAATGGCTATCGCTCCCGCCACCTCTATAACGAGCGTGAATCCCAGCACATAGAGCAACGTCGGAATCAGAGCGTTCAAACTGCGGCTGTACACCATGTCGCGCAGCATAAGCTGGCTGTATATGCTCGGCGCACCGCTGAAAAACAGCGCGAAGAAACTCGTGAACGTAAGCACACCCAAGCCTCCTATCTGTATAAGCGCCGAAAGAACAAGTAGCCCGAGTGGCGTGAACGTGGCCGACACGTCGAGCGGCGTAAGCCCGGTAATGCACACCGCCGAAGTGCTCACGAACAGCGAGTCCACATAGCTTATGGGATGCACCGTACACTTCGGCAGCATCAGCACAAGCGACCCTACTAAAATAAAAAACAGGAAACTGACCGAAAGCAACAGCGAAGGGTTGGTGCGGAAGCCCATAAGGCGTATGGCCGTGAAACTCAGGGTTACGACAGAATACGCAGCCAAGACACCGAACAGAAACACATTGCTATACAATATCGTGTCAAGCCATTCCACCCACGGATTCTCCGGGCGGGGATAAATCCATGACAGCAACGACAGCAGCACACCCGCATCCACTATCCATTTCAGCAGACGCGAATTGCGCAACGTGGCTTTGTAATCGAAAACGAGACCATAAACCACACCGACGGCAAACACGCCCTGCGCTACACGAAGCCCGCGGTGCAGCAACGCTTTGTCCGACGGGTTGTGATCGAATCCGAAATACAGCAGCAAATCGACTATGCAAAGAAGTGACGCTACAGCACACAGCACGGAGAGCGCCACTGAAGTTTTTCGCAAAGCCTCTCCGAACTTAAGACGGAAACGACTATAGGAATATCGCCAAAGACGCATTCTGTAGCGGGCATCAACCCATAGTCGCGCAGCCGTATGTCGGCTTTTTCGGGGCATCGTCAATCAGCCTTTTCAAGTCTGAAGCCAGCGTACACACCATCGTAACTTTCAAGCATCTTTGACAACGCCGAAAGGCTGCTTTTTCCGCTCACGGCCGCAATTTTTCCTACAAGGTCGACAAGTTTCGAAATATCAAAAGTAAGAGAAAGCGACTTCCCGGTCACCTGCCATTGGGCATTGAACTTTCCACCGGCTATCTTGCCCAAGCCCTGAAGATGGAGCGTGCACGTGCCCTTCTGTCCATAGACTATCGTACCTTTCAGGGTCGCTTTTTTCAGTTTCATCACGAAAGTGGAGTCCGCTCCGACGGTCATAACCATGTTCTGAAGCCCGGCCTTGTCGTAATACCCTTTCAGTTTTGTCTCAAGCGCAGCGCCTGCAGCAGCACCCCCAAGATTTTTCAACGCATTGTCGCCTTTGAAAGTCACGGCAGGCCCGGCATACTTCCATGTCCCTTCGGGTATGGATTCAGCAGTGTTTCCGATCACAGCCCCTATCATCCCCTTGAGTGCATCAAGGGGATTTGCCGCATGCACTGCCGATGAAAAAATCAAAGATGCTACAATTATTAAAATTCTGAAATTCTTCATATCAACAGGTTCTTGTTATACGATATTCATTGCTGTTCGATTTTTTTGCCCGCGCAGCGCAGCACCCGTCCAGGAAACTGATCTATAAGGCCGAGATTATGGGTGGCCACCACCACAGCCGTACCGCTTTGGGATATTTCGTAAAGCCGGCGTATGATCTGCTCTCCGGTGGCAGGGTCGAGATTTCCGGTAGGTTCATCGGCAAGAATCAGTTCAGGGCTGTTAAGCAACGCCCGCGCTATGACAATACGTTGCTGCTCGCCGCCGCTCAATTCGTGGGGCATCTTATAGCTCTTATTGGCCATGCCCACTTCTTCCAGCACTTTGTCGATGCGTTCCTCGCGATCTTCCGCATCCTTCCACCCTGTGGCCCGGAGCACGAAATCAAGATTGGCAAACACGTTGCGCTCCATCAGTAGCTGGAAATCCTGAAACACGATTCCGATTTTGCGGCGCAGCATCGGCACCTGCTTGCGGCGCAGCGACGTAAGGTCGTAGTCAAAGACACGCGCATCCCCGGCCATGACAGGCACCTCTCCGTAAAACGATTTGAGCAAGGTCGACTTGCCCGACCCCACAGAGCCAATGAGATACACCATCTCGCCGGGCTGCACATCAAAACTCACGTGCTTCAGCACAACATGCTCCTTGCGCAGCAACTCAACATCTTTATATTCTATTATCGACATCGTTTTAGCTATTTAATGCAAAGCTACTAATTTTTTAGTAATTTTGTAGCAAAATTGCTTCAATATATGGCCAGCATACTGCAAATAGAGAATCTCACAAAAAGCTACGGCGACCGCATTCTTTTCGCCGACGTCACTTTCGGCATGGAAGAAGGCGACAAAACAGGCATCGTGGCGCGCAACGGCACAGGCAAATCCACTCTGCTGCGTATCATATGCGGCCAGGAAAGCCCCGACAGCGGCAGCGTCACATGGCGGCTCGGCACTAAAGTGGGATTTCTCGAGCAGACACCCGATTTCGGCACTGCCGCCACCATACGCGAGGCCGCCATGCAGCATGCCGCTGCATCCGTGGAACTCGAGCTGGAATGCGAACGGCTGCTCACACAACTTATGCTGCCAGAATACGACGCACCGCTTGCCGGGCTATCGGGCGGCCAGCGGAAACGCGTGGCTCTTGTGCGTACCCTTCTGCAGCATCCCGACATGGTAGTGCTCGACGAACCTACGAACCATCTCGACATAGAAGTGATAGAATGGCTTGAAGAATATCTGCGCCGCTCCCGTCTCACACTTCTGATGGTGACCCACGACCGCTATTTCCTCGACCGTGTGTGCTCACGCATTCTCGAGCTTGACGACTGCACAGCCTATGCATACGACGGAAACTACGACTACTTCCTGCGACGGCGCGAGGAACGCATCGAAGCCATGGCAGCAGATGCCGCACGGGCACGCAACCTGCTGCGAAAAGAGCAGGACTGGATGAACCGGCAGCCACAGGCCCGCGCCGGAAAAGCCCGCTACCGCATCGAGCAGTACTACGGGCTGAAAGAACGCGCACGCGGCAGGGCGGCCGAGCGCGATGTCACCCTCGACACGCGCTCAAGCCGCATAGGCTCAAAAATATTCGAAGCCGAACACATCAGCAAAGCATTCGGAGACAAAGTGATTCTAAACGATTTTTCCTACACTTTCGCACGTGGAGAAAAAGTTGGAATCGTAGGCTCCAATGGTGTCGGCAAGAGCACATTCATAAAAATGCTGCAGGGCATAGTGCCGGCCGACAACGGCACATGGAACGTAGGCGAGACCGTGCGGTTCGGCTATTATAGCCAGGACGGAATCGCATTCGACAACAACAAGAAAGTAATCGACGCCATAACAGAACTGGCCGAGGAAATAGATTGCGGCGGCGACACACGCCTCGCTCCGATGCAATGGCTGCAACGATTCCTTTTCAACCCTGCCGACCAACAGAAATACATCGCCACACTAAGCGGCGGAGAGCGTTGCCGGCTCCATTTGGCCACCGTGCTAATGCAGCGCCCCAACTTCCTGATTCTCGACGAGCCCACCAACGACCTCGACATCATGACTCTCGGAATCCTGGAGCAATATCTCGCCGACTTCGAAGGCTGCGTAATGGTGATAAGCCACGACCGCTATTTCCTCGACAACATCGTCGACCACATATTCGTCATGCATGGCGACGGACGTATAAAGGATTTCCCCGGCAACTATACCGACTACAGAGCATGGGCGAAAACACAGTCGAAAACGGCCGCGACAAATGCATCCGAACGCCCAAAAGGAGAAAAACAGCGGACAGAGCGCAAGGAAAAACTCACATTCAAGGAACGCAAGGAGTTTGAGGCCCTCGAAAAGGAAATCGAACAGCTGACAGCCGAAAAAGACTCTCTCGCAGCATTGTTCGCATCAGGAGAGACAATTGACGACATAGAGACGCTATCAGCGCGTTTTGCCTCAATCCAGCAGGAGCTCGACATCAAAGAGCTTCGATGGCTCGAACTCTCGGAAAAAGCGTAACGTCTTCTTATTAGGGTTTACCAGCACGGCACGGCCTCCGTGCTCGGCCACGTAGCGCAACAAGGGCTCGTCCTCAATGTCATCCGACAGGGCATAGGCAGGTACACGTCCGCCCAATGCTTCAAGCACACGCCGCAACTTCACCTCGCCGCGGCAGTCCACCAATACTCTGCCATCTTTAAGCACCGACCCTACCCTGGCGCCCTCCCAAAAAGCATACGTATAATCTTCAAGCGCCGCCGTGGCAAGCAGGCACTGACATCCTTCTTTTCTTCTGTCGGCGACAAAGTGCAACACGGCTTCCGACATTCCGGCGCATTCCGCCATCTTATACGTAGCGTCGCTCTCGAACCCTATCAAAGCAGCGCATATCTCCCTGTAGCGGTTGTGAGTAATCACCGACAGTTTTCTTAAAAACGTAGCTGCCAGCAGGCGTACAAACCCGCCCAAACGCCTTTTCCGCAAAAGCGCACAGGCGCCACATCGCACATACAACTTGAAGGAATTGCCGCGCAACAGCGTCCCGTCAAGGTCGACCACCACCACCGGCACTACTTCTTCATGTCTGCCGACCATGGAAAACGTATTAAAAAATTTTTCAGATACAAGGAATAATCCGGAACTATAAGCGGCTTGTCCGTGGTGACCACTATCGCTGCGCAGCGCACATACGCCTGCGGAAACGCGGCCGCGACAGCGTCACGCACAGAAAGCATCGTCGAACCGCTGTCCACGGCATCGTCCACTATCAGTATGGCTTGTTTGCCGTCAAGCCCTTCCGGCAAACAGCCATGGAAACCGGCCGGACGGGGCGCACGCCGCGACAGCACCCACGACTCTGCAAGCCGCAACGCATCGTTGACGAACCGGGGCATCCGCCGCAGCACTTTTGTCAAAGCGCCCTGTTTTGCAGCCGTACCCGGCCGACGGAGCGACACATAGCAATGTTCCACGCCGTCAAATAGCAGTTCCGCCGCATAGCGTCCGCCCGATTCTATGCCGAGAACCACATCCGGCACAAATCCCGATGCAACCACTGCGGCTTCAAGTCTGCGGCATTCTGCGGCAAAACGAAGCTTGTCAAACGTCAGAACCTTTTTCATACGCGGGCAATAACATAGAGCGCACGCTTTCCAATGTAGGAAAGCAATATGCCTAATTTATTTTTCAGTCGCACACGTCTGTTGAGCAGCGACGAGAGCCGACGCTCACGGATTATCGCCATGCAGCGCCGCTCCAAGTCTCGATCGTGGCCATGGCGTGCATTGAGCAGCAGGATATTGAACGCGGCACTCATTCGGCGGTCGCGTGCGGCTGCAAGCAGCCGGGGCATCTCTTTGTATGCCTGCTCTATGCCTTCCGTGACATCGATCACATCGAGCCTCCGTTCCGACCATGTGTTGATTATGCTGCCCGGAGTGTCGCGGTAATAATAAAGACGCGCCGACGTATGAGCCACCTTGGCAGCCATAAAGTACAACTGATGCAGCAGTTCAAGGTCTTCGTACAATATACCTTTTCGAAAACGCAACCCAGAGTCAAACAAACGCCTGTCGAACAAATGCGCCCAAGGCGCCATTGTCACATCATCGTCTTGATACAATATTTTTTCGACCGCTTTGACTCCGTCGAACACAGCCAGTTCTCCTTCAGGATTCCGCTTGAAACATCCCGACCGCAAAAAACCGCACGAACACACTTCCGCACCCGTTTCCAGCGCAATAGAGCAAAGCGTGGACAGCATGGACGGATGCAGGACATCGTCGGCGTCAACAAAGCAGACATAATCCCCTGTGGCCACATCTATACCACGGTTACGGGCTACGGAAGGGCCGCCGTTCGTACAATGCAGCACACGCACACGGCTATCTGTCTCGGCATAATTATCGGCCATAGAGCCGGAACCGTCCGTGCTGCCGTCGTCCACGACCACGATTTCCATATCGGAATATGTCTGGGCAAGAATGCTGTCAAGACACTTCGCCAGATATGCTTCGCCGTTGTATACCGGCACTATAACAGACACTTTCATCGGCATGATACTGTTTGAGACGGAGCGGATTCGTTATTGGCTCTGTCGAGTGCCGTCACCACGTAATATCCTGGCGTGGCAACCAAAAATTCCGTCCGTGGTGTCACCTCCACTATCGCTGCGGAATTGTTGATGTCGACACGGGGGGTATCAAAACGGTACACCACAAAACGCACAGCATCCTCCACAACACCCTCGGGAGCCGCTACGTTCCATACGAGCCTCCCTCCGTCAAGGCGCAGATTTTCCACCGGCCAAGGCCCTTCGGAAGCTATCCACGGATATGAAGGCACGAGCGCCCGAGGACTCTGGTGGCACATCGCAAGCGAATCCGCCACACCGCCACGGTTGGCACACAACGCATAGCCCGGCCACCAGCACATGCCTGCGATTTCAGGTCTGCGCCGCTGCATGGAAAGCTTCTCGCCGAGTTCGCCGGCCTTCATCGTACGCTCCACATCCTGCCCTATGTACATATGGCGTCCGCAGGCATTGTCGGCCCACCAGTCCAAAAGCACACGATAGGCAGCCGCCTTATGTTCGAGTTCCCAATAAAGCTGAGGCATAAGATAGTCCACCCATCCCTTGCGCGCCCACAGAAGCACGTCGGCATAGAGCCCGTCATAATTTTCAAGCCCTGATGTGGCACTCCCCCGAGAATCGGACGATTCATTGCGCCATATTCCGAACGGGCTTATGCCGAAACGCACCCACGGACGGCAGCTTCCGTCAATGACTCTGCGCACACCGGCGATAAGGCTGTCCACATTGGCACGGCGCCAGTCGTCGCGTTTCATCCCACGGCCGTAGCGTCTGAACGATTCGCCGTCAGGAAATTCCTTACCTTTTACAGGATACGGATAAAAATAATCGTCGAAATGTATGCCATCCACATCGTATCGCTCCACAATGTCGGCCACCACTTTCTCTATATGTCTGCGGTTAGCGGACAGTGCGGGATCGAAATATATTTTGCCGTCATAGCGTAAAAAACGCTCCGGGTGCTTGTGATAGACATGACCTGCCGGCGGCAATTGCCTTGCCCCGGCCGTCACGCGGTAAGGATTGAGCCACGCATGCAGTTCCATGCCGCGCGCATGGCATTCGCCCACCATGAACTCCAGCGGATCCCAATATGGATTAGGGGCTTTGCCGTCGCGTGTCAGATAGCAACTCCACGGCTCGTATCGGCTGTCATAGAATGCATCGGCCTGCGGCCTCACCTGAAAAACCACAGCGTTGACTCCCGCAGTCCGCAGGCTGTCAAGCTGCCCTCGCAGCCATGCCTTGTTCTGTGCCGTGCTGCGGCGTGCATATCCGTCCTGATACACAGTGTGTAGCCATGCACCGCGAAATTCCCTTTTCGGCAGTTGCTGCCCGCACACCGTCCACACGGCAGCCCATAAAAAAAGTGCGACTGTGATTCTTCTCATAATATATTTTCATAACGTCCGCACGGCGCATTTATTGTAAACCGACAAAACAGGGGCGGCACGAAAATGCCGCCCCCATAGTAAATCTATATGAATGTTTCTTAAAGCATCTCCACACTGCGGCGCACAAATGCGCTGAGCGCTTCGCCTTTCAGCAGGCCGCCCTGAAGCAGTGCGAGGTCGATGAGCTGTTTCACCACGGGCACGCCCGCCGCATATTCCGCAACCAGTTTTTCCTGCTCGCCGCGAGCCTCGGCCACCGATTTCTCAAGATCCGACACGCGGAGTTCATTGTCAGGCGACAACTTTCCGTCGGGAGCATCGTTGCGCAGAGCCTCTATGGCGGCATTGTCGGTGTCAATGCGCTCAGCCAAAGGAGCTACCTTTGCATCAAGGGCCGACGAACATTCCTCGACCATGCGTTTCACGACAGGATGCTCGGTGTTCACCACAAGATTATAGCTGTCAGGCAGCTCCGCATAGAAATCCATTCCGGGCTGCATAGCAGCCATGGCTTTCATTCGCGTCATGTATTCGTTATTGGTAAGAATTGCCGGCAGAGTGTCGGCTCCGAGCGCCTCGAATTCCACCATTACATTGGCATGCTTGAGTTCGGGCATCTGAGAGCGGAAAACCGTACTCATTTCATTGACTTGCAATGGTGTGAGTCCCACCGATTTCTTGTTGCCTTTGTCTATGATAGAGTCTACACTGCCGGAGTCAACGCGCACAAGGCGTGTTTTTTCCTGCTTCTGCTCAAGCAGCCCCACAAAATGCGCGTCAAGACGCCCGTCCAGCAACAACACGCTATAGCCACGCGACGTAGCCGCCTGTATATAATTGTGCTGCGCCTCGGTGTCGGTGGCATAGAGATATACCACGTCGCCGTTGCGGTCGGTCTGCTCGGCTTCCACCAGTTTGCGGTATTCCTCCAGTGTGAAATAATGTCCGTCGGTGTCACGCAAAAGCACGAACTTCATGGCAGGCTCGCAGAATTTTTCATCCGAAAGCATGCCGTACTCAATAAATATCTTGATGTCGTCCCACTTCTTTTCGAATGCGGCGCGGTCGGCAGTGAAAAGCTCGCTCAGACGTCCCGACACTTTTTTGGTGATATAGCCGGAAATCTTCTTTACAGCGCTGTCACTCTGCAGATATGAGCGGGATACATTCAGAGGAATGTCGGGGGAATCGATGACACCCTGCAGCAGCATCATGAAATCAGGTACGACACCTTCCACGGAATCCGTGACGAAAACCTGGTTGCAATACAGCTGTATGCGGTTTTTCGTAACTTCGAAATTATCTTTCAGCTTGGGGAAGAAAAGCACACCGGTGAGAGTGAACGGATAATCCACATTCAGGTGAATCCAGAACATAGGGTCGTCCTGTCCTGGATAAAGTTCATGATAGAACTTGAGATAGTCCTCATCCGAAAGTTCGGAAGGTTTTTTCAGCCACAGGGGAGCGGTAGCGTTCACCACCTTGTCGCGGTCGGTAGACTGCATGCGCCCTTCCTTCCATTCCTCCTCCTTGCCGCTGATTACCGGCACGGGCAGGAAACGGCAATATTTTTTCAAAAGAGCGTCTATGCGCGCCTGCTCCAGAAACTGCTTGCTTTCATCATCGATATACAGGACAATATCGGTGCCGCGCTCCGAGCGGTCGCCCTTCTCCATGGAATACTCCGGCGAGCCGTCGCATTCCCAGCGCACGGCCTCTGCTCCGTCTTTATAGCTAAGAGAGTTGATGACAACTTTCTTGGCCACCATGAACGCCGAATAGAATCCGAGACCGAAGTGGCCTATGATGCTGTTGGCGCTGTCCTTGTATTTGGCCAGGAACTCTTCCGCTCCGGAGAAGGCTATCTGATTGATGTATTTGTCAAGATCATCGGCGTCCATGCCGATGCCATGGTCGCTCACTGTCAGTGTGCCGGCTTCTTTATCGATGCTCACGCGCACATCCAATGTGCCCAATTCTCCTTTGAATTCGCCGAATCCGGCCAGTGTGCGGAGCTTCTGTGTGGCATCTACGGCATTGCTTACAAGCTCACGCAGAAAAATCTCGTGGTCGCTGTACAGGAACTTCTTGATTACAGGAAAGATATTCTCGGTGGTTACACCTATTTTGCCTTTTTGCATATTTCAGTTGTTTGATTGTTCTACTCTAACAAACAGCAAAAAAAATGCCACATGCGAAATGTGACATTTTTTCATAAATATTGTTAATCCGACTGACAAAAAGTCGCAGGCGAATCAAAGCGGATGATACTCCACGAATGCTTCCATGGCTTCATATGAAGCCAGTCCGAGCGAGTCGTACAACGCTGCCGTGGCACGGTTGCGATCCTCGGCACGCTGCCAGAACAGACGGTCGTCATCGCCGAGGAAAGGAGCATTCTCCATCTGGCTCTGATGTTTCAGGATGCTGTTGCGCTTGAATCGCAGTTCTTCGGGACTGATAGGCACGGCCATCTCTATATGGTCGATTTCCCACTCGGCCCATGCTCCGCGATACATCCATATCCGGCAATCCTTCATCCATTTCTGTCCTTTGATCTCGTCTATGGCGGCAAGCACCGCATCGGTGCACACGCGATGTGTGCCATGAGGGTCGGCAAGGTCGCCGGCCACGAAAATCTGATGCGGCTTCACTTCCTGGAGCAGGTTCTTGACAATGTTGACGTCGCGCTCAGAAAGCTGTCCTTTCTTGATGGTGCCCGTTTCATAAAACGGAAGGCGCAGGAAATGGATGTGGTCGGGCTGCACGCCTATGTAGTTGCAGGCGATGGTTGCCTCGGCCTGACGTATCATCGTCTTGATTTCGCGTATTTCCTTGGAGTCCACATCTCCGGCCGAGGTCTTCGACTTAACGAAATCACGCACATCGGTCGAAAGTTTCTCGTACTGCTCTACATTGAATCCGAACATAGGAGCAATCTTGTCCATCATCATGAAATAGCGCAGCATATCCTCGTCGCCCACGGCGATGTTGCCTGAGGTTTCGTAGGCCACATGCACGTCGTGTCCCTGATCGACAAGGCGCTTGAAAGTTCCGCCCATAGAGATTACATCATCGTCGGGATGGGGCGAGAATATAATCACACGTTTGGGATACGGCTGAGCGCGTTCAGGGCGATAGGTGTCGTCGGCGTTGGGTTTGCCTCCGGGCCATCCGGTTATAGTATGCTGAAGTTCGTTGAACACTTTTATGTTCACATTGTAGGCCGAGCCGTAAAGAGCCACGAGTTCGCCGAGGCCGTTGTCGTTGTAATCCTTATTGGTAAGTTTGAGAATCGGCTTGCCTGTTTTCTGACACAGCCACACTATAGCGCGGCGTATCAGCTTGTCGGTCCATTCGCACGATGTCACTTTCCACGGATGTGAAATTCGCGTAAGATCGGATGCGGCCTGCAGGTCGAGCGCTATTCGGGCATGGTTGTGCAACTGCAGGAAGGAGGCGGGCACATTGTCGCTCACCTGGCCCTCCATGGCTTCGGCCACTACTTTGGCGCGGTCTTCGCCCCATGCCATGGTCATTACGCGGGTGGAATGCAGAATATCGCTAAGACCGAGGGTTATAGCCGTGCCGGGGCACTCGTCGCACTTATATTCGCCCATTATGTTGTGGCGGGTTTCGGGCGAAAGCAAAACAAGACGGCATACACTCGTGGAAAGCGAGCCCGGCTCGTTGAATCCGAGCGAGCCCATCGGGCCGAGTTCGCAAAGCGTAAGATCAAGACCTCCGCAGTCGGCTATCTGCTGTTCGTATTCGCGGCAATAATCGAACATATTCTCTCGCGTAACCGCGGGATTTATGGTGTGTATGTTTTCCGGACGGACGTTCACCTTGTCGAGGAACACTTCGCGAAGGCGTGCCAATGTGGAAGGCCCTTCAGGCATCAAAGGGAAAAATTCACCGATATTGAACACGATTACCCTGTCGAACGACACTTCGCCACGCTCGTACATTTCTACAAGATGCGCATACACTGAATGCGTGGAACGACCCGCTCCGAGGGCTATCACACAGCGGTTTTTAGCAGCTATGTTCTTGCCTATCACTTCCACGACGTGGCGCGCCAGATAAACGCTGCCATCCGTCATATTCTCGAAAATACGGGTATAGATTTTCTCCTCACGCCGCAACGCGGCCAGTTCAAGTTCGTCCTGAGGCGCATAATAGCGCTTGGGGATACGTTCCAGACTGATTTGGGAACTCAAATTGGTTTTCATCGGTAATATGTTTTTGATTCACAAAATTAACAACAAAATAGACGCTGGCAAGTTGATTTTACAAATTTTATGTATTATAAACAATAATTTAATATAATCAAGCCGACTACATAAAAACGAACATGACATATATTAAATGAATAGCCGCGCCATTAAAGGCGCGGCTTCCGATGAGTCTCTTAGAGGTTGTTTAATAATGCTTGTTAACGACAGGGTGCCTTTGCTACAGGAATAAATCCGTCTGAAAAATTTCGGCCCTGTCATTAACAAGCATTATTAAACAACCTCTTAACATATCACTCCTTAAGTCTGAACACGCGTATGCCCAACAACGAGGGGTTGCGTTTCATGAAATCGTCCAACGGGATGCCGCTCAGCTCCACTTTGCCCGACGACGAGGAGGCATGCAGCAGATGCGGCACACCAGCGCCGTCTTTCACCACTATGCCCATATGCGTGACGTCAAGATTGTTTTTCTTAGTGACAAGAGCCACGACATCGCCCGTGCGCAATGCCGCCTGCACATCGTTTTTCTGCAAGTCCACAGTTCGTACGCATGGAAAACGATGGTTGCGATAGCCCGACTCCACTTCCTTGATACGCGCGTACGTGGCAGAATCGGCCAAGGCCGGATACGCCTCCCTGTGGCTGCTCATGAAATCGATGCTGCGCACCACATGGCGGCAATGAGGCAGGCGGTCGGTCACGTCCACAAGATTGCCGCGGTGAATATTGTCAAGCGCCCAGTCGCATATATAGTGCAGACGCGAGCCGTAGCCGTCCATCACCCCTCCACGGTAGCGTATACGCTCGAGGTTGTACACGAAGTCGCGCCACGACGAGCGCCGCTCTGCAGCCGTATAGCTCAACGCGAGAGCCGTTTCCACAAATGTGGTGCAGTCAAGCGAGTCGAGCCTTACTGTGAGCATCTCATTCTCTCCTTCAAGAGTATGGGCCTGATAAGGCACACCGATAAAACCGCGCGCTATATGGGCTGTACGTTCCTGCGGCGAAGCGAAACCGCGCGCCACGGCGTCAATGAGTATGGCATTGATTCGAGTGGTGTCGGACGACTCGTTGCCGAAGCGCAACGACGGCGGCAATGCTGCAAATGCAGTTGCCGCCATTAATGCCGTCGCTACAGTCAGGGTCTTGCGTCCCACGTTTTCAAAGCTGTGTTTCGGGATTGAGGTTGGCTCCTTCTATATCTTTGAAATAACGGTAGGTGCCCACTTTGAGTTCTTCGCAAGCCGCATCGTCGGCCACTATTATGGCTTTGGGATGAAGCTGCAATGCCGAGATGGTCCACATCTGGGACACGCCGCCCTCTACGCCGTGGCGCAGCGCGCGAGCCTTGTTGTGGCCGTTGACGAGCAGAAGCACGCTGCGGGCGTCCATCACCGTGCCCACTCCCACGGTAAGCGCGGTTTTGGGCACAAGGCTTACATCGTTGTTGAAGAAGCGCGAGTTTGCTATGATGGTGTCATGCGTAAGCGTTTTCTGCCGTGTGCGCGATGTAAGCGACGATCCGGGCTCGTTGAACGCGATGTGGCCGTCAGGACCGACGCCACCCATGAACAGTTCGATGCCGCCGTAGCTCTTGATTTTGGATTCAAAACGCTCGCATTCCGCAGCAACATCGGCAGCATTACCATCCAGGATATTCACATTCTCGGGCAGGATGTCGATGTGGCTGAAGAAATTGTTCCACATAAAGGTGTGGTAGCTCTCGGAGTGGTCGCGCGGTATGCCGCAGTATTCATCCATGTTGAATGTAACCACATGACGGAACGAAACCTTCCCCTCTTTGTTCAGCCGCACAAGGTTGCGGTAAAGACCCAGCGGCGACGAACCGGTGGGGCAGCCGAGCACGAAAGGACGCTCTGCTGTGGGCTTGTATTCATTGATTCGGGCGGCAACATAGTTTGCAGCCCAGAGCGACAGGCGCTCGTAGTCGGGTTGGATGATAAGACGCATACTTATATATAATAGGAAATGTAGGGTGGTGAATTATTCGGTCAGAGATGCTATTGCCCGCAAGTGCTACTTTGCGTGACGCAAAGTTAATAATTGTTTGGCACAAAAGATTACTTTTACAAGGCATTTTTGTATGGCCGGTCCACATAAATAGCGTCAGTTCTAAATTTATGTTTATAATTATCAAAAAGTGCAAAAATATTTTTCCAATTCAAAATACGTACTTATCTTTGCATCGTGAATAAAGCATAGCAAAAAGCAATAGTATAACAATAAGTGAATCATAGGTTAGAGATGCAATTGCTCGGGAGGGTGGTTGCATTTTTTTGTAAACACACGACAAGAGCCGGAAGCATCATGCTTCCGGCTCTTGTCGTGTGTTTTGGTTTGTGATTTAGAGGTCGTTTAATAATGCTTGTTAATGACAGGGCCGAAATTTTTCAGACGGATTTATTCCTGTGGCAAAGGAGCATAGCGGGCTATGCGACTGAAGCAAAGGGATAAAGACGCTCAAAATTTCGGATGCGTCGCTAATTCCATT
>VSPG01000015.1 GCA_009775265.1 Muribaculaceae bacterium
GGTAATTACCTGGCGGCCTCATATATTTATATATTTATAATCGTAAATCGGGGCGTCAGAATGTGCATGAGAACGTGAAGCCGGGGGCGCCGTTCACTGCCGAGGGCAGAAGCGACGAGCGCACTCCGCGCAGGCGTGCGGCTTCTTGCCGCGCCGGATTGCCGATGAAAAGTCCGAGGGCTTCGTTCACAGGGTCGACGAGGAATGCCACCACGTTGCCTAATACGCGTGAGCCGGCTATATGATAGTCGTTGGCCACGAGCGCACGCTTGACACGATAGAAACCTTCGCCTATGAGGCTGCCAACGACAGGCGTGATGAACAGGTCCTGTATGGACGGCGGCTCCATGAATGCCTCCACTCCGTACTCCCAGCCTATGTTGCTGATTATGGCAGAATAGAGGAACGAGCGCCAGAAGTTGAACCCCGACGACCGGGCAGACATGAAATAAACAGCGCCGGCGTAGGGGTGCATGATATAGTTGAACACCCACGAGTCTCCATCCCATTTAGGGCCGTTCTTAATGGTGTTATTGTACCAGCGTTTGAACATCGGCGTGTTGCGTATCTCGGCGCGGTTCCACGAGGTGGCGTCCTCGGGCAGGCACTCCAGCACGCTGAGTGTGCCGACGAACGCACCGGCATATACCGCGGTGTTGAGCCACAGGCGGTGCCAGTCGGGACTGCCGGTTGTCATTGAGTATGGAAGTTTGTATATGGATACGGGTTGATGCTTGTCATCGTCGTGGTTTATGTGTTTTAAATATCCTGTGGATATGGTTGCGTCGCTCATGAGCATTTCAGGTTCGGGCACAGGAATCAGGGTTATGGATTCCGATGATACGGAGATTTCCTCTATATCGGCAGCCCGGCCTGCGAAAGCGGAGGCCATGGCCATAATGAGTAGAAGGACGTTTTTTTTCATAATGCGAATCATTTACAGTTTGTCTAAAAATGTCAGTTGAAACCTCATGTGTCTATTACAACAACGAATTTATTATTTTTGATGCAAGAGCCAAAAGCAATAAGCCATATGGAAAAACAAATTGTCCCTTATGACCTCTTTTAGGCCTAATGTGAAACAAAACTAAAGATTTTGCGCTCTCGACGAATTTGATTACTTTTGCACACAAGAAACAATTCACTTATATAGTCATGAACAATATTCGCGTGAATATCAACGACGCCCTCGGCGCAGTGAGCCAGAATGCCATTGAAGCCATGGCTTCCGAGGTGCGTAGCAGTGTCAACACTCTTTTGGAGGGCACCGGCGCCGGCAACGATTTCCTCGGCTGGGTGCGTCTGCCCGAAAACACACCCGACAGCCTTCTTGACGACATAAACGCTACCGCCAGGCGTCTGCGCGGCGAATGCGATGTTGTCGTGGTGGTAGGCATCGGCGGCAGCTATCTCGGCGCAAAGGCCGTGATAGAGGCTTTGGGCAACCCGTTCAGCGTGTACGGCGATTCCAAGCCGCAGATTGTGTTCGCCGGCCACAACATAGGCGAAGATTATCTTTACGAGTTGCAGAAATATCTCGAAGGAAAGAACTTCGGCATCATAGTGATAAGCAAGAGCGGCACCACCACCGAACCCGCCATAGCTTTCCGCCTGCTCAAGGCTCAGCTTGAAGCCTCCGCCGGTCGCGAGACTGCCGCACGCCGCATAGTAGCCATCACCGACGCCAAGCGCGGCGCGCTGCGCACGCTGGCCGACGAGGAGGGCTACACCACCTATGTGATTGACGACAACGTGGGCGGACGCTTCTCCGTGCTCACCCCTGTGGGACTGCTGCCCATAGCCGTGGCAGGCTACGACATAAAAGCGTTGCTCGACGGCGCCCGCGAGCGCCAGAAAGCCATACTCAGCGGTGCCGACAAGAGCGCCGAAGTGTATGCCACAACCCGCAACGCCCTTTATCGCTCCGGAAAGAAAATTGAAATCCTTGTAAACTATAATCCCCGCCTGCATTTCTTTGCTGAATGGTGGAAGCAGCTTTACGGCGAGAGCGAAGGAAAGGAGCATAAGGGCATATTCCCCGCTTCTGTCGATTTCAGCACCGACCTGCATTCCATGGGCCAGTGGATTCAGGAAGGCGAGCGCAGCATATTCGAAACAGTCATTTCCGTGGCCAATGTTGACCATGAGGTGCGCATCCCCTCCGACGAGGCAAACCTCGACGGCCTTAACTTCCTTGCCGGCAAGCGTGTCGACGAAGTGAACAAGATGGCCGAACTCGGCACACGTCTGGCGCATGTCGACGGCGGCGTGCCCAACATACTTGTCACCATCGACGCCCTCACGGAGCGCACCCTCGGAAGCCTGATATACTTCTTCGAGGCAGCCTGCGGAATAAGCGGCTATATGCTCGGTGTCAACCCGTTCAACCAGCCGGGTGTGGAAGCCTACAAGCGTAACATGTTCGCTCTGCTTGCCAAGCCGGGCTACGAGGCCGAGACCGCAGCCATCCGCGAGCGTATCAGCTGATGGACATACAGCTCCCCGGGCCCGGGGTAATGAATCCCGGGCCCGTAGGAGTGTTCGACTCGGGTTTCGGAGGCCTAAGCGTGCTGGCCGACCTGCAGCGGGCGCTCCCGCAGGCCGATTTCATATATCTTGGCGATAACGCGCGTGCTCCGTACGGCACACGTTCCTTCGATGCCGTCTACCGTTTCACGCTTGAAGCCGTGGAACGGCTTTTTGCTATGGGATGCCCTCTCGTGATTCTTGCGTGCAACACGGCCTCCGCCAAGGCTTTGCGTAATATCCAGCAGCGCGATTTGCCGCGCATGTCGCCCGACCGCCGTGTGCTCGGTGTCATACGTCCCACGGCCGAGGCCGTGGGGGGCTTGTCCCGGACGGGTGTAGTGGGCGTGCTCGGCACTCCGGGCACGGTGGCATCCGGAAGCTACGACATTGAAATCGAAAAATTGCATCCGGGATTCCGGGTGGTGGCCGAAGCGGCACCCATGTGGGTTCCTGTCGTGGAACAGGGATTTGCCGGCAGTCCCGGCGCCGACTGGTTTGTGGACGAAGCCGTAGGACGTCTGCTGGCGCGGGATTCGCGTATCGACACCATTATCCTCGGCTGCACGCATTATCCGCTGCTCTATCCGAAAATACGCGCTGCCGTGCCACGTGGCATATCTATCGTAAGCCAGGGGCCGATAGTGGCAGAAAGCCTGATCGACTATCTGCGCCGCCATCCCGCGATGGACGCCGCCATCAGCCGTGGAGGCGCCACGCGTTATCTCACCACCGACGATGCCGGAATGTTTGCCCGGCAGGCCGGCGTGTTCCTCGGCCGCGAAATCATGGCCGAAAGCATAGACATCGCATGAACTTTACAGCTCTGCCACGGCTTATATATCTAATTAACAAGCTATAGAATGAAGAAAATACTGCTCACAATGGCCGCTGCAGCCGTACTGCTGGTGTCGGCGAGTGCCGCCACCACCCGCAGCAATAAATCGGAGGTGGCGCGGAATCTGCATATATTCAACGCCTTGTTCAAGGAGTTGCAGACACAATATGTGGACACCATCGACGCCACAGCGTCGATGCGTACCGCCATAGATGCCATGCTCGGCGAGATAGATCCCTATACGGAGTATTATCCGGCCGATGAGCAGGACCAGCTGCTGTCCATATCCTCGGGGCAGTTCAGCGGTGTAGGCTCCACAATCCAGCGTCGCGGCAAAGAGGTGTTGTTCACCGAGCCGCAGTGGGGTTCGCCTGCACGCACTGCCGGCATACGCCATGGCGACCGCATCCTGCGCATCGACGGCGACACGGTGGGCCCCGACATGGACATAAGCGAAGTGAGCAAGCGCCTGCGCGGACAGGCCGGGACGCACGTACGTGTGGATGTACGCCGCCCTTATGCCGAAGATTCGCTGCTTAGCTTCGATGTCACGCGCGGAGTCATAAAAGTCAATCCTGTGCCTTACTATGGGTTGTTGCCCGACAGCGTGGGCTATATCCGCATAACCACTTTCAACGAAAAAACGGCAGGAAACGTGCACGACGCCGTGGCCGAACTCACGCGTGCGCCGTATCTGCACGGCATTGTGCTCGACCTTCGCGGCAATGGAGGCGGCCTGCTGGAAAGCGCCGTGCAGGTGGTGTCGAATTTTGTCGACAAGGGCACGGAAGTGGTGCGCACACGCGGCCGCGACGTGCGCAGCGAGAAGGTGTTCAAGACCACCCGCAGCCCGCAGGCACGCCGTGTGCCCCTTGTGGTGCTGACCGACGGCGGCACGGCTTCGTCTTCGGAAATCGTGGCCGGTGCGCTTCAGGATCTCGACAGAGCCGTAATAGTGGGCGAACGCAGTTTCGGCAAAGGCCTTGTGCAGACACCGCGTCCCATGCCCTACGACGGCTATGTGAAAATAACCACAGGCCGCTACTATATACCCAGCGGCCGCCTGATACAGGCTATTGACTACAGCCACCGCAACCCGGACGGCAGCGTGGCCCGCATACCCGACAGTCTCACCAATGTGTACAGCACGCGTGTGGGGCGCAAAGTGCGCGACGGTGGCGGCATCACCCCCGACATAAAGGTGGAGCGAAAGCAGATGAACCGTCTGATATACAATATACTTGCCGACAATTGGGCTTTCGACTACGCGACGCGTTACGCGTCGCGCCATCCCGAAGGCATAGGTTCGGCTGAGACATTTGCCGTGGACGACAGCATATTCGCCGATTTCAAGGCTTTCATTGACCCCGCGCGCTTCAGCTACGACAAGGTGTGTGAATCGGGCATAAAGGTTTTGCGTGAGGCTGCCGAGCGCGAAGGCTACATGAACGATTCCGTGGCTGCCCAGTTTGCCGTGCTCGAAGGGCTGCTCCGCCACGACCTCGACCATGACCTCGACCACAATATCGCCGACATCAAGGAAATACTCGACGACGAGATTTCCACGCGATACTTTTCGGACTCCGATATAGTGCGCCGTTCGCTGCAGGGCGACCTGACGCTCGACCGGGCCCGCCGGCTGCTTCATTCTCCGGCGGAATACCGCGACCTGCTGCTCCCCCACGAAAACGCGCCCGAAAACAAGACATCCGACGATGCTGCTCGCTGAACTCGCCGCCGGCTTCATGACGCCGGCACGCGCCAAGGCGATGCGCACCGCCATTAAAGGCGGACGCGTCACGACCTACGGGCTGGCGGGTTCGTCGGCGGCTGTGATGCTCGCTACGATGCCCGCGCGTAAAGAACCTGTACTCGTGGTGGGCGATTCGCTCGACGATGCCGGCTATCTCTATTTCGACCTTGTGCGCCTTTGCGGCGAGGAGGCGGTGGCGATGCTTCCGTCCGGCTATAAACGCGACATAAAGTATGGCCAGCCCGACGAACCCAACCGCATCCTGCGCATGGAGGCGCTTCAGCGCATCGCAGCCGGCAGTCTGCGCTTCGTTGTCAGCTATCCCGACGCTCTTGCCGAGCAGGTGGCGTCCAAAGACGACATAAGCGCGCATACGCTCTCACTTTCGCTTGGCGGCGGAGCCGACCTTGTGGCCACCCAGCGCTGGCTGCGCGAAAACGGCTTCCGTGAGGAGGATTACGTGTATGAGCCGGGGCAGTTTGCCGTGCGCGGATCTATCCTCGACATATATGCCTATAACAACGAATTGCCTTACCGCTTCGACTTTTTCGGCGACGAGATAGACAGCATCCGTGAGTTCAATGTGGAGACACAGCTCAGCGAGCGAAGGCTCACCGAGGTGTCCGTGACGGCCAATGTGGCCGGAGGGGGTGCCGGCGGAGGCATGTCATTGCTCGGCTATATGGCGGAGGACTCGCTGATAGCCGTGCGCAATCCGTCGTGGCTTGCGGAGCGTGTGCGCGCCATTGCCGCAGAGACTCCGGCCGAATCGGCCCTTATTGCAGAGGAAGGAGAGGCCGACGCGCTTGCGCATGTGGTGGACGCAGACCGTTTCTGTGCCGACTTCGCACGTTTCGGACGCATTGAGCTGAGCGCCGCGGCGGAAGTGGCAGCCGCTGACGCGACAATCGGTTTCAGCTGTTCGCCGCAGGGCATATACCACAAGAATTTCGACCTTATAGCCGATTCGTTCAAGCATTTTTCCGACGAGGGCTACAAACTGTGCATACTAAGCGACAACGAGCGGCAGTTCGAGCGCCTGCGTTCCATTTTTGCCGACCGCGGCGACGACATCGCTTTCACAGCCGTGGAAGGCACGCTGCACGAGGGGTTTGTGGACCATGCCGCACGCGTGTGTGTGTTCACCGACCATCAGATATTCGACCGCTTCCACAAATACACCCTCAAAAGCGACCGCGCGCGCAGCGGGCGCATGGCTCTTTCTCTCAAGGAACTCGGGCAGATAGAGCCAGGCGACTTCATTGTGCACGTGGACCACGGCGTAGGGCGCTTCGCCGGTCTGCTGCGCACCGATGTGGGAGGCCGCACGCAGGAGATGATAAAACTCGTGTATGCCAACAACGACATCATCTTCGTGAGCATACACGCGTTGCACAAGCTTGCCAAATACCGTGGCAAGGAGGGTGTGGCGCCAAAGGTGAACCGGATAGGCTCCGGAGCGTGGAACCGCATGAAGGAGCGCACAAAGAGCAAACTCAAGGACATCGCCCGCGACCTCATACGCCTGTATGCCGACCGAAAGCAACAGCGCGGCCACGCCTTTGCCCCGGACAGCTACATGCAGCACGAGCTGGAGGCGTCGTTCATCTATGAAGACACGCCCGACCAGCTCACGGCCACGCAGGCCGTCAAGGCCGACATGGAGAGCGAGCGCCCCATGGACCGCCTCGTGTGCGGCGATGTTGGCTTCGGAAAAACCGAGATTGCCATACGCGCGGCATTCAAGGCCGCTGCCGACGGAAAGCAGACTGCCGTGCTTGTACCCACCACGGTGCTTGCCTACCAGCATTTCCAGACGTTCAGCCGCCGTCTGGCCGACTTCCCTGTGCGCGTGGACTACATTTCGCGTGCGCGTTCGCCGAAAGAGACAAAAGAAATTTTAGCCGACCTTGCCGAAGGACGTATCGACATAATAATAGGCACGCACAAACTCATCGGAAAAACAGTGAAGTTCAAGGACCTCGGCCTGCTTGTCGTGGACGAGGAACAAAAATTCGGAGTGGCTGTGAAGGAGAAACTCAAGCAGATGAAAGTGAGCGTGGACACGCTCACCATGAGTGCGACGCCGATTCCGCGAACCCTCCAGTTCTCCCTGATGGGCGCGCGCGACTTGTCTTCCATCAACACACCGCCTGCCAACCGACACCCCATACTTACCTCTGTCAATGCGCTCGGCGACGACATTGTGGCGGAAGCCGTGAACTTCGAAATGGCGCGCGGGGGCCAGGTGTTTTTCATCAACAACCGCATCGAGGGGCTGTACGAAATGGAAAACATGGTGCGGCGGCTTGTGCCCGATGCTCGCACTATAGTGGCGCACGGACAGATGCCTCCCGAGAAGCTCGAGAAATCCATCGCCGACTTTGTGGCGCACGACTACGATGTGCTGCTGGCCACCACGATAGTGGAGAGCGGCATAGACATGCCCAACGTCAACACCATAATCGTGAACAATGCCCAGAATTTCGGCCTGAGCGAGCTGCACCAGCTGCGCGGCCGAGTGGGGCGCAGCGCGCGCAAGGCGTTCTGCTATCTGCTTGTGCCACCCGGCAGGCCTATGAGCGAGGTGGCCCGGCGGCGCCTGCAGGCAATCGAGAGTTTTTCCGACCTCGGTTCCGGCATACACATAGCCATGCAGGATCTCGACATCCGCGGCGCCGGCAACCTGCTCGGTGCCGAACAGAGCGGCTTCATAGCCGACCTCGGCTACGAAACCTACCAGAAGATACTGAAAGAGGCAGTGACCGAACTGCGCACTGAGGAATTTGCCGATGCCATGAAAGCCGACACTGCCACTGACGGAGAGAACGACGGCGCCGACGATTTCGTGGCCGACTGCACGGTGGAAACCGATCTCGAGCTGCTGCTGCCGGCTCTTTATGTGCCTCAGGAGAGCGAGCGAATCTCGCTTTACCGCGAACTCGACAGCATAGAGCGCGAACTCGACCTGCGTGCTTTCCGCGAGCGTCTGCAGGACCGATTCGGCAAGATTCCTCCCGAGACGGCCGAACTGCTGCGCATACCTCGCCTACGACGCCTCGCCCGACGTCTCGGCATCGAAAAGGTGGCCTTGAAGCAGGGGGCCATGTTTCTCTATTTCGTGGGCGACAACAACGTGGCCTATTATCAGAGTCCTATGTTCGGACGCCTTGTGCGTTATCTCCAGAACAACGCTTCGCGGGTGCGCATACGCCAGAACGGCGAGCGCCGCAGCTTTGCGGTGGCGCATGTGCCCACAGTGGAAGAAGCCGTGGCCATACTCGAAGGAGTGTTGGCGCTCGAGCCCGTATGAACATTGAAAAACACATAACATCTATGAAATTCGTGTCATGGAATGTCAACGGGCTGCGTGCGGCCCTTGGCAAAGGATTTGAGGAAACTATGCTCGGCTTCGATGCCGACTGCTTCTGCGTGCAGGAAACGAAAATGCATCCCGGGCAGCTTGAGCAGGAAATAGCCGGAGGCTACGAACTATACTGGAACAGCGCCGAACGCCGCGGCTACAGCGGCACGGCCACGGCCACGCGCCGCACGCCTGTGGGCGTGGAGTGTGCCGCTCTCGACAACGAAGGCCGGGTGCTCACGCTCGACCTCGGCGAGCTGTATCTTGTGAATGTGTATTCGCCCAATTCGCAGGGCGAACTCGCACGCCTGCCGTACCGGCTCGAGTGGGAAGCCTCGTTCCGCGACTACCTCTGCCGGCTGGATGCCGTGAAGCCTGTGGTGGTGTGCGGCGACCTCAATGTGGCCCACAACGAAATAGACCTTGCCAATCCTGCCACCAACCGCAAGAGCGCCGGTTTCTCCGACGAGGAGCGCGATGCGTTCGGGCGTTTGCTCGGCTGCGGGTTTGTGGACACGTTCCGCCTGCTGCACCCCGACGACCGCGGTGCGTACTCGTGGTGGAGCTACCGCATGCGTGCCCGCGAGCGCAACGTTGGCTGGCGCATCGATTATTTCCTGGTGAGCACCCGCCTCGCCGGCCGTGTGCTGCGTGCCGACATCCATCCCGAAATCGGAGGCAGCGACCACTGTCCGGTGTCGCTTGTGCTGGCCGATTAAACAACCTCTTAAACTAAAGTGAACCCCTCATTGTGTCCGGCACTTCGTCGTCGTCGGCGAGGGAGACGGTGCCGTCGAGGATAGTCAGAGTGTCGCGCGTGTGGCTGTAGGTGCTGTGCGCGAGCGAGTTCTCGGGCTTAAATCGCGGCGATTCCACGTCCATGAGTCCGCACATTAGGTCGTAGAGAAAATCGTTCGTCCAATATTTCCGGGTATTGTCCTGTAGCGCCCTGTAGCGTTCGGGATGGGCTGCTATGAAGTCGTCGGAAGTCCACACTGCCAGCGGGATGCGCACATCACCGAATCCTGCGAAAACGGGTCCGCGGTGTCTGTCGGGTATGATGGCATGGTCGGAGCAGTACACCATGGCTTTCATGTTCAGACGTTCGCATCCGGTCTCCCACACACGGCGCAGGAAATCGTCCACATAGTGTATGGAGTTCATATACGTGGTGCGCGTGTCGTCGGGGCCTTCCGGCGTCCATGTCTCCGCCTCGGCGGGATAGCGGTTGTTGAAACTGAAATGGTTGCCTTTCAGGTGCAGCACCACAAGGTTGTCTTTTTCAGAATCCACGCGGTCGAGGAATGCGAGAAGGTCGATGTCGTAGGGCGGCAGTCCCGGCGCCTGTGTAGTCCACATGGCTTCGTCGGCCTGTTCTGCCACTACCGACACTTGCGACAGGCTTGCGCCGAGGTGTCCCTGGTTGCTGTACCAATGCACGCGGCGGCCGGCCGCATGGGCCATGTCCACAATGGAGCTTGCCGTCACAAAATCGGCGTCGTTGAACTGGTTTTTCTCCGTGAGTCCCTGCTCGAGCGACACGAATGTGTGCATGCCGCAGGAATATGCGCGCGGAAACATCATCCAGTGGCGCGAGTCGACGAGGCGCATGGCGTTCATCCACGGAGTGGTGTCGCGGTCGAGTCCGTGGACGAAAGCGCTCATATAGTCGCGGTTGGCCGATTCGCCCACTACGAGTACTATTGTGGATGGGCCTTCGTATTTTTTGCCGAGAAGGCGGGCTTTGATTCCCTGCTCACGCTCGGGTCCTGCCGATGGATAGAGCCGTAGCCTGCGCGTGTTTTCGGCTTTGGCAATGCATAGGCTCACAAACCCGCTGCTTGCAAGCAGGCTGCGCCGGGCCGGCGCAGCCATGAAGGAAAGGCATAGAAGTGCCGCGAGCCCTCCGCCGAGCGCTTCCTCGGTTCCATGCATGCGGTGTGCGGGAAGATTCACCCACACTGACGCCGCGAATATGCCTGCGAGGGCGAGAGCCACCATAATTGAAGCCCAAAGCGGATAGTAGCGGATGAATTCTATCACTTCGTTGGTGTTGGTCTGCGTCATAAGCCTGAATCCATAGGCGTCGATGCAGTGGCCGTACATCACGAAATAAGTGATTTGTACCACTATGGCCGCAAGCATAAACACTTCCACCGGACCCACCGGCCAGGCAAACGGGCCTCCGATCAGAAGCAGCCCTGAAAGGAATCCGAAAAGACACATGCCCACGGCGGCGTCGGCCGGGTACTGCTCCTCGGTGGATGTTCTGACTGGTGAAATCCGGTGCAGGAGCGGGTAGGAAAGCTGGTAGAGGAAAGAAGTTGCTATGGCGAAAGCCAAAGGACGGGCGGCAGGCGCATGCCCTGCGAGTGCCATGGGGAGCATGGCGAATATGGAAGCCGCAGCATATACTGCTGCCGTACGGACTATCGTCCTGCGACTATAGCCACGATTGAAAAGCAGATATTCTGCGAGCGCGACGAGCCATATGGCAGGGGATGCCAGGAAATATGATAATGTCATTCGGGATTTCTCAGAGTTCGAAAAATTAGCGCCGCAAAATTACCGCAATTTTACGAGAGTACAAAACGGCCGCAGCCTCAATGATTTGCAATTTTGCCACAAAAGAAGTAAATTTGTCACCCGAATCATACTTAGAGGTTGTTTAATAATGCTTGTTAATGACAGGGAGGCGTCGCTAATTCCATTGTTGACAACCATAACAGAACTTTAAAATTACTTCTGCATGGCGTCTTTTATGTTAATGAGCATTTACTCGTCGGTCACAATGGAACCCCATTGCTCCCTCCTCATAAACTGCACCTTAACATAAAATACACCACCCTTTCGTTAACAATGATTATTAAACAACCTCTTACTTTGTTATCCCATGAAATTTCAACACATTCTTCCTGCGGCGCTGCTTGCCGCCGCTATGCAGGCCGGAGCTGTTCCGGCGCCTGCCACAGCCCCGAGTGAAGACGAAGTGATTCTGCACGCATGGTCGTGGAGTTTCGACACTATAGCCGCCAACATGGCTGATATTGCGGCCGCCGGCTATGCCTACGTGCAGACATCGCCGACCCAGGCATGCTATGTGGGTGAAGGCGGAGGCAAAGCCTTGTTCAGCAAGCCCGGCGACGCCGTGCAGGGAAAATGGTACTATTATTACCAGCCCACCGACTGGACTATAGGCAACTATGCCCTCGGGTCGCGCGATGCCTTCAAGGCAATGTGCGACAGCGCGTATGCGCATGGCGTGAAAGTGATAGTGGACGTGCTGCCTAACCACACGGCCGTGGATCACACGGCGGTGCTCCCCGGCCTTGACAACGCTGTGGGCGGCCATGACAACCTTTTCCATGCCAATGGCATGACCGACATAGTGGACTACAACGACCGCATGGAGTGCACCACCGGCAAAATGGGTGGGCTGCCCGACGTGAACACGGAGAATCCCGATTTCCAGTACTACTACATGCAGTATGTCAACGACCTCATCAACCTCGGCGCACGCGGTTTCCGCTACGACACAGCCAAACACATCGGTCTGCCTTCCGACCCTCTCGACCCCAAGGCCGAGCGCAATAATTTCTGGGACGTGGCCACCGGCCGCGAGGCCGTGCGCGGTCTTTCGCTGCTGATGCCGGACAGCCTGTACATCTACGGCGAGGTGTTGCAGGACCGCAATGTAAAGGAAAAGGAGTATGCGGAATACATGGACCTCGTGGCCAGCAATTACGGCCATGTGCTGCGCGAGGCTCTCAACGCCGGCAGCTACAATGCCGCCGACCTTGCAGACTGGCACCATCCCGCACGTCCGGATCAGCTTGTGACATGGGTGGAGAGCCACGACACATACTGCAACCAGCATGAATCGGCCGGAATGACCGACGAGCAGGTGCGTGCGGGATTTGTGTTCCTTACCGCCCGCCAGCATGGGCGTCCGCTGTTCTACAGCCGTCCCGCAGGCAGCACGCGCGAGAATTATTGGGGTAACAATGTGCTTGGCGCCCGAGGCAACGACGAGTTCAAGCATCCGGAAGTGGTGGCCGCCATCGCTTTCCGCCGCGCCATGCACGGGCGGGTGGAACATGTGTTCACGTCGCGCGACGGCGCGGTGGTGGAAGTGGCACGCGGCTCGGACGGCGCGGCTCTTGTCAATTTTTCGGGCAAGCAACAGCGCGTGCGAATCGACACCACGCTGCCCGACGGCGAATATACCGACTCTGTGCACGATTCGAAATTCCGTGTGCGCAACGGCCTGCTCGACGGCACGCTCGCCCCTAATGCCAGCTATATTCTCTACTCTGCGGCGCGTAAATAAGCCGAAGCTTCTTGTCTCGGCTTTTTTAACAAATATTTCGTAACCGTTTTTAAGGTTTTTGTTGTAACTTTGAAGCAACAAAAACCTTAAATTTATTATCATATTATGATTACACCGGTGTTTTGGCTGGTTCCGGCGGCTTCGGTCGCGGCTCTCGCTCTGGCATGGTATTTCTACCGGCAGATGATGGGCGAAAGCGAAGGGACCGACACTATGAAGCGCATCGCTTCGCACGTGCGCAAGGGCGCGATGTCCTATCTGAAGCAGCAGTACAGAATTGTGGGCTGTGTGTTCCTCTGTCTTGTGATTCTTTTCTCCATCATGGCCTATGGATTCCAGTTGCAGAATCCGTGGGTGCCGGTGGCCTTCCTCACGGGCGGCTTCTTCTCTGGGCTTTCCGGATATCTGGGCATGAAGACGGCTACTTACGCCTCGGCGCGTACTGCAAATGCGGCGCGCACTTCGCTTAACGGCGGCCTGCGCGTGGCTTTCCGCTCGGGTGCTGTGATGGGACTCGTAGTGGTGGGCCTGGGCCTGCTCGACATCTCGTTCTGGTATGTGCTGCTCGACTGGTTCGTGGACATAGAAGGCACGGCGAAACTCGCCATGATTACGACAACTATGCTCACATTCGGCATGGGAGCGTCGACACAGGCGCTTTTTGCGCGCGTCGGTGGCGGTATCTATACGAAGGCTGCCGATGTGGGCGCCGACCTCGTGGGCAAAGTCGAGGCCGGCATCCCTGAGGATGACCCCCGCAACCCGGCCACCATTGCCGATAATGTGGGCGACAACGTGGGCGACGTGGCCGGCATGGGTGCCGACCTGTATGAGTCGTACTGCGGTTCCATCCTGGCCACGTCGGCTCTCGGCGCCGCGGCCTATCTGCTCGGCGGCGACGTCGTGATGCAATACAAGGCTGTGGTGGCACCGATGCTGATAGCCGCCGTGGGCATCCTGCTCTCCATCATAGGCATCTTCTCGGTGCGCACCAAGGAGAACGCCACAATGAAAAATCTGCTCGGCTCGCTGTCGTTGGGCACCAACCTCAGTTCGGTGCTCATTGTGGGCGCCACTTTCCTTATATTGTGGCTGCTCGGTCTTGACAACTGGGTGTGGATTGGCTGCTCCGTGGTGGTGGGCCTGCTCGTGGGCATTGTAATCGGCCGTTCCACCGAGTACTACACCTCGCAAAGCTATGCGCCGACCCGTCGCCTTGCCGAAAGCGGCACCACGGGCCCGGCCACGGTGATTATCTCCGGTGTGGGTCTCGGCATGGTGTCGACAGCAGTGCCTGTGCTTGCCGTGGTTGTGGGTATAATCCTCAGCTACTGGTTTGCCTCCGGTTTTGATTTCGCCAACGTGGCGATGGGTCTTTACGGCATAGGCATAGCCGCCGTGGGCATGCTTTCCACGCTCGGCATCACTCTGGCCACCGATGCATATGGTCCTATCGCCGACAATGCCGGCGGCAATGCCGAGATGAGCGGTCTCGGAGAGGAGGTGCGCAAGCGCACCGACGCCCTCGACTCGCTCGGCAACACGACGGCCGCCACCGGCAAAGGTTTCGCCATCGGCTCGGCCGCTCTGACGGGTCTTGCGCTGCTGGCGTCGTACATAGAGGAAATACGCATCGGTCTCGACCGTCTCGGCCAGACTATGATACAGGTGGGCGACCGTGCCATTGCGGTGCATGAGGCGTCGTTCACCGATTTCATGGCCTATTACGAAGTGAATCTGATGAGTCCCAAGGTGCTTTCCGGCATGTTCATCGGCGCCATGATGGCATTCCTTTTCTGCGGCCTTACGATGAACGCCGTGGGACGTGCCGCGTCCAGCATGGTGGATGAGGTGCGCCGCCAGTTCCGCGAGATAAAGGGCATACTCGAGGGCAAGGCAGAACCGGACTATGCGCGCTGCGTGCAGATTTCCACCAAAGGCGCGCAGCGCGAGATGGTGTTCCCCTCCGTGCTGGCCATACTCGCCCCCATCGTGACGGGGCTCGTGTTCGGAGTGCCCGGAGTGATAGGCCTGCTCGTGGGCGGTCTGTCGGCCGGCTTCGTGCTTGCCATATTCATGGCCAACAGCGGCGGAGCATGGGACAACGCCAAGAAATACATCGAGGAAGGCAACCATGGAGGCAAAGGCTCGGAAGTGCATAAGGCCACTGTGGTGGGCGACACCGTGGGCGACCCCTTCAAAGACACCTCCGGCCCGTCGCTCAATATCCTCATTAAACTCATGTCGATGGTGGCCATCGTGATGGCCGGCCTTACCGTGAGCTGGAGTCTTTTCTGACGAAAGATTATAAGACAAAGACGGGTGCGCCATGCTGCGCACCCGTCTTTGTCTTTGAAGCGTTATGAATGATTATTTGTTCTTGAAAATCAGCGGGAGGAACTCGTTGAGGCAGCGCCGCCATGTGAGCCACTCGTGGTGTGTGCCGGGCGACACATAGTAGGTGTTGCGGATGCCGGCGTCGTTCAGAGCCTTGCTGATGAGGTCGCTGCCGAAATTTTCTTCGGAACCCATGCCGAAGAAGAAAGTTTTGACGCGGCTGTTGAATGCGTCGGCGTCGTTGAACACGCCGTCGTAGGCTTTGTCGATGCCGTCCTTAAGGAAGAACAGCGCTCCGCTGAACGAGCCTATGTGGGCGAATTTGTCGAGGTTGTAGAGTGTGGTCTGCAGCGTCTCGTGTCCGCCCCATGACAGTCCGGCCATAGCACGGTTGTCGCGGTCGGAAAGCGCGCGGAAATTGCTCTCGATGTAGGGGATTATCTCATTGAGCAGTATGGGAGTGAACAGTGCGCCGAATTCCTCGCGGGTCTCGCCGGGGCGTGCGCCGAAACCATAGCCGCAGTTGCCGTAGTCCATCACTACTATCATGGGCACGCATTTGCCGGAAGCAATCTGGTTGTCGAGAATGTTGGCCATCTTGCCTTGCTGGTGCCATCCGCGCTCGTCTTCGCCCATGCCGTGCTGGAGGTAGAGCACCGGATATTTCTTGTCGGTGCGTTTTTCGTATTCAGCGGGAGTGTAGACATAGCAGCGCCGTTCGGCTTTCTCTATGTCGGAGTAGTATTTGCATTCGCTCACGCGTCCGTGGGGCACGTCTTTGTTGAAGGTGTAGTAGGCGGCTTCTTCCTTGCTTTCAGGTATTTCGATGCCGCCTGCCATGCGGCCGCAGCCGTAGAATGTTTCGGAAGCCGGATCCACCACCGACACGCCGTCCACCAGGAGGAAATAGTAGTGGAAGCCCGGCACGAGCGGGTCGGTGGAAACACTCCACACGCCTTTGTCGTCGCGTGTCATGTCGTACTTCTTGCCGCAGATGTCCACTTTCACGTCTTTGGCTTCGGGTGCTGCAAGGCGGAAATATGCGCGCGACGCGTCGTCGACGCGTGGATATGCGGCTTCAGGCACGTTGGTTTCTGCCGGGAAGGAATTGTCGGCAGCTGCTCCGGCCGGCATCATGCCGGCCAAAAGGACGATGGTTGCAAAGATTTTTGTTTTCATAGGGTATTTAGAGTTTTGTGCAAAGTTACTTCATGGGTGCAATTGCTTTTCAAGCATAGATGTTAATAAAAGTCAATAAATATCGGCATGTTGCGTGAGCATGCGGATATGTTACAAACATCTCTGCAGTGCGTGTGCTTCCATTTGAAAAAAGATGTGGTGTATGTCGTTTTTTTTTGCTAAGTTTGCACTCTCAAAGCATCATGCTCCGGTAGTTCAACGGATAGAATAGAAGTTTCCTAAACTTTTGATAGCAGTTCGATTCTGCTCCGGAGTACTCATTTTACACACCGAACTATGACAGTGAAGCAACTCGTCGGCAGCACCCGCAACTCGCAAGTGTGGGGCTTTTTTGTGTCGATAGCCGTAATGGCCGTAATATCCGTGGCCTTTTTCTATCCTGATAATTTCGACGGAACGAGCCTGCGTCAGGCCGACATGCAGCAGGGTCTTGCCAATGGCCACGAAGCGGAAGTCTACTATGAGGCCACCGGCGAAAAGGCCCTGTGGACCAACGCGCTGTTCTCCGGCATGCCCACTTTCCAGATTGCGCCGAGTTTCCCGTCCAACGCGTTGTTCGAGTGGCTGAACGATGTGTACGGCCTGTGGTTGCCGTCGCCGAGCAACCTGCTGTTCATGATGATGTTCGGCATGCTGATTCTGCTTTACGCCATGCGCATGAGATGGTATGAGGCGCTGCTCGGCGCGGTGGCGTGGGGCTTTTCGAGCTATTTCGTGATAATCATAGGTGCGGGCCACATATGGAAGTTCCTCGCATTGAGCTATGTTCCGCCCACCATTGCCGGAATGTTGCTGTGCTACAGGGGGCGATATGTGGCAGGAGCCGCCATGACGGCATTGTTCGCCATGCTCCAGCTTGCGGCGAACCATCCGCAGATGAGCTATTATTTCTTCTTCGTTATGGCTGCCATGGCGCTTGCCTTCCTGTGGAAAGCATGGCGCTCAGGCGATTTGCGTCGCTGGTGCGCGGCATCTGTCGTGGTGGTCTGCGCCGGGATGCTCGCTTTGGGCGCAAATGCTCCGAGCCTGTATAATACATATGAGTACTCCAAGGAAACCAAGCGCAGCCAAAGCGAACTTACCCCAATTGCCTCGCCCGGCGACAGCGAGGAGCAGACTCGCCCTACCGGCGGCATGCCCTACGACCAGATAGTGGGCTGGAGCTATGGCGGAACCGAAAGTTTCTCACTTCTCGTGCCGAATATAAAAGGCGGAGCCACTGCGCGTCCCGAGAGCGGCCAGATGGTGCACATGGGGCTGGACCGTCTGCCGGGAGCGGCCGCTTATCAGAACGAGCCTGTAGGGCAGTTGCTGGGCTATCTGCCGCAGTATTTCAACGATTCGGAGGGCACGAACGGCCCGGTGTATGTAGGTGCCATCGTGTGCGCCCTGTTCCTGCTGGGGTGCATTGTGGTGCGTGGCACCATGAAGTGGGCCCTGCTCGGAGTGTCGGTGTTTGCACTGCTGCTTGCGCTCGGACGCAACTTTGCTTGGCTCACCGACCTTATGGTATACCACTTTCCGCTCTACAACAAGTTCCGCGCCGTGGAAAGCATACTCGTCATCGTGGAATTCGCGATGCCGGTGCTTGGAGTCATGGGTCTGCACAGGCTTGTGAGTGCCGATGCCGACGAGCGGCGGAAGTTCATGCGGCCGCTTGCCATTTCTTTCGGTGTGCCGGTGATGCTGTGCCTTGCCGCTGCAGCCGCTCCGGGTATGTTCGGCGATGCCATTACGGAACAGGACAGAGCCACGTCGCAGGCCATACAGCAGCAACTTGTGGAGATGGGGCAGCAATACGGCGCAACGCCTGCCCAGATTCAGCAGGCCACTTATGGCTATTCGCTTTCCAATCCCGCCAATATAGAGGCCATAGAGCAGCTTCGCTACGGACTTGTGCGCGCGGATGCCATGCGTTCTGCCCTGTTCCTGGCCATCGGTTTTGCATTGCTTGCCATGATGCTGCGCGGCTCGCTTAAGCGTGGCATGGCCGTGGGACTGCTCGGCGCAGCAGTGCTCGTCGACCTTTACGGAACCGACAAGCGTTATGTGAGCCACAGCAGTTTCTGTACGCCCGAGGTGCAGGCCACCGATGCTTTTGCTCCCGACGCCATAGACAATCTGATACTAGCCGACACGGCCGGAGTGTTCCGTGTGATGGACGTGCCCGGCTTCAACAGCCCGCAGCGTTCATATCACCATCATATGCTCGGAGGATACCATGCGGCCAAGCTGAACCGCTATGAAGACCTTATCCAGCGCCGCCTGGCCTATGTGAGCCATTACGGCTACGATCCGTCGCTGCGTTCCGACAGCGTTCGTGCGCTCTACAGCGGCGCAGAGCGCGAACTCGCAGACGAACTCGCGGCGTCGTACCGCACGCTCGACATGCTCAATGCACGCTACGTGATTACAGGCGACGAAGACGCTCCCGTGGTGCGTAATACATCGGCCATGGGGTCGGCATGGCTTGTCGATTCCATCGCCTATGTGAAAGGTGCGGATGCGGAGATGGAAGCTTTGTACGACCTCGACGTGCGCAACGCGGCTGTGGCCGATGCGCGCTTCCGCGATGTTCTCGGAAGCTCCTTCCCGACACTCGAGCCTGGCGACACAATTATGCTCACGTCGTATACTCCTAACCGCCTTACATACACAGTCGACACCCGCAACGGCGGCATCGGCGTGTTTTCCGAGGTATATTTCCCGTGGGGGTGGAAGGCTTCTGTGGACGGCCGGCCGGCCGAACTGGGACGCGTCAACTATCTGTTGCGCGCTATGCGCCTGCCTGCCGGACGCCATGAGGTGGTGATGGCATTCGAGCCGGACTCCATACGCACTACAGGCGTCGTGGCATACGCATGCGTGAGTCTTGTCTATCTGCTCGTGCTTGCCGGAGTGTTCGGCGGAATCCTGAAAAAGGAGGAACGTAAATGACTATTGCGCCACGCAGCGGGTGGTGGCGCAGGCTGCGCCACGGGCGCGGATTCGGCGTGCATTCGCCGTTTGCCTACCGCTTCATCCGCGAGGTGCTGCGTGAGCGGTGTGCGTATTATGCTTACGACAAGGTGGACGCCCTGGCTGCCGAATGGCCCGGAGGGGTTTCGGGCGCCCGCATGTTGTTTCGTGTGGCCGCGTTTGTCAACCCCTCTCATGCGGCTGCATCGGGAGTGGCTGCGGCCATTGTCGGCATGGCGTGCCCGTCGGCATTGGTGGTCGGCGTGCCGGAGCCGCAGACCGGGCTGATCGTGCTTCAGGGCGGCGAAAATGAGGATGCTGTGCTCTGTTGTGCCGCATCGGGAGCCACGGTGGTGCTTCCCGACCGCAATATCCCTTCGGTAGCTGCGCTTTTTGCCCGGTTGCGCAACGAGACCGGCCATGGGCATTGTTTCATGAACGGAAGCGGTGCGGCTGTGTTTGTAGGGCGTCGCACGCTGCCAGCAGAAACATTCGATGTGCGCTTCTGATTAGCCCATATGGCCAAAAATATATCCGTTTCGGAGTCTTCTGTACGTATGATTTACTAAAAACATTAATTTTGCAGTCCAAACCATTCCATTATGCACAAACGCTTGATATTATTGCTTATTGCTGCTGTAGCAGGGATTGCAGGCTTTCGTGCCGCCGCTCAGATAGTGAGCTTCGACGGCCGCCCCATGGATGCCGACAGCGTGCGCTACGACTTTGAGCACCAGCCGTATTTCGGATTATATAAAGACAACTATTTCATCTTCGGTCCGGCCATAGGACCTAAGATGACGCGCGAGAACACCAATGCCAAGTTTCAGGTGTCGATAGCGCAGCGTCTTACGCGCAGCGTGTTGCCGTTCGGCACATATCTGTATCTGTTCTACACGCAGAAGGTATTCTGGAATGTGCTTCAGGAATCATTGCCCATGACCGACCTCAACTTCAACCCAGGCGTAGGGCTTACGAAGCCGCTTTTCGTCAAAGACCGCTACATAGGCAAACTGACGTTCATGATAGAGCACGAAAGCAACGGGCGCGACGGCGAGGAGTCGCGCTCGTGGAACAAGGTTTCGCTTGCGGCGAATATATTCGTGGACAAGCAGTTGATGGTGCACGGCAAGGCGTGGATTCCGATAATCGACAGCAGCAACAACTCCGACATACTTGACTACAGCGGCATATATCAGATGGGTTTGCAGATGATAAGCCAGAACCAACGTTTCACAGGCTCTGTGACGCTTGTGAAACGCAGGGGATGGAATCTGAACTACAACACCATAGTGGAACTTGCCTACCGCTTCAACCGCCGAGACAACCAGTATTTCTTTCTGCAATACTATAACGGCTACGGCGAGGGGCTGCTCGACTACAACAAGTTCCACAGCCAGTTGCGCGTGGGCATCGTTATCAAGCCCCGCTTCTTCAGCGATTATTGATTATGCCGATTGCGGTGTTTCGCTGCGCTCTTTTTCGTTCATGGCCGAGCGCTGTGTCTCGTCAAGCATGAGTTCGTATATCTGACGCGTGTCTCGGGCCGTCAGGCGGTAGTAGCCGCCGATTTCCTCGCCTTTGTCCTCATGCAGTTTGGCCACGAGCAGGTCTATGTCCGGTTCGAGCACGCCAAGTGCTTTAAGAGTCAGCGGCATACGCAGTACGGCGCTGAAAAACGCGCGTAGCTGCGCTACGGCTTCAATGGCTGCCGTGCGGTCGTCCGCAGCCTGCACGCCGAACACACGCCGGCCGAGCTGTGCCACTTTCGACGGCTTGTGGTGGGCCATGAATGCCATCCATGCCGGGAATACTACTGCCAGTCCGGCTCCGTGCGTCACTCCGTAGACGGCGCTCAGCTCATGCTCCATGGCATGGCTTGTCCAGTCTTCGCTGCGTCCGCAGCCTGTCAGTCCGTTGTGGGCGAGCGTAGAAGCCCATTCTATATTGGCGCGGGCGTTGTAGTCGGTAGGGTCGGCGAGCGCTTTGGGGGCAACGTCCACCAGTGCCATCAGCAATCCCTCGGCAAGGCGGTCGGTCACCTCGACGCCGCGTGTGGTCGAGAAATAGCGTTCGAGGATGTGGCTCATCATGTCGACAATGCCGCATGACGTCTGCCAGGCGGTGAGTGTGAAAGTGAGCTCCGGGTCGAGGACGGCAAAGCGCGGACGCAGGATGCTGTCGGTGCGCAGGCTTATTTTGTGCAACCCTTCGCTTCGGGTGATGACGGCATTGCCGCTGCCTTCGCTTCCGGCGCCGGGCACGGTGAGCACGACTCCCACGGGCAGGGCTTCCGTCACCATGGCTTTTCCGCAGAAAAAGTCCCAGAAATCGCCTTTGTAGGGGATGCCGGCGGCAATTGCTTTGGCGGTGTCTATGACAGAGCCGCCGCCTACGGCCAGCAGGCCGTCGATGTTGCGGTCGCGTCCGAGTTCGATGCCTTTGTATACGAGAGTGTCGACGGGGTTGGGCTGCACTCCGCCGAGTTCCACCACCTCTATGCCTATGGATGCGAGCGACGAGCGCAGGCGGTCGAGCAGTCCGTTGGTCTTTACGTACTTTTGGCCGTAAACGAGCATCACACGACGTGCTCCGGTGAGGAAAGTGAGCATTCCGGTCTTTTCTTCGGAACCTCGGCCAAATTCAAACAGAGTCGGGGCGTAGTAGGTGAAATTATCCATAATGTGGTAAATTATAGCATGGGTGAAAATTCTTATAGGTGTCGGGATTCACGCATGTTGAATTGTTTGACATACGGGCGGTTTAGGGATTAATGTAACTTTCGTCGTACGTGGCTTTTGGCAAATAACACGCTCTCAAAACATACAATAACTTCAAAACACGCTCTTGGTGTCTTTATAACCGACTTGCGGAACTGAAAGTTCTGTCAAAAATACAAATATTTTCCGTCATTTGCGACTGTGTTTGTGAAAAATAGTGATTCATGGAGGGGCGTGTCTTTATTTTTGCAGAAAATATCGCAATTTTCATGCAAACACTATGAATCAAGAAGTAATTGCCGCGCTCAAGACCCTGTTGAGCGCTTTGGGCGGCGTGCTGCTTGCCGCCGCTGTTCCTGTGGTGCCGTATGCGGCCGTGTGTACTCTGATGGTGCTTGCCGACGCTGTCACGGCATGGCGTCTCGGCCGCCGCGCGGCATCGGCCACGGGGGTGCGCCGTGCGGCCAAATTGCAGTCGGCGCGTGTCGGAGTCCTGTTCGGCACGCTCGGGCGTGTGTATTGCCTGCTCCTGCTGGCGCGTGCGGTGCAGAGTGTGATACTCGCTCCCGACGTTCGTTTCGACCTTGTGCGCGCCATAGCCGCTGCTGTGTGTCTATGGCAGGCTCTTTCCATGCTTGAGAACGAGGCCTCGTGTCGCGGTGCGCGTTGGGCCCGTATAGCTCGCCGATGGCTCATCGACAAGACTGAGCGCCACACTGGCATTCCGCTCGACGAGCTGAAAGACGATTGATACCACGGACAAGAGACGCGTGGCAGAGTCTTTATTGGGGGATATGCAAACGGGCCTGCGCTTGCGCAGGCCCGTTGTGTAGTGTATGTGTGCAGGGAGTTTAGCAGACACCCTGACCCATCATGGCATCGGCCACCTTCATGAAGCCGGCGATATTGGCGCCCTTCATGTAGTTGATGTAGCCGTCGGCCTGACGTCCGTATTTCACGCACTGCTCGTGGATGTCGCGCATGATGGTGTGGAGTTTCTCGTCCACTTCCGCTTCGCTCCACTGCAGATGCATGGCGTTCTGGCTCATTTCGAGGCCGGAGGTGGCCACGCCGCCGGCGTTTACGGCCTTGCCGGGAGCATATGTGATGCGTGCTTCGAGGAAAGCGTCGATGGCTTCGGGTGTGCAGCCCATGTTGCTGACTTCAGCCACGAGCTGTACGCCGTTGGCCACGAGCATGGCTGCGTCTTCGCCGTTCACCTCGTTCTGCGTGGCGCAGGGCAGGGCGATGTCGACTTTGCGCTCCCAGGGCTTGCGGCCTGCGAAGAATTCGCTGCCTGCGAATTTTTCAGCGTAAGGAGCCACAATATCGTTGCCGCTGGCACGGAGTTCGAGCATATAGTCGATTTTTTCGGCATCAAGGCCTGCGGGGTCATAGATGTAGCCGTCGGGGCCGGAGATTGTCACCACCTTGGCGCCGAGTTCGGTGGCTTTGAGGGCTGCGCCCCATGCCACGTTGCCGAATCCGGAAATGGCCACAGTCTTGCCGGCTATGTCCTCGCTTTTCTCTTTAAGCACGCTCTGCACGAAGTATAATGCGCCGAAACCGGTGGCTTCGGGACGGATGCGCGAGCCGCCGAAACTTAGGCCCTTGCCTGTGAATGTGCCGTTGTGTTCGTTGACGAGTCGCTTGTACATGCCGTACATGTAGCCCACTTCGCGTCCGCCCACGCCGATGTCGCCGGCGGGCACGTCGCGGTCAGGACCGAGGTTTTTCCAGAGGCCGAGCATGAATGCCTGGCAGAAACGCATGATTTCGCGGTCGCTCTTGCCACGGGGCGAGAAATCGCTGCCGCCCTTTGCGCCGCCCATGGGCAGTGTGGTGAGGGCGTTTTTGAAGGTCTGTTCGAAACCGAGGAATTTCAGAATCGACAGGTTAACGGATGCGTGGAAACGGATGCCGCCCTTGTACGGGCCTATGGCGTTGTTGAACTGCACGCGATAGCCTATGTTGTTCTGGACTTCGCCTTTGTCGTCGAGCCATGTAACGCGGAAAGTGACGATGCGGTCGGGCTCAACCATGCGTTCAACGATTTTGTTGTGCTCGAATTCGGGATGTTCGTTGTACACGTTCTGCACCGACATAAGCACTTCTTTTACGGCCTGCAGATATTCTTTTTCCCCGGGGTGCTTGGCCTCGAGATCGGCCATGATTTTGTTAATATCCATGTGGTATAGATAGGTTGAATTGTTAACACCGCAAATGTAACAAAAGAAATTGAAACCGCCGCCGCTTTTGATGAAAAAAGTTTTTGTCCCCGCAGGCGTGCGGATACGTTTTAATCTCCCCCCTAAGGGTAAGTGTGTGGATTCTTGTTTTTATCGTTCCGATATTAAATCGGTGAGGTCGGCGGGATCGGGGTTATGGGCTATGATGCGTCCGTCGGGGGCTATGAGCAGGGTGCCGTACTGGCCTTGCCGCAGGTTGTAGTCGCGCATCAGTTGTTCCATGCGTTTGTCGCTGAGGCGGAACTGCAGCTGCTGGTTGAGGCCGTCGCGTTTTACTATTTCGCGGAAAAGCGGCTCTGATTTGTCGAAATTGAAAGACAGGAGGCCTATGCCGGAATTGGGCTGCCGCTCTACCCATGCCGTGTAGCGGTCAACGGCCTCGCGCGACGGAGCGTTGGTGGACGACCAGAAGTTGAGCAGTACATATTTGCCGCGCAGCGCACGCAAGGCATCGGACGGCTTGCTGTCGAAGCTGAGAGCGGGCGCGATGTCGCCTACGCGTGTGCTGCGGCGGCCGGAATGATAGGCCACGGACACCAGGAGCAGGCTTACGAAAAGTGCAGCGAGCAGGAATGTGCGCGAAGGGTTAGTCATGCCCATATAACACACCCCTCATGGCAAGGGTTCAAAAAAAGAAAAAGAGATGTTTCGCAACATCTCTTTCCAGACCTTTATCCTTAATCTAATACTATAAAAAACACACCTGCAAAGGTACTGCTTTTTTTGAAATAAGCTATATGTGTGAGCGAAAAAAACGCTTTTTCATCATTAATTTTTAGTGAAAAAATGTTAATTGGACTTTTTAAATATGGTGCTGAACTAAATTCGTAAAATCTGGCACCGATGTCAATTGCGTATGTTTGCTCGTATTTCTTTAGGTACGTGGTGTGGATGAGGTTTTCTTTGTGGACGGAAAACGTAAATCGTCGTATGCGTTCCGGCGCTATTTGTCAATGCAGTTCTGTGCGCAGGCTATAGTCGTTGCGCAGCTGCTCGAACTGCTCGGGATGCGCTTTGAGCGCAGGGGTGTCGACGAGCAGCGGGTTGTAGCTCGCGGCCACGGCAGAGGAGGTGACAGAGTCGGGCACCGGGAGCGGGGCGTCTTCGGCGAGGCGTATGTGCGGAAGGCCGAACCGGGCGGTCAGGGCGTCGAGTGCCATCTGCGAAGCGCGCCATTTGCCTTCGCGTGAATATCCGGCAATGTGTGGAGTGGCGACTGCGGCACGCTCAAGAAGGGTGTGAGATATGTGCGGCTCGCCTTCCCAGCAGTCGATGGCGGCGTCGCCCACGAGACCGCGGTCGAGCGCCCGGACGAGCGCGGCGTTGTCCACCACCGGGCCGCGTGCGGCATTTATGACGAGTGGTTTGCGCCGAAGGGAGAGCATCCACTCTTCCGATGCGAGGTGGAGGGTGCGGTCGGGGCCGTCGGCGGTGAGGGGCGTGTGGAATGTGATTATGTCTGCCTCGCGTGCGGCATCGGCAAGCGAGCACCATTGCGTGCCGCCCTCGGCACGGCTGCGGGGAGGATCGCACAGAAGCACGCGCATGCCGAGCGAACGCGCCCAGCGTGCCACTATAGAGCCTACATGTCCCACGCCTATGACGGCAAGCGTATGGGCTGTCATGGGCAGCGCAGGGCGCAGGGCGGCTATGGTGCCGAACACGTATTGAGCCACAGCCGGGGCGTTGCATCCGGGGGCGTTGGCCACGGCTATGCCGCGCGAGGCGCACCACGGGAGGTCGATATGGTCGGTGCCTATCGTGGCCGTGGCCACGAAGCGGCAGCGCGAACCGCCGAGCAGCGATGCGTCGCACCGGGTGCGCGTGCGCACTATCATCGCGTCGACGTCGCGCACGCGCTGCGGCGTGATTTCGTCGGGGTGGGCATAGTCCACGTCGGCGTATTCTTCGAGCAGTCCGTGCAGAAACGGCACTTTGTTTTCTACGAGGATTTTCATGCGAAGCTTTTCCATATGAATAATGAAAGATACGCCGCAAGAAGGCAGGAGATGCCGATCCAGGAGCGTTCGCCGCGATGGAGGATAAAGAATTGGGCGGCCTGCAGGGCGGCGCACATGTTTAGGGCAGGGAGGTAGGCTGCGGCATTGCGGAAGTCGACTGCAATGGCGGCTATGGTGACGAAGCCCGTGAGCACGATGACGCCGTTGTAGCTCCGCGAGCGGGCGTTATATGCCATGGTGCGCAGGAAGTCGAGCAGCACCGATGCTGTGAACACGCCAGCAGAGAGCAGTATTGTGGCGGCCGACTGAGGGTCGGCACTGAAATCTATAATGGAGAAGATGTCTGTCGTGCCGGGGATTCTCAACTGAGCCGGCTCCACAATGCCGAGTCCGAGCAGCAGCCACCATGGTGTGATTATCCCCAATAGGGCGGCCAGCAGCGTGCGCCACGACATGACGCGCATCTGCATGCAGCACAGGAGCATTACGGGGATGTATACGGCGAATGACAGCTGGGTGGCTGCTCCCGCCGATATGAGAACGAACACAAGGAAAACCTCCCGGCGCTGCGTGGGCATCATGTAGCTGCCGAACATCAGGGCGATGCATGAGGCGAGCACGACTGCCAGCAGAGTGCCGGTGTAGAACTGCGATGTAAGTTCGGGTATGGCGGTCTGCATGGCGGCGAACAGCACCACGAACAGGGCGGAAAGGCTTCGCAGGAGGTTGAAATGCCTGTTGATGAAGACAAGCAGGCCTATCAGGGCAATGTTGGCGGCTATGGATGCCCACAGCGAAAACTCGGCGGGCAACCAGCATCCGGCCGGAGGCAGCGCAGGACCCGGGTCTACCGGCAGGTTTGCCGGATTTCCGGCTGCAAAAGCGCTCCATGCGGCCGCAATCATGACAGCTACGGCCGCAAATGCGGCGTAGCGTGAATGGAAAAAGTCGGTGATGCGGGCGGTCATGGCAGGCGCCTATTTGTCGCCTTTTTTCTTCCAGCCGCGCGAGCGTATAATCGGGCCTTCTGATGGAGGCAGCGCGGGCTGGCGTCCTATGAGCGAACGCAGGGCGGCGGGGTTGCGACGCATTGCAAGCGGGTTTTCGCTCGGAGCCTGCGTCTCTCGGCTTTCAGGCGCGCGGTTGTCGTCGCGTCGTCCGAATCCGCGGCGCTCCCTGCTGTCGTCGCGTCCGAAGGGCTTGCGCTCCTTGTCGTCGCGTCGTCCGAATCCGCGGCGCTCCCTGCTGTCGTCGCGTCCGAAGGGCTTGCGCTCTTTGTCGTCGCGTCGTCCGAATCCCCGGCGTTCCCTGTTGTCGTCGCGTCCGAAGGTTCTGCGCTCTTTGTCGTCGCGCCGTGCCGTGCGTTCTTTTCCGGGAGCGAAAGTCCGTCGAGCGCCTCCGGCAGGGCGGCGCTCGTCTTTGCGTGTGGTGGTATCGTCGTTGTCGTGTTTCAGTTTTCCGCCAGAGGCAAGGAATGTTTTTTTATCGCCTTCGAAAATCACATATTCGCGCAGTTCGCATTCGAGCGAGCCGTTGAACATGGCTATCTTTTTGCTTGCGGCGAGGCCGATGTTGCGGAAATGCTCGTCGCGGTAGCCTATAATCCAAGCGTGCCAGCCGCGGAACACATGTTTGAGCGTGCTTCCTATGGAGGTATATAGCCCTTCCATGTCGGGAGCGGAGATGCGCTCGCCGTAGGGTGGGTTGGTGACTATTACGCCGGTTTCGGCGGGCACCTCGTCTTCAGTCCACCTTGCGATGGGGCGCACGTTCAGGCTGACATGGCGCGCCACGCCGGCGTTTTTGAGGTTGGCTGCGGCTATGTCGATGGCTTTAGGCGAAATGTCGGCGCCAATGATGGGGACGGTGACTTCGCGTTCGGCGCTGTCGTCGTTATAGATTTTGTCGAAAAGGTCGCCGTCGAAGTCTGGCCACGATTCGAATGCGAAGTGTTTGCGGAATATGCCGGGGGCGATGTTGGCTGCTATCAGAGCCGCCTCGCACAAGAAGGTGCCGCTGCCGCACATGGGGTCGACGAACGGGGTGTCGCCGCGCCAGCCGCTGCGCAGTATTATTCCTGCCGCAAGCACTTCGTTGATGGGGGCTTCGGTCTGCGCCACGCGGTAGCCGCGTTTGTGCAGTGATTCGCCGCTGCTGTCGAGGCTGAGGGTGACGTCGGTGCCGGCAATATGCACGTTCACCATCACGTCGGCGTCCTGCAGGCGCACTCCCGGGCGCTTGTCCTCGCCGTAGCGGTCCTTGAACCAGTCGACGATGGCGTCCTTGATGCGGTAGGTGACGAAGCGCGAGTGCGAGAACTCGTCGCTGTAGGCCACTGTGTCGATGCTGAATGTTTTGCTGATAGATAGTATTTTGCTCCAGTCGAATGCTTTGGCCTTGTCGTAGAGCTCGTCGGCGTCGCAGGCTGTGAATTTATAGAACGGCTTCAGGATGCGGAGCGCTGTGCGGCAGCAGAAATTGGCCCGGTAGAGCATTTCGAGGTCACCGCTGAAAGCCACCATGCGCCGTCCGGCGCGTATGTCGGCGGCTCCGAGGCCGCGAAGTTCTTCGGCCAGCACATCTTCCAGTCCCTGAAAGGTTTTGGCCACCATTTCGAATGTGTCGTTCATATCAATTCAAATATTTCAACGTCGTAGGGGGCAATTGCCCTCCATGCTGCAAAATTACAACAAATTTGTCGTACTTCTGCGTAGTCGGCTGAAAATCTTGTAATTTCAATAGGTCTTAATTCCGTGCCGACAATTTTACGGAAATGTTTTTGAGGATGTTACAGGTCCATAATCTGCTACGAATGTGTCATATTGATTTTTAGTTTTACCAATTATTGAGAATGATTGAAATCGCTTGGTTAATTCTTGGAGTTCATGCTCTGATGCCTTAGGAATCACAACAGACCATTGGAGTGTTCCACAAATACTCTTGCCATAGAAATCAGATGCTGCTTGGGGAGAAGGATATTCCCAGTGATAATTCGGCTCGGATACAAGAAATGACGCATCTATCATATTCTGAATGTTTTCATCATACCATTTGTTGAAATCTTCACTATTACTGTGTATATAAGAGAAAGATTCCAGATACACTATCCTCCACGGTCCTGTAAATTGAGGATTGAATTTTCTATACGATGCTCCTAAAGTAGAGTTATCTGCTTTGCCAATCAAAGTATTGAAAGATTCAGTTTTGAATTTTGCTTCCTCCTCGGTATTTACATATTCTAACCACTTTATAATTAAAGTGGATTCATACGAAAATGATGGCATATTGCGAACTGGGATTGAATATGTCATTATTTCCTCATTTTCTTGACACCATCGTAAATAGTCATTTATACATTCGGGGTTAACAGATATTCCGGATGCTTGATATTCAACAAGCCATTTGTCTTGTGCCATCGGCGTTGGATCATCAGAAGAGCATCCATATAGAAAGATGCTTAATATCCCGATTGTCCAATATAAGTATTTCATTTTCCGATTTGTTTTTCAAGTTGAGTAATACGCTCTTTGAGCATGGCGATAGTTTCTGATTTGGATTTGAGGGCATCGTTTAGAGTAGTGATTGTATCCACAAGACCATTTATACGCGCTATGTCCTCTGAGTTGTCTTCTTTTCTTATTAGCATTTCACCGTTGCCCCTTAGCAGCCACTCAGCAGAGATTTCAGGATATGCCTGAAGAATGCTTACAACTGTTTCGATACTGATACCTCTAAGACCCTTAATCTGGTTATCAAGGGTCTTTTGAGGTATTCCGCTTCTTATGGCAAGTGCGCGAATCGACATGCCGCTATATGCAACGATTTCCTTTAGACGGGTAAGAATGTCCATATTACCTAAATGTTAATAATTCTAAAAATTAGCCCAAACGAGCCTACATAATTTGCATTATTAGCTCAAATGGGCTAACTTTGCATCATCTTCAATCAAACACTACAAAATTAGCGAATTTGATTGAGATGAGCAAGAACATAATCAACAAAATATAAGCAAGATGACCCCAAACGAGACTAAACTCCAAAACCTCCGCAACTACCTTGATACCCTCATCGGGGAGTATCGGGAGGCAATTTCATCATCCGTCCGCGAGATGGAGAAGTTCAATATCTCTCCCGAAGATTTCCGCAAAGAGTCCGTCAGCCTCAACGTAGCCGCCTTTACCCTCGGCTATCTCAATCTGGCAAAAGAGGTATCCGAAAAATCGGACTACAAAACAACCGAGAATTATATCCGCTTCCACAAGCATCAGATTGAAACCAAAGCGATCGGCGAGGCTGGCGTAATCACTCTTGCCCAGAACGCCACAATCTCGGCTCTCTCTACCATCATCACCCTCTACCTTGATAAGTAAAGTCAAACCAATAACCCCAACAAAGTATGGCAAATTTAACCCCTTACTGCTACAAAGCACTCAATGCAGAGTCTTACAACGCTCTCGCCGCTCAGGTTGTAACTTCAACCATCAACGCATCATTCTTCCCCAAACTCTTCACCATTGTAGTAACTCCCCAAGAGGGAGAGGAAGAAGCCTTTAGGGAGATTGGCAAGTTCATCGACACCGAGGGTCTGAGTTTCCACATCAACCCCATCATCCTCCACGATGAGTGCCAGGGAGAAATCATCGACGACGAAGTAACACCGTCCTGCATCCTCCAATCCATCATCCACAAGTTGCTTGAAGAGAAAGCACACGACAAAGAGGTTGCGACCAGTCTACAGACTCGTCTTGATGCCTGCGAAGATAATCTCAACTCGGTTCGCAAGGACAAAGAAAGCTACTACAAATGGTGGCAGGAAGAGGTCTCCAAGCGAACCCGTCTGGAAGATAGCGTTAAAGCCTTCCGCACCCTGCTCAACGCGGTAGTTGAGTAACCCCGCCAAAGTCAAACCAACCTATAAGGCCGGTTGAGTTGCAAATCAACCGAAAGGCGCAAGCCTTGGAGAATGTGGTGTAACGGTAGCACAAGAAGGAACCGAAGGTGCAGGTTCGAATCCTGCCATTCTCGCAACCAAAGAAGAGTACCTTGACAAGTCTGAAATTCCGCTGAGATGGCTGGACGGGAGACCGCCGGAACATCAGCGATGAGTGGTAGCCGATAAAGAAGCAGTCGAGTATGCCGAGAGGTGAAAGACACTTTGAGACGGGTCGGTGCCACGGTAAGAAAGAACCATCCGAGCTTATGCCGAACAATGACGGATGGCGGGTTGAGTCGTGTCCGCCCGTGGCAAATGGACCGGTTATTAACGATTATCCCCGGTTGGAGTAAGCAACTATGATTTTTACGCGAAACAACCGGCAAATATATCAGAACGGTGTAGCTCAATTGGTAGAGCAACGAGGTATGATAATCCGTAGGTCGGCGGTTCAAGTCCGCCCACCGTTCCTAACTCAAATTCTACGAATATGGATAAGACTATTAAAGTAGCCACTCTCGGCATAGCTGAAGAGCTTAGAAATATGGAGATAGGCGATGTCGTTCAGTTTCCTGTCCCCAAGTATAATTACAATTCAATTCGCACTTCTCCCGGCACCACACTTGTAGCCGAAACAATGGAGGGTCGAAAGTGGAAAACCAAAAAGGACATTGACAATAAATGTGTCCTTGTTACAAGAACCGCGTAAGCCTATGGGAAGATGTCTTGTAACTTCGGTCAACCCTGCGGAGATCATGCTTGAGAATATATTTCGCGTCATGGAGCGTGAGACATTCTGCAAAGATACGGCTGCAAAAATCGTTGGCGGTGTAAAGAAGTTAGAGGACTTGATTGCCGCCGGCGAAATTGATGCTGAAAAGGGATGCAACGCCCAGAACAGCAAATGGAAATGCAATGCTGCACAAGTTCTGCGACATTGCCGGAATATGAGAAACAAATGAACTTACCACATAGTAGCCCGTGAGGGTGTTTTTCATTATAAGAATCAATAGATTGCCTTGAGTGCCCGTGAGGGTCGTGGCATCATCTTTAATCAAACCCCGATAGCCGAGCGGGTAATCTCGGCCACTTGGTCGGTAAAGTTCACGTGTTGGAGGCGTGAGGAGCGAAATAACCGATGGAGCCATCGGCCCTCATGGGTTCGATTCCCATACCGGCCACACCCCAAATTAGAATAATATCATTAACGCCGGATGGTCTGTGAAGATAGTCCGGTTTTTTCACATGAGAGACTGACATTTGGTGAGTGTCCCCCGGGTTGAACCGGGCGTAGGTGAATAATCGCGGCCGCTAAATAGCCTACAAGCAGGTTCGACTCCTGCTCTCTCAACTACATCATCAAAACACATCATCAAAATGGATAAGCCAACAATCTCCAAGCGCATCAGCGCCGGAACTCGCGTCTATTACATCGACGCGCACAACGACCGCAAAGGTCAGCCGTATATTTCCATTTCGGAAATACCTACCGACAAATCGCCAGGCAAAAAGAAAAGGCAGTGTATCTTCCTCCATGCAGAGAACGTGGACCAATTCGCCCAGGCATTTGCCGAGGTTGCAAACCATATTAAAAATGACACTCAAGGATGACCCGATTGTTCTTCTCGGCTGGAGTTGCCCGTATTGTGGTTCTCCAACAAAACTCGTTGACGACACGGAAATCTACGGGCGATCATACGGTACCAAGTGCTATCTCTGCAAACCGTGTGGAGTGTGGGTCGGCTGTCATAAGAACTCGGACAAAGCACTCGGCCGAGTCGCAAACAAAGAACTGCGACAACTGAAGCATCAGGCTCACGAGGCTTTTGACCCCATCTGGAAAGACGGCTATCTTCCACGCACTGCCGCTTATGAGGTCTTGTCCGTTGCTTTCGGACTCCCGATAGAGCAAACTCACATAGGAATGTTCGATGAGGATATGTGCCGGAAAGTAATCTCATTGTCAAACACAATTCTTAAATACATCAGAGAAGATGGCTAAACAAATAACACGCGGCAAGTTTCTCCTTATAGAATGTACCGCTGGTGAGCTGATGAATGCTGTCGGCTCCGACATCTGCATCTGCGATTGGTGTGGCAGACCATACCTCCCCTCTGATAAAGGGGTCTACATTGCAGTCCATAATCATTGGTATTGTAAGGAGTGCTTTTATGAATGGGCGGCACAAGCCACCTGGTATCCCCAAGATGCCGATGTTGAGCGTAAGAATTTCAGCTTCTATGCTCCTCGTCTCGGAGTCAAATGTCAGTAAATGTTAAGGCGTAAAAATGGCGGGCAATGCGTTTGTGTAACTCGCTAAAAATGACTAACTTTACTGTATATCAGAAACAATGATATTAAAAGTCAAACCAATAAAAACCTACCTATATGGCAAAGGAAAAACAACCAAAAGTTGAGCAAGACCAAGAGGTCAACGATGCTCAGATGAAAACCGAGGCAGAGGCTAAGGCAATCATCGAAAACAACCTCCGCTTCTACTCGCAAGGATGCGAGGTTCCGGCAGACGCGCTCAAACCAATCAGAGCAGGCCGACTCAAAGGGATGTCCGATGTGAATCCGATGTGGCGCATGAAGAGAATGACCGAGATTTTCGGTCCTGTCGGATTCGGCTGGAAATACGAAATTGTAAAGCAGTGGACTGAGACCTACGGAAACGAGGTCAAGTGTTTCTGCGTTGTCAATCTCTTTGTCCGCGATCCCGAAACAAAAGAGTGGAGTGAGCCTATACCCGGCAGTGGAGGTTCTGCCATCGTATCAATGGAGAGCAAGGGTGCTTATGTGAATGATGAGGGCTACAAGATGGCTCTTACCGATGCACTCTCAATCGCCATGAAGCCGCTCGGAATCGGAGGCAATATCTGGTATGGTCCCAAAGCGTCAGGGCATAATGAGAGCAAGTATGAGGCATCCACAAGAGAAGATGCCAATCAGAACCAACATCCTCAGCAAAGTCAAGGCACCTCAGCGATGGCGTTCACCGGCGCACAGCTCAACCAAGCCATTCAGGAAATGAACGCAACCACCACTGAGGCAGAATTTCAGGCTTGCTGGCAGAAATGGGCACAAATATCTCCTGCGTTGACAAGCAATGGCACTGACTTCTACAAAGCCGCGTGTGCAAAAATCAACGCTATCAAAAATCCCTCCGCAAAATGATGCAGTTCAAACAATCCCCTGTAATCTTCGACGAGGATAGCCACAGCTATCAACTCGACGGCAAGAGATTGCTCGGCATCACGGGACTTATACACTCAATCCTCGGATTGGGTGTATATCCCGATGCAAGTGAGCACGTCAAAGATTTCATCATTCCAAGAGCCGGAAGTCGCGGCACCGCCGTTCACCATGCCATTCAGACCTATGACCAACTCGGTATCAAGCAGACTACTCAGATAGTCCACACTCGCTACGGATGCCGGGAGCGTGATAACATTTCCTATGTTGATGAGACGTGGGATGTGAGTTCAGAACTTGAGGCATATATCCGACACCTCAACGGGTTCAAACCTCTTGCCAACGAGTTAACTGTTTCCGACAATGTGCGCTACGCCTCGCAGATAGACAATGTTTGGCAGTACGAGAAAACGGGTGGTATATGGCTTGTCGATACCAAGACTAACAACATCAAACTCTATCCGCTTTGCGGCTACTACAACGCCAACTATTTCAATAGCGGTGAAGATGCCCTCAAAGAATACCTCTCCTGGCAGCTCTCAATCTACGCAGAGTTATTTGAGGCAGAGAACCCCGGACTAAAGGTGGAGGGGCTGGCTTGCAACTGGCTGAAAGCCGATGCCGATGCGTTCTGGGTTATAGAGCGCAAGCCATCGGAGTTGGTTCAGGAACTCCTTAAAACCACCTATTTTTTCAGCGACAATGGGCCGGTCTATTTCCATCCCGATTTGTCGATGTTCGGCATCGGCTCGACTCTCCCTGCCGAAGTCAAAGAGCAAACTCCGATAGTTGCCCCCGATGTAGTGGATTATTTCACAAGACTTCTGAAAACATATAAGGATGCAGAGGCGAAACTTGAAGAGGCTAAAACAGCATTGAGAGCCGCCATGACCGAGCATAAAGTGAAGTCTTTTGATTTTGGCACATTCAGTGCCACAATCGGAGCCGACAGCGTTTCAACCTCCTTTGACACCAAAACATTCAAAAAGGATCATCCCGAACTATACAAGAAATATGCCTCATCAAAAGCCAAAAAGGGCAGTTTCACAATAAAACTCAAAGACAATGATTAAATTTTCAGCAACAAACGCCCTGGTTCACTCGGTTACTCCGGTGATTGAGATTGAGTCCAGATCCGGCGGTCAGCCGTTCTGCAAACGAGAGCTCATCATTGATGACTCTTGGGATAAGGATGGCAAGCATTATGCCAACTTCGTTTCAATCGAGTTCACCGGCGACAAGATGGCTCAACTTGACAGTGTCTATCCCGGTATGCGTGTGAACGTGGATGGACTTCTGAGCGGCCGAGAGTATAACAACCGCATCTACAACTCCGTCAGGGGTCAGTCGGTTTCTCCTTATCAGGCTCAACAGCAGAGCGCGCCCGCCCCGGCCCCCATGCCTATCGGTTATCCTCAGCAACCGCAGTATCAGCAGGCTCCCGGCTATCAAGCAGCTCCCATGCCTGGTGGCTATCCTCAACAGCCTGCCGCTCCTGCTTATCCACAGCAACCTCAACAGTATGCACCACAACCCGCGCCGGCGGCCGCGCCCGTGGCGGCTCCGGCACAGCAGCCATACAGTCAACCATCCTCGCCGGGTGTGAATGACCTACCGTTTCCCCACTGATGGAAGCCAATCTCACCAAACGTAACGGAGTAGTGACAATGGATAAGACTTTTGACCTTATGTGTTCACTACTCCGTAACGGAGAATATGTGGTCAAGATAGTACGAAAGACTCAACCTCGTACCATATCCCAGAACTCATTGATGTGGATGTGGTACAAGTGTATGGAAGAGGCTACGGGAACTCCCAAAGAGGACTTTCACGACTACTATAAGGCCAAGTATCTGAGCCGTGATGTTGTTGTCGGTAAAAGGTGGTATCGGGTCCCCGGCAGTACAACCGACCTCAACACCTTGCAGATGACAAACTATCTGGAAAAGGTCAAAGCGGATGCCGCCACGGAATTTGGCATCATGCTCCCACTCCCCGAAGATAGGAACTATCAAACGTTCATATCGGAATACAGAATAAGATAACTCGTCGGACAGTCTTAATGACCGCCCGGCTTTTTTATTAACAATTTCAAAAAAATGGAAACCTCAGACATCCGAATTAAAAAAGCCAAACTGAGTAAGGGAGGCTGTATCGAGGCATCCTACATTGATGCCGATGGCAACGAGATTACCCTCAAAGGTAAGAACAAATGCCACAATGACCTCAAGGTTGCACTCGCCGCTCTGGTCCCATACTTTGCCGACCTTACCGAGCAGAAGGAAGCGGACAACATCAACTGGGACAATCTTGAAAGTGCCGAGAATGTTGACCTCCTCCGCAAGCTCGATGTAACGGGTCTCAGCATCGGTGGTGATGACAACAACCGCATCATCACCATGACCGGCAGACGAACCCTCATCACCTCACGGATTCTCAACCTCAACTCTCCTGGCGTGGAGATGGAATCCGAGACATTTGAGTGGGAACACATCGACGAGTTCGACTTGGCGGTGCAAAACCTCATCTATGAGGTCAAGGAGTATATTGTGAACCGCAAGTGGGAGGTAGTTCAGGCTACCCTCTTTGATGGAGATCCCGATGACCCCTTTGCGGGAGCCGAGCCAACAAATGACGCTCCACCTGTTGAACAGCCTGCCGAAAATGTAGCGTAAGAATGAAACCAATATATATTACCGAAACGCCCAACACTTTCCGCCTCTCCTTTGACTACCACAAAGACCTCGTCTCGACCATTAAGCGTGTGCCGAGCAGTCCGAGATGGGATGCCCAGGAAAAGGAGTGGATCGTGAAAAAGGAAAGTATCTGCTATCCTCCCGGGCGTGATGCTCGGTGGTATGTAGAGGCTTTCGCTCAATGGGCAGTTGCCAAACGCTTTTGTTCTAACATCTCAAGGCGTAGCGAGACCCACGATGTAGTGTATGAGATTCCGCCGATGAAAAACTTCTCCGGCGAACATTATATGCTGCTCAATCCATACGAGTATCAGTTGGAGGGTGTGCGCTACGCCTTGGATCATCAGCGTTGCATCTTCGGAGACCAGCCCGGCTTGGGCAAGACTCTTCAGGCGATATGCTCTGTTGTCAAAGCGCACAAGGAGGCTAATATCTATGGCGACACATTCCCGGTCCTGGTTATATGTCCTGCGGCTCTCAAAGTCAATTGGCAACGAGAGTTCAAGAAGTTTGCCGGAATCAATGCCGTTATCCTCGATGACAAGAACCGCGACAGTTGGGAGAGACTTTATGAGTTGAGGCGAGGTGACGGAGACCCCTATGCTCCGGTGTTCATCACCAACTATGAGAGCCTTAAAAAGTTCTTTGTTGTTGATGTCAAAGACCACGCCCGAATGACCCTCCGCTCCATCGTGTTTGATGATCGCATCAAGCTGTTCAAGTCAATCATCATTGACGAGAGCCACAAATGCAAGTCAAGCAAGACGCAACAGTCAAAGTATGTCGAGGGTATCTGCAAGGGTAAAAAATGGATATTCGCCCTAACGGGTACGCCTGTTGTCAATAACAACACCGACCTTATCCAGCAGCTCAAAATCCTCGGCAGGCTTGATGACTTCGGAGGCTATAAGCAGTTTGTCGGCCGTTTCTGCGACGGTCCCAAACAATCCTCCAATCTCCGAGAGCTGAATTACCGCCTATGGATGTGCTGTTTCTTTCGCAGAGAGAAAGCAAAGGTGTTGACCCAACTCCCCGACAAGATGCGGCAGTATATCACCTGCGACATCACCAACCGCAAAGAGTATGACGATGCCGAGAATGATGTTATCAAATATCTCCGTCAGTATAAGAATGCGAGTGATGACAGAGTGGCACGCGCCATGAGAGGTCAGGTGATGGTAAAGATGGGCATCCTCAAACAGATTGCGGCGAGAGGAAAAATCAAAGCCGTCTCCGAGTTTATCCATGATGTCATAGACGGAGGGGAAAAACTCATCATGTTCGCATATCTGAAAGAGGTTGTCGAGGCTCTGAAAAAAGAGTTTCCCGATGCCGTAACAGTTACGGGTTCCGATGACATCAAAGCAAAGCAGAATGCCGTTGACCGGTTCCAGAACGACCCTGAATGCAAGCTCATAATCCTCAACTACAAGTCCGGCGGTACTGGACTGACACTGACGGCTGCAAGCCGTGTCGGATTTATCGAGTTCCCCTGGACCTATTCGGATTGCGAGCAAGCAGAGGATCGCGCCCATCGCAACGGACAAAAGAACGCTGTGAACTGCTACTACTTCCTCGGAGATAAGACCATCGACCGCTATATGTATCAGGTCATTCAGACAAAGAAAGACATAGCCAACGAGGTTACGGGTACCACCACCCAAATTGAAGAGGACATGCTCAACATCACAATGAACCTGTTCCAAGACAGAATATGAAAAAGAGATACAAACTACTTGAAAAGAATGGCAAGGTTCATATTCTACATTGGGTTACTGATGGGGTGCTCTTCGGGCCCGACTGGGAGAGCATAGCGACATTTGACAAACAAGACTCTAATCTGGAAAGATGCAAGACAATAATACGGCTTATGAACGAGTGCGACAAGCACACAGACCACCCTAACGATGACAGAACAAGAAATAACAAAAACTGAGCAAGGTTACTCGGAATCCAAGATACAGCATATTTGTGTGAATTGGTTCCGGCAGACTTTTCCTCATGTCGGCAATCTTCTCTTTGCCGTACCTAACGGCGGATGGCGCGGCGCCCGTGCCGGCGCACAGATGGTATATGAGGGACAAGTCAAAGGTGTTGCCGACATTATCCTGCTTTATCCGTCAGGCGGGAAATCGAGCCTTTGTATTGAGATGAAAGTTCCAAAGAAAAAAGGTAGTAGTGCCGGGACACAGTCTACCGCTCAAAAGGAGTGGCAGGCTCTCGTTGAGCAATATGGCAGCACCTATGTAGTGTGCCACGGACTCATTGAGTTTATACAGGCTGTTTGCTCCTATCTTCAAATCAACTCTCAAAAGTATATTACTGAAGCTCTCAATAAGTATCCACTTTATCGATGAACTATATTGAATTAATTAACCGCTTTTGGCAGGAGGTCGAGATGAAGGATTTTCTTCCCTCGGAGGCTTGCGTATATTTCAGATTGCTGGATATATGCAACAAGTTAGGATGGCAAAATCCGTTCTCCCTCTCCAACTCACGGGCAGTCGCGCTGATGGCGATGAATGAAAAGACCTTTCGTGCTATCAGAGACAAGCTCGGCGGGCGCGGCTTAATAGAGTTCAAGAAAGGGAAAAAGAGGGAGAGCGCACCGATGTATTGTTTCCCGGAAAAGACTGAAAATGGATGGGTTTTTCCTTGGGGGAATTTTTTGGAGGTAAAAAATACCGTAAACACTACCGCAAACACGCCCGTTAACGATACCGTAAACACTACCGCAAACACGCCCGTTAACACGCCCGCATATAATAAAACTAAAACTAAAACAAATAAATCTCCTAACGGAGATGGCGCGGCGCCAATCCAAACGGAAATCTCATTGTTTGCGGAGGAAGAGAAACGAGCGGCCCGGAAAAAGCGTAAGGCATCAAAAGACCCACCCCCACCTCGGCCGACACTCGAAGAGGTTCTGCAATATTTCCTCAGCCGAGATGCCGACAAGAGGCTGGAGAATTGGGAAGAGTCCGCCCGACGATTCTACGACAATTTCAATGCAGTTGACTGGAGAGACAAGTACAACCGCCGGATCATCCATTGGGACAGTCGGGCCAACTCTTGGATTCTTGATGATGAGAAACGACAAAAAGAAAGGATAACACCAAATGAAAGTGAGCAAGGAGATAAATTTTCGGGACGTCGAGGGACTGAGCCGACTGCTACAAGCCGAAAAGGTTTCAAGGGAACGCTTTAGTCTTGAAATTTCCGAAAGAGACTGCGCCAACGCTATCATGTCCGCCATGAAAGCGGAGGTTGAATATCGCGGAGGGGTTTTCAAATGTGATGAAGACACTCGCGCCCATATCCTCACCGCCGCTCAATGGCTCGTCAATCCGGAATCCACTCCAGGTCTATTGTTGTGCGGATTGTGTGGTAACGGCAAAACAACTCTTGCAAAGGCTATCGCCTGGCTTATCGGTTATCTCACGGAACGTGAGGAAGGTTACTCCAAGCGCAAGAGGATGTTGCTTTACACGGCAAAAAACATCTGCCGGCTATGTGCCGCAAGCGAGAAGTTCAAGGAGCAGTACGATGAATATGGCAGGCTGTTTACTGAGCCGATGATGATAATAGACGACCTTGGAGAAGAGCCGAAAGAGGTGATGGTCTATGGGATGATTCACACTCCCATCATTGACATCATCAGTGAGCGTTATGCTGCTCAACGAATGACCATCATCACAACCAACCTTGAGGTTGACGCTCTCAAAGAGAAATATGGCGATCGCATCATTGACCGGTTCCGGGAAATGCTAACCTCAATCATTTTCACTAATGACTCATACCGAACCCGAAAAAATAGTAATTAGGTGGACCACAAAAGACGAGAATGCTATTGCCGCCATCCGCAAGCGGTTCAATATGCCGAGTTACACCACGCTTAACGGCTGGAGCCCTGTTGAGGTGAAGCCGGAAGACAAGGATATATTTGAAGAGTGCGCCCGGCGCGGATTCTTTGGTATAATGCCGCAAAAATACATATAAATATCGTAAAAGCGTGTCTGCGGCTGTGAAAAGTTGCATAAAAAAAATGAGGGACGGCCCTTTGCGCGACCGCCCCTCTTCCAATCCATATTATAAATATACCTATTGGTGATTTTTCCTGATTACAGTTTCACGGCGATTCCGGCTCCGTCGTAGGTTGATTCCTTGACGGGGGTGTTCTTGCCGTCCATTATGCGTACGCGGAATTTGCGGCCGTCGAGCATGCCGGGGAAGGTGCCTTTGCGGTCGCCCACGCTGAGTGTGCGGCTGCTGTCGTCCCATTTGAATGTGATGGTGGAGTAGGCGCCTTTCTCATAGTTGTAGTTGTCGAACTCGTCCTCGTAAAGCGTGAATTCGCCGTCGGCTCCGGGGTAGACGCGTATTTCGAGGTTGTCCCAGGGTTTTTCGGTGGCGTACTGCACATCTGGGCCGATGGGCAGTATGCTGCCGGCTTTTACATAGATGGGCACGCTCTTGAGCGTTACTGGCACCATGATGGTGCGTCCGCCCTTATGGCGCTCGCCGGTGAAGAAGTCGCGCCAGTCGCTGCCTGCGGGCAGGTAGACTTCGGCCGAACGCTGTGCGGTGAAATCGACGGTGGCGGGGATGGAGTCGGTGGCGTTTTCCGTGCGGTTCCAGCCCGAGTTCTCGTCGATGGACATCACTTTTTCGGGCGTGTATTGCGCTTCAAGCACCGGGGCCACGAGCAGCGAGTTGCCGAACATGTACTGGTCGGCGCGGTTCCATCCGTTGCGGTCGGCGGGGAAGTCCATCATCAGCGGGCGCATGAAACTGGAGTGCTTGTCAGTCACCTGCCACGATGTGGAGTATATGTATGGCAGGAGGGCATAGCGCAGACGTATGGCGTCCTCTATGGCGTCGTACACGGTCTCGCCTTTTTGGCCGAAGTAGTAGATTTCGCGCTTGATGTCGGCGCCGTGCGAGCGCATCATGGGTGTGAAGGTGCCCATCTGCATCCAGCGCACGAAAAGTTCCTGGAAAAGCGGGTTCTTCACTGCCGTGTTGTCAAGGGTCTTTTTATTGTAGCCGTTGCAGAAGAAGCCGCCTATGTCGGTGTTGGTGTTGGGGTTGCCGGTCATGCTGAAATTGAGCATGGCGGGTACGGAGCGGCGCAGCATGTCCCATGTGGAGGCCACGTCGCCCGTCCACACGTTGCATCCGTAGCGCTGCTGCCCTGCGAATCCCGAACGGGTGAGTATGAACACACGCTGCTTGTCGCTTTCGGCGCGCTGGTGGTCGTACACTCCGCCTACGGTGAGGAGCGGATATGCTCCGCGCACTTTGCGGAATGAGCCCATGGCCGTGGGTGTGTCCATGTCTTCTGGCTTGAAGCTCAAATGGTCGGGCTCGGTGGAGTCCATCCACCATCCGTCCATACCGAAGTCATAGAGGCGGCGCAGGTGCTTCCAGTAGATGTCGCGTGCCTCGGCGCTGTAGGCGTCGTAGACGCGCACTCCCGAGGGGTAGTCCATGCGGGGAGGCCACTGCTCGGCTATGCCGGATTCGGGCCATGTGCTGAAGTTGAAGAGCAGGCCTTTTTCGTCAAGGTCGCGGTAGGGCTTTGTCTGCGGGCCGAACGAAGACCATATGGAGATGATGGCGTGTGCGTTCATGCTGTGTATGTCGTCCATCATCTTCTGCGGGTTGTTGAACTCCGGATTCATAAATTCCATGGCGTTCCACAGGTAGTTGTTGCCCCAGTACTGCCAGTCCTGTATGATGCCGTCGAGGGGCACGCCGAGTTCGCGGTAGCGCTTAACCACTCCTACTGTCTCGTCCTGGCTCTTGTAGCGCTCCCGGCTCTGCCAGAAGCCGTAAGTCCAGAGCGGGAACATGGGCACTGAGCCTGTGAGGCCGCGCATTTCGGCTATCACTCCGTCGGCGTTGTCGCCGGCCATTATGTAGTAGTCGACGCCGGGACCCACTTCCGATTCGAAACCCGACTCGCCGGGAGTGTCGAAAAATGTCGTAGGCGAGTAGTTGTCCCAGAATATGCCGTAGCCTTTCACGGAAAGTATTACGGGTATGCCGTCCTCAACGTTGCCGGGCATGAGCGTGCGTGTGATGCCGCGCTGCGAGAGGGTGCCGTTTTCAAGGTTGCCGAGTCCGTAGACGGCTTCGTCCTTGTCGAAAGCGAAACGCTGCTTCACTTTGAGCGCCGGCGTGCCGGCGTCGTCCACGGGTGTGAACGAAGGAGCGCCGTTTTCTTTCAGCAGGGTCTTGCCTTTCGCGTTGTAGAATGTGAGGCTTCCGTCCTTAAGGTTCAGGCGTGCCGTCATGGCATCGCTTTTTATGTCCACGCTTCCGCCGCTTTTGCGCATGCTTGTGGCCACACCGGCGGGTGTGGCTGTTACGGACAGCGATTTCTCGGGAGAGGGTGCTCCGGCGGGTATTTTAGTCACGCGGAGCGTGCCGGGGCTGAAGAATTGCAGTGTAATCTCATTGCCGTTCACGTCGGCTTTCATGCCGCCGGGGATTTCTTCCACGTGCTGGGCGGCCACATACGGGATGCAGAGCGCTATTGCGAGCGCACAGGCTACTAATCGTTTTCTCATGCTTTTAAGGTGATATGAAAATCTGATGCAAAGATAGTGCTAATCCATCGGCAGGCAAAGGTGTGATGTTGCATATAACATATAGCAATGTAACATTACGCCTGCGATGACAGCCAATTATGTTGTACATCCGCTCGCTGCGGCAAGCTCCTGCCATAGATTGTCGGTTGTGGGAGGCGGAGCCTCGACATGGATGTGCTTGCCGCTCACGGGGTGTACGAAATCGACCGAACGGGCGAGCAGCGATATGGAACCATCGGGATTGCTGCGCCGGTCGCCATATTTGAGATCGCCGCGGATGGGACATCCTATGGCGCTGAGCTGGACGCGTATCTGGTGCTTGCGGCCAGTTAGGAGCTCCACTTCGAGCAGCCGGTAGCGCTCGCCTTCGGCTATTGTGCGGTAGCGCAGGCGTGCTTCTTTAGCTCCGGGACGGGGCGAGAGGTGTGCGTGGCTCTTGTTGTTGCGTTCGGTGGAGGTGATGTAATGTGTGAGTTCGCCTTCGGCCGTGGCCGGAGTGCCACGTGTGATGGCCCAGTAGCGTTTGTGCACGTCGCCGTTGCGGAACATCTCGTTGAGCCGGGCGAGAGCCTTGGAGGTCTTGGCGAAAACCACTACGCCTCCCACCGGCCTGTCGAGACGGTGGGCCACTCCCACGAACACATTGCCGGGTTTGGCGTATTTTTCTTTGAGCCATGCGGCCACGATGGCACTTAGCGGAGTGTCGCCTGTCTTGTCGGCCTGCACTATTTCGCCAGGGGCTTTGTTGACTATGATTATGTGGTTGTCTTCGTAGAGTACTTCCATGATTCGGTGCGATTTTGACTTCAAAGGTACGTATTTTAGAAAAATTATGACTACTTTTGC
>VSPG01000016.1 GCA_009775265.1 Muribaculaceae bacterium
GTTGCAAAGTTATGCATATTTTTTTGAATGGGCAAGTATTTTCAAATAAAAAAATCGGCAATTTTGTGTTGTCGTTATAAATCAGCGAATTATGTTTTGCGATATTTTGAGATTAAATAAAATCATAAAAAATAGCGAAATAATAATGGATAAAATTGGGGATTATTAAAAATATTTTGTTAACTTTGCGGATAGTATGGTGCATGCCATAAAATAGTAGAATTTTATTCCTAAATCATAGGCGATTCTATCGCAACTGAAATGAGACCTTGTAGAATCAATAATACGAAGACACACGTTTTTGTTTGGGCTAAAGTTCAGGCGATTACGATTTTACCCCTCCCCCCATTCTTCAAACCACTGTAGGTCAACGATTTACGCGTCCCGCGACGCATTTTGTCGCGCAGGGGGGGGCGGATGGGCGCTTCCTGTATTCCCGAAACATATCAGTGATACATCGTGCTGAACGCGAAAATGCGTTCCGTGCGGTGTTTTGCGTATATCGTGCCGGCCACAGTGCATTGAAATCGGCAGCATGGCATGCTGTACGTGGAATAAAAACTCTTTTTAATCTTTCGTTTGGCAGGATAGTAACGGGAATACTCTATACTCAAGTTTTTTCAGAATAATTACAGATATTGACATGAAACATGCATTTTTTCTTTTGACGACAATTCTGGCTTCGGCATTCGGCATGAGATGTGCCGGGCAGGAATTTGCGGTCAAGACAAATGTCCTTTATGATGCCACTATGACTATCAACCTTGGTGCCGAACTGGAGGTGGCGCCGAAATGGTCGGTGGAGCTATCGGGCAATTTCAACGGATGGAATATGGGCAACGGACGCCGATGGAAGCATTGGCTCGTGCAGCCGGAGGCGCGATATTGGTTCTGCGAAGCCTTGGGCGGCCATTTCCTCGGCATGCACTTGCTTGGTGGCAAATACAATATAGGCCACCTCGGATTCGCCCGCGACATTCTCGGCTACAATTTCAGTATGCTGCGCACGCACCGCTACCAAGGCTGGATGGCCGGTGCGGGTGTTGCCTACGGCTACAGCTGGATGCTCGGACGCCACTGGAATTTCGAGGCCGAGATAGGGCTGGGGTGGGTGTACACGAAGTACGACCGCTTTGAATGCGCCGGCTGCGGACGCCGCAACGGCTCCGGGCATAAGAATTATGTGGGTCCAACGAAGGCGGCTTTGTCGCTTGTGTATGTTTTCTAACTCATAATTATATAACAGCAATATGAGATTCAAGAACTTTTTCGCAGCTATGCTCCTTGTCGGCTTTACGCTGCCTGTCGCGCACGGTGCCGATGGCGACTTGTTGCCTGCAGAGGTGCGTGTCGAGCGCATCGAGCGCTCCGAAAACAACCTTTTCGTGACGTTCCAACTCGATTTTACCGACCTTAAGCTCAATAGCAACCGCGAAGTGTCGTTCATTCCGGCCATATGCGCCGGCGACAGTTCCGTGACGCTGCCCAAAGTGGTGGTGGCAGGTCGCAACCGATACATTCAGAACCAGCGCAAGCGACGTCCGGCCGCAGGCGACGTGCTCACACGCTCAGGCGGTGTGGTCGATTATGCCGTCATGGTGCCTTATCGCAAGTGGATGGAGAATTCCCGTCTTGTGATAGCCGAGGATGTGTGCGGCTGCGGTTTTTCCGTGCTGTCGTCCACGTCCAAAGAGGTGGCGCACATCGACCTTCGCGAACTCGTGTTCGCTCCGCAATGGGCCTATGTGGTGCCGGCGGTCGAGACCCGCAAGGCCCGCAATGCAAGCGGTTCGGCTTATATCGACTTCCGTGTCAACCGCACCGACATCGATCCCGCGTATCGCCGCAATCCTCAGGAACTTGCCGCCATACGCGACACCATTGACATGATCAAGAACGACCCCGATTCGCGTATCGACGCAGTCGACATCACAGGCTACGCATCGCCTGAAGGTTCCTATGCCAACAATGAGCGCCTCGCGCGAGGCCGCACGGCATCGCTGGCCGACTATGTCTGCTCGCTGTACGATTTCCCCCGCGAACTGCTGCACACGTCGTCGGTGGCGGAAGACTGGGCCGGCTTGATTAAATATGTGGAAGGCTCATCGCTGGCCGACCGCGAAGCCATTCTTACTCTCATCTCCGACGAATCCATTGAGCCCGATGTGCGCGACAACCGCCTCCGTGTGCGCTTTCCCGAGCAGTACGCGTTCCTGCTGCGAGAAGTATACCCATCGCTGCGACACTCTGATTACAAGGTGAACTACACCGTGCAGTCGTTCTCCGACCCGGCAAAGATAGCCAAGGTGATGAAAGAGAATCCCCGCAAGCTGTCGCTTCATGAGATGTACACCCTTGCGCAGACCCTTCCGTCCGACTCGGAAGATTTCCGCGAAGTGTTCGAAGTGGCTGTGCGCCTTTACCCCGACGACCCCGTGGCCAATCTGAATGCCGCGTTCACAGCCATGCGTTTCGGCGATCTCGGCAACGCCGGGCGTTATCTCGCCAAAGCCGGCGACTCGACATCCGCAGTCTATGCCCGCGGCATATTCGCTGCAATGCAGGGCGATTACGAAGCTGCCCGCCGGAATCTGGAAAGCGTAAGTACATTGCCGCAGGCCGCCGACGCCCTCGGCCAACTGCGCGAAATGGGCAAAATATAAACTTAATCAATCCTAACTAATATAGTAACTTTAATTATTTACGCAATGAGAACATTTAAAACATCAGCCGGAGCCATGGCGCTTGCCATGATGCTCGGACTGGCCTCATGCTCATCCGAAGAGCATATCACCGGCGGCAACGAAGTGGCGGAAATAGACGAAACGCGCTTCATGACAGTGGCTCTTTCCGCACCCCGCGACGGCGGCCGCGGGTTTGAAGACGGGACCAAGGACGAAAGTGCTGTAAAACGCCTTGATTTCCTGTTCTACGACCGAGACGGAAATCCCACGGCCACGCCTCAGAGCTTTACCGGAGACGAACTTAACTCCGAATTTAAAGATTCTGAAAACAATAATGTAACCCGTATATGGACTTCGGTTGTACCCGTGCAACTTACACAAGGCAAAAACCTTCCTTCGCAGGTAATCTGCATCGTAAATGCCGATGCTGGAAGAATTACACAGTTCAGCCAAAAAACGTTGGCTGAACTCAGAGACGCTGACGACGGCCAACTTTACCATGATGGATGTTTCACAATGACAAATTCGGTGTACTATGGAAAGAACACTCTTACCGGTGAGCAAAAAAGCCGTCTGTGTGCGACTCCCATCAACAACGGCATGCTGTTTAAAACGGAAGATGAAGCAAAACAGGCTATAGAAGCTTCCGGAGATGCCGCTATGGTAAATATCTATGTGGAGCGTCTGGCTGCCAAGGTGGGCCTGACAATGGATGCCGGTGCGCCTAAAGCCTACACATTGCAGAACGGGGATACCGGTACCGGCACCATCAATCTCGTTTTCACGCCTCAGTATTGGTTTATGAATGCCATAGCTAAAAACACATACGTTACCAAGCGTTATGGCGTACCGGCAACAGAAGGCACCGGCATCACCATGGACCCCGGCTTCGCAAATGTAAATGCCAACTTCCAGAATACCGGTATGGCCGATACATGGAATAGCGAAACCAATCATCGTTCCTATTGGGGGTGCTCTCCCTCCTACAATGAAAACAATTTCCCGATGGTATCCGACCAGGTGAACGACCCCGAGAACGATCAAAAGAAAGAGGGGAACTACGCACAAAACTACTATTCATTCAATCAAGTGGCGGATATGGCTACCGGTGACATCTACGGCCAGGCAATTGAATATAAAGACGGCTTTGCTATCTCCAACACTGGAGCATCCACAACCGGCTACATCTATACTCGCGAAACGACAACCTCAATATTCCGAATAAGGGACGTTGAGAATGGCAATCCCGCCGCTACAATAGGCTCCGCAGTAATTGTAGGCCAGTACAAGGTAGAAGGCAGCACAGCAGCCGCTACTACTTTCTATGTAGACCGCAACAACGGCACAAACGGCACCTATTATGCAACAATGGGCAAAGCAAGAGAAGTCCTTGCCGAGCGCAATGGCTTTGTATTTAGCGACGCCGCCGGTACTACAGCTCTTACTGCAAGCGCATTTGTTCTTGAGCATCCTAAAGCTTCCGTACGCGAAAAAATGCCGAACAGCAATATTGCCGGCCGCCTCGTGACGCTTCAGCTTGCCAATGTGCCAGACGATGCATATTACTTCGACGGCCAACAATTCGTAAAAATTACGGCTGACAACATTGCTGCCGCAAACGCCCAGCTTGCCGCAGGCATAGGCTATCTTGACATGTTCCGCAACGGACGTGCGTTCTTCAGTGTGCCCATCCGTCACCTCGGGTGGCCCACTGCCGATGCCACCACGGAAGCCACCCTGCTGAAAGACGGCATGTATCAGTGGAAGAACATGCGCGTAGGCGATCTCGGAATCGTGCGCAACCATGTGTACACACTCAACATTTCGACAATCGCAGGTCTCGGAACAGGTCTGCGCAGCGACGACCAGCCCATCGTGCCCCCCGTAGGCGAAACCAAGCAATACGTGGCTGCACGCCTCAACATACTTGCCTGGAATGTTGTTCCGGGATGGGAAGTTGATCTTTAATCTATCCTGACTCCACATCTTTATACCGGTGCTGCGGCACCGCTGCAGCACCGGTATTTATTCCTCTCGCATTCTCTCCGCTTCGCCGGCCCGGCACAGGGCACTTTTTCCAGCGACGCACACATGCGACGCCACTTGACTCGACAAATACGAGACCGGCAACTATCCGGTCCACAACATATACACTATACGGAATACTATTTCGACCGAAAATTAAAAAAACGATATAAACCAATGAAACGAACCCTGCATACAGTGCTTGCTGCCGCCGCCATTTTCGGCATATCCGCATTAAGTGCGTGTGATTCCGCTATTTTTGACAATGAGGGCGACTGCAGCGTACATTATCAAGTTCCGTTCGCATATACGAAGAACATAATCCAGGCCGATGCATTTGCCTCACAGGTGTCGAAAGTCACCCTTCTTGTGTTCGACAAAAACGGCAATCTCGTGTTGCGGAAGACGGAATCGGGCGACGCAGTGAAGCGCACCGGCTACAAAATGGATGTGGAACTCACCCCCGGCACGTACGACATGCTGGCATGGTGCGAAGGCGCATCGCCCATGGACATGCACACGGCGTTTGCGATAGGCGACGGCACGCGTCCCGCCGATTTTGACGCGCATCTGCCGTTGCAGGAAAAGGATGCGGCGGTTTATTCGGACAAGGACATCGTGCCCCTGTTCCATGGAATGAGCACCGGTGTGGTGTGCGGGAAGGGCGACTACGGCTACATAGATTTGCCCCTAATCGACCTTACAAAGGACACCAATGTGATAAAAGTGTTGCTTGAGAACCTCGACGGACGCGAAATGAAGGAGTCGGATTTCAGTATACGCATAACGGCTGACAACTCCGAGATGAACTACCTTAATGAGGTCGTAGGGGAAAAAGCGTTTGAATACCGGCCGTGGAGCCTCAGCCGTGTCAGCAGCGAGCGAGACGAAGCGAGAGCGTCGTCAACAACGGTTTCAGGCTTGTTTGCCGAATGCACCATGGGCAGGCTTATGACCGACCGCAAGCCCATGTTGATAGTGACACGCTGCGAAGACGGCAAGGACATAATAAAACTCGACCTTGTGAGCGCACTGCTGATGGTGAAAGGCAATTATCACGGCTCTTTCTCAAACCAGCAGTACCTCGACCGTATGGACGAGCATGTATTGTCGTTCTATATTGACGACAGCCTCAACTGGTACACGGCCAATGGAATACTTATAAACGGATGGGCCGTAGTGCCACCACAGTATGAAGAATTTTAAGAGTCCATACAACAGAATGCTTATCCGATGGCTATAAAGAATTCCACATACAGCATATGCCGGAAACTTTCCGCTCTTGCGCTTTTTGCAGGTGCGGCGGCGTGCTCGCACAGCGATGACCCCATGGCTCCCGTAGCCGGAGATGGCGTTGAATTCCGCTTTGAAATTGTCACAGGCAGCCTCGTTCCGGCAGTTTCCGGCGGCTCAAGAGCCGTCACTATGCCTGCCAATACCCAGCAGGGCACATTGGCGGAAAACTATCTCGACCTCGAGAATATCACTTTTCTGTTTTTCGATGCCGACAAGCGCCTGATAGCGCCTTTCCACCCCGAAGTCATGCCAGTCGAAGACAGCCGCTTCGTGCGCTACGAGGTATCGGCGGAAGTGGCTGACGCCTATTTCACGCGTCCGTCCACTCCGCAGGTGACCTTTTACATAATGGCTCTGGCAAACTACTCCGCGTTCGACCCCCGGAACTTCAATTTCACCCGTGGTATGAGCATGGAAGCGGTTTTCGATGCCGCGCCATCGTTCCGGATGCCCGAGGCCTCGCCATGGTGGTATCCGCATATAGAGACACTCGACGGCAGCAGCGGCGCATGGCCTACCGCTCCGCAGCACATCCCAATGGCCGGAGTGCAGCGTTTCACCGTGGATGCTTCGGAGTTCACATCTTCAAATGAAAGAATAGAACTGACAAAAGACATAAACATGCTCCGTGCCATGGCCAAAATAGAGGTGATAGACCGAATAGAGGCTGTGGGCAAGGGCGTGGACACCACGCAGCCGCCTGCCGACAAAAGAGCCAGCATCGAAAAAGTGGAGCTGATGGGGTGCTACAGCCGTGGCGGAATTCTTCCGAACATGGCACAGTGGGATAAGCGCGGCGATATTGAGACCGATTATGTGTCGGCTCCGTCCGTTCCGTCTTCGGCCTCATACAAGGAGCCATACGCATTCAACGGCCAAAACGTGGATAATTCGGATGCCATTCGTTATTTCGGCGAAGACGAGACCGCAACAGCCGCCCGTGAAGACGGATGCAAGGTGTTTTCCGTTTATGTGCCTGAATATAAAGTGCCCACCGACGGGGCCGAGAAAGCATGGCTGCAGGTGACGGTGCAGAACCTCGGAGGGTCGGTGCAGGTCGGCGGCGCGTCGTCGGTTCTCTATAAACTCAAGCTCACAAGCTACGGCACAGACGGGGCTCCGGCTGGTGCGGAAATCCCGTTGCTGAGAAACAGCATCTACCGCTACGAAGTAGTGTCGGTGTCCACCAGCCTCATCAACGTGCAGTGGACCGTATGCTCGATGACACCCGAAGTGGTTGATATACCCGATTTTAATTGATAGTCATGAAGATGAAAAACATACGCTTTATCACAAGCCTTGTCCCGGCATCCATGCTTTTGCTTGCGTCGTGTATCGACGACGAGCTGCCGGGATGCGACTATACTTTGTCCGGCGAAGATGTCACGGTGTCGGTGAACGTGCAGTTGCCAGCCATGGATGTGCAGAGCCGTGCAGCGCTTTCCGACCAACAGATAAACGAAGTGCGCTCGTTGTGGATACGCACCTATTCGGCCGTTACCAAAGAGGCCACCAGCGACTGGCTGGAACTCAGCCCCGGCACGCACGACACTGAAGTGGAGCGCACCTTCGACATCAAAACCAAGTCGGGCAGCAGTTATATCGTGGCTGTGGCGAATGTAGAAAACCCGGGCGTCACCAAGGATGAACCGTTTGCCGAGCCGCAGCCGCTTTCCACGCTGCTGAAAGCCGCCGACACATGGGATGCGTTTCTATCAATAGCTGCAGTGTCTCCTTCGACAACGAATGATGTGAATGCGGCTCCATTGCCGCTCACTATGTCGGGATGTCTGTCCACAGTGGGCGTAGGCAATACAGCCACACATCCGCGGCTTGAAGAATGGGGCGATAAACTGAATTTCGAACCGATATTCATTCCGGCCACGTCTGTGGAAGACTATCAGTTGTCCGGAGCGATACACCTGCGCCGCCTTGTGTCGCACGTGTCGTTCAACATCACGGCCGGCCCGAATGTATCTATTCAGCCCACAAGCTATACCATAGTGAATGTGCCCACAGCCACATGGCTTTACGAACGGGGTGGGGACGCAGCCAATTTCGGTCATGACTGCACGGAGGACAACTCATCGGAATATTTTGCCACGCCGCAGCAGTTCACGTCGCAATATTTCACACACGACGGCGACACCTACAAGTTCGATTTCTGGCAAGGTGAAAACAAGCATGAAGCACTTGCCGACGCCGGATGCGACAGCTATGAAAAGCGTGAGATTGAGGCAAAGGCTCTGGACGGAGCCAACAGCGGCCTGTATATTAGCCTTACGGGCGAGACATGGACTCCCGACAACATGGCCTCGTACGTGGTGGTGCGCTGCAATGTAGACTATAAGGACGTGCTGTATGTGGACGAAAACGGCAACACGCTGACGGAAGGCCAGGAAGTGACACGCACCGGCAGCGCGGAGTATGTGATTCATCTCGGCTATCTCGAAAACGATGCTTCCGACTTCAACTGCTACCGAAACGTCGATTATACTTACAATATGACGATAAACGGAGTCAACGACATACGTCTCGAGGCTTTCGGCGCCGAACAATATCCCGGAGCGGAAGGCATGGTGTCGGATGTAGAGAACGCGACAGTATTCCTCGATGCACACTATGCAGCATTCAACATACAGCTCACCAAAGAAGAACTGAAGAATGTGAACCCGGGCACACGAAAAGGTTTCGGCTACATCATCACTTCCTGGGATAACGGACGTGAATACACCTTCACCGAAGAAGACAATCCGACAGCGGAAGAAATGAAATATATAAACTGGGTGCAGCTACGCCCGACCACTTCCATGTCGGAACTTGCCGAATACCGCCCCATGGACAAGAGTGCCAACGACGACGGACGCACTTTCACACTCGCAGATGCGGCGGGAGCGCGTCTTTGGGAGGATGATGACAGACGTTTCTCTGCTGCTGGAATCTATACGGTTTTCGTCAATGAATACACTTATGAAGACGATGCCGACGAAGGGAACGACGGAGGCACCCCCAACTGGGCGCGTTATGTGAACCAGAACCCGCGGCGCTTCTACATACGCGTGACTAAGAAAGTGTCGGACGATGCCCAAAGCGTGTATGCCCGTTCAAAATATGCCGTGGCGCAATCGTCCATCCAGACATATTACTCCATGAACGATTTTACGCCTTCGCAGACAGTCGGTGGCATTACCCTAAGAGAAGGCACTGCCATAGGAGTGGAGCGTGTCAACGAGACGGAAGGGTTGAATCTCCGAAGTTCGTTCGCTCCTACCGGCCCAAGTGCAGTGAACGGGCGATGGAATGTATGGCAATGGCTTATCAAAGACAATAACAATCCGCGCTGGAGTAGTTTTGTGACACAAAGCGCTCCGCAGACAATCCCTGCGGTCAAGGGCAATGCGGCCCAGAATGGCCCGGAACTTGAAGCACGTACGGAGTCTTTGCCTCGGCTTGCGTATTTCGATGGCGATTTCACAGGAAACAACGCCCATTTTTTGACCGATCCTCAACCAGATTCCGAAAGGAAGGCCGACTATATAGAAGCGATAAACGCCTGCATGAACAGGAACCGCGACAATAACGGCAATGGAATAATAGACCCGGAAGAACTGCGCTGGTATGTGCCGGCCACAGGAAAGTACCTGCGTGTGGTGCTGGGAAGCCAGTCGCTCCCGGATCCGCTCATGGACTATAGAGAGATTTCACAACTGCCCAAGACGAATAACGGCTATAACACGCGTTATCTGTTCTTCACAAGCACACGCCAGATAATGTGGGCTATGGAAGGCATGTCATTGTCCAATTACGGACAATACTGCAATGCTCCCTGGCAGGTCCGTTGCATCCGCAACCTCGGATCGGACATGAGAACTATTGACAATGCGGACAAAGTGGTACAGGCATATGAGCATGACGCAGATAACAAGGTGGTGAGGATGACGTACTATGATGCCAACTCCGTTCGAACCATCACTTATAGCGGTAACGGTAACGGCGAAGGGGAGATGCCGGTCCATCTTGTGAACAGCCAGTACAACATGCCATATAAGGCATTCCAATATCAGGTTGGAAATCCTATTGATGGTATTTTCAATGCAAACACAAACGCCAACAAAGATAACGTGCTCAAAGAGGTTACGGATGCGATAAACAACAATCCTTGCAAAGACCTTGGAACAGGCTGGCGAATACCCAATCAGAAAGAGTTGGCGATAATGCGTAATCTTAATGTGGTAGATATTAATGAAGGATTGTATGTCACATCATGCACGGTATCGTATTTTAATAAAAACTCAATGACGGGCGGAACATATACGCCATATGAGCATATATTCATGGGTGCCAGATCCGATGCTTCATGTCAATGCAGTATTGGAGACGGACAACCGATATACATAAGGTGCGTAAGGGATTACATAGAATGAAAGCGATTATGCCACTCCTGCTTGGAGCACTTTTTCTCATGGGCTGTTCGCCTTCCGCCAAATCACATGATATGGCGGAAAGCGAAGGGCACAGCACGGCCTGTGATGAGCAGGAGCTTGCACTTCCGGAGGTTCCGGAAGAGTTTGTCTTGCCAAGGGAGCGTGCGGCTTACGTACTCGCGCACTTTTGGGACTCCATGGATTTTTCCGACACATCGCGAAGCCTCGACACCGCCTTCATGGAGCAGAATTTTGCCAATTTTGCCTCTTTATTGCCTCATGTGGATGCCGACGCCGTGTCGGCCGCAGCAGAAAGCGTGCTGAAAAAAGCCGCTTCGTGCCGCGCCGCTTATGATTTTTTCATGGATATCGCGGAAAAGTACCTCTACAACCCCAACTCTCCCATGCGCGATGAAATAGCGTATGCCGGCTTCGCCGATGTCGCCATTTCGCAGAACATGCTTGACGAGGCATCGCGTGCGCGGGTGGAATATCAGAGAGAATGCGCTTTGAAAAACCGTGCGGGCAGCACTGCCGCGGACTTTGCGTACGAACGCTTTGACTGCAGCTGCGGAAAACTGCATGATTTCTGTGCCGGAAGTGCCCTTACTCTGCTATTGTTCTACGACCCGGAATGCGAGATATGCCATCAGACAATAGAGGCGCTTGCATCCGACGACATGCTTACATCCCTTGCATCGTCGGGGCGTCTGCGCGTGCTCGCCGTTTACCCCGACGGCGAAAAAGAGCTTTGGCGCCGCCACGCAAGCGATATGCCGAAAGCGTGGACTCTCGGCATTGATTACGGCAATATCGAAGACCGCTCGTTGTACGCTTTTCCTGCATTGCCGTCGCTTTATCTTCTCGACCGCTCGTCGAAGGTGCTGCTTAAAGATGCCGCTCCGCAGTCATTGCTGATGTATCTTTTTGAAACAACTTCCCGTACATCATGACTGCCGGGTTTCAGCTGCAGAAAGCGCGTAGTCAAAAATAAATATATAAAAATGTAAGGGACATCGGTCGTGATGTCCTTTATGTTTGTTATATTTGCAGTAAAATATGACAAAACACTTCAATATGGATATTTTGAAAGCAGGAATGCCTGTGGGGCTGTGCAGCGACCATGCTGGCTACGAACTTAAGAGTATAATAGAAGGATGGCTGGAAGCCGCAGGAATAGAGTACCGCGACTTTGGCACACATTCGGCTGAATCGTGCGATTATGCTGACTATGCCCATCCTTGCGCGCTTGCACTTGAGGCCGGAGAGATATATCCGGCCGTGGCTATATGCGGCAGCGGCAACGGCATAGGCATGACTATGAACAAACACCAGGGTGTGCGTGCGGCGCATTGCTGGAACGTGGAACTGGCACGTCTCGCGCGTCAGCACAACGACGCCAACTGTCTGGTGCTTCCCGCGCGTTTCATCGAGTCTGAACTCGCCATAGAAATCCTCGACGCCTTCCTGCACACGGATTTTGAAGGCGGCCGTCACGAGCGCCGTATAGCCAAGATTCCGGTAGAGTAGGGCTTTATGAGACGTGGATTGATTTTCGCCGTTGCCGTTGCCGCGACCCTCTCTGTCCATGGAGCGGGGCCGATGGACACACGCTATTCTATCCGCCAGTGCGAAGGCTCGCTGACACCATACCCGTCGGTAGTGCCGGACGAGGAGCACCCGGATTCGCTTATCGCAGTGTTCGTCAACCATGTCGGGCGCCATGGTGCGCGCTATCCGTCGTCGGCTGCCAACTGCCGGAAACTGAGAGCCGCTCTTGTCAAGGCCGATTCTCTCGGCACCATAACGCAGACCGGACGCGACCTGTTGCGCCTTACCGACAAAGTAATACGTCTCAGCAACGGACAATGGGGAGCGCTTGACTCGCTCGGTATGGCTGAACAGGCAGAAATAGCCACACGCATGACGCGGAACTACCCCGAACTTTTCGGGAGAGACGCCATCGTGGATGCTATTTCAAGCTACTCCCCGCGAGCCATGATGAGCATGTACTGCTTCACACACCGCCTTGACCGTCTTAATAATGAAACCACGTTCCGCACATCTACGGGACGTGTCAATTCTCCGCTTCTGCGGCCGTTCGACACCGTGCAGGCCTACATTGACTTCCGCGACAACAAAGACTGGGAGCCGACATACATGGAATACTTCGAAGCGGAATGCCCGACTACGGCAATTATGCGTGCGCTTGGCACACGCTTTCCTTTCGACGACGCCGCGCATGTGCGCGACCTTGCCTACAGCGAGTGGGCTGTCGTGGCCGGATGCTCGGCAATGTCGGTAGAGGTGGATCCGCTTGTGTATTTCTCGATAGAGGAGTTTAACGCTTTGTGGTCGTGTTTCAACTTGCGTCAGTATTTGCGCTACTCCGCTTCGACGGTCAGCACAGTGCCGGCGGAGATTGCCGCTCAGCTTGTCCATGACCTTGTGTCGACAACCGATGCGTTTATCAACGGCGACACTTCAACAACAGTGCGGTTGCGTTTCGGCCATGCCGAGACACTCATGCCGCTGCTTTCGCTCCTGCGCCTCAGAGGATGCTATTACCTTACAAATTATTTTGATACCGTGGCTCAGCATTGGCGTGATTTCGCCATCGTGCCGATGGCGGCGAATCTGCAGCTTGTGCTTTTCCGGAGCCGTTCAGGCGGAAAGTATTATGTGAGAGCATCGCTCAACGAACGTCCGGTGCCACTGCTTCCAAACAGTGAGGATGTATATGTGCCATGGTCGGTAGCACGCGATTATATGATGCGTTGTCTGCCATTGGAAATGCAGTGATTTAACGATTGTTAATATTGTTGTGCTGTTAGCCTGCCCGTGTGGCGGGCTAATTTTGTCGTGTAAAACAATTACAACCACACGACTATGGCAACAATAAGTATAAACGACATTCTTTTTGCATCTGCTGTGCATCAGGGAAGATGCGTGGCCAATGTGCGTATGAGCGGCGTTGATTCCACACGCAGCGTACTGTCGGAATTGCGTCGCATCGTCGGAAACACCATCGGTCTTGTACAGGTGACGTTGCGCAATGTCTCGCAGGGATGGAGCCGCAATATAACTCTCTACATGGAATCGGCACCTTTGCGCGAAGGCGTGCAGCTCAGTCTTTTCTGAAAGTTACAAATCGGTTGAAAAGGAAATTGCTGATGGTGTACACCACACTTCCGAACAGGGTGGCTATGCCGTAGCCCGAAAGCACAAATCCGCAGATTTCAAACTCCGCTACGCCGAACGGCGTGTGCGTTATGCTCCACACCACGGCAAACTGCAAGAGAAAACATACACCGAATCCTGCCGCAAAACGCACGACCTCGCCATAATATCCGTTGTGCGAACGGAACACCCATTGTTTGTTCCATAAGAAAGAATTGATAAGGCCGCATACATATCCGATGACATTGGAAACATAAGGGTTTATCCCTAAAATGGATTTGCACACGAATATCACTGCAAGGGTGATGGAAGTGTTCATGACTCCCACCATACAATATTTAAAGAACTGGCGTATCTGTGTTGAGTTCATTTCTCGCTGTTTGCGTCCTCATTGTCCGGAATCAGTTCGGAGTCCACTTTAAGTATTGGGAGTGCCCAACCGTAATGCACGGCAGCCACACGCAGTCCTATCACAGCGACTGCACATGCTATCTGCGGCACAATGTCGTTGATGTGCAACATGTTGAGCAGCCAATACACAACGCCACCGGCAAGACAGGCAGTAGCATAAATGTCTTTTCGAAAAAAAAGCGGCTGCTCGTTGATTAGAATGTCGCGGATGATGCCGCCGAAACTGCCGGTAATGGTACCCATTACTATTGCTACCCACATAGGCAACCCCGCTTCGGTGGTGCGCTGTACGCCCACCACCACAAATAATGCCAGGCCTATGGCATCGAATATGAACAGCGTGCGCATGCCTTTAACAAGCGCCTGCCGGAAAACGATAACAGCAACAAGTGATATGAATGTGACTACGAGATATACCGAAGACTTCATCCAGAACACGGGCAAATCAAGCAGCACATCGCGCAGCGTGCCACCTCCGATGGCTGTGACAAGCCCCACCACATAGGCTCCGAACCAGTCGAAGCGCTTGGCTGCCGCCAGGCGTATGCCTGAGATGGCGAAAGCGGCAGTGCCGAGAATCTCTATAATGTCGATGAATAATTCGTCCATCATGAATTCTGTTTGTAATACCGGCACACGGAAGTGAGTCCGCAGACGTCGCATAGCGGCTTTCGTGCCTTGCAGGTATATCGCCCGTGCAGGATAAGCCAATGGTGGGCGATGCCAACGAGTTCCGACGGAATATGGCGCATGAGCTGTAGCTCGGTGTCGAGCGGCGTAGTGCTTCCACTTGTGAGACCTATGCGTTCCGACACTCTGAAAACATGTGTATCCACTGCCATGGCAGCTTGTCCGAATACAACGGACAGAATCACATTGGCCGTTTTCCGGCCGACGCCGGGCAGACTCTGAAGCGCGTCGGCATCTGCCGGTACGTCTCCGCCGAAATCACTTACGAGTTTGCGTGCCATGCCGGCCAATGCCTTGGCTTTGTTGTTGGGGTAGGAAATGGAAGACACGTAAGGAAAAATGTCATCGGCTTCCGCCTTAGCCATATCATGCGCAGAAGGAAAACGCCGGAACAATTCCGGCGTCACCATGTTCACACGCTTGTCGGTGCACTGCGCAGAGAGTATAACGGCAACGAGCAGCTGAAAAGGGCTGTCGTAGTGCAGTTCCGTCTGCGGCGCAGGCATAGTCTCCTGAAAGAATCTCAGAGCGGCTGCGTATCTTTCCTTTTTGGTCATTTATCGTGCAGCTGCAAACTCGTCGAGGAAGCGCACGTCGTTCTCGGAGAACAGACGCAAGTCGTTGACGCGATACTTCAGGTTGGCAATACGTTCTACTCCCATGCCGAGGGCAAAACCGGAATATACATCGGGGTCTATTCCGCAAGAGCGGAGCACATTCGGATCCACCATGCCGCAACCGAGGATTTCCACCCAGCCTGTGTGCTTGCAGAATGAACAGCCTTTGCCACCGCATAGGTTGCAGCTAATATCCATCTCGGCGGAAGGCTCTGTGAAGGGGAAGTAGCTCGGACGCAGACGTATCTGTGTGTCGGCGCCGAACATTTCCTGTGCAAAGTAGAGGAGGGTCTGACGGAGATCGGCAAAAGTCACATCGCGGTCGACATAAAGAGCCTCCACCTGATGGAAGAAGCAGTGGGCTCGTGCCGAAATCGCCTCATTGCGATACACACGTCCAGGGCAGATGATGCGTATCGGCGGCTCGGAGTGCTCCATTACACGCGTCTGCACGGATGAGGTGTGTGTACGCAACACCACTTCAGGCGATGCGTTTATGAAGAATGTGTCTTGCATGTCTCGCGCAGGATGGTCTTCCGCGAAATTCAAAGCCGAGAACACATGCCAGTCGTCCTCGATTTCTGGACCGTCGGCAATGTTGAATCCCAGACGGCGGAATATGGAAGTAATTTCCTCACGGACAAGCGAGAGCGGATGGCGTGTACCCATTGGCGACGGTGCCGGCGTGCGCGTCAGGTCGAGGGCGGCTGCAGCCGCTCCTGCCGAAGCCGCTTCTGCTGCGTCGCGCAGACTATTGATACGCTCGGTGGCATAATTCTTCAATTCATTGATGGCTTGGCCTATCTCGCGTTTCTGCTCAGCGGGCACATTGCGGAAATCAACCATTAATTGAGAGATTTCGCCTTTTTTGCTGAGGTATTTTATGCGGAGCGCTTCCGCATCTTCGCTATTGGCGGCGGTGGCGCTCTCTATCTGTGCGTGCAGTGATTTTATTTTGTCTAACATGCCGTTGGGGATAGTTTTTTCAAAATTACTTGCAAAAGTACTAATTTTTTGAAGAATTGCGTAGGGATTCTGACGAATAATTACACTAATTTTGCATCATGGATTCGCTCATTAAAAATTTGAGGCGTACGCTGTCGTGTAAATTGCATCTCAGACGCGATGTGCCGATAGTGGTGGCGCTAAGCGGCGGCGCCGATTCTGTGGCTTTGCTCTCGGCTCTTGTGTCGGAAGGATACAATTGTGTGGCCGCTCATTGCAATTTCCATTTGCGCGGCGAGGAAAGCCTGCGCGACATGCGTTTTGCCGAGGAAATCACGGCGAAACTCGGCGTAGACCTTTATGTCAAGGATTTCAACGTGGCCGCTGCCATGGCCGAAACCGGCGAAAGTGTGGAAATGGCTTGCCGGCGGTTGCGTTACGATTGGTTCGACGAACTGCTCACCACGCTTCGGGCTGCTGATGTGGCCGTAGGGCATCACAGGGAAGATAATGTGGAAACATTCTTTCTTAATCTCGCCCGCGGCACAGGCATTGCCGGCCTGACCGGCATGGACTACAGGCGAGGCAATGTGGTGCGTCCCTTGCTTGACTGCACCCGCATACAGATTGAAGATTATCTTGCCGAATGCGGATTGGGGTATGTGACCGACAGCAGCAACAATAGCCTTGACTATCTTCGCAACCGTCTTCGCAACTGCCTGTTACCGCAATTTGAACAGCTGCTCCCCGGTGCGATAGAAGGAGTAGAGCGGAGCATGGGCATGTTGGCCGATGCAAGAGCCGTGTTCGACCGCAAAGTGGCCGAATCCGCCGCGCAATACGGCTCACCTGCTTCGGGAAGCATTGATGTGGCGGCATTCGCCACCGAACCCGATGCGCGTGTGTTGTTATTTGAGATCTTGCGCCCCGCAGGATTTTCCATGACACAGGTTGATAATATTCTTGCCGACCCTATGCGCTCCGGGGCGGAATTCCGCTCACACAAAGGCGATGTGTTTGCAGAACTAAGTCGTGGAACACTTTCATTTTCCACAGCATCCGGGAATTCAAATTCCGACGAAGAAACGGAAGTGTCTCTTGACTCCGACATTTCTGTCCCTGTCCATATAAAGGTATTGCACAAAGGCGTTTCGGAATTTACGCCCGAGGCATCACACAAAGTGCTTTATCTTGACGCGGTAGCTCTTGACGGAAATCCACGATGGACATTGAGACGGTGGCGCCGCGGCGACCGTATACGCCCTTTCGGCATGACAGGGACACGGCTTGTGAGCGACTTGTTCTCGGATGCAAAAATGACGCCCGAACAGAAGCGTGACACATGGATTCTTACACGAGACGAGCGTATAGTATGGGTGCTCGGTGTACGCACGTCCGCATATTTTGCAGTGAACAGGCGCAGCAAGAACTATGTCGAGCTGCGCCTGGAGTAGGGATTGTGTCTATTATTTTATTCCGCGTTCTTTGCCGCAGTCTGCAACAGTTCCGATAGGGTCGGATGCGAATGCACGAGTCCTTCAGCGAGTTCGTCGATGGTTGTCATGCCGTACATCAGCGCGGCAACTTCGGCCACAAGATCCGAGGCGTGTTCACCTAATACGTGCGCGCCAAGAATAAGACGCGTCTCCGGGTTGTATACCAACTTCACACAGCCTGATGTAGCACCCATAGCCTGCGCTTTTCCGTTGGAAGCATAATTGCAGCGGGCGGTACGGCATTGTACGCCATATCGCTCACAATCGGCTGCGGTGAGTCCTGCCATAGCAACTTCAGGTGCAGAGAATACTGCGGACGGGATTATGTCGAGGTCAACATCTGCATCGGTAAGCGCAATGCGGGCTTGCGCAGTTGCAGCATGGGCAAGCATACATATACCTGTGACATCGCCTGCGGCGTAGAATCCGTCGCGGGTAGTCCGCATTCTTTCGTCTACGGATATGAATCCGCGGTCATCTACTTCGATTCCCGCTTCGACGCATCCGGCGGGAAGGACCGGACGGCGTCCTGTTGCCACCAGCACCATATCCGCCTTAACGTAATCGTCTCCGCGGCGGTTGGTGTAATGCACTTCCATATCAGGAGATATGGACCGGACAGCAGAACCTGTCGCAAAATTTATTCCGCGGGCCTGCAATGCAAGGCGTAGACGTTTTGCGATGTCGGAATCGAATTGAGGCAGAATTTCTTTGCAGTATTCTATCACCGTCACGTCGCAGCCCAGCGCATTGTAAATGCTTGCAAACTCAATGCCGATGACTCCGCCGCCTATAATCACAAGACGTTCCGGCAAAGGCATATTTCCTTCAAGAATGTCGTCGCTTGTCAAAGCCAATTCGGCTCCGGGGATGGATAATCGCGAGGGAGCGGAACCGGTGGCTATAAGCACTTTTTCGGCAGAATACAATTTGCCGGCCACGTCGATGCCGCCGTCGGGAGTTATGCTGGCGCAGCCACGTACGACATTGACTTTGGCCAGCATCTGTTCCACACCAGAGCGCAATTCGCCTACAACGTCGCGCATACGCATGAATGCTTTGGAATAGTCCACAGACACACTTCCTGTTGCCACACCGAAAACAGCAGCATTGCGGGCAGCGATAACGCTCTGCGCAGTAGCGCAAAGGCATTTTGTGGGTATACACCCGCGGTTGAGACATGTGCCGCCTGTGCGGTCGCGCTCTACAAGCGCGACGTTTTGCCCTTTCGCAGCAAGCTCGGCCGCAATTTCATAACCGGCAGGACCGCTGCCGATTATTAGGATGTCAAATCTTTCCATGTCAGTATGGGATGCATGGCCGCCTCCGTTTCGTCGGGGTGTGCCATAGGTGTGGAATGTGGAGCCTGCTTGACTTTCTCAGGGGCACATGATGCCTCTGTCGCGATGGCTTTCATCACATCAATAAAAGCGTCGAGCGTGTCACGGCTTTCTGTTTCGGTCGGTTCTATCATCAGCGACTCATGGAAAAGCAGCGGGAAGTATATGGTAGGTGCATGAAATCCGTGGTCAAGCAGTCTTTTGGCTATATTCAGCGTCGTGACTCCTGTGGATTTATCCTTCAACCCGTCAAATACAAATTCGTGTTTGCATGGGCCGGGAATAGGTAACTCGTAGAGGTCTTTAAGCGACTCCATGACATAATTGGCGGCAAGGGTAGCCAATGGACCTATCTGCGACAGTCCTTCCGACCCCATGCTTAAAATATACGCAAGCGCGCGACGCAACACTGTGTAATTTCCAAGCCATAACGATATTCTGCCGAGAGCAGTGTCAGAGTCTGTCACAACTTGAAAATCATTTGTTCCGGATTTGACAACGCGTGGATTCGGCAGATACTTCTCCAACCCGGCGCGCACACCCACCGGGCCGGCTCCGGGGCCTCCTCCGCCATGTGGTGTGGAAAACGTCTTGTGCAGGTTTATGTGCATGACATCAAAACCCATGTCGCCGGGACGGGCTACTCCGAGCATGGGGTTAAGGTTGGCGCCGTCGTAATACAACAAAGCTCCAGCGGCATGAACAACCTCCGCAATAGCAGGAATATTACGTTCGAACATGCCTGTCGTGTTGGGATTGGTAAGCATTACGACCGCAACGTTTTCGTCGAGTTTCGAGCGAAGATCGTCAACATCGATTGTTCCGTCCGGCAGGCTACGCACCTCTACCACCTCCAGGCCGGCAACAGCCGCACTGGCCGGATTTGTTCCGTGTGCCGAATCAGGTACTATGACTTTTGTCCTTGCGGCGTCGCCCCTTTCTGCATGATAGGCACGTATCACCATCAGTCCTGTAAGCTCTCCATGCGCTCCGGCATACGGATTGAGTGTAAACTCGGCCATTCCGCCTATCTCACACAATGCCTTTTGGAGTATGTCGTAAAGGCGCAGCGCTCCCTGCGCCGTAGCTGCCGGTTGCAAAGGATGCATGTCACGGACAATGCCGGACGATGCGAGTAATTCGTTTATTTTAGGGTTATATTTCATTGTGCATGAGCCGAGCGGATAGAATCCTGTATCCACGCCAAAATTGTTCGTGCTCATGTTGGTATAATGCCTTACGACGGTGGGTTCGTCAACCTCCGGAAGTGTGGCAGTGCTTTTGCGCAACATACTTGCAGGGATATTAGCTTCGACTGCTCCATTACAGCCCTTACATTCCGAAACCATGAATCCGCGGCGACCATCTTTGGACAATTCAAAGATCAGTCTGTTGTACAGTTTACTATTCATTGCTTGAGCTTGTTGACGAATGAGACATAGCGTTCAATATCTGCTGCGGTCTGCATTTCAGTGCATGCCACAAGGAGCAGGTCGGGAGCTATTTCCACTCCTGCAAGAATCCCTTCGGCAAGTCCTGCTTTGATAACACTGCAGGCCGTATAGCCGTCGGCCATACGCATCATAAACTCGTTCAGGAAAGGCCGGTCAGGGTAGGCCAATGCCATTTTATCTGTAGCCGAGAGTTTTGCTGCCAGTATATGTGCATTGTGGCATCCTACCTCATTGATTTCTGTCAGACCTTTTGTGCCGAGCAGCGACAGGTACACGGCGCAATGCAGGGACATCAACCCTTGATTAGAGCAGATGTTGCTTGTGGCTTTATCGCGCCGTATATGCTGCTCACGTGCCTGCAGAGTGAGCACAAACACCCGCTGCCCATTGCCGTCTGTGGTGGCTCCTACTATTCGTCCAGGCATCTTACGCATTAGCGTCCGGGTGGTGCACATATAGCCAAGATACGGGCCGCCATAATTCATAGGCATCCCAAGCGACTGCGCGTCGCCCATAGCAATATCGGCGCCCCATTCTCCCGGCGAACGCAGTACACCAAGAGTCGATGCCACACAATTCATTGCAAGCAGCGATTTTGCAGCGTGAACTTCGTCGGCAAGTCCTTCGTGATCCTCGACGATACCATAATAATTGGGCTGCGCCACAATAACCCCGGCCACATCTCCCGAGCCTAACATTTCGCGGAGTGATTCGCGGCACGTTACGCCATCTTTTTCCGGAACAGTCTCAAGTGCGATTCCGTGCCATCTTGCATAAGTGGCACATACTTGTGCTACTGCTGGATTTACAGTTGCGGATATTAGCACTCTTTTTTTACGCCTGGCAGCAGCCACGCACATGAGCATCGCCTCCGCTGTGGCGGTTGTCCCGTCGTACAAAGATGCGTTGCTCACTTCGAGGCCGGTCAGTTCACACATCATCGACTGATATTCGAATATGTATTGCAGCGTGCCCTGAGACACCTCCGGCTGATAGGGGGTATATGCCGTAAGGAATTCGGAACGGGCGAGCAGACTGTCAAGAGCGGCAGGAGTACAATGATGATACACACCGGCACCGGCAAAACACTTTAACGAACGGTTCTCGCCATCGAGTCTTGCGAAAAAATCACGCAACTCAAGTTCGCTCATCGCCTGCGGAAGTGCATACGGAGCTTTAAGACGCAGGCCGGCCTGGACGTCCGAATATAGGTCTTCCATAGATGACGCTCCGCATCGTTGGAGCATAGCATCTATGTCAGACTGCGTGTGAGGAAAATAGGGGTGGGGCGTAAACATCTGTCAGTGCTTTTCGTTGGCGCATAACCCAGCATAATCCTCGGGAGAAAGGAGGCTGTCGAGTTCGGAATCATCGCTCATTTCAACTTCTATAATCCAATGTTTCATCGGATCTTCACTTACAAGACGCGGGTTGTCGGCAAGTTCGTCGTTTACGGCAGTCACTGTCCCGCTCACCGGTGAAAACAAGTCACTGGCCGCTTTCACGCTTTCTATAGCGCCGAATTCTTCGCCTGCAACAACTTCGTCGTCCACTTCGGGCATATCCACATATACTATGTTTCCAAGCTGACGAGCAGCATATTCGCTGATTCCGATATAGGCTTTTTTTCCGTCAATGCGGATATATTCATGCGAGGGAAGGTAATAGATGTTTTCCATGATTTCAATTTTATATTTTGTTATTTTTTGTAGTTTGGAGTATAGAATCTCTTTTTAATAACCTGTGCAGGAAAGATTTTTCGGCGCACCTGCACCTGCAGTTTGGTTCCGAGCTTCGCACAGTCTGCTTCGACAATGGCCATGGCAAAGTTGCGTCCAAGAGTTATAGAGCGGTAACCAGTGGTGACCTCTCCCACTTTGTTTCCGTCGCAGTCAAGCACATCATAGCCATGGCGGCCTATTGCCGGCCCTTCGATTTCCAATCCGACTATCTTCCGACTTACTCCGTCTGTTTTTTGACGTATAACAGCCTCTCGGCCTATAAACTCAGGCTTTTCAGTCTTCACGAACATACCCAGTCCGGCTTCTATGGGGCTTATGCTGTCGGTAAGTTCGTCGCCATAGAGCGGTAATCCGGCTTCGAAACGCAGGGTATCGCGGCAGCCGAGACCACAGGGCATCACACCGGCATCCATCAGTTTCTGCCACATGGAATCTATACGGCGCGGAGTGGAATAAACTTCAAACCCGTCTTCACCCGTATATCCGGTACGGCTAACTATTGTCCCGTCGGCAAGTTGTTTGAACTCATAGAAAGATAAGTCTGTCACATCAATACCGAGCACCGACATCAGCATCGTTTCCGAGGCGGGCCCTTGAACGGCTATTTCAGCCCAGTCGTCGCTGCAGTTTATAGCTCTGACATTAAATGCTTGGGCATGAGTCATAATCCATGCCACGTCTTTGTCTATGTTGGACGCATTGATGACCAACAGGAATTTCTGTTCTTCCATACGGTATACGAGCAGGTCGTCGACAGTTCCTCCGTCGGGGTTCAGCATCATTCCGTAAAGAATTTTTCCTATTGTCAGATTGCTGACATCGTTCGTGAATATATAATTGACAAAGCGCACGGCCTCCGGCCCCGCCACCAAGACTTCCCCCATATGCGAAACGTCGAACACCCCGACTTGCTTACGCACAGCTTCGTGTTCGGATACTATGCCACTATATTCAATAGGCATATCGAAGCCTCCGAACGGGCTCATTTTTGCTCCCGCCTCGATATGGCGGTCATAAAGGGGAGTTTTTTTCAAGTTTTCCATGTATTAAATATGATTCCAAATTCTTGTTTTATAAATTAGTAGCTGTTTTTTCTATCAACAATGCCAATTCCGAGTTGTTCATCCCCACCACAACCGGCATGTCTCCAAGAGCCTTCTCTATGTTTTCCAGTGTGGCAAGCGTTCCTTTCATGCGCCTCTCCACAAAAGAAATATCAATGGAACTGAAAAAATCGCCGTGCAGCGAAACGCTCTTTATACGTCCGTCATGACAAAGCGTCACATCCACGCCAATGCATCCTACGCCATCAATGCGGCGGCTTGAACGGCATTTTTTTAAAGAGGCAAACGATTCTTTATAATATTGCTTTTCCAACTCCAGGATTTGTGGAAGACAATATTCCGGAAGCTTGCATTCTTCATCGCAGATGCTTGCATACATGTGTTCGACAAACTTTTCAAGACTGATGTCGGGACGGTATTCGCGTATAGTTGTAATGCGGGACGGCACACTCAACACCTTGTGCGCTTCGAGTTTGGCTTTTTCGGGGGTCAGTGCGCAGGACATATGGCGAACATCTGCATCATAAAGCATTGTCCCATGTACGATGCTTCGGCCTTCGCATTGCCAATATGCATTGCCGGCAACTTTCCGTCCGCCTATGGCAATGTCGTTTCGCCCGGTGGTTTCAGTTCCCAGGCCAAGTTCCTGCAGTGCCGACACCACACGAGATGTATAGTTGTAGAACGCCGTCTGAACATAAGTGGACGGAGCTATATAGCTGAACATTATATTATGGCTGTCGGCAAACACAGCTCCGCCTCCGCTTTTACGTCGGTAAACCTCAATTCCCTCCTTGCTGCAATAGTCGAGGTTGACTTCCGCAGCAACGTCCTGATTGCGTCCGCAAATTACAGTAGGAGACACCCGCCATGCGAAAAAGTATTCTCCCGGTGGCATATTACGGGCTATCCATTCCTCTACAGCAAGAAAAAATGGCAGTTTGCAGTATGGCGTGTCAGGCAGGGTGACTTTGTACATGTTTAAGGTTTTTAATGCCCAAATATAAACAATAATATTTTTAGTACGAAATTAAATATGATAAAAAACTTTTGCCTTGGAGATAATGAAAAAAAACTCAACAAAATAGCTGCCAATTCAAAAAAAAACACGATATTTGCACTTGCAAAATTACGAACGGCCCTGCTGTTTCGTAATCGACTAAAAATCAACGCTATTCAAAAACATTTCTCAAACAGATAACTGAAATGACCAAAGCAGATCTCGTAAACGAAATCTCCAAGACCACAGGCGTGGAAAAAGCCGCAGTTCTTGAGACTATCGAAAAATTCATGGAAATCGTAAAAGATTCATTGGCTAACGGCGAGAACGTTTATCTCCGTGGATTCGGCAGCTTCATTGTAAAAACACGCAGCGAAAAAACCGCTCGTAATATCTCCAAGAACACCACCATTGTAATCCCCGAACACAAAATACCTGCATTCAAGCCCGCAAAAGTGTTCATGCAGGACGTGAAATAAAAACGAAGCACCCTTCTAAGGTTGCACACACATAAACATACAAGATTATTAACCCCTTTTAAGCGTAAGCATTATGCCCAGCGGAAAGAAAAGAAAAGGCCATAAAATGGCCACCCACAAGCGTAAAAAACGCCTGAGAAAGAACCGTCACAAGAAAAAATAATTGAACGTGACAGTTCTGAAATCCGACACCGTTCGGACATAAAAGGACAAAACTCATGGCCGCCGTTGCCTGCGAAGGCCGTCGGCGGCTATGGGATTCGTCCTTTTGTCAGTTAAAAGCTTCCCTATTTTTACCCCCACATGAAAAGTGAATTAATCGTTGACGTGAAATCTTCAGAGGTGCAAATCGCGCTCCTTGAGGATTCAAGACTCGTGTCGCTGCAAAAAGAGGCACGAAACATTGCGTATGCCGTCGGCGACATCTACCTGGCTAAGGTCAAAAAGCTGATGCCCGGATTGAATGCCGCTTTCGTAAACGTGGGTTATGAGAAGGATGCTTTCCTCCATTATCTGGATCTTGGCTCGCATTTTGCGAGTTACGACGAGTTCGTACAACAGACACTTGACAAGCCTAAGAATCCTCCTGTTTTGAGCAAGCTCAAGCTCAAACCGGAAATAAGCAAAAATGGTTCAATTGCAGATGTGCTTGAACAAGGACGACAGTTGTTAGTGCAAATCGTAAAAGAACCTATTTCTTCGAAGGGTCCCCGCCTTACGACAGAATTATCATTTACGGGGAGGTACATGGTGCTTATTCCTTTCTGCGACAGAATTTCAATTTCGCAGAAAATCACGAGCACAGAGGAAAAGTTGCGCCTGCGCCAACTCGTGGCAAGCATAAAGCCTAAAAATTTTGGTGTCATAGTGCGGACTTCTGCCGAGGGCAAGCGCGTGGCTGAACTTAATCATGAGCTAAACACCCTTATGCAATGTTGGAACGATATGCTTGAAAAAGCTCGTAGAGCAGAAGCTCCTGCATTGATTTTCGAGGAAGAAAGCCGCATAGTCGGCATGCTCCGCGATGTGTTCAGTCCGTCTTTCGAAAGCATTGTAGTCAACGATGCCGAAGTATATCGTCAAATTGTCAAATATGTAGAGCTAATCGCGCCTGAGCGCTCCGATATTGTAAAGCTTTATCAGAAAGATGAGCCGCTGTTTGACCATTTCGGAATCACGAGGCAGATCAAATCGTCCTTTGGCAAAACAGTGTCATTCCGCTCCGGAGCCTATATCATTATCGAGCATACGGAAGCATTGCATGTCATTGACGTGAACTCGGGCAACCGAAGCCGTGCCGCTGCCGACCAGGAGAGCAATGCCCTTGAAGTCAACTTGCGTGCTGCCGATGAAATAGCGCGTCAATTGCGTCTGCGTGACATGGGCGGCATCATTGTGGTTGACTTTATCGACATGGCCAAAGCCGAGCATCGTCAAGAACTTTACGACCATATGCGCGAAATAATGGCTAACGACCGAGCCCGTCACAACATACTGCCGCTCAGTAAGTTCGGCTTGATGCAGATTACCCGCCAACGTGTCCGCCCCGTGCTTGACATCCATACGGAAGAGACTTGCCCGTCGTGCTACGGACGTGGAGAAGTGCAGCCATCCCTGCTATTCACCGACACCCTCTATGAAAAGATAGAGAACCTCGTACAGAACATGAAGATGAGCAATTTCATAATGTACGTTCATCCTTATGTAGAGGGCTACCTGAAACGCGGATGGGTGATGAGCATCTACTCGAAATGGCGCCGCAAACTTGGCAACAACTTCAAAATTGTGGCAGACCAATCGCTTGCATATCTGCAATACCGCGTGGTGGACAGCAAAGGAAAGGAACTTGACCTCAAGGAGGCAAAAGACATGAATGCCGCAACTCCTGAAAAGCGTGAAGAAAAAGTCCGCAAGCGTGGAACCACAGTAGAAGACAAGAACATTGCCCCCTTGGCAGCCGACGATTCTAAGGAATCCGAACAGGAAGACAATGGCGCAACAGTAATGTCTAAAAGCAAGAAGCGTAGGGCCCGCCGCAAAAAAGCCGCGGAAAATGCAGCAGTTGCAGCTTCGTCGGCAGCCGAGACTCCGGCAAGCGCTATGAGCGTACGAGAGGCTGAATCTGCAAAGATTTCAATTGTAGCGGATGATTCTGTGGCTATTGAAGCGTTGTCCTCTTTAGACCAGCCTGACGACGTAGCTGTAGATTCGCCTAAAAAGAAGCGTCGCAGCCGCTCTAAAGCGAAGAAAAGCGAAGGAGAAGATGTTGCCACTACGGATTTGGCTCCGGTTCAGTTGACAGAATCCGAGTCGGAAAACAAAGCTGAAAATGACGAATCACCATCATCTCCCAAACCGCGTCGTCGCCGCAAAAAAGCGCCAGCGTCAGGAAATCAAGAGACTCCTGCATCCACACCGATAGCCTTGCTTCCGGCGGCACAGACGCCTGCCCCACCCAAAAAGGACCCAGACGACAACATCCAAGCAAAGGAGGAATAACATCACACATAACCTTACAAATAAAGCAGGCACAACGTGGCCTGCTTTATTTGTAATACGCTGTCATATTGAAAAAAATTGTAACTTTGCAGCAATATCTTATTATAGAATTATAAAATGTCAAGAAAACGAAAAGCGCTTCCCTTGATAGAGGGTCTTAGAATAAGTGATGTTGCAGCAGAAGGAAATGCATTGGGACGTACTGCCGAAGACATGGTGGTGTTCGTCCCTTTTTGCGCTCCGGGCGATGTTGTGGATGTTCAGATAGAAAAGAAGCGCAGTTCCTATGCTATAGGGCGAGTTGTGCGAATGGTACATGCCGGCGATATGCGTGTGGAGCCGCGATGCGAGCATTTTACAGTATGTGGAGGTTGCCGTTGGCAACACTTACCATACGAGTATCAGTTGCAATGCAAGCAAAAACAAGTGCAGGATGCCATGGAACGCATAGCAAAGATTCCGATGCCTGCAATATCACCCATACTTGGTTCTGCCGAAATATGGAAATACCGCAACAAGATGGAGTATACATTCAGCAACCGTTGCTGGCTTACCCGTGAGCAATTGGAAAGCGGAGAGGATTTTCCGGACAGGGATGCGGCCGGATTTCATATATCCGGAGCTTTCGACAAGGTTCTTGATATTAACAAATGCCTTTTACAAGATGATTTAGGCAATAGGGTCAGGCTATTTGTAAAAAACTATGCCAAAAACAACGGAATACCTTTTTATGATTTAAGAGCTCAGCAAGGCTTACCGCGTACATTAATGATACGCCTTGCTTCGACAGGTGAAAGCATGGTTGTTCTCAGTTTCGGAGCCGACGATAAAAACACTATCAAGACTATGCTCGATGCCGTTCGTGCAGAATTTCCGAATATCACGTCTTTAATGTATGTGATAAATACCAAATGCAACGACACTATAGCCGACCTTGACATAAAACTACACTCTGGACGCGAGTATATCGAGGAGGAAATGGAAGGGCTGCATTTCCGCATCGGGCCGAAGTCATTCTATCAGACCAACTCCCTGCAAGCATACGAGTTGTACAAAGTAGCCCGAGACTTTGCCGGTCTGACAGGGCAAGAGTTTGTGTACGATTTATACACCGGCACCGGCACTATTGCAAACTTTGTAAGCCGTCATGCCCGCAAAGTTATAGGCATAGAATATGTGCCGGAAGCCATTGCCGATGCAAAAGTCAACAGTGCCGCAAACGACATCGATAACACTGAATTTTATGCCGGCGACATGAAAGATGTGCTTACGGATGAATTTCTTGAACGCCACGGACGTCCCGACGTTATGATCGTGGACCCGCCGCGCGCCGGAATGCATGCCGATGTTGTGGCCACAATTTTGCGAGCCGCACCACGACGCATCGTTTATGTCAGCTGCAACCCTGCCACCCAAGCGCGGGATTTGGCCATTCTGCACGAAAAATACGATGTCACCGCCGTGCAACCAGTGGATATGTTCCCGCACACACAGCATGTGGAAAACGTTGTGCGTTTAGACCTTCGGCCTCAGACAGGAGGCTCAGAGGCCGAGACAAGGGCGGAGTTGTAGAATCTTGCGTCGTTTGTGACTTCTTGTCCGACGTATGGCGGCAGGTCTATCTCTGCTGACTCATTTTCGAGCTCGATTTCTGCAATGATGAGTCCGGATAGACGGCCGCCGAATACGTCCACTTCCCAAAATCGGCCGGCAAATGGAACAATATAGCGACATTTTTCAATGCAATTGCTTTTGCAACAAGTTTGTATCATGTCGTTGGCATCGGACAAGGGCAGGGGATATTCCCACTCATCGCGTGTCGCACCATGGTTTCGGCTCTTAATTGTCAGAAATGCATCCTGCCCTGAAATCCTAATGCGCACTGTCGCATCAGGATTTGTGCTGAGATATGCCTGAGATATGTTCAAAGAGTTGACGGCCGAAGCCATAAAACTTGTGTCCTTGACAAGAAACTTACGTTCGATTTCTTTACCCATGAGATTTGTTTTTTCTGCAAAAATAAGTAAAAAGACGTTACGGAACTATTCCATAGCCTTAATAATTGCAGCAGGGCTACATGGGACGGCGTCCGCTCAGTCCGCATGGGAGAAGACTTCCGGATATTATCTTGTGCGTGGCATTGTAACCGACAGCATAACGGGAGAGGCCCTGCCTTATGCATCTGTCACTCTTGCCGGCACTACAACCGGAGCTGTGGCCGACAGCAAAGGTGTGTTTGAGTTCAGAGTTCCGGCAGAAGCGACAAAGCTTCAGGCTGCCATGATGGGATATGGAAGCAAATCAGTGCCCATTAAGCAAAGCAGCCACAACATGTATGTGATACGGCTTTCACCGGCATCTACCAGCCTTGGCGAACTTATTGTAAAACGCAGCAAATATTCTAAAAAAAACAACCCTGCAGTGGATTTTGCACGACGCATCAAACAGATGGCAGACAGCACGGATCCGCGCCGCAACGATTATTATAACTATCGTCGTTACGAGAGGATTACCATAGCCCTTAACAATTTTGAGCACAACGATAGTGATGCCATCATCAAGCGTTTTCCGTTTTTAATTGAGCATGTAGACACATCTGAGGTTTCAGGAAAACCTGTTTTGCCACTTTCTGTTCGTGAAACCATAAGCAGGGTTGAATACCGTCGTAAACCACATGGCAACAAAACTATTATTGTCGGCAAACGCTCAGAAGGTGTTGACGATTTTATAGACAATGCCTCCATGCAGACATTCATGGAAGATGTTCTACGTGAAATAGACCTTTACGGCAATGATATAAATCTGTTGCAGAATCGTTTCGTGAGTCCGTTCAGTAAAATCGGCGCCGACTTTTACAGATTCTATCTTACAGATACCGTGGTTGTGGATAATGAACGTTGTGCGGTTTTATCGTTCTATCCACGCAACAAGGCTTCATTCGGATTCTCAGGCCATGTGTATGTGCCGGTAGGAGACAGCGCAATGTTTATCAAGAGAGTTGATATGCGCATACCTCGTGACATCAATCTCAATTTTGTCGACAACCTTCTTGTATCACAGACTTTCGACAAAGCCATAGACGGCTCAAGGCTGAAAACAAAAGATGATTTGGTTATGGAACTCAGTCTCATTCCGGGCACACCATCTTTCTATGTCAGACGTTTTACTGCATTTGACAACCATGGATTCACATCATTGGCAAATGATTCTGTTTTCGAAAAACCAGGAAGCATATTAGTTGCTGACGGCGCATCATCACACGACAATGAATGGTGGAAGGCCAATCGGCTGAAATCAACTGATAAGAAAGGCGAGGGCAGGGTCGGTCTTCTGATGGAACGTCTGCGAGGAGTGCCTTTATATTACTGGGGAGAGAAAGTAATAAGCACACTTACTATTGGATATTTAGCAACCGGACGGAATAGCAAGTTCGATGTCGGTCCCCTCAATACTTTTATAAGTTATAATGGCATAGAAGGTCTGCGCCTCCGCATCGGCGGCATGACGACGGCCAACTTAAATCCCCGTTGGTTCGGACGTGCAATGGTAGCATATGGGACAAAAGACCACAAATGGAAATACAAAGGAGAACTGGAGTATTCATTCCATGACAAGAAGACTCATTCGCGCGAGTTTCCAGTACATGCACTCCGTTTTACATCAGCCTACGACCTTGACTTTGTGGGACAACACTACTATTTCACTAATGTCGACAACGTGTTCCTATCGCTAAAACGGATGAGTGATTATATGGCCGTTTACCGACGGCTGAACACATTGGACTATATCCTTGAATTACCCAATAACTTCTCTGCATCAGCCTCGATTTCAGCAGTCCGCAGAGAGTCTACTCCATGGGTTCCGTTTATTGATGGACGAGGCAACAACTTCAGCCATTATGACGAAACATCTCTACATGTTCAACTACGATATGCCCCGGGCGAAAAATTCTATCAGACAAGAACAATGCGCATACCCGTCAATCTTGACGCCCCTGAAATATCGTTACGTCATACCATAGCTTTACGCGGATTCTTAGGTTCTGGATTTACGATAAACAAAACAGAAATAAACTTGCGCAAACGTTTTTGGTTTTCGGCATTCGGATACCTGGACACAATGGTAGGCGGGGGACACGTCTGGAGTACCACACCGTTCGTAGACCTTTTGATACCGAATGCCAACCTGTCATATACCATCCAGCCTGAAAGTTTTGCGTTGATAAATCCGATGGAATTTATCAATGACAGCCAGCTAAACTGGGATTTGACATATTGGCTTAATGGAGCGTTTTTAAATAATGTGCCATTGCTTAAAAAATTGAAATTGCGAGAGGTGTTGTCGTTCCGTGGAGTATGGGGGCATCTTAGCGATAAAAATGACCCCACTCTGAATCCTGATCTATTCAGCTACCCTTCAGGAGCTACAACACGGGCCATGAACAACGGACCTTATATGGAATTTTCCGCGGGTATAGACAATATATTAAAATGTCTGCGACTGGATTATGTATGGCGTTTAAGCTATCTTGATGTTCCATATGAAATAGACCGACATGGCTTGCGTGTTTCTTTCCATATGACATTTTGAACGACAAGCGCCACGGAGTTGTTTCTCCGTGGCGCTTGTCGTTTTACGAAACGAAATGTTTCAGAAAGGAAGATCGTCTGTCGCATTCACAACAGGCGGCACAGGTGCAGCTGTAGCTGCCGCAGGAGCAGAAACTGAAGGAGCCTGCGCAGGTGCGGCTGCCATATCGGCGTCTTCTGCACGCCATCCGCGGATGCTTGTAAACCAACGGCCATTATATTCTCGACTTTCAATATCGAAACTTAGGCGCACGCGCTGACCGACATGCAGACGGAACTGATCCACACGGTCGCCGAAGAAGTCAAAATGAACTTTACGAGGATAGGTATCTTCCGTTTCAAGTACATATTCTTTCTTTCGCCAAGGGTTTCCGGTTTTCGACTGGCCGGATTGTTCGGGCAGATCGAAGATTATTTTTCCAGTTATTTCCATTTAATTATGTAGGGTATTTTATTCCTAATGCAAAAGTAATGATAAATAGCGAACCTTACAAGCGGGCTGAAATAAATTTTCAAAGAGCACGCTATTGCTCCGCCGGTCTGAATGTCTCAAAGCGGCCGTCTGTATAAAGAACCATAATCTGCTGCACTCGCGCCGTATCGGTAATTTTTGCGCCCATGCCGCCCAAAGACTTTACGGTGTCTTCAACAGCCGGACGTTCCTGCGATACAGGATGGGGTACAGGTTTATACACATTGTGTTGGCTCTGACGGCCTGTATTTCTATCATAATCCGGTGCTTGAGCAATAAAAACAGCCTCATAATTAGGCTCGTGCATCTCGTCTGGAGTGAAATTAAAGTTTTTCTGAGGCTCTGAGGTTTTCATATTCGGCTCGCATTCCATATCTCCTTCGCCAAACATAAGCCACATCACGTTCAGCGATGGAAAAGCTTCGTGAATCTTTCCGATAAGCTCATTGCTTATTTTTTTATTGCGTCCATTTAAAAGTTGAGATAGAGTAGGCCGGGGTATGTCTGCATTATCGGCAAACTGCGAGCTGGCTATATTTTTGTAGGCCATAAATTGTCTTAAGCGGGTCGCTATATCCATTTCCATGCTATCATTTATAATTAGAAACGCAAATTTCAGATGTGCAAATGTAAAAAGAATATTTGTAAATTCCAAATTCATGTTTGTAATCAACATTGCTATGCGTGGTTTACAATTGAACTATATTTCTTACTTACTAATAATTTACTCAATCATATGAGTCAAATATATATATAATATATACAAAGCTTTACAATAATTATCGTAACTTATACTTTAAAACTATCCACTATGGTAGCCATGTGGGCCAGCTTACACCGCACCTTTCGCATATAAGATTCAAATATAGCGCGTAATATCCATGAGTTTTAGTGAGTTGCATTATGATTAAATTTATGTTAATGTGAACTTTGTTTGGTTTTGTAAACGCAATAATATTTCGCATATTGCAAATTATCTATTTGCAAGTCGAAATAGATTATCCTTCAGTTTGGCTGGTTGATCACGATTTGGGATAGTGAATTGTGGTAAATTGCAAATTAAACCACGAGTTTGAGTTTGCAAGTGAACACAGCCGTAACTATAAATCGTGAGATTCCAAAAATGCTATTAATATGTGCGATTCCTCTATAAATAGAACATTCTCACCTTGTCAAGGTTTGCTATTTATAGAGCTAACAAGTCTGTATATAGCTGGTTTTATTGTATTTTAGCAAACCATTAGCCATATGTGAACAAATATATTTATTTTGCCGTAATAGAGAATTAAAACCAATATCTGAATCTCTGCTTATTGCTTCATTGTTATGCACTCCTAATGGCATCCGAATATTTATTTTGATAAAAGCTAATTAATTACTACCTTTGCCCCCGAAAATCCGGAAATATTTAACCACTATAAGCAAATATAGTTATGAGTTTGAACATCATTGTGCTGGCAAAGCAGGTGCCTGACACCCGCAATGTCGGCAAAGATGCCATGAAAGAGGACGGTACTATAAACCGTGCTGCGTTACCGGCCATCTTCAACCCCGAGGATTTGAATGCTTTGGAGCAGGCATTGCGCCTTAAAGATGCAAATCCCGGTGCAACAGTGACGCTGCTTACGATGGGCTTGCCCCGTGCTTCAGAAATAATCCGAGAAGCCATATACCGCGGTGCCGACAATGGCATCGTGCTTACCGACCGCACATTAGGAGGAGCCGATACTTTGGCCACATCTTATTCATTAGCTCAGGCAGTGAAAAAATTTGGCAAATTTGATGTTATTCTTGGCGGTCGTCAAGCCATTGACGGCGACACTGCACAAGTAGGGCCCCAAATTGCAGAAAAATTAGGAGTGCCTCAGGTAACTTATGCTGAAGAAATAATAGCCATTGCCAATGGCTTCGTTACAGTCAAACGCCGTCTTGAGCATGGCGTCGAAACAGTAAAATCTCCGTTGCCTTGCGTTATAACGGTAAACGGCAGTGCAGCCGAATGCCGTCCCCGCAATGCTAAGCGTGTGATGAAATATAAACGTGCGGCTTCGCCATCCGAAAAAGCCAAACTCACTCCTGCTCAACAAGCAATACTTGACGGACGCCCTGACTTGTGCATTGAGGAATGGAGTGCGGCATACGTTGAGGCCGATCCCGAACAGATTGGCCTTGCCGGCTCGCCCACAAAAGTAAAAGCTATTGAAAACGTGGTTTTCACAGCAAAGGAGGCTCTTACTCTTGACGGTTCTGACGATGCGGCCATTGAAGGTCTGATAAAGGATTTAATTACAAACCACACCATCGGCTAAGCCCTATTAAACAATATTTATTATGGCAGATAACAATAACCTTATAGTATACTGCGAGTACGAGGACGGCCGAGTGGCTGACGTTAGCCTCGAACTCCTGACCAAAGGCCGTGTGCTTGCCGACCGTCTCGGTGTAAAGCTTGAGGCTTTGGTAATCGGCGACAAACTCGACGGGGTTGAAAAACAGATATTCCCATATGGGGCCGATACTGTATACAAAGTTGAAGAAGCACGACTCTATCCATATACGTCTAATCCACATGCGGCAGTACTGATTAATCTTTTCCGCGAGATAAACCCTCAGGTTTGCCTCATGGGTGCTACATGCATCGGACGCGACCTTGGACCTCGTGTGTCCTCATGTCTGCACAGCGGTTTGACTGCTGACTGCACTTCGCTTGAAATAGGCGACCATACCGACCCCAAGACCGGCAAGGAGTATAAAGACCTGCTTTATCAGATTCGCCCTGCTTTCGGCGGCAACATCGTGGCTACGATTGTAAACCCTGATTGCCGTCCTCAAATGGCCACAGTTCGAGAAGGCGTAATGAAGAAAGAGATTTACAACCCCGACCATTGTGGAAGTGTGGTTTCTCTTGATGCCAACAAATACACATCTCCTGAAGACTATGTTGTAGAGATTATCGACCGCCATATCGAAAAATCCAAAGTAAACATAAAAGGCGCTTCAATAATAGTAGCAGGCGGCTATGGCGTGGGCAGCAAAGAGAATTTCCAGCTTCTTTATGATTTGGCAGAAACTCTCGGCGGTGAAGTCGGAGCCTCCCGTGCTGCGGTAGATGCAGGATTCATAGAACACGAACGCCAAATCGGACAGACCGGCGTGACCGTACGTCCGAAACTTTACATCGCATGTGGCATATCGGGGCAGATACAGCATATTGCCGGCATGCAAGACAGCAGCATTATAATTTCCATCAATCCCGACCCGAATGCTCCTATCAATGCCATTGCAGATTATGTCATCACCGGCAACATGGAAGAGGTAGTGCCCAAACTAATTAATTATTACAAGAAAAATTCCAAATAAATATGGCTAACTTCTATACCGACAATCCTGATCTTCGCCATCATCTCAACCATCCGTTGATGCGCAAGATCGTAGAGCTCAAGGAACGCAATTTTGCCGATGCTGAGAGCTACGACTACGCCCCCGTCGATTTCGAGGACGCCATGGACAACTATGAGCGCGTACTCGACATAGTTGGCGAAATATGCGGCACCATAATAGCTGAGAATGCAGAAAGTGTGGATCATGAAGGAGCAAGTTGCTCCGACGGCCATGCCCATTATGCTTCTGCCACAGAAGACAATCTCGATGCCTGCCGTAAAGCTGGCCTTATGGGTATGTCCATGCCCCGACGTTTCGGCGGCTTGAATTTCCCTATTACCCCTTATATCATGGCGGCTGACATTGTCAGCCGTGCTGACACCGGTTTTGAGAACCTTTGGGGACTGCAGGACTGCGCTGAAACTATTTACGAGTTTGCAAATGAGGAACAGAAGGCCAAATATATTCCCCGTGTTTGCGCAGGAGAGACCATGTCGATGGACCTCACCGAGCCGGATGCCGGCTCCGACCTTCAGAGCGTTATGCTTAAAGCGACGGAACGGCCCGACGGCACATGGCGTCTGAATGGAGTAAAGCGATTCATTACAAATGGCGACAGCGACATACACCTTGTGCTCGCACGTAGCGAAGACGGCACCAAAGACGGACGCGGCCTCTCTATGTTCATTTACGACAAACGTGACGGAGGTGTTTCTGTTCGACGCATTGAAAATAAAATGGGCATCAAGGGATCTCCCACTTGCGAACTTGTGTACAAGGATGCCAAAGCCGAACTTGTAGGTTCACGCCGTATGGGCCTTATAAAGTATGTGATGGCTCTGATGAATGGTGCTCGACTCGGCATTGCCGCACAGAGCGTCGGTGTCAGTGAAATCGCTTACAGAGAAGCCCTCGGTTATGCACGTGAGCGTAAACAGTTCGGAAAGGCAATTATTGAATTTCCCGCAGTAGCCGAAATGCTCAGCATAATGAAAGCTAAGCTTGACGCTTCCCGCACATTGCTCTACGAGTGCTCCCGATACGTCGACCTATATAAAGTTTATGAAGATATAGCCAAAGAGCGCAGCCTCACACCCGACGAGCGTAAGGAAATGAAAGCTTACAGCCGTGTGGCCGACGCTCTAACTCCGATGGCAAAAGGGCTGACAAGCGAATACTGCAACCAGAATGCCTATGACTGCATTCAGATTCACGGCGGCAGTGGCTTCATGAAAGACTATGCCTGCGAACGCATCTATCGTGATGCCCGTATCACAAGCATATACGAAGGTACCACACAGCTTCAGGTAGTAGCTGCCATACGCCATGTCACCACCGGTACATATCTTGAACTCATACGCAGCTATGCAGAACAGCCCGTTGCGGAAGGAATGGAAGATGTCAAGGCTATGTTGGAAGAAATGACTACAGCATATTCCAAAGCAGTAGAAAAGGTAGCAGCTGTTGCCGATACACGTTATACCGATTTCATGGCCCGTCGCCTTGTGGAAATGGCTGGAGGCATCGTGATGAGCTATCTGCTCCTTCTCGATACAGCCCGCACAGCATCTTTCGCTCGCAGCACTCGAGTATATGCAAAACTTGCGCAGGCTGAAGTTGCAAAGCATGCTGAATTCATCAACTCGTTTTCTCCAGAACAGATGTCGCTCTACGAGGCATAATCTTTTGTAAATTAGCACATAAAAAAGAGGCCATAAATACTTGGCCTCTTTTTTTATGTCTGTATTTTAAATATCATCATAAAATCGTATTTTTGCATCCAAATGCTCAACAAAATAAAACATAAGATTTCGCTACGTATTATATGTTCTGTAGTTGTTCTGTCATCGCTTCATATCTCGGCAGCTTCGTACGCTACAGACACATGCAATATACATACCGATTCTACGAGCTATTCCATTTCTGCTCGTAAATTCATTGCCCCTGCGGTACTTATAGGCGTAGGAGCAATGGGAGTAGGGGCTTTTACCGGCGTCAAACATTCTATAAATAGAAATTTCAGCAAATGTAGCGACGGTCATTATTGGCATGGAGATGAGTATCTGCGTTTTGCTCCAGCCGCTGCATATCTAAGTCTTGGTTTATTCGGAATAAAAGGACGCAATAGCTTTTCTGACAGACTATTGGCAGGAACAACGGCGTATATTTGTGCAATTTCCGTAGCGGGAGCCCTTAAACACATTGTAAAAGAGGGACGCCCAGATGGAAGTAGCAACAATTCGTTTCCATCAGGACATGCCGTAATTGCTTTTACAGGAGCGGAGCTAATAAGAGTTGAATATGGCAACGCGATAGGTGCTGCCGGGTACGCAGTTGCCGTAGGAGTGGGATTATTGCGCATGTATAATAACCGACATTGGTACAACGATGTATTAGCCGGAGCCGGACTTGGAATTTTAAGCGCTCGCGTCGGCTATTGGCTATTGCCATTGGAGAGACGCATGCTTGGACTGGACAAGAATCATAATTGTACCGTAATGCCTTTTTGGAATCCTTATGTCCAGTCGGCGGGAGTGTCGTTTTCTATGAATTTTTAGATGAAGAAAAAGAACATGAATGGGCTTTCAGCGGAACCAACCGATAAAGATACCACATGGGGGGATAGTGATAACGACTTTTGCGAATTTAACATAATACCCATTATTGGCAACATATGTGGAATCTACCACGTCATTAAATTTATCGTATATTTTGTCATTTGATGCATATTGGCTAATTTTGCATCAAATAGACATCTTAAATAGTTTTTCAAAATGCCTGTTCAAAAGCAAGAAACTGCTATCGAAATGCGCCCATACCGTTTGGGGGTGGCTCTTAGCGGTGGTGGCGCCAGAGGTTTTGCCCATGCCGGAGCACTGAAAGCTATCGAAGAAGCCGGACTCAAGCCGGATATTATAGCCGGAGTAAGTGCAGGCTCAATAGTCGCTGTGCTTTATGCGGCAGGTGTGCACCCGGAAAACATGCTTAAATTGTTCAGTGAACGCGCATTTACTGATTTTGCATCATTGCAACTCGGAAGTGGCGGCCTTTTCGGAATCGAGAAGTTCAAAAACTTCATAATGCGTGCCATTGGAGGCGAAAAGAATCTGGAAGATCTTAATATACCTGTCTATCTTGGGGTTACGGATCTCGACCATGGCGAAGCATGCGAATTTCATACAGGAGCAATAGGCCCGCGCATGATGGCATCTTGCAGTATCCCTATTGTATTCAAGCCGGTGCGTATTGACGGAACATATTATGTTGACGGCGGCGTACTTCGCAATCATCCGGCTTGGATTATACGCGATAAATGCAAGACGCTTATAGGAGTGAACGTCAGCCCCATGCGCCTTACCCACAAAAGCAACACGATGCTTGGTGTGGCTCTACGCACATACAATATGATGCTTAAAGCCAACCAAGCAGAAGATATGGCCATGTGCGATGTGTCGGTTCAGACACCGGAAATATCGCATTATTCTCCGTTTAACCTTAAATTGATTAACAACGTATTCGCCAGCGGCTATATGCATATGCGACGCGCATTGCGCGATGCAGGCTTGTGGCAGACTGAGACTCCCATTGTTGAAAAATGATCATGACACATATGCAACGTCCTGTTATATACCAACTTATACCGCGACTTTTTTCAAACACATGCCCTAAACCTGTTCCGGACGGCCCTATTAATGTAAATGGATCCGGCAAACTAAATGGTATAACAAAAGAATCAATAAACTATATCAAAAGTCTTGGCTGCAATTATATATGGCTAACAGGAGTGTTGGAGCACAGCCATGATGCAGACTATACCCAATATGGCATCGCACGAAACAATCCTCATGTGATAAAAGGACGCGCAGGAAGTCCGTATGCCATAACCGATTATTATGATATTGACCCCGACATTGCGGAGAATGTTGATAAACGCATTGACGAATTCGATGCTTGCGTACAGCGAATCCACAAAGCCGGCATGAAAGTAGTCATTGATTTCGTTCCTAACCATGTAGCACGTGAATATCATTCCGACGCCGCACCAAAAGGGGTTGAAGATTTCGGCGCCGGGGATAACAATGATATGTTTTTCTCGCCATCAAATAACTTCTATTATATACCGCGACAGAAGTTTTCTCCACATGTCGACATGGGCGTCGGCGATGATGCATATGTAGAATTTCCGGCACGGGCCACAGGCAACGACTGTTATACGGCATTCCCCGGAGCTTGTGACTGGTATGATACCATAAAGCTAAATTATGGAGTGGACCCCGCCAACGGCAGTAAGCATTTCGACCCTATTCCACCCACTTGGCTAAAAATGCTTAGCATACTGCGCTATTGGGCGTCGCACGGAGTCGACGCATTCCGTTGCGACATGGTGCACATGGTGCCCGTAGAGTTTTGGAATTGGGCAATAGGAAATGTAAAGGCTCATTATCCCCACATTAAATTTATCGCGGAAATTTATGATGTGGCACTTTACAGACCTTATATTTTTGAAGGAGGATTTGACTATCTTTATGACAAAGTTACCCTTTACGACACACTTCGAGCCATCGAAACCGGAAATGTTTCCGCCGCATGTCTTACCTCGTGCTGGCAGACCGTAGAGGGTATAGCTCCGCATATGCTGAATTTCCTTGAGAACCATGACGAACAGCGTTTTGCATCGCCGCAGTATGCCGGTGACGCAAAACGTGCCCTACCCTCACTTGTGGTCAGCGCCACGATGAACACAGGCGCAATGATGATATATTTCGGGCAGGAAATCGGAGAAAGAGCCACCGAGGCCGAGGGTTACAGCGGCATGGACGGGCGCACCACCATCTTCGATTATTGGAGTCTGGAAAAAGTTCGCAGACTTTACAATAGAGGAGCTTGCGACGGAAGGCTCAGCGATGATGAGCAGGTGCTTCTGGAACAATACAGAAGCGTACTTTCACTTGTCAACAGCGAAGACGCCATACGAGACGGAGCGTTTTTTGACCTTATGTACGTCAACTACAACAATCCTGGCTTTAACCCGCATCGTCAATATGCCTATCTGCGCTCGGGAACAGATGCCACAATTCTTATTGTAGTGAATTTTTCTGACGAAAAAGCAAACGTGGAAGTGAACATTCCACGCCACGCATTCGATGTCCTCGGTATTAAGCCGAGAACTGTCCGTGCTACCGAATTACTCAGCAGACAACGTCACACAATAACCTTTTCACCAGATACTCCCGTTTCTTGCTCTTTGCGTGCGCATGGTGCAGTGGTATTGCGCATTCCTCATTCCAAGGCAAAAAAAGGAGGTGACGGCACTGATTTATATGATAAAAATGCTTAAATTTGCACAACAATTCCACATCATTTAAATAAACAATGGAAACTCCCATTACTACTCCTTTCAAAGTCTTTTCGGGCACACGCTCACGCTATATTGCCGAAGAGATTTGCAAAGAACTCGGCGTTGAGTTGGGTAAAATGAAAATCGAACGCTTTGCCGATGGCGAATTTGAAGTATCGTTCGAAGAGTCCATACGCGGATGCGAGGTATATCTTGTTCAGAGCACATTTCCCAATTGCGACAACCTGATGGAGCTTCTGCTCATGATTGACGCAGCCAAGCGCGCGTCGGCAAAAAATATCGTTGCCGTAATGCCCTATTTCGGTTGGGCTCGACAAGATAGAAAAGACAAGCCGCGCGTCAGCATCGCCGCCAAACTTGTCAGCGACCTTATCGCTACGGCTGGAGTAGACCGTGTTATCTGTATGGATCTACATGCAGAACAGATTCAGGGATTTTTCAATGTTCCGGTCGACCATCTCTATGCCTCGTCTGTGTTCATTCCATATCTTCAGTCGCTTAAACTGGATAATATGGCAATTGCAACTCCCGACGTGGGCGGCGCCAAACGAGCCAACAGCTACGCTAAATATCTTGATCTTCCTCTTGTCCTTTGCCATAAACAGCGTGCCAAAGCCAATGTTGTTGCAAAAATGACTGTCATAGGTGAAGTCAAAGACAAGAACGTTATTCTCATTGATGACATGGTGGACACAGCCGGCACTATTACTAAAGCGGCAAATCTTATGATGGAGAACGGAGCCCGCAGCGTCCGGGCATTGTGCTCCCACGCCATTATGAGCGATCCCGCATCCGACCGGGTGCAGGAATCAGCTATTGAAGAAATGATTTTCACAAACTCGATTCCCTATCACGGCACATGCACAAAATGCACTATCATTTCAGTAGCACGTCTGTTTGCGGACACCATACGCCGAGTGCATTGCAATCAAAGCATATCTTCGCAATATCTCATAAAGCATTAATCTAATGCACTTACAACCGGAAACCAATGCCGGTGCGCTTGCGCCGCATTTGCGTTTCCGGTTTTGTTTATAGCGGCCAATGAGAAGAATTGATTCCGAAACTGTCCGTCATATCCTTGACACAGCGAACATTGTAGATGTCGTGAGCGACTTCGTCAGCCTGAAGCGCCGAGGTGCCAACTATGTTGGTTTATGCCCTTTCCACAACGAGCGTACGCCTTCGTTCAGTGTATCTCCGGCACGTGGCATCTGCAAGTGTTTCAGTTGCGGCAAAGGCGGCTCTCCGGTAAATTTCATCATGGAGCTTGAACAGATGAGCTTCAATGAAGCGCTTCGCTATCTGGCCAATAAATATCATATCGAGATTAAAGAGCATGAGATAAGCGACGAAGAGCGCCAGCAGGAAAGCGAACGTGAGTCCATGTGGGCTGTAAACGATTTCGCGCTGCGACATTTTGAAGAAAATCTTACCACACATCCCGACGGCAAAGCCATCGGTCTCGCATATTTCCGCGAACGCGGTATCAACGACGCCATGGTGGCCCGTTTCCACCTAGGCTATGCTCTTGAACGTACTAATGCATTATATGAAGCTGCCACAGCCAAAGGCTTTGATGAGCGCTTTCTTGTAGATACCGGATTATGCATTCGGAATGAGCGCGGACAAGTTTACGACCGCTTCAAAGGGCGCGTTATATATCCGGTGCACAGTATCTCGGGAAAAGTTGTTGCTTTTGGAGGACGCACTTTGCGATCCGACAAGCAGACCGCAAAATATGTCAACTCCCCCGAATCTGCCATATATCATAAAAGCAGCCAACTCTATGGGCTTTATCAAGCCAAGCGTGCCATTGTGGAGCGAGGCAAATGCATTCTTGTCGAAGGATATATGGACGTCATATCCATGCATCAGAGCGGTGTCGAAAATGTTGTTGCATCGTCCGGCACGTCTCTTACTGATGGACAAATACGTCTCATACACCGATTTGCTGAAAACGTAACGGTAATCTATGATTCTGATGCAGCAGGCATAAAGGCCTCACTTAGAGGCATCGATATGCTGCTTGCGGAAGGGCTTAACGTGAAAGTGCTGCTTTTGCCTGAAGGTGAAGACCCAGACTCTTTTGCTCAGCACAACAGTTCCGACGAAGTAGAGAAATACATTGCGGAAAATGAAACTGATTTCATACGTTTCAAAACACACATTCTTTTAGACGAAGCTGCTGATGATCCTATTCGACGTGCGGATGTGATAAACGACATATTGCGGTCCATCGCGTTGATTCCTGATTTAGTCAAGCGTCAGGTATATATCGCAGAATGTTCTCGCAGTCTGGGCATACGGGAGGAAGCCCTCGGGTTGCAGTTGCAACGTATCGCCGCAAAAAAAGCAGAGGACGAATCCGTCAAGATCCAACGGCGCCAGACGCTCGAATCGCTCAATCAAAAACCGGCTGAAGACGAGAATGCCGGTCCCGCATTTTTAAAAGAATATGAGCGACGTGTTTTGCGGTATATCGTAAAATACGCACTTTGTGAGTTTTGCGATATAGACAATGGCTCAGGAAAATTCGAGCCGATGACCGTGCTTGATTATGTGCGCGCGGAAATGCAACGCGACGGGCTTGCATTCAGCAATCCGCTTCATGTACGTGTCATGGAAATGGTAGAGGAGACGGCTGAGACGTGGCCACAAAACCGTAAGGAGGTGGAAACACGCCTTGAAGTTGAACGAAAGAAAAAACTCGACGAAGCATACGCCGACCTGCGCTCTCAGCAACTCGGTGTCAGCGCCATCAATGCACGCGAAGCTCAAATTTTAGCCCAATGCGATGAATCCTATCGTGCTGCGCTTGACCATGCCGCGCTTGATTATGTCAGCCGTACTCTATGTTCTTCTCCTGACGATGAAGTACGGCGCCTGTCCACAGAACTCAGCATTGACCGATACCATTTAAGCAAAGTCCACACCAAGCACACTAAAGTGGAAAGTGAGCGCGAAAGTCTCATACGCCTTGTTCCGCGAGCCATATCGGAACTCAAAGGAGCTATTCTCGAAATGATGATACATGACCTTCAGACACGCTTGCGAGAAAACCCTGATGCTGGAAACGATGTTGAACTACTCCGAGAGATGATGCGCCTTACGGCTTTGAGAAGCGAGTTTGCACGAAATCTTGGAGAACGGACAATAACCCCGCGCCATATATAAATCTTTAGTGCCTACCGGAGACATTGTGTGACCGGCGCGTATAAATAGCGCCCCACTGATGTTGACTTAATTTTGCCCGGCAATATATATTGCTAAATATTGCTGTCCGATAAAACTCAAATAGCGCAATAAAGTATGGCTCGAACGCTGATTTTACGGTGTTCGAGTCTT